>JAGGUN010000015.1 GCA_021158465.1 bacterium
GATGTTATCGTTGGCTTCCCATCGGAGACGGAGAGGGATTTCGAGGAGACATACAACCTTATCGAGGCTCTCCCGTTCACATACCTTCATATATTCCGTTTTTCGGAGAGGAAAGGAACGGTTGCATCGACCCTCCCAGACAGGGTCCCAGAAGGGATAAAGTCGATGCGTGCAAAGGCTCTATCGGAGCTTGCGATAAGAAAGCGACTCGAGGCGGCAAGAAAAAGGATAGCTATCCCACAGGAGGTCCTCTTCGAGCGAAAAAGAAGAAGCTTCTGGGAAGGACACTCAAAAAATTATATCATCTGTAAGACAAGGTCTGAGGAAAATATAAGGGGCAAAATCATCGGTGTTATTCCGGAAGAAATCACATCCTCGGGCGAGCTTATCTGCCGGGAGAAATTATGTACTGGATAGCATTCATTGCTGGGGTGCTGTCGCTCTTCGTTCAGGTCGCACTCTTCCGCGAGATGTTTGCCTTCTTCTTCACCAATGAGCTCATCCTCGGAATGCTCTACGGATTGTGGCTGCTTTCGAGCGGGCTCGGGAGCATTCTATACAAGGGAAAGAAAACCAAATTACTGTTTCTTCTCCTTTTGTTCATCTTTCTTCTCTCTATTCCATATTTCAAATTACTTGTGATAATCTTTTCACCTGGCATCGGACAGATATTCCCGTTATCGAGTGTGATCCTTGTCATCCTTCTCGTCTCATTTCCCATCTCATTCATAGATGGAATGCTCATCGCATCTATTTTCTCTCACAGGAGGATAAGCCCTGCGCGGGTCTATCTTTTCGACGCTGTCGGCTCACTTGTCGGAGGGGGTTTATCGCTCGTTCTATCCGGGGTCATTCCTGCATTCTCACAGGTGGCACTGCTCGGAGCGGTCTCTATACTTTTGCTCATCATTCTTGGAAAACTCGAGAGATGGCATACAGTACTTGCCGTGCTTTTGCTTCTATTCTCCCCGTTCGCAGGGAAACTGAGCGTTTCACTCGACAAGATCTACTGGCGTGGATATGATATCGCTGTCAGCGAGACAAGATACGGCAAGGTGACAGTCCTTAATCAGAGTGGCGAGTATTCACTCTATGAAAACGGCAGGTTCGTCTCTGTCTCGACGGACAAGACAGCTCCCGAGGTTCTCGCTCATCTTGCCGGACTGTCCGCTCGAAATGTGAATTCCATCTGCCAGATAGGAGGGCTATTCTCCGGGGTCCCAGCAGAGCTGGAGAAGTATCATCCCGAACGATACATAATCTACGAGCAGGACAAGGGGCTCGTCAGGTTCGGAAGCGGTTTCTTCACCATCAAGCAGGAAAGGGTCATTTTCAAGGATGGATTTTACGGGCTTAAACGCTCGAACGATAGATTCGACATTGTCCTCCTCTTCGCCTCCAACCCGACAACAGGCGAGGTCAACAGGTTCTTCACGAGGGAGTTCTTCAGCATCGTCCACAAGCACTTGAGGAGAGGAGGAACATTCGAGTTTGCGCTTACATTCTCCGAAAACTACCTGACCAACGAGGAGAAGTTTTTGCTCTCATCCATACACAAAACGGCAAGCAGTGTTTTCCCATCGGTTATCATTGTCCCATACTTTTCGACATATATCTTCCTGTGTTTCCCGGAGGAGGTGGATGTCGATGGTCTCGTTTCCAGGGTTCGCGAGAACTTCCACCGCATCGATGGTAGAACAAGGTTCTTCAGTGCAGCGGGTATCGACTACATCCTCGACAGAACGAGGATTGCTGAGGTAAAAGATCTCATTGTGCCTTCACCGATAAATAGCATTGCAGCCCCTGTTGCGTATCTTTTCGGGATACTCAAGTGGGAGCGTCTCTCGGGCGGTGCGATACTCCGTCCTGCCGTCAGGCTTCGCCCGAACACACTCATAGCCGGACTTATCCTCCTGTCCATTCTTGCGCTTATCCTCGGCAGGATCATATCAGGCAAGGATTTCCGAGCCTTCTGGGCAATCTTTCTGCTCGGGCTATCAGGGATCTCATTCGAGCTATTGCTGCTATATCTCTTTCAGTCGAGTTTCGGCTCACTCTATTGGCTTGTGGGACTGCTCTCATCCGGGTTTATGGTCGGGCTCGTTATCGGGAACAGGCTTTTCACAAAGCTCGGGCTGAAACTCCACGGCGTATTGCTTTCACTCGTCCTGGCAACCATCATCCTCGTCCTGGCAAGGCTTTCTCTCCCTGTTCTTATCGCCCTCCCACCGACATTCCTCTCCGTTCTTGTGTATCTGGTGCTGATAATTGCGTTTGCCATCCCCGTTGGAGGGGTCTTCGTCTCGTCGGCGGAGTATTTCTCAGGTCTCGGAATGACAGCATTCGGCAGGTTGTATGGCTTCGACCTCATCGGCTCCGCTATCGGCTCGCTGTTCTTCGGTGTGCTTGTTCTGCCAATCCTCGGCGCAGGGAACTCACTCTTTGCACTAACAGGGATGCTTGCCGTATCGATACTATTTTTCTTTTAGTGGAATGCCAGAGACTGTCATTTCAGCAAAACCAGTTTCTTTGTCATCATCCTGCCGTTTCTGGTCATTGCTCGGATGAGATAGACGCCGGAGGCGAGCGGTTTGTCGGGTTGCCAGATTATTTCGTAGGAGGTTGCCTGTGGCAAGCTTGTGGGCATTTTATACACCAATCTCCCACGCAAGTCGTATATTTCTAATTTTGCTCCCCCAGGCACGGTGATACAGCAGGATGAATTGAACGGGTTCGGATAGGCAGAGATTGCTACTTCCCTGGGCTTATGCGAAATGTCCTCCTCGATTGCTGCCGTGTCGACATAGCCCAGCGAATCGGTCTTGACGAGGTAGACA
>JAGGUN010000025.1 GCA_021158465.1 bacterium
ACAGGTTCACATCGCACTGGATGTCGGCGAGGGGAGTGGACACACTGAGGAATATCCTTTTGATGGCATCGAGGAGGAGGCTCTAAGCGCTCATCATCCTGCGTGCGAGCGAAACGACAAAGATGCCCATCGCAATCAGACCGAATAGTGCTTCGAGTATTACGACGAACTGTGCCCAGCCGCACGGGAACATATCACCATAGCCTAATGTGCTGAAGGTGACAACAGAGAAGTAAAAAGATTTCCACAGGCGGGGAAGAAAACCGATTTCGGCGAGGGTAAAAATATCTTTTCCTGTGTGAAAGAATATATGCCCTGACAAAAGCGGGCAATTCGCGAATGCAAGAGCAAAAGCCACGATTCCAACTACTGCAGTGCGTAGAACAACGAGCGGTTTGAGGGCATAAGCGAACAGATTGTCGAATAGCCAGTCTGTCGCTACCGAGATTTTTTGTCGTTTTGCCTTTCGCCTGCAGACAAGCTCTCGGTAGAGGAAGTTATCCGCCTCGGGGTAGAAGCCGTTTGCACGGTATAGCAGCTTCAGCTTGAGATATATCTCATAAGCGGCAGTATAGTCGTCTTTCTGGTTTGCTTCCCTTTCTGCTTTTATCTTCTTGATACCCTTCTCCGGGTCGATGAATTTTGTGGCAGAGTTCACCGTTGCTCCATTAAACCTTGCCCATCCTAAATCAGCATTTGTGAGGTTAGTTCCTGACAAATTGGAATTTTCCAGATTTGCCCAGTGGAGGGCAGCATTTTGTAGCTTTGCCATAAGGAGTTTAGCTTCTTGCAGATTTGCCCCAAAGAGGTTAGCATTTTGCAGATTTGCTCCATAGAGGTCAGCTTCTTGTAGATTTGCCCTCTGGAGGTCAGCTTTTTGCAGATTTGTCCTAAAGAGGTCAGCATTTTGTAGCTTTACCCAATTGAGGTTGGAAAAGGACAGATCAACTCTCCACAGATAAACTCCTTTGGCAAATTCTATCCTTGATAAATCAATACCCCGCAAGTCCACGCTGTTAGCCACTTCCTCAATGAATGGAAAATCTATCATTTTCTGATATTCCTGTATCTCACTGAGTTTTTCTTCTTCCTGTCCCCAATTTTTTATCTCTGCTATCTCGTTGATAATTCCAATTATCTTATCTCTTATCTCCTCCGCAAATTTCTCCTCCGTCATCCCCTCCGGTATCTTCACTCCATACCTGGACGGGTGAACCCACCTGTCTCTCAATTCCACTATATGTTCTTTTGTGTATTCCATTATGCAAAATGTATCACCTGGTGTTTAAATGGTCAAGCAAATTTTTCCCTTTTCTCGCGAGACATCAAAGAAAAATGTTTGCAAAATCAAAAATTATTGGTATAATATTTTATAGTCAAGGTCTGCGAAAGAGGGGAGGAGGATGGCTGGGTTCAAGCCCTGTATCTGGCGGGGTAAAAAAGATGGGCGTATAATCTGCCGTAAGATTACCCGGCACGATGTCTATCTCAACGATACCCTGATTCCGGAGGAGCTTGCCACCGCCGATGGCTTCGATGTGCATGACAACACCGTCGACCCCGAGCTCTGCGATACCTGCCCTGTCTCCTTTTCACTCTGCCGATTCGTTATATTCAAGCTCAGAATTGTTGAGGTCTACGAGTGTGAGGACGATGTTAAGGTTGACCTCTATTTGAAGGGGAAGATAAAGGGGTTGCGTGACTTTGCTCCACTGAAGATTAGAAAGGTGGAAGCAACACACGCCACCTGTAAGATCTCCGGTTTTGAACTGACACCTTCGATGATAGATATGATATGCACGGAAGGGACTATCTGCCACGATTTCGATTCTATCGGAGCGGCAGTTAAGCGGCTCAAAGCCCGAAGGGCAAAAAAATTTAAGAACTCCTGACAAGAATATTATACACCCCACTTGGTTGGGAAGCAACAGGTCAGAATGTCAAGGATGTTTTCTTCCCCATCTTCTTCTCGGCGGAGTGGTGCGTGCATCGATATGAACGAAATTATCCTCTGGATAGTATCCGCAACCACCATCGCCAGCAATCCTTTCCGCCAGCTCATAGAACTTTTCATACTCCATCTTGTCGGGACATCTTATATCGAGAGCTAACCCCTCGATGTGTGCTGAATGTTTAGAGCCACCAATCGCCCTATTGTATTTTGCACAGCGACATCCCGAGTTAATATGAAGAGGAAGTCCGACAGCCTTTCGAAGCTGTTCGAACTTCCTGATGATTGCCGGCTTCAAATCTCCTTCTTGCGTCCCGAATCCACATCCGCAACGGCACCTTATCTCGCCGACCGTCAGGTGTGGAGATAGATGGTAACCGTCAGGCAGCCTCTTTGTTCCCATACTTCCGCTGATAGCTTGCCCTTACCAACCGCTCAGCAAGTTCTCTTGTGTCATCTCTGTCAGGGAGTCCTGCTGCCTCAAGGAACTTATCGACTGCCTTGTTGAACCAATATGCTATCGGGTTGTTTGGGTAGAGACTTACGAAAGCATCGGTGATGTCATCGGCGATCAGTCCCAGTTCCTTCGCCCTGTTATAGCGCTCGGTATTCTCCGCCAGCCAGGGCTTAAGATACTTCCCCACAAGAAACCCGATAAGGAACAGGATAAGGTTAATTATTCCACTTGTAACGATAAGCTTAAACCCCATTTTTACCCCCTTGTTTATGGTATTTGTCTTTGACTGTTTTTCTCACCCTGCCAACCTCCAGATAACGAATACAATCCCTGAGCCGAATAGGAGTGTTATCAGTCGTTCGATTATGCCCAGCATTCTTATCTGCCCTCGGCGTTTATCAGCCTCAATTTCCAGTCTTCTGACACGCCTCATAAGACCGTTATCTCCGTTTCCTTTGAGGCACTGCTCTATCTCATCGAGTTCATCGACCACATACTGCATAAACCGCAATAGGAGAACATCTTTGTTGTTCTCATTCAGCTTTGTCGGTATGGTGAACCTCCGCATTTTTACTCCCTACCTTGTTATATCCGCTTTGACCTTGACCTCTCCTTTCCAGATAGTTCTCACCGCTCCGGTGGTTTCATCTGGACCCGGAGGGAAGACAAGTTGTATATCGCCGATATATCGAAGCGGCGGGATTTCTGTCTCCGCTGCGGTCAGGGAGATTTTCCCCTCGTTCCCGCCAAGAAGCTCAATTGGCTTTTGAAGCACATATTCCGTATCGGTGTCATCCTGTTTGATAGAGAAGGTCCCGGTTGTCTCCGATATGTCCACAGGGTCGCCGTTTGCATCGTAGACGGCAAAGGTTATCTCGACACTGTCTCCCCTGAAGAACTCAAGTGGCTTTGTAGCCTCAAGTGAGGTCAGATATTTTGTCTGCTCCATCGCCAGAACCATCCCGAGTGGTGTAGCTTTGTATCGGCTATACGGATAGTGGACACCACCGACAAAGTCATCTACTGTCGGGTCGTTCGACAAGCCAACATATACGAACTCCTCATCATTGAGAAGCTCGTCGGGAACTTCTGCACGATACCAACCATAGCCGATGCTGGTCATATCGTAGCTGCTTTCCTCCCCCGATGACAGAGCTATTACCCGCAGCGTCGGAGACAGGGTGTTGATGGGATTACCATCACTGTCCTCGAAGTATGCACACAAATATCCCATATTAGTATCCTCCTATCGGATGTAAGGTTCCGAACTCATCCATCCAGAAATGCCTGCGAATTGCTGGTCTCTCCTCATATTCGACGACCAACTTCGGATGTTTTGATGTGTCAGAATGGTCAGAGGAATAAAAGGCGTTATAAGAGGGATATATCTCCGATTTGAGAACTATAAACCCATAGTTTGCCCATGTTCCGTTGACCCAGTTTTGGACCGCAACCTTGGCGTCGAATATGGCATCTTTGTGTGTTCCTACCCACACAGTATCGAGTAGGTCGGAGTAATCTCCGCCGGCTGTTTCCCAGCTATTCGGATAATCATAACAGTTCCAAGTTGCTCCAACAGGTGGGTCATGAGTGAATATTCCTTCTACCCAGCTGTGCGTGAGCCTGTATAGTTCGTGGTTCCCTGAACCGCTACCTGCTGGATATCCGTATAGGATGAAGGTTGCCGATATGATATTTGCTCCCGCTGGTATCCCAGAAAGGTTGAATTGAACAAGAGCTCTCTGCATCTTTTCGGAGTCGTTCTTCACTTGCATTGCCTTAAAAGAGCCATAGCTATAAGACGGATGTTCTTGGGCAATCATTGTGTCCTTGCCTTCATCTGCATCCGGCTGGATTGTTATCGTTGGGTCGATTGTTATCGGGAAAACGGCGGTGTCGAGAAACTCCTCAGGCAAGCTAAACGATAACCAGCGTCCATCGAATATAGTCGAGGCAAGGACGGGTGAAAGCATAACATCTTCCCTGCTATCATAAGCAGATACACCCGAGAAGGCTATCTTCCCTGCTGCAAAACAGCCCTTCTCTCTCGCTGGTCGGTGCGGATACCCAACGATCGAAAAGCGGAAATCGGCAAGAGCAGAGCGGTTCTTGAATATTACCCGCTTCTCAACACCGGTGTTCTTGACGACAAACTCAATATCCACACCATCTTTTATCTCCCGAAATAGGATATGCTGGTTATCGATGAGAGCAGGTTTTGTCCTGCCCAGCCCATCGATGTATAGCCCCCAGAAGCCACATTCGACTATATCCCGGATGAGCAGGAACGGTGTATTTGTCGAGCGAGGTGAAAACCAGTAGGTATATCTGTCGCCGCCGATGACGATATTGTATCGGTTGTTTGACATTGCTTGAAACTCAACAGGATAGAAATTCCCCGATTTATCTCTCCAGAACCGCCTGCGAGGAGTGATGACGAATTTATTGCCCTCTTTGTGTGTTGTCGAATTGATGATTTTCATATCCCCTCCTGTTTCCTTGCGCGGATTGTTACCTCTGTGAGAGAATATTTTATCTGGTCTATCTGGAAGCAGGCGTCGCCTATTGTTGGATGGACGACCTTTATGAGGTCGCCCGGATAGCAGACAACTCCCTGGAGATTGGTAGCAAATGTTATGTAGGTTTGCGGAGAGCCGTAAAGCTTTTCTGCGATTCCTGATGCAGGTTCCGGGTCGATTAGCCAGCGAAGCGATAGCTCCTTCTCGATTATCTCCTCTGCACCGGGGATGACCACGGTTTTTCTCCCTCTGAACCCTTCCGAGAAATAGTCGTAGTCGTATAGGATTACAAGCCTTGTGTATACAGCAGGCTCTATCTCAACCTTTACTGTATCCTTCAGGATGATGGAGTTATCTCCTGCAGGTGGTGTATCGTAGAAGCTCTTGAGCTCTGTTCCTGTTTTTGGTCTGGGGAATGCAGAGATCTTCCCATCGCCTCTCATAAGCAGGCGAATGCCAGTCTCCTCGAGCAAGCTGGAGACTGTTTTGCTGATATGTTCGGGCTTGATAAGCACCCTTCTTACGCCGAAGTCGGGCAGAGGTCTATCCGAGGTGAGGTTGTTTAAGCTCTGCTGGTCGATCCTGTCGTCCGTCAGTCCAGCTGCGTGCAGGAGGTATCGGATAACCTCTCGATAGTCGGCGTAAGGTTCACCTGCCGTGTGGATGACACCGTTGCAGTTGATGAATAGTTTCCCTGTTTTTCTCATGGGGGCAGGAGAGACAGTGGGGGTTACCTCCCCTTCACCCTTCTCGAATGAGCCGAAGGAATCGTCATACCCTTCTGTGAATACACGAGAGATAACCGCATCCGCTGGCTCATCCGATGAGATGATAAATGCGAGCTGAACCTCCCTTGCAAGCTCAACCGACGGCGGGAACTCAAGCTCATACTCGCCGGTGGATTCTATGTCCAGCTGTGAGAGGATTGTATCGTGAAATCGGAAGATATATGCGGTCAGTGTGGCACCTTCTGGGAGCGATAGCTGTTCTACCTTGAAACGGATTTGAGACGGCTTGGCATCATATTCTCTTGCAGGCGTTTCCCTGAAGCCCACTATGAGCGGATTATCCTGGTCGAGCTTGGCAGAGCCATCATACCCCTCGACGAGCTTATACCAATCTGTGCTACCGTTCTTTATATCCTCGCCTTGAATACTCACCCAATCGGGGTTTGTCGGGTGGATTCCGAATACAAGCTTCCCCTTCTTTATCCTGAAACCGCAGATATCTTCCTCGTTGAACCGCTCCACATCCTCGAATCTGAACGCTTCACCCCTCATCTTCAGCCATAGTGAATCTGTCTCCTCGATATGCCCCTTTGCACCGTATCTGGCATTTGAGGCGTCGAGTAGCACCGCAGGGATAAGGTTTCTTGCGTAGCCACGATTACACTCGCGAGCCTCCGAAACGGTATCGTGGTATCCACCGAACACGACAGGGATAACATCTCCCTCAGAGTTCGGAAATAGGACCCCATCTGGTTTCTCGGATGGGAAAAGCGCTTCAAGCTCGGGAATGCTTGCTCTTGCAGACAGCTCAAATACATACCTGTCGTAGAAGACCACCTCCCCCTTGCCTGTGAACATTTGGACGGTTTCCTCGATGCCTTCAAATGTCAGTGAAACGGTTATATCCAGTTTATCGCTTATGTGTGGGATGAAGAAGGCATCGGTCGCCTCACACCGGGCAATCTTTGTCCCGGACAGCTCAGGCAAGATGATGGAGCTCATCCTATACTCGATTACGCCAGGCTTGACAATTCCGGAACCTGTTGTTGAAAGTTTGAGTGTATCCTCTCCCGATGAGATATTGAACCTCCAGATGGGGGTTTCCCCTTCTGGTATTCCCAGCTTTTCCTGTATTGATTCAGGTATTTCTCTCATATTCTACCTCTTCGCTCTTATTCTTCCTGCTTCTCGATGAGGGTAAGTTCGATGTCGAACGACAGCGGGTTACCGTGGTGGTTCGTGATAATCGGTTTATCCTCGAGGAAAACGGGTATTCCGAGCAGTGTTTCGTCGAGGTCGAGGTAAAAGGATACTGCTCCACCGGAGATTGTGTATGCAAGTATCTGGAGTAGAGGTGAGAACTCTTCTTCGCTCATCCCGACGAACCTGAGGTGGAATACCCTACGCGTTTTACCGAGTTTGTATGTCTGCAGAACCCCTGAGTCCGTTTTCTGCACCTTGACATTTGCGATGAAATCTATCACTGTAGGTAGCTCTGGCAGAACGGGGAAGAGATACTCGAATGCCGGTTCCTCTGTGCGGTATATCTTAACCTGTGCCATCAGTTGCTCCTTTCGAGGGTTTCTCTTGCGACAAACTCCGCCTTGAGGGAACCTATCGCCCTTTTCTCCTGTGGGGGTGCCTCAACCGTTATCTCCTTTATGCTGCTCGACTCAAACGCCCCTTCGAGCGTCGGATGTGAGATAATGTACTCTGCAATCGTCGAGAGGACAGAGAGTATATCCCTCTCCTGAATGCTCCTGTTCCAGTGTCCGTGTCGGAAGATGATGCTGTATGTGAGCCTATGCCTGAGAACGCTCTTCTTCCCGAGAGAGGAAGAGAACTCAGGTTTGTCCCCCTCGAACCTCAGGAATATCGCACCCTTGTGAAGCACTGTCGCCTCCGACTCCGCTCGAAAGACGCGCTTGACTGTCGGTATCCCTCTCGTCGCGGTCAGTACTCCCCGGAATATATGTTCCCTTGCATTGTCATAGAATGTTCCCATTTCTCACTCCTCGTGATACTCTTCGTCTCCATCCTCAGAGAGTTGTCTGGATACGCCGTCGTAGCCGGAGTATTGTGAGAACGATGACCTCCTCGTTATTACCCGTGGTCCTGTTGTCTCTATAAGCTTCTTCTGTCCGGGTAGGGTAACCCGCGAGATACTCTTCAGGAACTCATCTGCCTCCTTTTTCCAGGCAACCGCCTTTTGGGGAAGCGAGCCGGAATCGTAGAGGGAGAGAGCTATCTGGTATGCCGCCTCCCTCGATGATATCCTGCCAAGAATTATACGGGAAAGTCGTGCCTCTGGTGTATCCCGTTCGAGTGCCGAGATAGGGTTATCGAAGAAGCGTCCGAGATAGGAAAGTATATACCCCTCTGCTTCGCGTACGAAATCAGAGACCTCTTCCTTTGATATTGCGAACTCGTCCTCGTTCGGGTTGCCGAGCTTAACCCTACCATCGACTGTCCGAAGTAGTCTGAGTACATCCTCTATCTGTGTGAAGTAGAACTCACCCATTTTCTCTCCTTACGGTTAGAAGGGGGAGTGTAGACTCCCCCTTTGTTCATTTGACATAGAAGTATAGGTACTCGGAGAAGTTCGCCGTGTCCGAGACCGCTCTTATAACGACTGCGGTATCCACGAGAAGCCTGACAACCGGCGGATACTCCACTGCCGCAGTATCACAGAGTAACTGAACAAGAAATACAGATGCCGTATCGATCCCAGATATAACGAGCGTATCCTCCGTGCTACCGGATGAGAACTCGTCTTTCCCCCAGCCGAGGAGCTGTGTCGTGGAATAGGCGCTGTTCCAGTTTGCGGTGTCCGATTCGATGGAATCGAGCCTCGCATCCACTGCATCGAGCGAGCAGGAGAACTCTGCGGTGTCGACAAACGCCGATAATGTGTCCGAGGAGAATCTTCCTGAAACGAAGAGCGAATCAACAGCGACAGCTCCTGTTATGTTCCAGTATCCGGTGGAGTCGTTCGATACTCTGTTACCGCTTTTCCCCTCGAGGAAATCGTTGTTCTTTATCCGCCAGAAGTATCCGTCGAACCAGCCCTTCGTGGAGCAGAAAAGGGGTCCTCCGAGTAGCAGGACCGTGGTCAGGATAACCAGAATCCTTTTCATCTTCACTCTCCTTTATGAGTTGACATCCTTGATGAGGAATCCTGCTCCGTCAAATGTTACCTTGAAGTCGTAGTAATCCTCGTTCCTGAACCAGTTTGTCGTTGTGTCCTCGTCGTACCAGCGTGTTGTTACAGGGTATCCTGCCACCTCGAAGGTGTATCCGAAAGCAGGCACACGGACAGAACGGGGGTTCTCCGGCACATAAGCGAGGACAACATTATCTTTCCAGATGTCGGAGAAGCTCTCGCCTGTCCCCGATGTATAGACGCCCATACCGACATAGATATTTGGGATGTCAAGCACCGCCTCGAGTATCTCGGTCGTCACGACACCAGCCTGCGAATACTTTATCCTATCGAGGATCTGAGGCGATTTGACGAGCGACTCATACGCCGATATGCCGAGTATGCAGCTGTTCGGGTATCTGCCGATCAGGTTTCGGACGGCTGATTTTGCTTCTTGGATGTCGCCAATCGGGTCGTAGTCGGCTCCTGATGGGTTATCCCACTTCTCTGTCGATGTGAGTGTGCGGTGGTTTGAGTGTGTGTATGTCGATGTGTCCTGTAGAACCGTTGCTATCTGGTATTCGAGCTTCAGTCTGATTGTCTCCTGGATCCCCCTGACGATGTCCTGCTCGAGGTCGAATACCTCCTGAGCTTCTTCCAGCTCCGCATCGTCGGCGCCGTCCTTTATCGAGTATCTCAGACAGTTGAATGTCCCTGTCGATATCTCGACCGGGTATCTCGTCTGTGTTCCTGCCCGGATGCCACGGATGATGGAGTCATCTGGAACGAAGAAGTTATCCCTACCGAACTTGATATATTTACCGCTCTTCTTTGCCACCTTAACAATGGGCAGTATCTTTGTTCCGACGAATGCTGGGTTGGAGTATCCCTGGGATATCTCCGTCAGAACGGGGTCAACCCCTGCCCTCAATGATTCCAGTCTTGACATAGCTTTCCCTCCTTTCGATTAAGCTGTTGGATGGGCGAATAGATAGACGGTTGCGACATCGCCGGTGGAGTATGCTCGCTTGACCCTGCCAAGGATGTGATCGCCTGTGGTAGCGGTTACTGCCTTTCCTGAGGCGTCGCTTGCCACATAGTCGCCAGCAGACAGACCTCCTTCTCCCACATCGACGGGAGCTGCACCAAACAGTATTACCGTTGCATCCTGACTGTTTGCCTCACTGTCGAATAGAAGGACACCCCAGGCATCTCCACCTGCTGTCGGGTACAACCCGTCGTAGGTTACAAACCTCTTCCCAGAAAGGTCTGATCCACCAATCTTTATTGTGTCTGTCATAAGCGAACGAAAGCTTGCCATCTTGCTTACCTCCCTTCTTTGGTTTCAAGGACCTGTTTCACAGCATCCGGGAAGGGGAGACCTTCCCTCTCGGATAAGAGTTTTGCCCTCTCCCATATCTCCTCTCGCTCCTCGTTTACCTCACGCTCAGGTGCGGGGTTGAAGAACTCGAACCTCTGGGAAGGCTTATTTTCTACAAGCCTTGTCTTCTCTGAGAGGTCGATAACACCCATCTGTCTTATCCTTTCGAGAATGTCTAAGAAAGCATCCTTGAGCGATGAGAACTCACGGTTTTCGGAGAGCTTCACCATCTCGCCTTCCGCCTCAATGACCCTTTTGATATCCTCGTTTATGACGGGTGGAAACACCCTTTTCCCCTGTTGCAATCTGCGAAGGGCTATCTTCCTGGTGATCTCGGAGAGTAGCTTTGCCTTCTTGGTCTCCTCCAGCCGTTTTCTTGTCTCTGTGTCGGAATATGTTATCGTTTCCATATTCTTCACGACGGGGTTGTTTGTGAGCGCGACAGCGAATAGTGCCCAGCTTCCATCCTCCAGTTGAGCAATCTCTGCTGAGAGGTATTTGTATTGCTTGTCCTCGATGAGCTTCCAGCCGAGTGAATTCGGTACAAGCTTTCCAACAAGCCGCATACCATCCTCAGGAACTGACTCTGTCCAGAGCGATTTGAGCCATCCCTTGCTTGCTGGGTTCGGGTCGTCGTGTTCCTCCTTCAGATAGACCTCAAGCCCGGTCTTCCTGTTCCTGAAATTGTTCACTATCTCACGGAGCATCTCGGGTGTTATGTTCACATCACCGTATCTTTCCGAGTGATAGCTTCCTGTCCGCATTATCTCAACATTGATCCCCTGTTCGCCCTCGCTCGATAGCTCCGCCAGAACGAGGTAGCGATAGTTTTCCATTACTCTTCTCCTTTCTTTGAGGTTTCATTGATCGGGAGTCCGAACAGCTCCATAAGCCTGCGGCGGTTTATCTCCCAGTCTGCTCCAGTGAAGCGGTCCTTCCTCACTATCTCGAGCACAACCTCACGCAGAAGTTCCAGCTTGTCCGTTTCCACACCTGCGGTCGAGATCAAAGGTGGGGTCTGTCTCTCGCCGAAGTTGAAGCGGACAATATCCGGTATCACATACCGGTTTATATGCCTTATGAATAGCTCCTGATATTGCTCGAGCGAGAGAAGGAACAGCTGATATTTCTGCTTTGCCTCTGCGTAAGTTCCGACGCCTGTCTGGACGATCGCCTGCTCAGGGATGAGCATTCCACGGATAATCTGCACATCAAGATACTGCAAAAGCTCCTTGAACTCCTCTCCGCGCCCTCTATCTTCAAGTAGTGTAACATCCCATTTGGGTATATCTGTCATCCGCTCGAACCCGGCATCGTCCGCTTCCACATACCTTTCGGACGGTAGAGCGACCGCTCCGCCCTCGACAAAAGCCTTCCTGACGGATAGCGCTTTCCTCTGGTTGGCGAGAGTGAGCCTTTCCGCTTTGTCCTCCCTCGACTCCGTTTCCTCCTCGGAGACATCGCTCGGCTTCACCGTGGGGTATCGGATAATCGGAACACCGTTCCCGTGCCGTTCGAGGTACCTGCACCAGTATTGTAGTATCTGGTTCTTCCTGAACCAGGCATCGTAGATTACCTTGTAGCCTGATTCACCGTAGAAGTTCCCGTACCGTTTCCCCCTTGTTACCACGAGGCAATACTCGGGTGTGATGGTTTGGGCTGGATCGGAGTTGTAGGTTATCCCCATAAAATGCCCGTTTGTGGAGTTGATCTGGGTAAGCTGTGGGTCAAGGTCCTTCATACGGGAGATGACAACCTTGCCCGTTCTCTCATCGTAGGTCCATAGCTTCTCGAACGCTGCGAAACCGAACGGTATTATCTCCTCAAACGTTCTTTCGATAAGCTCCTGCCAGAAGATGTCGAGCGATTCCATAACGAATAAGTCTATCTCGCTGTCTCCGCTCGAGCGGGCGATCTGCGGCTTTATCCTCACGAGCGGTGAGACGATAAACTGCTTGGCGAACCGGACCATATTGTCCGAATCCATCTTCTTGAGGAGAGGGATGGTCAGCCTGTGCGGGTCAGGATAAAATCTGCCAAGGAACTGCTTCTCATATCTTGTCTTTTCTGCCTCCAGTATCGCAGGGGATGATTGAAACCCTTGCCTGCTTTTCTTCTTGCCAAATAGTCTCATATTACCACTACCTTCCCTTTTTTCGTTTTGAAAAGATTTGCCTCCTCCTCGGGCGGTTCAGGGTGTTCTGGCACGAACCCAGGAGGATTTCTTTTTGGTGGTCTTATCGGGAATCGGTATGACCTCTCGTATCCGAGTGCGTCTGAGATGTGTGTCAGTTCTGGATTGGTTGTCTTGTCAATTGTTCCTGTCTGCTCCTTGTAGACGACCTGGAGAAGGTCTCTTATAAGGTATCGGCACCAGGGGGCGATCTTTGTCCGGCGGAGGCTCCTATTCGTTGCGTTGACCCTCTCTGTGACATCCGGATTCCTCCTTTTGTATAGAACCGTGAACCCAAATTCACGCTTGAGTATCTCGATATTGGATAGGTTCGAGCTTGTACTTCTCGCAGCTCCAGTCGCATCCGGGTAGATAGAAAGCGTGTAACCTTTGAACCTTTTTCTTATCTCACGCCCCATCTCCCAGCTGTTCGAGTTTCGCAGGTATATCTCATCGACGACCCAGAGCTCATCCCCTACATCCTGTGTGACCGTCGCAGTCATCGGATTCACATTGAAGTCCATCCCGATATGGAGCGGAATGTCGGGCAGGAGTCGCACCTCCGACGAAACATTCTTCTCCATCGAGAACTCGAAATACACCCTCCCTGTGGCAAGCTCGTTAAACCTGCCGTGGATGTATCTCTCTGCGTATTTCTCATCAAGGGCGGCGAGCAGATTCTCCCTGTATCCCTTTGGAAGATATGTGTTCTCGAGGGTGGAAGAGAAGACTACACCAAACCTCTCCTTCTTTGTGGTGGGGTCAATGAATAATCGGTATATCCATGAAGAGAAATCCCCGGGGTTGCTTGTGAAGAAGCCGACCCTTTTAGGGATATGCGGTAATCGAAGGCGGGACACAAGGAGATAGAATATCTGCTCGTCGACATCCACTGCCTCGTCTATGTAAAAGAAACCGAGGTTCAAACTTTTCAGGTTCTCATCCCCAAGGTGCCTGAACAGGATGACGGAGCCGTTGACGAGTTCGAGCATCGTATCTGTCTTGGAATATGCCCTGACAATTGAGTCTGGTGTCAGCTCACGGAACGTTCTCATTGTTGTGTCCCGAAGCTGAGGGAACGAATTCCTCGCCACAAGCCCAACATTCCCTGGATACATCGATGCGAGCAGGAGCGACTTCACACATCCTGCGATGGTCTTTCCTGCTCCCCAGCCACCGATATAGCCAAAGAAATCGAACCGCCTGTCCATCCTCAAGAACTCCTTCTGCTTCGGCAAAGGGAGAAACCTGTCGAGCTTCGGCGTCGAAGGCGAATCTATGGTAAAGCTATTTTTCATCATCACCTTCCAAATTAAACCGTAGCCTAATATCTACTGGACCGCTTGTCTCTTCTGCGGAGTGCAGTTCGTATAGCTTGCAGCTCCGCTCGATTATGTCTGATATGAGCTTGATTGCGGCAATTCTGGTGCGAAAATCATCCGGTGGAACAGAATCAAGACTGTCCCAGGAGATCTTCAGAAGCCTCTCGAGTCTTTCAAGGTACCTTGCCTTGAGTGCAACCTTGTCAAGCCTCTCAACCCTTCTCCTACCCTCTTTTTTTGCGTTCCCTACCACCTTTGATACACTCTGTAACCTGAGCCCGAGAACCTCTGATATCTCCTCAGGAGTGTATCCCTTCAGCGAGAGTTCCTTTATGATTCTGTGTTTTTCTTTCTTCTGCTTCATATTCCCTTTTCTTCAGATTAGGCATTACCTAATCCAACACCAATTATATAAACTTTCTCCCGTTTGTCAAGGAAAAAAATTAGACAAAATTGAATTTTTTTAAAAAATATCTCTAAAAGCTTGACAAGAGATAGGTAGTTCCTTATATTTGTTGAGGTATTAAAGGGGAAATCTATTATGGTAAGGCGTGTATCGGAGCTTGGGAGGCGGATTCTTCATCGGATGATAGATGTTGGGATAAAGCATCAGAAGGAGCTGGCGGAGAGGGTTGGGTTATCGCCTGCTTCGATAAACAATTTTATCACGGGTGAGGCGACACCGAGGGCGGCGACGCTTGTCAGGCTTTCTGAGGTTCTTGATTGCAGTGTGGATTATCTGCTTGGCAGGGTGGATGTTCCGAAGCCTGAGGAGGCGGTATCGCGTGATGTCGGGCGGTTCCTTCTTGGAGACGAGGATATCCGTTCCCTTTTGAGGCATAGGTTTTCTGATGAGGAGTTATCCGAGCTCGAGGTGATGTTCCGGCTCTTCAATTCTCCTGGGATTACCAGGGATGATCTCGAGATGATTGTACGCATCGTTGAGGGTATAGTGGAGATGAGGAAGGGGAGATAGGCAAGTGGCGGTTATCTATTTCCCTTTGACTGCCAGCACGGGGATATTTGCTTTTCTCAGCACCCTTTCGGCGACGGAGCCTATCATAAAATGTTCCAGTCCTGTTTCGCCGTGTGTTCCCATAACGATTATATCGATATTCTCGCGCTCGGCGAATCGGATTATCTCATCGCACGGTTTGCCGTTTGATAGCACTGCTTCGTATTCGACATCTTTTGCTTCATTGCCGACGAATTTTTTCACCATCGGGATGAAGTTTTCCTGCATATAGCTCCACATCTCGTCGATTTTGAATCCGCCTGCGACGAAGATTGGGTTGAGGGCTCTCTCCTCGCTGAATACATGCTGGATGAAGAGTTTTGCACCGAATTTCTCTGCCAGAAGCAGAGCATACATAAATGCTGGTCGTGAGTTATCGGAGAAATCTGTCGGATACAGTATCTTCTTTATCGCTTTCATCTTTGCTCCTTTTATTTTCTTATTCCACAATCTTTTTGAACTCCTCGTCATCCCGGAGGGGGTTGAAGGCTGGGTTTTCTTTGGCAAGTTGCTTGAGTTTTGGGTCTAATTTAATTGCCTTGGATAGGTTTTTCAAGGCTTCTTCCCTGTTACCTTTTATAGAATATATGATAGCTTTGCCAAACCAAGCCTCGGCGAAATCAGGATTTATCTCGATAGCCTTGTTGTAAGCCTCGATTGCTTCTTCATATCGTTCGAGTCCGCCAAGAGCAACTCCTTTGTTACACCAAGCCTCGGCGTAATCAGGTTTTATCTCGATAGCCTTGTTGAAAGCCTCGATTGCTTCCCCAAAGTAGCCAAGCTTGAAAAGCTCAACACCGTTGTTATACCATTTTTCTGCTTCGGCTGGCATCTCTGTTTCCTGCGCGGAGACTGGGCAACTCAAAGCAGCAAAAACGAGAAATGCTAAAACTATCCTTGTCATTTTTCCCTTCTTGGTGAAGTGGTTTTACTCCTTTCTTTTTTCCTCCAGCATATCCTTGACCCGCATAAGCCGTGTGAGGTTGCCTCGCTCGACCTCCTCGAGTTTCATCGTTATAAATTTTATTGTCTCCTCGATATCCGGAATGAGCTTATATTCGAGTGCGTTGACCCTTCTGCGTGTCTTGTCGATTTCGTCCGCGAATAGCTGCATCTTCTTCTCAATCTCGGCGAGCTTCACAAGCTCCTCGAGTAGCTCCTTCAGTTCGAGCAGAGCAAGGTCGAACTCCGCTGTCGTCCTCAGGAAGCTGTATGATATTATATCACCTTTCAGTGTCAGCTCGAACGACGGAATCTTCAGGTTCAGCACCTGTTTCTGCCTGACAGAGAGCGTGGTGGTAACGCCCGGTAGAGCGAACAGCTCGTAAAGTTCCTCTCGTGATAGTGTCGAGCGAGCGATTGAGAACCTTTTGAGTGCCGATATGAGCCTTTTCTCCACGCGGTTTCTCTCACCCTTGACCGTGTCGATAAGCTCCATAAACTGGCGCATAAGCTCATCCTGCTTGTCCTTGAGGAGCTTATGTCCCCTCTTTGCAACGACTAACCTGCGTCTCAGGCGCAGATTGTTCATCCTGTTTGGGTTGACAGCGAGCTTCATATGTATTTATTCTTTCTTCATATATTTCTTCAGGTATCTTTCCATAATCTCTGGCTTGACGCGCTTAAGTTCTATTGTTGGGAAGACGGAGAGCAGTTTCCATCCGAGTTCGAGTGTTTCCTCGATTGTGCGGTTGGTATATTCTCCCTGCCCGACGAACTCTCGCTCGAATGTCTCGGCGTACTGGAAGTAGAGCTTGTCGATGTCCGATAGAGCCGCCTCGCCAAGGATAACTGCCAGCTCCTGTGCCTCCTTTCCTCTTGCGTATGCTGCGAACGACTGGCTGAACATATCGTTGTGGTCCTCTCTTGTTTTCCCGGGTCCGACGCCTTTCTGCCTCAGTCGTGATAGCGATGGCAGGACATCGATTGGTGGCATAATACCCTTTTTGTGCAGCTGTCTTGAGAGGATGATCTGCCCTTCGGTTATGTATCCTGTGAGGTCTGGGATAGGATGTGTCTTATCATCCTCTGGCATAGTCAGGATGGGTATCTGTGTAATAGATCCTTTTTTTCCTTTTATCCTTCCTGCTCGTTCGTATATTGTTGCCAGGTCGGTGTAGAGGTATCCTGGGTATCCTCTTCTTGCTGGTATCTCCTTTCTTGCGGCTGAGACCTCTCGGAGGGCTTCGCAGTAGTTGGTCATATCGGTTAGGATAACGAGGACATGCATATCGAGGTCGAATGCGAGGTATTCTGCTGCGGTTAGGGCGACCCTTGGTGTAGCTATCCTTTCGATTGCTGGGTCGTCGGCGAGGTTCAGAAACATCACGGAGCGTTCGAGTGCTCCGGAGCGCTGGAGTTCGGTTTTGAAGTAGTTTGCCTCCTCGAATGTTATTCCCATTGCGGCGAAGACGACGGCGAACTGTTCGGCTTCCCCGAGGACTTTTGATTGTCTTGCGATCTGGGCTGCCAGTTGGTTATGTGGTAGCCCCGAGCCTGAGAAGATGGGCAGCTTCTGCCCGCGGACGAGAGTATTCAACCCATCTATTGCAGAGACGCCTGTCTGGATGAACTCTGATGGATACTCTCTTGCGTACGGGTTGATAGGGCTGCCGTTTATATTCAGCTTCTTCTCTGGGATGATGTTTGGTCCGCCGTCTATCGGTTTGCCGAGCCCGTTGAATATCCTTCCGACTATGTCGGGTGATACGCCGAAGGTGATGCTTTTCCCGAGGAACTTCACCCTGCTGCCTGCGACATCGACACCTGTTGCGCCCTCGAAAAGCTGGATGAGAGCCTTGTCTCTATCGACCTCGAGCACCTTGCCTCGCCTGATTTCACCTGTGGGTAGTGTAATCTCCACCAGTTCGTCGTATCGGGCGCCCTCGACCTCCTCGACGAGGACGAGCGGACCTGTTATCTCCCTGATTGTTGTGTATTCTTCAAGCATATGATTCTTCCTCCTCGGATACGAGTTGTGCTATATCGTGCACGAGCTGTGCCTCGATTTTTTCTATCTTGTCTATCTTGTCTTCTGGGATGAGCTTTGCCCTTGCGATCTCTTCTCTTATCGGGAGTGAGGCGATCTTGTCGAACAGAACCCCTTTGTTGAGGGCTTTCTTTGCCTCGTGGTAGAATGTGAGGACGAGGTGTAGGAGCAGGAGCTGTTTTCTCTCCGAGCAGTATGTATCGACCGTGTCGAATGCATCCTGTTGGAGGAAATCTTCCCTTATTGAGCGGGCTGCTTCGAGTATAAGCCTGTCTGATGGTCCGAGGGAATCTGCTCCGACGAGTCTGACTATCTCTTGGAGTTCTGCTTCTTGCTGTAGTATTCTCATTGCCTCTGCACGCATACTGATGAACTCTTCGCCGAATTTTTCTATGTAGTATTCTTTCAGGCTGTCCTGGTAGAGTGTGTATGAGTTGAGCCAGGATATAGCGGGGAAGTGTCTGCGGTATGCGAGGATATCCTCGAGGCTCCAGAATACACGAGCGACTCTCAGTGTTGCCTGAACGACTGGGTCGGATAGGTCTCCTCCTGGTGGTGAGACGGCGCCGATTGCTGTTAGTGAGCCGATCCTGTTATCCTGACCGAGGCAGATGATCTTTCCTGTTCGTTCGTAAAACTCTGCTATCCTTCTGCCGAGGTATGCTGGATACCCTTCCTCTCCTGGCATCTCCTCGAGCCTACCGGATATTTCCCTCATAGCTTCTGCCCATCTGGATGTTGAGTCAGCCATGAGGGCTACGGAGTACCCCATATCGCGGAAGTATTCGGCGATTGTCATCCCCGTGTAGACTGATGCCTCCCTTGCTGCGACGGGCATATTGGATGTGTTTGCGATGAGCACCGTGCGGTTCATAAGCGGTTGTCCTGTTCTTGGGTCGGTGAGTTGAGGGAACTCTATAAGGACATCGGTCATCTCGTTTCCTCGTTCTCCACATCCGACATAGAGTATGATGTCGGCGTCGGCGTATTTAGCCAACTGGTGCTGGATGACTGTCTTCCCGCTACCGAACGGTCCGGGAATGCAGGCTGTTCCTCCCTTTCCAACGGGGAAGAATGTATCGATGATCCTCTGTCCCGAGATGAGCGGTGTGTCAGGTACGATCTTTCTCTTATACGGTCTTGGCTGTCTGACAGGCCAGCGCTGGGTCATTGTCAAATCATGGATGTTTCCGTCGCTGGTTTTTATGCGGGCGATAATGTCTCTGATGGTGTGCTTTCCGCCGTTTATTTCGACTATTTCGCCTGATACATCAGGTGGGACAAGTATCCTGTGTGTCACGGCGATGGTTTCCTGAACGGTTCCGAGTATATCGCCACCGGTGACTTTATCGCCTACTTCCTTTTGTGGGATGAACTCCCAGAGCTTTTTCTCGTCTAAGGGTGGTTCCGATACGCCGCGGGTTATAAAGTCC
Source organism: bacterium (assembly GCA_021158465.1). GTDB lineage: Bacteria > UBP14 > UBA6098 > 4484-93 > 4484-93 > 4484-93. Next base: position 19,111 of record JAGGUN010000025.1, read on the forward strand.
CCGACCTTCTCTCTTATCTTGTTGAGGGGACGCTGAATTCCGTCATAGATGGATGCGATGAGCCCGGGTCCGAGTTCGACCGACAGCGGGGTACCTGTTAGATATACCGGCTCTCCAGGGCCGAGTCCGGATGTGTCCTCGTAGACCTGTATGGAGGCTGTATCTCCCCGGAGTTCGATTATCTCACCTATGAGGCGGTGTTCGCTCACCATCACAACATCGTACATTCTCGCGCCTGTCATATTCTCTGCGACTACCAGCGGTCCTGATACCTTGACTATCCTTCCTTGTTGCATAGGGTTACTCCTCTTTTGCTTCTCCGATTATATCCCTTCCTGCCGCCTTTTTCACAGTTGCTCTTATGTTTGCGAGCCCGAACCCGCGGCTACCTGATATGTCAGGGATAAGCACCACCGCTGGGAGAGGCTCGTATGCGATCCTGTCTATTTCTTTTTTCAATGCGGGGTAGAACCGCTCGGTCACGAATATCACGCCGAATTCCCTGGATCTTGTAATTCTTGCGAATATCCTTTCTGCCTCCTTATCATCGGAGGCGGGGTATAGTTCGAGGCCGAGGGTGAGGAAGGGCAATAAGGTCTCCTCGTCACCTATCATTGCCATCCTATAGGTATCCATACGGTATTATTCTCCTTATTCTTTCTTCTGGCAGACCGGAGAGGCGTGCAAGTATTATCCTGCGTATTGTGGTTATCTCGAGTGTAATCTTCTCCCAGTATGCATACACGATTTCGAGTCCGAACGGGCAGAACTTTGTATTGTCGAGGAACAGAAGCTCATATGCCTCGCACAACACATCGAAATCCAAAAACTCCTTTTCGTTGATTGCTCTTGCGAGCTCATCTCCGAGTCGTCTGCCGAGGTAGCTTACCGATAGCTTCGTTGGAATGGCTTCCTCCTGTTTATCTGAGAGTTCGTCGAAGTAGTTTAGTGCCAGCTTTCCGAACGGAACAAAGACTGTTTTGAAAAATCCGTAGGGTAGTTTAAGCAACCTTGTTCTGACGAAGTTTTTTATGTTGAGCAGGTCGCTCTTCAAGCCGATATATTCCTTTATAAACCTGTTTCCTTCCAGGCAGTTTTTGAGGAGGGAGAGGTACTCCTTATCGAGGGTGATATCGATAGTTGCTGGGTTCTTTGTTGCCTCGTACTCCTGTTTGGCTTGCTCGATGGAGTGTATAAACTCGACTGGTATCTTCTCTTTTTCTCCCGCTGTAAAGAGGCGTCTGAGCCTTGTTGCGCTGAGGTTCCCTATGTGGACGATGCCTGCATCCTTCGGCTTTTCACCGGAGATTTGGCATTTGAGGAGGTATGCTGCATTGGTAAAATCATACTTTGCCTTTAGACAGAACGGTAGTCTTGAGTTGGGCAGTAGCTCATCGATAAGGTTCAGGGTTTCCCTTTCTGCGTCGGCAAGTCCTGCTTCGTAGTCCTCGATGCTTGGGTTCTCGGAGTTTTTCAGGTAGTATCCTGCCTCCTCGAACGCCTTGCCCAGTTCATCTGTTGGTATCTCTGCGAGTTTGTAGAAGTCCGCCTTTCGCAGGAGTCTTGTTTCCTTTGCTCTTATCACTCCGGAGGCATAGGCGTATCTCGTATCGCCGGTCGTTATGATAGGTTGGAACAGCATGTCAGTCTTTCGGGAAAAGAAGGTTAACGAGTTTCTCTGTCAGATTTTCTCGTCCCTCGGAGAAGATTGCGTCGACGGAGAGGTTGTACCGCACCTTTCCTTTGTCGATTATCACTCCGTAGTCTATCTCGTCGGTCTTCGAGACGGTAAAACCTTTTTCGAACTCTCTTTTGAACATTTCACCGCGGCGTTGGAAGTCCTTGGCTCCGATGAAGATGGTACCCGAGTCGGTTATCTTATCCACTGCCTTCTTGATGCGTGATACATACTTTTCGTCGGGCATATTCAGGAGGTGCTGCTTTGCCTGTGAGAATAGCTCCTCGAGTAGCTGTTGCTTGAGGGCGAGTATCTGTTTTCTCATCTCGGAGCGAGCCGATGCTATCTTGTGTTCGAATGTTCTCTTTTTGATGAGTTCTGCTTCCTCTTGGATATTCTTGAGTTGTGATTTTCTTTCCTGCTCTATTTCCGTCTCGATGAGCTGGATTTCTTCCTCTGTTTCCTTCTGGATCTGTTGTATCTCTTCTTGTGTGTCCTGTCTTATCCGCTCGATGATCTCTTTGTATCCCATAATTTCTCCTATGTCAGCTTGATGTTCAGTAGGATGAGGACGGAAGCGAGCAGTCCAAGGATTGCGTAGAATTCGACGAATGCTGCGAGTGTCATTGCCTTTGCTACCTGTGTTTTGTCCTTGACGACGAGTCCGACGCCTGATGCGCAGACCTTACCTTGGTATATAGCGGAGAGGAGTCCTGCGAAGCCTATCGGTAGTCCTGCACATAGGAATCGCCATCCGGCGGATACTGTGAGGGCAGCGGTGTTCCCACCTAATATCCCGCTCCAGAGGATGATGAGGAAGCCGACAACGAATCCGTATATTCCCTGTGTTCCGGGCAGGGCGGACAGTAGCAAAAACTGAGGGAAGAGCTCAGGGTTCTCGTGCATTGCACCGAGGCTCATATTTGCTGATATCATAATCCCCATAGCGGAGCCGATCCCTGCCATGGCGACGGCGATTGCTGCTCCGATGATGGCGAGGGCAACGCCACCTATCCCCTCAGAAGATGTCTCGATTTCCTGTGCGGATGCAACGGAAAAAGCGGCAAGAAGCAGCAGAGCTGATAGTAGAACCCTTTTCATTTCTCCTCCTTAATCGGTTATTACTATGTTCCTGTATTCCTTTTTGAACGGCTTGAACACCTTTCCTCCTCCCTCATAGAACTTTGTAAAGAACTCGACGAACTGCAGTCTTGCTGGGTGGACGAAGGCTGATATTGCTGATAGCCCGATGTATGCTGTATGCCCCAGAAGCAGGATCAGAACGGCTATAAGTATCCCGATGACCGGTATCCCTGAGACCGTCTTTGCAATGATGTCTATTACATTGGCGATGACTCCTGTTGCCAGTCCGAGTGCTAATAGCCTTGAGTATGATAGTATGTCGCCGAACAGTCCTATTATGGCATACAATCCATCGAATCCGAGCGCCTCATATACCGACTTGCCGACCCCTTCCCCTGATGCAATTCCGAGGATAAGGTTGCCGAATAGCATCCCCAGAACACCGTAGAATAGCATATTGGTATAGATAGCTGCATAAGGTTTGATAACATCCGGCAGCAGGAAGCTTATCATAGCTGCTCCTGCTCCGAGGGATATTGCTACCCAGGAGAGGGAGACGACGATAGTTCTTATCTTTCTCACTATGCTTTTCAGGTGGAGTAGTTTCACATACATCCCTGCCAGGAAGCCCACGGAGAGCTGTATTGCGCCGAGTATAATTACTATGCTGAAAAACACCATAGCATCCTGCAGTGGGTCGAACAGTTTGAGTGTTTTGAGGATAGGAATGTTTATCTCTGATGCGTTCATACCGAAGTATCCACCTGTTGCTATTCCTGCTAAGATAGCGAAGAATCCGCCGTAGGCGATGAGTTTCATAAGTCTTTTTGCTCCTGGGTCTTTACGGAAGAGGATGGCTCCGGTTATCCCTGCGAGTGATAGAACGAGCCCGTATCCTGCGTCTGTTATTGCTATGCCGAAGAACAGCGGGAAGAAGAGGGCAACAAGCGGTGTCGGGTCTATCATTCCTGGGCTTGGATATCCGTAGAGCGATGTTACCACCTCAACAGGTTTCAGTACTTCTGGGTTCTTGAGTGCGACAGGTGGTTCTTCGCCTTCTTTCGGAGCTATCTCTATTATCTCGCTGCTCGGGAAGAGTGAAGCTGTCTTTTCCTTGAACTCGGCGAACTCGTCCTCTCGTATCCAGCCGGTGAGGATCTTTGTTTTCGCTGTCTTTCGCGCCTTGGATATAACGGTTGCCTGTTCGAGGAGGATCGTATACTGGTCGAGAGCGATAAGCAGCTCCCTTATAGCGGGTAGTTTTGCTTTTATGCCGTTAACGAGAGCCTCTTTCTCCGCTGTCAGTTTTTCTATCTTTTGGGTAAGGTGCTCCTTTATATTGTCTATTCTCCCCTCGAATTCGTCGAATTTGTGCTCGACGAGCTCTACCCTATGTAGGAGCTGTTTTACCTCTTCTTCTTGTGAGCGGTGGTAGAGGAGGAAGCAGTAGTCCCCCTCGTGATGATGAGAGATAGTTTCTGTATATAGGAGTGGGAGGTTTTTCTTTTCCGTTTCGAATATCTTAGTGGTGAATGCAGGAACGAGTCCCAGTTTCATACGGACGAACTCGGTATCTTGAATTAGCTTCAGTGGAGCGTCCATTCCTGACCATTTTTCGATGTGTGCCTTTTTTGCCTCGAGCGATTTTATATTGCCGTCGAGCCGTTCCAGCCTTCCCGATGCGGTTTCTATTTCCTCGAGTATCGAGTCGAGCTTTCTCTCATCGACATACTTTTCCTTTTCTTTTATTGCCGGTGGTTTTGGCTTTTCGCTGAACTGTTCCAGGAAAGAGATAGCCCAGTTTATCCTTCTTATCTTCTTTTCGAGTTCGTCGATTTTTGGAAGGGGTTCTCCCTCCTCGGGGGTCTCGATCTGTATTACCCCTTGTGTGTGCAAGTAGTCGACGATCTGCTCGCTCTCATTGGAGAGGAATATAATTCCGATCTTTTTCATTTGGGCAACAGCCATCAGAGGATCTCCTGGAGTATCAGTTCGATTCCGGATTGCCTTGCAGATTCTGCTTTCTTGCGGATGTTATCCAGCTGGGATTTCAGCTCTTCCTTCATCCTCTTGATTTCTTCTTCTGCCAGTTTCTCGCCTTCCTGTTTTGCCTTCGCCAGGGCTTCCTCTCGGATCTGCTTTAGTTCTTCTCTCATATGTGCAAGTTTCTCGCGGGCAGCTTCGATCTTTTTCTTCTTTATCGATTGGGCTTCTTTTATCTTCTTTTCTGCTTCTATTTCTTCATTGTGTATCTTTTTGATGATCTCTTCCATATTTCTCCTTATCTGGTTGTTGATTCCTCCTGCATAAGGCTTTGTCCATGAAATGTTGCACCCTCGTCTATTCGGAGTGAGCCTGTTCGTATCTCTCCTGTGACTGATGCTGTTGATTCGAGGTGGACGCCGTTGGGGGCGTTTATGTTTCCTATCACATTCCCTGCGATGAACGCCCTTTTGCAGTTGATGGTATCCGACTTAACCTTTCCGTTCTTGCCGACGGTTAGTGTTCCTGTTGCGAGGATATTCCCGACGATCTCACCGTCGATACGGATTCCACCCTCTACCTTTATCTCGCCTTTCATCTGTGACCCTGTTCCGATTATCGTGTTTAGGGGTTCGTCTTGTTCCTGTTTTTTAGCCATCTTTCTTTTCCTTCTTCCTTAGGAATTTCATTGGGTCCTGTGGGATGTTATGGAACAGTATCTCGTAGTGGAGATGAGGTGATGTGCTTTTTCCTGTGTTGCCGGAGAGCCCCACAAGTTCCCCTTTCCTTACCAGTTTTCCTTGTGAGACAGCGATGCTTGACAGGTGTCCGTAGACTGTTTTGTATCCGTTCAGGTGGTTGAGCCTAACTACCTTTCCAAGTTGTGGTTCGTCCCCGGTGTATTCGACGATGCCGGATGCGGTTGCGAAGACAGGTGTTTTCTCTGGCAGGGCGATATCCACTCCTGTGTGCGGGTTTTTGAACCTTGGCAGTGTTTCGCCGAAGGTTGCTGATATATACCCTTTTGCAGGGAGCCCTGATGGGAGCCGTGAGCGTTCTTCCTGGACCGAATATGCCAACCTTGCTATTTCTGGGTCGGTGAATGCGATGTTTGTTTTCTCTTCTGGGAGGGCGGATGCCATCTGTTTTTCCCTAAGCCTGCTGGTCGGGGAGCTTTCGTCTACCTCTAACATTTTGAATATCTGCTGGCGAAGTTTTCTCATCTCGTTAAGCTCCTGCTCCAGTTTGGCAAGCTTTTTCTGGTTCTCTTTCAATGTTCTGTTCTCTTCCTCAAGTTTGTGTAGCTTATGGAATGAGAAGAAGACAGACCCGTAGACTGCTATCATCATAACCGAGCCTACAATAATAATCCCGATAACAGATAATGCAACATAAAAAGTTGACCTGTGTATGCGAAACCTTTTCAGTGTTCCGTCATCTGGCGCGACGATTATTGTTATGTATCTACCTTCCATACAGTATGTCCAGAATGGCGTTCAACTCCTCTTCGGAGAAGTATGAGATTGTTATTTTCCCCTTATTCTTGTTTCCGGAGATAGTGACCTTTGTTCCGAGCTGGATTGACATATCGCGTTCGAGCTCGAGTATCTCTTGGCTCTTGTGTTGTTTCTTTGCTCTTTTTTTCCCTTTTGGTTTCGAGTATTCGGCAAGGATAGAGAGCCTCTCGACGGAGAGTCCTCTTCTTGCTGTGAGGCGTGCAAGTTGTATGAGTCTCCTTTTATCCTTTATCGATGCGAGGGCTCTTGCGTGTCCGGCGGAGAGTGTTCCCTTCTCGAGCATATCCTTGACCTCATCTGGAAGCGAGAGCAATCTCAGGCTGTTGGTGATGGCAGGTCTTGATTTCCCGACGAGTTCTGCTACCTTTTCCTGTGTTATGTTGAACCTCTCTGTAAGCGCCCTGTATCCTTCAGCCTCCTCGATTGGTGACAGGTCTTCTCGTTGCAGGTTCTCCACGAGCGAGATAACGAGCATCTCCTCTGGTGAGATATTTTCTAACACCCTTGCAGGGATGCTTTTCAGTCCTGCCATCTTTGAGGCTCGGAGTCTGCGTTCTCCTGCGATTACCTCATATTTTTCGCCTTTCCTCCTAACCAGTATCGGCTGTAGGACTCCATCGTGCTTTATAGATTTGGACAGGGCTGCGAGCTCCTCGTCAGAAAACCTCTTTCTCGGTTGATACGGATTTGGAACCACCCTGTCCACGGGGATCTGCAGGAGTTCTCCCTCGCCCTCGATACTTGGGATTAGGGCATCAAGCCCTTTGCCTAATACTCTTCTCATTCCTTTCAATTATCTCCTCTGCCAATGCGATGTAGTTTTGTGCTCCTCTTGAGTGGATGTCATAGAGGATCACCGGTTTGCCGAAGCTTGGAGCCTCGGACAGCCTGACATTTCTGTATATGATAGTCTCGAAGACGGCGTCTCGGAAGTAGTCTCTGATCTCCTCTGCTACCTGCCAGGATAGGTTGAGCCGCTTGTCGAACATTGTCAGTAGTATCCCTTCTATTCTGAGCCTTGGGTTGAGCCTTTTCTGGATGCGTCGGATTGTTCCGAGCAGCTGACCGAGCCCCTCGAGTGCGTAGTATTCGCATTGGATTGGGATGATGATGCTTTCTGCTGCAACGAGTGAATTGAGCGTCAAGACACCCAGCGATGGAGGAGTGTCTACGATGACGAGCTCGTAGTCTTTGGAGGCGGTAGTAAGTAGCTCCTTCAAGCGGTGTTCCCAGTTTGGTAGAGAGGTGAGTTCCTGTTCTGCCCCTACGAGCCTTATATGCGATGGCGCAAGGGAGAAGGTGTCGAACAGCGGCTTTTTGATGATTTTCTCCATGGGTTCAATTCCGAGTAGAGCCTCATAGATGCAGGGTTCATCCCTGGTCAGCCGCACACCCAGTCCTGATGATGAGTTTGCCTGTGGGTCGAAATCGACAAGGAGTACTCGCCTCTCTGCTGCAGCAAGTGATGCTGATAGGTTCACAGCGGTCGTTGTCTTACCGACGCCGCCTTTTTGATTTACTATGGATATTGTCTTTCCCATAATCGTATTAAAATAACTAATTTATAAATTTAATTTTGAAAATCAAGCACGAAGAACAGGTGCTGGAGGACCGTTTGAAGGATGATGGGCTTTGTATGAGGAGATCCAAACTGCTCTTCCTGTGTTGGTGATTGTGATGATGTCGACGCATACAGTGTGATAACCAGTTTGGTAGATGCAACTGCTTGTGGTGCTATTTTTTCTTTAGGTCGTCCAGGATCTTTCTTACTGCTGTGGCGAGCTGGTTTATCATAAACGGCTTGGTGAGGAAGTCGAGTGCACCCTCTTCTTTTAGTGCTTCGTAGTCGATCCCCTGATTGTATCCGGTGGAGAAGACGACAGGGGCGTCTGGATTTATCTGCTTAAGCTGTTTGAATGTATCGACCCCGGATAGCCCAGGCATCACCATATCGAGGATAATCAGGTCGATTTTCTCCTTTTTCTCTCGATAGATGTCCAGGGCTTCTTCTCCGTTATCTGCTGGGATCGGAGTATATCCGAGTTTCTTCAGCAGGTCGCAGGTAACCCGCTGGACAATCTCATCATCATCCACAACGAGGATCGTTTCTTTACCTTCTGGCAGCGGTTTCTTCTTCTTTTTCTTCTTTGCAAACCCCTTCACGGATATTGTTGGCAGGAATATTGAGAAGGTAGTTCCCTTGCCGACCTCTGAATCCACTGTTATGAACCCTCTATGGTTTTTCACTATTCTGTAGGTTGTGGAGAGTCCGAGCCCTGTTCCTTTCCCTTTTTCTTTTGTGGTGAAGAACGGTTCAAATATCCTGTTCATAATGTCGTTTGGGATGCCAGGACCTGTGTCTTTTATATCGAGTCTCACGAACTCGCCCTCGTATGCCTCGATCAGTTTTGCTGCGAAGTTAGCATCAGCCTTGAACCTGCTGGTGGAAATAGTGAGCTTCCCTTTCCCTTCCATAGCGTCTCTGGCATTGATACAGATGTTCATAACCGCTTGTTGCAGTTGGGATGAGTCGGCGTTGGCGAGCAGTTGCTCGTGTGATAGCTCTGTTTTTATTTCCAGTGATTTTGGGAAGGTATGTCGTATGAACTCCACAAGTTCATTTACAAGGGAGTTTATGTCGGTTGGTTTGAGGGAGTAGCTTCCGCCGTATGAGATTGAGAGGAGCTGTTGTGTGACAACTGATGCCTGTTTTGCTGCCTGTTCTATCAGGTCGGCATAGGAGTAAACTTCGCTGTTCTCGTGGACGGTTGTCTTGATGAGTGAGCTGTATCCGAGGATGCCTTCGAGGACATTGTTGAAATCGTGAGAGATGCCGCCTGCCAGTGTTCCGATGCACTCCATCTTCTGGGATTGGAGTAGCTGTTGCTGGAGGCTCTCCTGAAGTGAGACATCCTCCAGTATCGCGAGGATGTTCTCTATATTGCCTGACTGGTCGGTTATCGGTGTGAAGAAGAGCCGGATGGTTACCCTTCTGTGCTCCTCGTTCTCGAAGACGCCGTCGAATGTAAAGGAGTCTCCTTTTAGGACCTTCTTAATGGCATAGCGGACATTTGGATGCTTGAGGGAAGGGATTGCGTCAAACAGGTTCTGGTTTTCGAGCTTCTCTGGCTCTGTTCCCAAGATGGTTCTTGATGTCTGGTTCGCTAAGATGATGTTGCCTGTTCTGTCGAGTAGCAATATCCCCAGCGGTGCGTTCTGGATGATACTATCTAATCGGTTCTTGTAGGTTAGGATTTCGTCGGAGCGCTCTTCGACCATCCTCTCGAGGTTATCGACATAGGTTGCCAGTCTGGTTTCGAGCATCCTCTGCTTTGTTATATCGATTCCTATTCCGAATATCCCTGCTACCTTCCCATCTTGGTCCTTCACCTGTGAGTGGTTCCATGAGAGGATTACCTGCACTCCGTCCCTTGTTTTGATGTGAGACTCGCCGGAGAAAAAGCTTTTACCCAGGCTGTCGGACAGCAGTGATTTTAGCCTTTCCTTTTCCTCATTACTTCCTGTTATCAGCTCCAGTAGATCTTCTTTCTCCAGTTCCTCCTTTTTGAAGCCTGTGAGAAACTCGGCGTATCTGTTCCAGAGGACGAGCCTTCCCTGTGTATCGATGGCGTATATGGCTACATTTGCATACTCCACGAGGGATTGAGCAACTCCTGCTGTTTTATGTTCCTTTAGCAGTTCTTCTGGGAGTGGGGTCAGCGATACGATGTATCCGGTAGGTGTGTCATCTTTTGTCAGAGCGGTTATCGATACGAGCTGAGGGGTAAATTCTCCTGATTTATCGTATATGTTCTGCACGATGGTCAGCGTTCCTGTTTTTCTTACCTCGGAGCATATATCAGCGAACCCTTTCCCTATCATCTTGTCCTCTGGTGAGATAAGGCTTGAGTAAGCTTTTCCTATGAGCTTTTCCTGCTCGATCCCTGTTATCCTTGCTGTGCCTTCGTTGGCGAATTGGATCCTCCCTTGCGGGCTCAGAAGCAGGATACCGATGCCCGATAGATCTTCGAGCAGTTTGGCTTCTGAGGGATGTTTTATACGGGGTTGCGATATCTGGGTGGCAATGGAGCTGGTCAGGTTTGCAAGTTCAAAGATAACCTCCTTTATACCTGGTCCAGGTGGTGAGGAGAAGAGAAGGAGCATTACCCCAATTGTGTCCTTGTCAGGCTTTATAGGATGCACGAGGATGGAGTTTGTGCCGGTTCTGCGCTGCAGGTAGTCTGATTCCTCTTTTCCTCTCGCTTCACCTTCGATTATGTCGAACAGTGAGTTGGTCTCAAGATCCTTCTTAAAATGCATTAGGTATTCGCCCACGGTATCTCGGCTCAAGATGCTTGTTAGCCTTGATAGTGCGAACTCTGGAATGTCGCTCCTTGATGTTCTAGCACTCACTATTTCCATCTCTTGGGGTGAGGAGAGGAAGTATATTGAGCATAGGATAGCGTCTGGCAGTTCTGCTGCTGTGTGTGCAAGTGAATCGAGGAGATTTTTTAGGGAATCCCTTGCTGTTAGTCTGTGCAGGTTCTCCGCGAGCATTGAGAAGAGCCCCAGTGAACTTAGCTCATTCTTCTCGAGGCGCTCAAAGTACTCTGCTCGGAGGATGAGCAGGATAAGCATGCTAACTATCAGGAGGATGGCGAGGAAGATTACAATCAGCCTTTGGACGGTTCCTGTTATGCTTGCGAATACCATATCTTTCTTTACGAGCAGAAGAATCTTCCAATGCTGTTCCTCGGTAAGGGGAATGTTTGTATGGATGGCGAGCATGTCGTCTGTTGTGCCGACGCCCGATGGGGTTGAGAGGATATCTGAGAGCCCAGGAACCTCCGATGGGAGGTTTATTCCGACATTCTCACCGAAGATGACAGAGCCGTCCTCGGTGAGGATATATCCGTTGCCCTCGCTGTTTGTCGCTCGAAATGTCAAGAACCTCCTCGCGAGGTACTCATAGTTGAGCGAGAGTATAACTATACCCGTTACCGTTTTTTGGGAGATGACTGGTCTTGAGAGGAATATCCTTGTCAGTTGAGGCAGCTTTGCGTTTGGTGAAAGAAGGAAGAAGCTTTTATCTTTTCTGCTTGCGCTGGCAGTTTTGACTATCGCTGAGAAGAGATCCTTAGGGATGCTTATGTTCTCTTTTGCCTTGAAGAGTTTGTTTGTTGTTTTGTCGAAGTAGAATGCCCCATCGACAATATCAGGTGAATGGATGATAGGCGACATCAGGTCGAACTTGCCGGTGGAGATATCTTTTGCGAGCAGTTCTGCTTCCTGCTTTGCTTCATCGATATTAGCGGAAAGGGATGCGCCAAACGATTTTATGGAAAATAAGGCGGTTCTGGAGTATCTGGAGACGGTTTCCTTCTGAATGCTTGTGGATACCGTGATGATATTGTAGGCGAGTATCAGAGCAACGGTAGCAAGAAGGATGTACAGCGCTGATTTTACCTTCATTCTTCTTGGAAATTATGGTAGAAGACGGCTATTCCTCCCCTTCCGGAGGTGTATATATATTTTTCGTTCATCGGGTCGAATGTTACCCTCACGGATGGGGAGTTTTCTCCGCTATATTCGAGGGAGGGCTCTTGTGGGTTATGGACATTATAGACATACAGGTTGGAGTTTGGTCCGTTGTTCCAGTCGACGAGATATACGAAGTTGTGGTTGACTGCAACTCCCTGGCAAGAGTTGGCAAGAGAGTCGACGAATATCCCAGCTCCTGCGGTGTCTCTTATGGAGAACGCTCCTGTGTTTGTTGCTCTGAATACCCCGTCTGCAACGAATATGTATCCCAGCCTCGCTGCGACATCGAGGGCGTATCCGTTGGTTCGGAAGCCGAAGATTGCTGTGGGTGATGATGGATTCGATATATCGAAGCAGTTTCCTCCTCTTCCCTCGATCCCTGATACGGAGAAGAGTCTATCTCCCTCGATGAATATAGCAGAGGATATACATTCGATATTGGATAACAGGTTTGGGTTGGTCTCGTTGGATATGTCCACTACAGCGATTCCGTCTGTGTAAGCTGCGATGTATGCGTAGTCCCCGCTGACAGCAACATCGAGAATTGTGCCTGTGAGGGACAGTCGGGATAGCACTTCGGGTGATGTAGGGTCGCTTACATCGAAGATATAGAACCTTGGTGTGGAGTCGACGAGATACACCCTGTTTTCCCTGTAGTCGAGAGCCATCGAATACCCCCAGAGGTTACCTTCGGGTGGATATTGCCCGAGGAAGACAGGAGCGGTGGGCTCGGAGAAATCGATTATCTTCATCCGCTTGTAGTCAGCGACATAGGCGATGCTATTATAAACCTTTATATCCTTCCCTGTTGAGATGCTGTCTGTCAGTGTGAATATATGCTCAATCGTTCCAAACTGGTAGTTCTCGAAACCGGATGTTGTATCAGGAGGGTTATTGTCGTTATCATTCGGTGGGTTGTTTGGCTTCTTCTCACAGGCAAGAATAAGGAGAGAAACTGCGACGGTGATCGGTATTATCCCTTTCATATTCTTCCTTTCATAATATTCTATCTTAGATTTCGCTATAAGTCAACTCATCTTGCAACCTTTCTCTATGAACTCGACTGCCCTTTTTATCCTTGATATACACCTTTGTTTGCCGAGTGTAGCGAGTATCTCGAAGAGACCTGGTCCGAATGTCATTCCAGTGACGGCGAGCCTTAGTGGATGGATGAAGAATTTTGCTGCTGTTCCTGTTTCCTCTGCGAGGGTTCTTATTACCTTTTCTGTTGTTTCTTCATTGAAGTCGCTCAGCTTGTCAAATGCGTGTAGTATCAGATTTAGTCTCTTCTTTGCTCCTTCTTTCTTGAAATGTTTTCTTACCCCCTTTTCATCGTATTGTGTTGGTTCCTCGAAGAAATATGGTGCAAGCTCGACGAGGTCGTTTAGGAGCCTCATCCTTGTTTTCATAAGCGATACTATGCGCATCAGATACTCCTTCGAGAAGCCGCTCCAGCCTCGCTGGCGGATGATGGGAAGAAGCTTTTCGAGCAACATCTTATCGTCCATCTTATGGATGTATTCCGAGTTCATCCAGATCAGCTTATCCAGATTGAAGACCCCGGATGCAGGGTTTATGCCGTCTTTATCGAACAGTTCTATTAGCTCTTCTATTGAGAATATTTCCTGCTCTGTTCCTGGGGACCAGCCGATGAGTGTCAGGAAGTTAAAGAGAGCCTCCGGTAGGATGCCCATATTGCGGTATTCGAGGGCATCGACGGCGCCATGCCTCTTTGAGAGTTTCGAGCGGTCAGCTCCGAGTATCATCGGTAGGTGGCAGAACCTCGGTGGCTCCCAGCCGAACGCCCTGTACATAAGGATGTGCTTGCCTGTGCTGGGAATCCATTCCTCGGCACGCATAACATCTGTTATCTTCATTAGATGGTCGTCGATGATGTTGGCGAAATGGTATGTCGGGAATCCGTCCGATTTCAGTATGACAAAATCGTCCAAGTTTTCGTTCTCGAATGTTATGTCGCCTCTTATCTCATCGTGGAATGTGGTTGTTCCTTCGAGAGGTATCTTGAACCGTATGACCTTGTCGGTGTCGGTTGGACTGCCCTTTATTCCCAGTTCACGGCAATGCCTATCGTATCGAGGTGGTAGTCCTTTTGCTTCTGCCTCTTTGCGGATCCTGTCGAGCCTCTCCTTCGAGCAGGTGCAGTAGTATGCGTATCCGTTATCCACAAGTTCCTGGGCATACCTGTGATATATATCGAGCCTCTCCGACTGGAAGTATGGTCCGTATTCTCCTCCGACCTCTGGTCCTTCGTCCCAGTCGAGCTTCAGCCATCTCAGGGTTTCGAGCAGGTTCTTCAGCGCATCTGGGGAGTACCTTTCCCTGTCGGTGTCCTCGATTCTGAGGATGAATTTTCCCCCGTGGTGTCGCGCGTAGAGCCAGTTGAAGATAGCTGTTCTAATGTTGCCGACATGAGGTTTTCCTGTTGGTGATGGTGCGAATCTCACCCTAACTGTCATCGTAGTTTCTCTCTTATGAGCGTTGCTGTTCCTTCTGCTCGGAATGCTTTTATAAACTGCTTTGCACTCTCGTATGCCTCCTCGGCTATGGCGTCCCTATTCTTCTGGGGGATGGAGTCTATCTCCGCTTTGAACACCTTTGTTGCCCTTTTGATATTCTCGTTGTGTTCTTTTGTCCATTTTTGCATCTCTTCGAAGAGGTCTTTTGGTAGGTGTTTGTGGGCGATATTCTGCCAGTTTGTCCCGACATTGCCTTTTCTGATGCCGTGCTCAGTGAATTTCCACATAAGATGGAGTGGAGTTCCTGTTATGCCGTGCTGGGCGATGGAGACGCCGTATGGTCTGATTGCGTCGAACACCTCTTTGGTCCTTTTGAGGTCAATATGCACCTCCTCGCCTGGGGCATAGTTCCCGTGTTTGCTGCCGTTTGATATTGCGAGCAGGTTCGGATTTATTCCGTCGTTTTTCAAGGCTGTAATAAATTCGAGAGCCTCTTCGACAGTTGTAAGTTCGCCCTTCATTCCGGCGATCTCCCCGACCTCAACCTCGAGTCCAAGCCCTGCATCCTCGACGATATGGGAAAGTTGCTTTGTTATGCGGATGTTGTCTGGTAGTTCGTTATGGCTTGCATCGATTGCTATTGATGTGTATCCAGCCTCGATCTCAGCAAGGATAAGCTCGCGTGCAGCGTTGAACTCCTCGTCGCTTGTATCCTTGACGGTCGTGTGGTCGCCATGGATGAAGAACGGCTTGTCGAAGTTCATCATCTCAGCATATTCCATTATAGTCTCGAAGTATATCTTCGGTGTTTGTCCGGTATATCCGCCCTTTGTATCTCCCTCGCTTCTTGCCAGCTCGAACCCTACGACGGCATCTGTCTCCATCGCAGCCTTCATAATCCCCGGTATGACATGCCGTATCCTTGCATTGCATGCCATAAGCATAACATTCTCATCGATGATAGCGGAGAATATCGGGCGTGAGTTCAGCAGTAGATATGGACTGCCACCAAGTAGTTTATTCACATTCTCAGGGCGATACCTTAGAAGTTCTTTTCCGTTCATTTTTCCTCCTGCTGTTTATTGCTTTTTTATTATAAATCCTTAAATAAAAATAAAATAACAAAAAGTCAAGCTGTTTAGGTTGATTTATCCTTATTGACTTTCTTGAAAATGTAGATAAATTTTGAGGGTAATGAAATATCTACTTATTCTATTGTTCCTTTTTATTCCGACCCTTCTCCATGGTGTCTGCCCGGCGCTCGATACAGTCTGGTTCTATCAGGAAACGCTCCGTGATGGGCAGGATATAATTCTTGTCTGCTACCGTGTTGACGACCCTGATGGTGACAGTATTCTCGTTACGGTTACCTCCGCTATTTGCAGGACGGATACGATACCCGTCTATCCGAGGGGGATAATCGATACCGTTTCGGGATATCCTCCGCCGAATGTCAACGGTTGGCTTGCCTCCGGTGAGCATTGCTTCGCCTGGAATATCGGCTGGGATGCTCCGAATATCGAGTCCTGCGAGCTTATGATAAGACTATCTGCTTATAATCAGAGTACGGATACGCTTATCGTTGCCGACTCGTTCGAGCTTCACGATGCCGAGGGGATAACCTTCGATGGTAGCTATATCTGGGTCTCCCGCTCGACCAACATTGCAGGTGAGAATGATTCCCTCTCGATATACCGGATTGACCCGACAGCTTTTGCGATAGTTGACTCCTGCAACTTCGATGGGATACTCTCCGGTCTCTATGCCGATATGTGCTGGCACAACGACACGATCTATATGATGAAGGGAGGCAATCCTCCGGTTGGTGACCCGAGGCTGTTTGTCATCGACCCGACAAGCTGCACGATTATCGATTCTTCCGGTCCGTTGTGGGCAGGAACGCGCTGGGGGCAGGGTATATGCTGGCATGATGGCTATCTCTGGGTAAACGATTCCCACGGCGATATTTATCGTGTTCTGCCGTATCCACCTTACACATCGACGCTCTGGCTTGCTGTTGATGACACATTCAGGACATATCATTCTGGGGATTCGCTCTTCTGGGGTGCTGTATCCGCCGATGGTATGACATTCGCTATGGGCGGTTTCTGGATTCTGCGGAACGCCACAGGAGCTATCTCCTACATCCTTTTTCAGGTCGATACGACGGGTCAGGTGGTCGATTCATTTGCTCTCCCCGGTGCCGGAACGGGACCTGAGGGATTGACATTCGATGGTGAATGCTTCTGGTATGCCGACCATACACTCGACAGGGTCTATCGTGTCTGCACCTGGAGCTGCTACGACACGATAGCGTCCACCGGTTGCTTCGATACATATCCTCCGAGGGTATCTGTTGATTTTCCCGATTGTCCCGACCTGTCAGATACATTCTTTGTCGGTGATGAGGAGACGCTCACAGTTTCCCTTATCGACTCCTTCGAGACAGAGGAGCAATGCTCTGTCTTTTGGTTTTTGCCGGGTGAGGAGGAACAGTTTCTGGGAGTAGTTTATCCCGATTCAGAATTTGTTCTTGTTATGCCCGATATTTCGCGTCCCGATACGATAACATTCTTCGTTGCCGGATACGACTCCTTCGGCAACCGCGGGACAAACCTTTCCTGCTCAGGATATCTTATTCCCTGCAGGGATGTTTTGGCTTCAGTTGATTGTCCCGGGGGGTTCAGCTATACGAGTTGTTATGACCAGAACTGCTATTTCACGATAGTCGATACCACAGGTTTTCAGGGGATAGATACGACGCAGGTTTTTGCCAGAAGGATTATCCACCATATATCGAGTCCGCCTGAGACAACCGCAATTTCAACATCTGATATGATGTTTATATTATCAGGTGATACCCTGTTTTTGACCGTTCCAGGCAGATATAACGATAGCGACACGGTTTATATCCTCCTTGATTCTCTGCGAACCGAGACCGGCTGCCCGATACGGTTTTAGTCCAATCGAGAAGCCCCTTGGTGTCAATCTTCCAGATTG
This sequence comes from bacterium, assembly GCA_021158465.1. GTDB lineage: Bacteria > UBP14 > UBA6098 > 4484-93 > 4484-93 > 4484-93. The sequence goes on from JAGGUN010000025.1 coordinate 36,390, forward strand.
ATAAAGGCTTATTGAATCGAATTCAAGAGATTATGGGAACACAACATTTAGAGATTTCATAAGGCACATTAGAAACAAATTGACGGTTCACGGAGATTTGTCCTTTACCTTTTGAGGTGTGTATACCGTGTGCAGGATGCATCATACCTCTACCTGAACTGTCTCTCCATACGGATGATGAGCTCCTTCTGTGAGTATATCGGGATGACCATCGTTGGGAGTGAATTGAGTATGGCTGGGCTATAGCTCTTGTCGATTACTCGTCTGTCGAACAGTATTGCTACACCGACATCGTTTTCGTGGCGGATAAGTCGTCCCAGTCCCTGGCGGAATTTGAGGATACACTCGGGGAGTATGTATGCGAGGAACGAGTTTTTCCCTTCGTTCTCGAGCTTCTCACAGATTGCCTGATGGTATGGCTCGGTCGGGACAGCAAACGGGAGCTTGGAGATATACAGCACCTCGAGCGTTTCTCCTTTGAAGTCGGCACCTTCCCAGAAGGAGTCTGTTCCGAGGAGGATTGATTCCCTGTTCTCCTTGAACCGGCTTGAGATAGCGTATCTTGAGCCGGATACCCCTTGAGCAAGGACCGCTATCCCTTCTTTGGATAGCTCCTTCTCGAGTATTGAATACACCCTCGAGAGGGAGTTGTATGCTGTGAACAGGAAGAGCGAGCCCCTGCGGAACTGTTTGCTAACATCAAGTGCGACCTGTGCCATCCAATCGTCGGTCTCCTCATCATCCCTTTTATAGACGGGGAGTAGGATGAGAAGGTTCTCCTTGAAATTGTATGGTGAGCCGAGAAGCTCCTCCGATATCCTTTCATGTGGGATGCGGTCTATTCCGAGCCTCTCCTTGATGTAGGTGAATTTTCTTTCGACGGTCAATGTGGCGGATGTAAAGACTCCGGTTTCCAGCTCCTTGTAGAGCATCTTATCGAGCAGTTCGCCGACATTTGTCGGTGCAGCGTGGAGTGTCACATCCTCGAACGAGCGTCCTGTCTCCACCCAGAAAACATATTCCGGCTCGCTGCATTTGCGGAAGAAGAGGAAATCGACGATTGTATCCTTTAATTTTCCTGCCGCGGAGACAAGCTCCGGGTACTCCTCTGACAATATATCATCCTCGAGGTATTTTGCCTCCGATACAAGTTCAGCGAGCTTATCGGACAGGATGAGAAGCTCACTTTTCAGGTTTTCTGTTCGCTCGATGATAAAGCGGTGCAGTTTATCGGACTCCAGCATCCGCAGTCGGACGGGGTACTGCCTCTTCTGCCAGTTGACCTCATCCTGCAGGAATAACCCGAGCGTTATAAAGAACTGCCTTAGCTGCCGTCTGATCTTGAGTATTTTCTTTGAGCTCTCGGCGAGCAACTGGATAGATTTCTCTGCCTTCTCAGGATAATCCTTTCGGAGCTTGCTTGATATGTTGTGTATAATCCCTCTTGGCAACGGTTCTTCCTTGTACAGTTCGCCGAGCAGGATGTTGAAATTTCTCAGACCGATATGGACACCGAGGAAGTTTGCAGCCACCTTTTCGAGGTTGTGTGCCTCGTCGACTATGAGGTAGCTGTATCCACCGAGTATTCCGAACTCTTCGGCGACATCTGCGAGCAGGAGTGAGTGGTTCACAACGACAATCTGCGATTCCCTTTGTTCGTTGCGAACCTTCACGAGGAAGCAGTCGTCGTAAAACGGGCATTTATGCCCGAGGCAGCCTAAGGTATCTGCGTTTATATGCATCCAAAGAGGAGAAATTCTCTCCGTGGACATGCTTGTATTCTCTGCGATGTCCCCCGAGCGTGTCTCGTATGCCCAGACGAGTGCGTAGGCAAGTTCCTCTGCCTCGCGTGAGGTCAGTTGGTCGAGTCTCTCGACTGTTCTTTTGAGCCGCTCGAGGCAGATGTAGTTTCCTCTTCCCTTGACGAGCGTCGATTTGAACGGAATTATCTGCTGGAGTGTCGGGATGTCCTTGAAGAAGAGCTGCTCCTGAAGGTTTTTCGTGTTGGTTGAGACGACCACGCGCTCGCTCTTGCTCAGTGCGAACAGCACGGCAGGAGCAAGGTATGCAAGCGATTTTCCCGTTCCCGTTCCTGCCTCGATGAGCAGGAATTCGCCCTGTTTGAAGGCGTGATACACATCTTTTGCCATCTTGAGCTGGACATCCCGCTTCTTGAAATCGGGCAGGATAGAAGCAATTGGTCCGTCGTTGTCGAAAAGCTTCACCACATCGTGAAGATCGAATTTGTGCTTGGCATTATCCTTTTCCCCGCGGATACCCTCGAGATTGATGAGCATCTCCTCACGGAATTTTACATCGGGCAGAGATGCACTGCTCCGTTTTATCTCGAGTAGATTGTAGACAGCCTCTGACAGCATAGCATCGAACTTGCCGGTGATGGATACGAGTTTATCGAGTAGCTCCTCGGGGAAACGGGCTGCATAGATTTTCAACTTTGGGATGATCTTTGCAAGGGTGACGGCATCGTCCAGTGCCCGATGTGCTCTTTTTTGCTCGACAAGGAAGAACTTAGCGATATTTCCAAGGGATAGTCCGTTCAATCTCGGTATGAATATCTTGGACAATCTGTAGCTGTCGAATATCTGATTTGTTGTGGCGAATTTCCCGCACTCGATAAATGCGGTATCCAGAAACCCTGCGTCAAACGATGCGTTGTGTGCCCAAAGGGGAGAGTCGCCGATGAAGTTGGCAAAATCGTCGATTGCATCCTTCAGACCTTTGGCGTCCTTGACATCCTCGTTCGTTATCCCTGTCAGGGTTGTGATGAATGTTGGGATAGGGCGTGTCGGCTTGACGAGCGTCGAGAAAACATCCTTTATCTCTCCGTTCTCCACGCGGACAGCGCCTATCTCGATTATCTCGTCGGTTGTCCTGTCGAGTCCGGTCGTCTCGAGGTCAAAGGCGACGAAGTTGTCAAAAATCGTTTGCATTTCCTCTCCGATATGATTAAGATACCAGAAAAGGGGTATAAGTCAAGTGGAGATACGATGCAGTTGCGGTGAGCTTCTCTTCGATGGCAGGAGGGTGAACTTTCATTATGTGAGGCTCGAGGGGGACAGGATAAGCATCAGGTGTGATGCTTGCGGCAGGTGGCTTCTGCTTTCCAGTAAGGCATCGTTCGAGTTCATCCGAGCATTTGAGAAAACGAGGAGAAGATAACTGAATATTAAGCCAGTTGTTTTCCCTTGCAATATGAAGAAGAAAGCGTTATAATTGATGAAACTAAAGCAAACTGGAAGGATGAACGAAACTTTGTTCGTAAATATTATAGTTGTGCGAAATTGCCTTTAAAGAGAAGAATGATGGGAATTCCCGTTTAAAATATGCTCCCGTAGGAAAACGGGGCGACTGCTATGCCCCAAAAACGATTGCAAATCAAGGACTCACAGGTAAAAAAGAATCTCAAGTGGCACATCTTACGCTTGCTTCGGTTAAACAGTAGAACGAGACAAGAACTCATAGATAAAATTAGGGACATGTATGTGGGTTACTGGCAAGTAAATAATGAACTCATAGATATTAGCTTGAACTATCTTGAAAGTGAAGGTTTGATAAAATATTCGGATAAATACGAGATAACCAAAAAAGGCTCAGATGCTTTAGGTAAAAAGGGAAGAAATATTGAACAGTACCATGTGAGGCGTCTTTCAAAGGAGGCATGCGCCAAATACTCCTTATTGGGAAATGTAGGGCTGTCAGCCTTGGAATTTATTATCGGTTTCCTCTCAGGAAGCATTGGTCTCATTGCGGATGCGGTGCATACTGCTATCGATATAGTCGCCTCAGCGATAACATGGATTGGCATAAGGATCAATAGAGAGGCACAAGCTGCCCTTCTTGGTGGGATAATTCTCTGCGGCATTGGTGCCTTTATTGCCTTTGAATC
>JAGGUN010000047.1 GCA_021158465.1 bacterium
AACCATAACCAAGATAACTGTATCCTTCTTCTGTCGTGTCCACAACGCCGTCGTCATTATAAAGCTCCACCGTGTCACCAGGCGGAGGCGGTGCAAGAGGCGGTAACCAAGAAAGCTCTATCCTGTCCAAATGACTGGTTGTTGCAGTAAGTGCTCTCGGCGGAAGAAGTTCCTGCGAGAGAAGAAGCACAGGAACAAACATCAAAACCAGAACAAACATAACCTTTCTCATCTTTCCTCCTTAAAAATGGATTTAATCCTTTATTTCAGAAGCATCATCTTCTTCGTTATCGACTCATTCCCTATCCTCAGCCTGTAAAGATATACCCCAGAAGGAGCATCCTTGCCGTCCCACACGAAAGAATGGGTCCCCTCAGAAAGATTGCCAGAAACGAGGGTGCAAACCTTCTCACCCCTGATGTTATAAACAGAAAGCTCCACAGAACCAGCTTCCGGTAGATAGAACTTTATCCCGGTCGCAGGATTGAACGGATTCGGATAGTTCTGGAATAGAACTACCCTATCAGGAGCGGAAACCTCCCTGCCAGCGTAGCTATTGGGAATGCCCAACGCATTCAGCACAGACCCCAGAACCCTCGTCCTGAGATTGGGATACTCATCATCCTGCATAGCACCAAGATAGACAGAAGAAAGTACTGTAACATAAGTTTCGTTCGCGTAACAAATAACTCGCCCACTGGTGACAGAAGGAGCAGGACCTGTTTCCTGAGAAGTCATTATGACAGTTGCATCTTCAGAGGCAGACAACTCGTCCACATAATGGTCAGCCAACTCCTGGAAATCATAGTTCAGGTGAAGCGGCATCCCGAAGAAATCCTCGGTTCCATCGAGATAAACGACATTACCATCCTCCGCGGACTCACCATCATATTCCCAGACAGCACCCAGCATATCGAAGAAATTGAGAGCCACATCGCTCGATGCGTCCGGGTCACCATAGCAGTACCCAACATCAACTCCCTCGATATAAAGCCTTCCGCCACCATCCAGAAACTCCATAAGCGATGTCAACTCCTCATCGGAGAAGGTAGACTGCGGATAAGCTCCGGTGACAATGAAAACTACCTGATAATTCGATAAATCGAAGTGGTCCAGAGGCTCCCCCTCCTCCGAGAGGAGGATACTGTCAGCAGGAATACTAACCTCCAGAAGTGCGTTGTATATAAAGTCCGCTTCATCCTCCTCACCACCGCATGCAAGCATATCGCCGTCGTCAAAATCGTATATAAGTATCTGAGCAGGCGGCTCAAGCGGAGCTACCATGCCAGAATCCACATCGGACAGGAAAGACTCACCCTCGTCATACACACAGGTAACCCCATAGTAGTACCAGACACCCATCTCGAGGCTGGGGTCGGTATCCTCAAAACGGTAAGTCCCAGAAGGAACACTACCAACCAGCTCCGCCTCGGATGTGTCTGTAAAGTATGTCTCAGCGCGATATATATTGTACCCAAGGATGGTTGCATCAACCGAAAGCGCCTTCGATAGCCCAAAGGATGGAGCACCCCTTCTCCTCACTGCAAGCGGTTTCTTAGTTCCTCTTATTGAGGCAACGCTGGCAGAGTATGTACCACGGTCAACCTCGGAGGGGGAAAGCTTGAGAACGCTATCATCAGGCGTGACTATAATCGCACGCATCATAAGATGAACATCCTCAAATCCAGTGAAATCCTCATTTAGGCTGAACCACATACCATAATCAGGATGATACACAAAGGAGACATGCTCATCACAGTAGGATGTGTCCATTCCGACAGCAGGGAAAGGAACATCAGGCGGTATCTCAATCCAGCCAACATAGAAGTTATACCCTGTAAGCGGGATATTGGGCAGTTCAACGGTCAGCCATTCACCTGTCGTGTCGAAATCAGTCGGAATGCTGGTTACAAACGGGGCAAACATATCATCACCAGGCACTCCACCACCATCATCCCAGGCATGCACCTCAAACGAGGCTCCAGCCGACGGCGTGAAATACTGAATTCCAATGAGATAACAGCTATCCGAAGGTGGCGTAAACCGAACAGCAAGCCCGCCACCAGCTCCACCGAATCCAAGAAAGCTATCCCCGGACACATCGTCAGGGGTGCCATCATCCCACAAAAGCGTATCTATTATCCCCGGAGGAGGCGCCATATGAGGCGGCTCCCAGGAGACCACTATTCTGTCGATATACTCCTCTGAGGCAGAAACATTCCTCGGAGGGAAGAGCGTCTCCGAAACAGTCGATACAAGCTCGGTTGTTATCTCATACGCAGAATCAGCAGGGGTAACCGAAACCGGTATCGTATATATCTCAAAGCCAGGATGGTTAGCGGTTAATGTATAATCGCCGGCGAATATCCCTGTTAACTCAAACCAACCATCCGATCCTGTGGTGTCAGCCCCGACAAGCCCAACACCAGGCGCCTCGAGATAAACACCTGTTCCTGAATGGTCCGTTTCACCCTCAAGAGTGACATGACCATAGATCCTGTAGTAATAGGAGAGCATCATATCGAGCGTGACATCCGCCGTCACAGCGAAAGTGCTCTCAGCAGGAGCATAACCAGGATGGGCAAAGGCTACCACATGCCAGCCATCGGAGACATCGGAGATACTGTAGGAACCGTCTATCTCGGTCGTGCCAACCTCCTCACCATCCAACATAACTGTTGTCCCACCATAGGAGGAAACCCAATCCCCCTCAAGAAGCACAATACCCGATATCCTGTAGGTCTCAACCTCCCTGTAAAGGGTAAAATTAACCGTAATATCCTCATCCACCATAGCAAAATCTGTGCTATCCCTATACCCAGGATGGGTAGCCACAATAGCATACAGCACCCCCGTTGGAATATCCGGGATGGAGTAGGAACCGTCTGCATCGGTAGTATCGGAACCGATAAGCTCGGTCATCCCAGTATTCCAGACAGAAACCACAGAGCCCGACAAATCAGACGGGGAATCCTCAAGATAAACCGTCCCCGAAACCGTCGCCGTCTCCTCAATCCTCGTTAGCTCGATATTTATCGTTGTGTCCCGTGTAACCGTTATGCTCCTGATATCTGTATTAAACCCCTCATGGATGCAGGTCATCATATGCGTTCCAGCAGGAACCCCCTCTATCCTGTAGCTACCATCAACCTCTGTGGTGTCAACGCCACCACCCTCTATAAGAACCTGCGTTCCAGAGAAATCCGTCTCACCCTCAAGCGTAACAACACCAAATACGGTATATCCTGTGAGCCTCTCGGTGGTGAAACTGATTGTATCCGACATCGAGTTGCCATCAAGGTCGGAAGCATACACAATAACCTCAATCGTCATACCACCAGGTAGCTCAACAGGAGAATCGATCAGATAATGATACCCAAAAGGTATCGGCGTGGCTGTTATAAGCATACTCGGTACCTCGTAATCCATCACAACAAACCGAACGGTCGACGGGTCAACCCCGCTGCCAGAATCGATTATGTCTACCTCAAGGTCCGTCGTAACAGGAACATCAACCGCCCCATCCTCGGGGTCCCAGTTAATCGCAATAGGCGGAACCGTGTCCTCAGGGGTAGCCGAATACTCATACCTTATCTTGGCATAACAAAGCCCACCAAAAACCACTAAAGGAGAAGACCTCATATCCACCCATTCCTCCACCTCCGAACCTATCTCTGCATACCCGATCTCAAGCGTTCCTTCAGGCGGAAGCGAATCGACATCCCAGCTAAGGCGAATACTCTCGGGCATCGGACTCATCCCAAATCGAATCTCCCATTCCTCGGTGTCTGAGGTGTCTCGATAATCACACTGGAGCATCGTTATATACGGATTCTCCGGGTCAGATATCGGAAAATAACCGAACATCGTCATAGGCGGTGCTATCACAATGATGCAGTCAAGGGTATCCAGGAGGTCAGAAGCAAGAGGATGCTTGGCAAAAACAAGACTCCACCAGCTCGTTGTGTCCCCGTTGAATATCGCCGTAATCGGAACCTCCCAACCGGGAGAAGCAAAAGATGCCACAGCAAAAACGGTCATAACAAGAACCACCGACAAAACTACACTCCTCATCTCTTATCCTCCTTTATTCATATATTCCAGTCTAAATAGTTATAAAATACTACAAGCATAATCGAAAGTCAAGTCAATTTTTACATTTCCCTTTACCTAATCGGCATAAGCCGTTGAATTTCATCGGTATTTCCCGCTATAACAAAAAGCCCCCACATAAAAGTGGGGGCTATAGAGCTACCGGCAAAAACGGTTTTCTACTTCAGCAGTATCACCTTGCCGCAACCGGTGAACTCATCCGCTGTAAGCCTGTAGAAGTAGACACCGGACGGTGAGTCCCCGGCGTCCCAGGTAACGGTATGAACACCAGCAGAAAAATGCCCAGAGACAACCGTCGCAACTTTCTTACCTGTTACATCGAACACATCGAGCGTAACATCGGTATCCTCTGGAAGCTCGAACCTTATATCAGTCACCGGGTTGAACGGGTTCGGGAACGCAGGACCAACACTATACGCCACCGGAACAGCAAGCCTCTCATCGTCAACGCCTGCGCAAGTGATGCCAAAATCGCAGAGAACCTGCCCAAGTATCCTCGTCTTAACATTCGGGTAGTCTGCATCAACGAGCGCTCCAACATAGATCGATGAGTAGTAAGCCTTGTATCCAGAGACCTTTTTACTACCACGGATGTTGGAAACATTCGGTGCAGGAGCAGAATCCTGCGAGCAGTACATTAGGTTGGTGCCAGGGTTTAGACTGAACTCATCGACAAACCTGTCAGCAATCGTCCCAAAGGAATAATCCATATGGACAGAAGGGATGCCAAAATACCCTTCATCTCCCACTATGTAGCGCACATTCCCTGTCCCCTCATCGTTACCATCGTGGTCATAGTGGATTCCGAACAGGTTGAAGAAATCACGCTGAATGGTGGTCCCATCAGAGAAATAGTCCTTACCGAAGTCTGGACCCTCAACATACACCTGTCCATTCTCATCCTCAAGGTAGGATATAAGCATGCCCATCGACAGGTCATCTATCCTGGCATCGTCGGCATCATGGACACCAAGACAGATAATTACAGCATCATAATCGGTCAGTTCATACCCCTCAAGAGTAGCGTCCTGAGCCGAAACCGTGTAGGAAACATCAAGCTCATCAAGAATAGCCGTTATGGTAGCCTCAACTCCCAAACCGCCGATCGGTGTTGCACCGTTGTCGAAGTCGTAGACAAGAACATCTGCATCGTCAGGAAGAACCACCGTCGCTGCAACCACAGGACCAGTCATCCTCGAATCCCCCTCATCGTAGCCGGCGACAACTGCATAGTAGTAGGTCTCCTCGAGCACGATATCGTAGTCCTCATACCGGTACAGGCTATCCTCCTCATCAAACAGGCTCTCAGCAGGAACAGAACCAAGAAGAATGTCCGCCGATGGCTCGGTAAACGGCTCCTCACTGCGGTATATGTCGAAATGGTCAAGTGTGATACCCGCAACAAACGGCATCCACCAGGTAAGCGTTATCTTCCCTTCCTCTGTTATCGGGCGTTCAAGCGTATCGCCCACAGCCACAAGGTATGCTGGCGGCTCAAGATAGATAAGGGCAAAATCAACCGTCGTATCGGAATTGACGGTCAGCGTCGTCTCAAACGGAGCATAATATTCCCTCGTCGCAGAGATAGTCCATTCTCCCCAAGGAACATCAGTGAACTCATAGTATCCTTCACTGTTGGTAAGCGTGGGCATAAACCCTGGAGCGGTTATGGATACCTCTGTGCCAGCGGGTGAATCCGGACCGGACGAGACATCCACCGTGCCAGAAACAGTAACATTGGCAGGAGTGAGTGTCACATCGATAACCATATCATCCGTCAGGTTGATGGTCGTGTCAAACATCTCATACCCAGCATGTGTATACCTTATCGTGTGAAGTCCCGGCTCGATATCCTCAAACAGATATGCGCCATCTGTTTCCGTGGTATACGAAACACCAAGGTCAACAATCTCGATAACCGTGCCAGAGAAGTCATCTGTCCCCTCGAGCGTGACCGTACCCGATATGTCAAACCCCGGCGGAAGCGGCAACTCGTAGTTAAACTCGGTGTCACCCTCTACCGTGAGCGTCGTATCGAATGTCGCATAGCCCTCATGCGAGATAACGACATCATACTCACCTGCAAGAACACCGGTTATCTCATACGACCCATCATCGTTGGTGTAAGTAGAATATGTTCCGATGACGACATGTGTCCCCCCGTATTCACCAGCAGATGCACCCTCAAGCGTTATGATACCAGATACGGTGTACCTCGGCAGATACAAGGTTACCTCGACATAGACATCCGCCGTATCGATGATAACGACCACCGTCGTGTCGATATAACCCTCCCTGTGGAGAAACACATTATATGTGCCAGGCAAAAGATCATCGAACCGGAACTGCCCAGAGGCAGAAACATTGAATGTATCGGGCTCAGCGCCCAGAAGAACAGCTATCGTTCCCAGGAGAGTGTCTTCCGGATTCTCAAGCTCTACCGTCCCTATTATACTATACCTCGGAATCACCTCCCTGCGATAATAATGTATAACCGCCTTCTCACCTGTCTCTATCTCAATGTCGGTTTCTGCCCTCATATCAAGCCAGGTATCAGGCGTACCGGCAATCGGGGCAACCCCTATCTCCACTGCATACATCGTGTCCTCAGGCAGATCCTCCTGCGACCAAGCAAACCATGAGACACTTCCCTCGCTGTCCCAGAGACGGTCAACATAAATATTCCAGAATATCCCAGGATCACCAGGAGCACAGGCATTCCTTATATCGGTCGAGAGCATCGTATAGTGCGGGTAAGTCGGGTCAGAAAGCGGGAACCAAGCATAAGGACCAGTCGGCGGCGGCATCACATAAACTACATCAAGGTCAGGATCATACATATCGCTACCAGCTTCATCCGTCCCAAACACCAGCTCCCTTGTGGTCGTATCCCCTGTCATCCCGTTCACACTGAAAAACACAACCCCCGTCGTCCACTCATAGCAGGCAGCACCCGTTGTGTAAAACACCAGCGTGTCAGTCATACAGTTGGACGGTATCGCCTCATCGCAGGCGGTAACTATCGTCTGATACTCCCTGTCCATCTCAAGATAGCTCAGCGGAACATAGAGAACAGAATACCCTCCTTCAAGCGGTGTGATAATACAGGAGGAAGTAACATCCTCACCATCGAATACAATGTTCAGACTCGAACGATCGACACCCGAGGCATCGACTATCTCGAAGTAGATATCGGTCGCCACAGATACACCTCTCGCACCATCAGCAGGGGCAGCATTGACAATCTGCGGCGGATGAACATCACCCTCTCCTGAGCGGAACTTGATATACACAAGATAATCAGCAGGAAACTCAATATGAGTGGTAAGCCTCATATCCGAATAGGTCGGGTCAACACCCTCAGGAGCAGCACCTATCATATAGGTATATCCGGGACCAGGGAGCAGCTCAGCTGGATCCCATCTAACACCCAGAAGAGCTCCTGGCCTCCCAAAATGCATAACCCAAAGCTTCTCACCACCTGTCGCATCCCTTATGTCCGTCTGGAGCATAGTATATTCCGGATAACCAGGATCAGTAAGCGGGAAATAAGCATAAAATCCGAGCGGTGGCACAGGAATGGGTATGTCAATACCCGGGTCAAACAGCTCGGTCGCACCAGCCATCATACCAAGATAGACAGAGGAGAAGCTCGTATCGGGCGAGGTATAGCTCCAAGCCGTTAGACCAACAGTCCAATCGGGAACCTCACCCGCTTCTCCAACAGTAAAAGCAATGGTCGTATCAAGCGCGTTCCCATTGAAATCCTCTACATGAAGCTGAACACCTACAAGACCCGACGGAAGGTCCGAAAGCGGGTCGTATATGACAGCATAATCATGGGTAGCTGCACCAATCTCTGTCATCTCCAACACAGAATGGGAAATAGTAGCACCATTCACAATCAAAACAATGGTCGATGTATCAACTCCAACACCCCCATCGTGTATCTGGAAGGTTATATTGGTGGAAGGAGAAACATCCTCGGCACCGTTCTCCGGTGTCCAGTGGTCAGAGTAAGGCGGGATAAGGTCCGGCGGGACAATCCCCTCGGTGTAGAAACGCCAGCTATAAGGCTCCATCTCACGAGGAGGCTCAGAAAGGTCACTCGCAGAAACCGTAACATAAACGGTATCAGCATACTCAAACCCACCAACAGGAGTATAGATTATATGGTACCCCCCGACGATCGGAAGGGTTGTATACCCAGTCACATCCTCACCGTTGATATTGAGAACAAGCGTCGATAGATCCACTCCGTTAACATCGTCGGTGATGTCGAACTCAATCGATGCGTCCAACGCCACGCCGTACTCCCCATCACCAGGCTGGATATCCGACACCTCGGGAGGATAACGGTCCTCAGCACCCGCGGCAACAAACCTGAACTGCACCTCCTCAGTCGCACCAAAGGTAGCAGAATCCACCTCTGACATATCAGTCCAGCTGGTCACAACCCCACCGATAGATGTCACACCAACATACATATACCCGTAAGCAGCAGCAGACTTCTCTGGAAGAGGAAGACTGCCAATATCCCAGGTAACAAGCCGATCCCCATCGGAAAAGTCATTCAGAACCTGTAATCTCCAGATAACCTCACTATCATCTGAACTCCTAATATCAGTGGAAAGCCCCGCAATCGTCCCATAGTATGGGTCATCCGGAAGAAGCGGAAAAACAGCATACGCACCAGACGGCGGAGGAATGAATGGACTATCAAAATCCGTATCATAGTAATCCGTTGCCCCAGCATGAACTCCAAAGGTTCTGACGAAGCTCGCCGTCCTATCACCAGTCCAGGCAATAACATCCATCGTCCAGTCCTGAGCAAAAACAGGAAAACTCACAGCGAGCAAAACCAGACAGACGATAACAAGCATTCCCTTCGTTCTCATTGAACCCCCCTTATTTTGGTTTACACTCAACCTCGACATTGTTCCCTCTTATACTAAATTTAATTAATATATCTCTTTTTCCATCCTGCGCAATAAAAAAGTGTGGGTCCAAGGAATTTTCCTCAAACCCACACTTATTTACATAGAGGAGTTCCCAACTACTTCAGCAGTATCATCTTCATCGTGGAGGAGAACCCATCCGCAGTCATCTTGTAGAAGTATACACCCGACGGGAGACTCTCACCCTTGGAGTCCTTACCATCCCAGACAACACTGTAGTAGCCAGGCTTCTTCGCCTCATTGGCAAGCGTTCTCACCTTCTGCCCAAGAACATTGTAAACCGAAAGCTCAACATTCGTCTCAACAGGAACCGCAAAGGAGATCTTGGTCACCGGATTGAACGGGTTAGGATAGTTCTGCGAAAGTTCGAACACCACAGGGACAGACAGCTTCGTGGCTACCAGCTTATAGATACCACTGGCTAACTCAATTGCTCCATCGATGGAAACCTCATCCTCGCCGCAGAAGAGTGCGACTTCCCAGTCCTCAGGGACACCAGAAAGGTCGAAGGAGACAAGCGAAGCAGTCTCAAGCGTCAGTGTCCACTCTATTCTGTTCTCCACACCCTTGAGGTCAACCACGAGATTCCTGTCAAGGTAAGCATCTCCTCCATCGATGGCAGGCGGATAAGCACGGTCGAACGGCGTATCGAACAATTCGGTAGCCTCCTTGGCAACACCAAATATCAACTCCTTACCGTCGACCGTAACCTTCCCTGTCCACTCAGGCGTCAGCTCAGCCCTATCCTTGAGTATGCCGATGATTATCTTCCTAGAACCTGGCACATACAAGCTACCCGCCTCCGTCGCAAATGTCAGATAACCCCTGCCAGCAACAAGCTCATCAGCTCTTATATAACCGTTCACCTCGCACTCATCATACCAGTATGTATGACCAGGCGGGATAATCCCTGCCGGAACAGTTGTCGGGTCGAGGAAGGATACCGGGTCACCCCAGACACTACCTATCAGATTCCAACCAGGCTGAAGCTCTATCGCATAGCTCTCAAGAGCCTCACCACAGACAGTATCCCAAGCCTCCGTTGTAACGAATACCAGATACCCAGGACCAGACTCAAGATCACCGGTGACAAGAACATACTCACCAGTCGCCGGGTCAATCGTATAGACACCCTCTGCCGAAGGCCAGACATCCTCCTGAGCATAGGAGTCAAGCAGAAGCGGTATAGAGACCATATTCCAGCCTGGGCAGAAGTGATACACAATGCAGTCGGGAAGCTCTATTACCGGCACGGTGCAGGTCGCCCTGTTGCCAGCGATGTCGTAACCGTTGATAATCAATGTAGCCCCAGCATGGAGTACCTCAGCAGCATAATCGAACCTGCCTTCCTCGTCGAGCCAGATAGTATCGACAAAGTTGGTCACAGGGGTTACCTCAGGCACCCAGACCGTATCCACATACATCGTCGTGTCACCCGTCTCATAGCAGTCCCAGGTCGTGTCGATGGAGACAATTATCGTGTCCTCCCAGGTCGTATCAATAGCGGTGATGGTGCACGCAGTGTCAGGAACGAAGGTCGTATCGACATGGTCAACAAGCCAGCTCGTATCCTCTGTCTCTTCAAATACCTCAAGGAAGAGGTACGATTCCTCGCCGGTCTCCTCGTAATGAGCGGCATCGAAGAACCCTTCACCAAGCATATTATCCTCAGCAACCACACCCGTGGCTGTTATACCATCCGGACTGGCTGTCAAGTTCTCACAGTGAAGAACAGGTGCCTCCGTGTCGATGAGGAAGAATCTACCATGCCCGTGGGAGGTCTCACGAGCCTCATCATAGGTAAGGATATTGCCAGCAGCATCCCTACCCTGAATCATTATCACACCAAGACCGTTACCAGCAGGATCAGCAGCGACCGGCCACTGATAGTTGTAGATATTGTTGTCAAAGATATCAGTCCAGCAAGCTTCCTCTGCTCCGTCGGTGTAAGAGGTATTCCATATCCTCACCTGATAGACATCGTTCGGGTCGCTCACATGGACACCGGACGGCTGTCCATCTATCGTCATCCTCAGGAAGTCCCAGTATCTCGTCTGGAAGATAGCATCATCATAGGTGATGTAATCCTCTGCTGTCTCGCTCTCATCGTGAATCGTCTGAAGCCACTTCACACGGATATTAAATGTATCCGCATTGACAACCCAGATCTCCTCACCAACAAGGGAATCGACATCGGAATAAACCACCCTGCCAACCTCGTCAGCCGTCCCTCGCTCACGAAGAAGGGTAACTTCATAGTCAGGGTCATCGGTATCGAGAATGAGGAACGAGTAAGAGGTCGTTACCCTTATCGAGTCGCTGGCATCCGTCTGATACACTGTGGTGACTATCTTCACCGGACCATCGTAGCGGTTATCCTGGTCCTCAACATTCCAATAGTAAACGAAGTAATCGCTACCATCATAACTCCTCAGGAACTCAGCAGGAGTGAGCCAGAGGTCTCTGCGGAAGTTGGAACCGGAGATGTTCCCGCCATCCTCATCCTCAATGATGAGATGAACAGAGTCAATAGATGGAGCAGCACCGAGGTTGAAGATAAGATACAGGGAATCACCCATATAACCACCCTGCTCCAGATAATCAGGCTCGAATGGGTTATCCCCAAGCTCTCTATCCCAGTCGTTGAAGGTGGTCACCTGAAGCCTGACAATGGTAGAATCTACATCAATCGGTCCCATACCATCCGCAAACCTCACCCATGCAGGATAGAGCGGCGAATCGTTCAGACCCCATTCATCAGGATAAGGAGGTCCACACTCAGAACGAGCAGCCATCGCAGACTCGAAATCAGCCCCACGAACGAATGTCACATGGAACGGTATCTGGACGAAACGAGTCGTATCCAGCTCATCCGAGTTCAGACAGAACGGATGGATAAACAGATGCCTCGATACAATGGTAAAGTCGGAAGCAGATGTCTCATAACTCGTCTCAAACGGACCACCAGGATAAGGAACATCAACATACACATCAACGGGATCACCGGTGTGAGCAATATCGATTCTCGTCGCCTCATTATTAACAAGGATATAGGCAAAGGTGTCAGCATCCACTCCTTCCATATTCACAACATCCTCGATCACCGTTATCCTGTCGAAGCCTCTGATATGGATGCTGTAAAGCCCAGGCTCGAATGTGTCCGGAACAGTCCAGACATACTGTATCGATGTGTCGGTATAGACAAGCCCCGGAGTAAGACCGATGTAGGCGAAACCTGAATCTGGGAATATCTGGAGGGAATCCCCTGTCACCTCGTTGACAACCATATACCTGATAGCATCGATGTCCCTTACCGCAGGTCCGGTCACCTCAATCGTCAGGTCGGTTGCGCCAAGCCCAAAGGACGGAATCCGAATGAGTGTTCCTGTCTCATCCCTCATACCACCAGTGACGAACATCCTAACAGCACCGTTAACCTCCCTGTTCGTGATGAGGTAGTTCATCATACTGTCGGCGAACACCTCATCGGTGTAGAAACGAGAATGTATCTCGAATATCACATGCATATACTTGCTCTCGTTACACTCGATAGTATCCCTCACGCCGGAGTGGTAATACTCTCTGGTGAAGTCAAGCAGCTCTCTCGGGACAGTCACCCAATCGATTGTCTTGCCCTCAGGGAGCGAATCAAGCGGGTCATCAAGTGTATATGTGAAGTCAGGCGGACCAGAGTAAGCTGTCGAAGGACCCTCCGCATACTCATCCGTCCACCAGAACTTCCAGGTTACATCATCGGTGATAGCCCAATCAACCTGATAGCTCCAGAAGGCGATAGCGGAGGAATCAACATAAGAGCAAACCACTCCGCATTCCTTGAGAGAATCGCCACGCCAAGAAGTCACAGAAGAAGCTACCCATCTATCCTGGTCCCTGGCACCAGCCCATGCAGAAGGAACAGGTTCAGAAGGTGTGAGTGTCGTGTCAACCCTCGCTGACCAGATAGCAGGCTCATAAGGTCTCGTGACTATCCTAATAGGCATCTCATAAGGTATCATAAGATTGCCAGCATTATCGTCGAACCCCTGAATCCTCAAGATCCCAACTCCGTCCATAATGCTGTCAGCAATCATAGTATACCCTATCCACTCTCTATCCGTATTCCAGCCAGGATAACCAGACATAGAACTCTCCTCAGCAATACCACTTAAGGTGAAGCCATCTCCTGGGACATGCTTGTAGCTACCAAGGTAGTAGTCATAAGCTACCTGATCAGCCGCAAGAGGATAAGGTACGAACCTACCTGTTCCCATCTCCTCAAAGTCAACAGGAATAACAGGTAGCCAGGATGTCCAACCCTCGGGTCTGAACCTGACCATATAACCCGTCGTCGGGTCAGGGTCCCTCATATCCATATTATCATCGAACCAGATCCTGAAGTAAACCTTCCAACCATAAACCACTTCCTCAGTGTCGGAGCGAGCATAAGGAAGGTTGTAGATGGCAACAAGCGATTCCTGACTCGTCGTCCAAGGCTGCAGGAAAACGGTATTATCCCAATCGATGAAGGAGTCGATCTCCGCATCGTAGGTAGAGAGCGCAACTCCCTTCACCCTCGGACTACCGTTGTCAAGGGCTATCTTCCTGGATGCGACCTCGGTCACATTGCCAAGCTTGTCCTGAACCCGAACCACAGCATACAGAGAATCAGCCACAAACACCGTGTCAACAGTATACTCATTGACCCCAGCTGGCATCTCCCTGCAATCGGTGTAAACCCTCGTCAACCTTATAGGCATCATCTGACCAGGTTGCTCAGGCTCAGCACAGTTCTCTATGTAAAGCTCTTCATTGCTGTAAGCATAGTGCGTATGAGGTTCATACTCAAGCAGAGCCGGCTGCGGATCACCTGTACCATAATAGTACATTATATAGTCGCTGTTTGGAACGACCGCACGAGCAGGCCACTCAGTCGCCCAACCATCAGGCACAGAGGGGTCGCCCTCAATACCAACGCCACCATCACGAATAGCCTCAAGACGAAGCCTTACCGCATTGTTGAACTCATGGTCAACACAGTTCACCTCTTCATAACCCGTCAGCGTCGGCACAGCAGTGAACCTTGCAGTCGGCGGCTGATAGTCGAACTTATACCACCATCTGTAGTCGTGCCTGTAAACAGTGCTATCCGTCTGGAGCTCATGGATGGAGAACATAACTACAAGGCTATCACCATCCTGCCAGCCCTGATAGGTGGTATCGACAACGAGAGGCTCGACAGATGTGGTATCGATGATGGTATCGGCGTGAGCTCTGTATTCACCCAGCTGGTCCATAGGACCAATCACCCAGTGTCCAATCTCCTCACAGCCATTACGATCAGGTGTATAGGTAATCCACCAGGAGGCGAATGGGTCCCACCATTCCTCGTGAGACCAGAGCTCACTACCATCACGATAAAGCGTAACCTTCGCATAAGGCGTAAGCCCAACCGTCCAGTCCTCGCATTCATAGTATAGGAATGTTCCAAGACAGCTCACAACATCAGCGGAGACGAAGTTGAGGTCCTTTGCCCAGCTACCAACAAACTCGTCATAAGCACCAACCTCAGAAAGAGCATCTTCATCCGTCGTGTCAACCTCGCCAATCATAGTGTATTCACCGTGCAGGTCGGTGGGCCAGACAAAATCGTAGCCGTAGTGCATCATAGCAGAATCGTTGAACCACTCCGCCTTGGAAACACGAACCTTCCTCTCAACGGTGAAGTAGTATCCGAGTGTATCGAGGGAACCAGGACCGAGTATCTTCGTCCAGTTCGGGTTCTCGTAATCTGCCCAAGGAACCGAATGCCCATACATCCTGTCATCATCGGCGACATATGTATGGTTTCCATGCCTCCAGACAGGGCAGACCGTTGACCAGAAGCTCTCGGACGAATGGTTCCAGAGATAACCCGTCCAGTCCCAGAGAGGAGAATGGTCCGTTCCAACGGAAGCAGCATAGTAAGGAACATTAACAGCATCTCCTGCCCATATCTCTACCTCAACACTGTCACCCTCGAGATAGAAACGACACCCTCCACCATCCGGAGAGATCAAAAGCTTTGCAACCCTGTAAGGATTGAGCGAATCAACCTCCGGCTGAGGAATGAGGATAGCATATAACTCCTGCCCCCTGAGAGCGTGGGTACCTACTACCGGAGTAGCATACCCCACATCCTCGAAGTCGACCTCGGTCGGGGTTCCGGTCTCTGCATCCCAGACGGTCAGTCTCACATCGACGGCAAGCACTCCAGGTATCCAGGGGCTACTCCACTCGGGAACAACACCGTCGTTTATATCCTCGATATCAAACCAGAGGGTGTCGTTGCAGGAGCCTTCCCTCATCTCGGGGATGTTGGAACCAGCAACAACCGGCGGGTCTATATCGACAAAGAAGTTCCACCTCGCAATCGTATCGCACACCTCAGGATACGGATTACCAGCATGGTTCCTTATCCAGTCGATATGCGGGACCGCGCTACCATCACAAAGGGTATCAAAATCTGCATCCCCAGGATAGGAGTTGTCCCAGACAAACACAGTGATACTCACCTTGTCCCCAGCATGGAAGTGGTAACTACCGCCAGAAACATGCTCAGGGCTAAATGTTATCCTAACTCCAGGGATATCAGGGTCAGGTGACTCATCGAGGAAGATAGGTCCAACACCAGCGGTATACGGGAAGTTCCTACCATCATCATCACCCCAGATTCCACCATAGAAGTGCCCATCAGCAGCCTGAACCTTGATATTGATGTAGAGAGCAGAATCGCCAGTTGTCATCGCATAGATGCCGGCGGCATGGTCCGCAAGAGCGGTAAGGCTGGTGTCATAAGCGTAGCAACCCGACCTATCATACACATCGAGCGTGATAATCTGGAAGGTATCGGATGTAATACCCTTCAGAGGCGGATAGAGTGAATACGGCGTGAAAGTCGGACCGACATAGTCGATCCTGACAATACCGAGCGTATCAGGAGCAAAATCGGTACCCATACAGGCGGTATAATGGTCGTTGAGAGGGATATGCCCATTAGCAAGTCCGCTCCTCGTTCCGTAGTTACCATCGGCTCCTCCAATGGCACACTCACTACCTGTCGGGATGGTATCGCAAACCCCGCCATCCTGTGCACCCATACCGTAATCCGGGTCATCGTAAAGCTCGGTTAGAATGACATACACCTTGTCGCCAGAATCCAGGAACCAGTCCGGAGCAGAAACAGGGTCATACAGGTCAGCAAAGTTGATATACATATACCCCCACTCGCCCGTAGCATCATCCTCATCTATGTATACACCAGAACCGATGTCCGCCTCGGTGACATAGAGAGTATCAACCATTCCAACGCATCTCTCGATGATGAATGTAACCTCAAAATCTCTCCAATTTATACCTGAGCCAAGATCAGCACCAGAGCTATACCTCGTGCCGTGATTGTATGTATCGTGAACTGTGAGATACCCATCATCCAACCTTAACCTGAATACAGGCAGGGAGTCGGGCATAAAACGATACCTGACATTTACCCCCTCGATATTATCATACCTAACAGAGCTATACTCACGTGTATCCTCATCCCTCACCTCTTCCGGAAAATCGAGAACAGCAGTAGGTCCGGAGAGGTCAACGATGAAGTCCCAGGTGGTGTCAACATAACTTCCGCTTCTGTTGAAAGCCCTGGCTAAGATTTGAACATGAGCACCATCATCGAACGGGGGCAGGTAATCATCCGTAGTGGGAGCACCAACCTCAATGGTGAACTCATAACCACCACAGATGGTATCAACTGCGACACTCGCCTCAGGATAGATGTCAAGCGATGGTGTCGCATTCCTCGTCCAGGTAACAGACGGCGGAATTCTGTGCCTATGAATGAGAAAACTCTTCCAGCCTGTGCCCGGTCCTCCGTTCATGGTATCGCACCTGCCATAGGTGAGCGGATTGACAAATATCACCGTGTCTATCCTGCGGATGAATGTCCCCGTGTTGAGATATCTCATCTCAACCATAACAGAATCAACACAGGTAAGTGTATCGAAAGCCTTGAACACCACAGGCTGAACGGAATCGGCTGTGAAGACCGGCTCCTCGTTTATCATATCACACCAGGGGTCAGTATTAGGACCGTTGGTGGATACCTCATTAACAGGATAGATGTCATATATTGTCGGGTCACCATCGACACCGTATATCTTTTCACTGCGAGCCCAACGCCCCTGGTTCTCGTAACCAGGAATCCAGCCGGGAACATCGAGCCAGGCAGGGTCGTACCCGGGTGCAGCACCAGGGATGTCAAAATCCCTGTTGTGATACACATCAGTGTTCTGGTCATCCATATTCAGCTGAACAAATACCCCAGCAGACACCTCCTGGAAGACCTGAACATCATTCTTGTCAAGTATCTCAAGATAGAACTCATCCTCATTGGAGATACCCTCGATGGAGTTCTCACCACAGTTGTGGCACCGATTTGCACGGAGAACTACCCAGAATCTGTGAAAAGGAAGCCCTGTCCCCTCAGGCTCCCTGTCAATCATATGATTTATCTCAAACACAAATGTAGCTTCCCATCTCTTCCAGCCACCAGACTCATAAACCATGCTCCACCTGCTGCTCGGAACGAGAGTGTCGCCACCAAGGATCACAGTATCGGAAGCAAGCACCTCAGGGTGAGCATAGAGGTCAATGTTGTCGAACATATTCGGGTCGGAACCGGAGACTACCCCCTCCTCATTGTAGAACTGGACACCATAGAACATATTAGTGTCAGAAACATACGGGACACCCTGCTCGGCAAGCCAGCTCCTCACCGCATCCCTGTCGATAGGTAGCAGGTCCTCGTTTGGGTCAAAACAGGAGTTACCCCAGATGGTAAGCTTGATCGCCTTCACAAATGTCTGACTACCATCCGGTGCCTTAAGATCTAACCTCAAAAAGGCGCTTTCATTGTCTATCACATCCGAATAACCGAACCTGTTATCCGAACGAATACCAGCACCTGGATACCCCCATGAACCCACGGTGGAGTAATCCGAAGAGTAATAACCTGGTATGGAATCACCATACGAGGAACCAGACTCTGGAGGAACCAGGTTAAACGCATTCGAATACTGCCAAGAGGCAAAAAGTGCGCTGCCAGCGAAAACAAATGCAAGCATAAGCACTACCGCGAAAATGCACCTTCCTCTCATATCACCTTTCTCCTTTCTATTGTGGTTAATTTCTACTAACCTTCCTAATCTCCTAAAAACCGTTCCTACCGCTTCCAAGGATATACCTCCTGAAATAGGTTCACAATCTCCTTTATATGATAAAGGCTTTCTTTTTCAAAGTCAAGAACTTTTTGCAACTATATTACTCCTCACCAGAAAAAATACCGTTCAAATATATTTTTCCCTCTCCAGAAGTCAAGAGAAAAATCACGCATCTTCCTCTTCTTTTTATTAAGCCAATTTAGGGTGTAAGTTCCAAATGTCAACAACTTTTTTTATTTTCGCCATAAAAATTTTGTCAAAAGCTAACCTAACATCCATAAATTGTGCTCCTTTTGCTTTCATACTCAATATATTGTGGTTAAAACAAAAAGGCTTTTTGAGGCATCCAGAGAAACTCAAGCCGTGCTGCCCAATTCCCCTTGTTGTTACCTTTCTGATTCTCTCTGTTTCTATATTTCATATAATATAATCCTGCCTTCATATAAAGGTATGGTGTTGCTTCCCCCTCAGCCTCCAGTTTGACTATTGTCTTGTATTCCACCACCCCTGTCGGGAACTTCTCGTGATACTCTCCCGACACATCCATCCACGGTTCTGTCCAAGGGGAATCAATCCTCCCTTCCCCTTTTCGCTGGTATTCCGCTCCACAGGAAAGATAAAGGGCGGGGCTCAGCCAGAGCTTAGCATCTGCTGTTACCCTATCGAAGTCGCATCCTGCCGAATCGGAGAGGGGGAAACCCTTATACAGAAATCTATTCCATGGATAGAGCTGGTTGAATGTCCAGTTTGCTACCCTGCGATATTCGATGCTAAAATCCACTGGAAAGACTGCATCGAGGGAGTGAGTAGCACCGATTGCCGCGGCATACTCTGTCGGTTCGTAGTCCGATTGGACATTCTTGTCTATCTGGAAATCGTCGAGTGTGAACTCTGCTTCTACAAGCGTTTTAAGGAAATTTGCTCTGAACTCTGCACCGAGGAATGTATTGTCGTTCTCGTGGCTCTCCAGTTGCTCGATATGGAAAAGGTAGATGGGAAGGATATAGTATATCTCGGGTGTTCTCCCTGGTCCACCGAAAAGAAGTACCTCATATAGCGAGAATTCGATATTATTCATCGGGAGCACACTCAACCGATGGAACGAGAGATACCGCCTTGCATAGCTCTGATGATATATCTCCTGAAGGCTATCCGAGAGACGACAATCATCCAAGAAGAGGAGCCCGGAGAAGAACCTGAGCCTCCCGTGGAATGTTTGAAAAAGGAGTCCATCTGTCGGGCTATTCCCGGCAAAGAGTGTCCCTTTGCCCCATCGGATATATCCTCTTCCTGCGGAGAACTCACCCAGAGAAGAATTATACGCCAACACAGCCTTCGTTGTCCTCCAGGCGAGATTTTCCCACTTTTTACCCGTGAAGTGCGGGTTGTCGAAAAGCGAGTTATCTATCTCGAAGTTCGTGTAGAAAAAGCCTTTGTCCCAGAAATTCATCCCGACCGCAGGCTGGATGTATATTCTTGTCCTCCCTTTCGAGAGCGGCTTGCCCTCGAACGAGTAAGATTTAATCCCCATCGGCATCTCGGCGAAAAACCACCTTTTATCTGTCGATGTGCGGGAGAGATAGTATTCTCTCAAGACAGCAGGCAGTCTATCGGACAAGACACTGTGAATCCTCTGGCGGCTGATATAGTCCGTCATAAACACCACACCTTCGGGAACAACCCCTTCCCTTATAAAGAAACTTCTCTCAACCTCGGGGATGGATGAGTGCCTAAGATTTGGGACCCAGGCGTGCATATTTACGGGAAAACAAACAAGAAGCAATGCGAGGAGGAATTTCGAGAAGCTATTTCCCATATACCACTTCCTCGAGTATCTGCTCATATCTGTCGATGACGGCGTCCCAGGAGTATGCTTCCTTCACCCTTTTCACTGCTTTCTCCGAATACTGCCTCTGAAGTTCAGGATTATCGATGACCAGCTTCATCTTCCTCACCATATCGCCCATATCGTTTGTCCTAAAGAAGAGTCCGGCATCCGCTATTACCTCACGATTTTCATCTATCCCGTTAACAAGAACGCAGCAGCCCGCGGAAAGTGCCTCGAGTATTGACACTGATGTTCCCTCGAGTTCCGACGGCGAGACATACAGGTATGCGTTCGAGAAGAGCTGTTTCACCTTATCACCAAAAACACTCCCTGTCAGGATGACCCTTTTGTCACCGCTCGCAAGTTCGCGGAGCTTGCGCTCGTATTCTGGCATATACTTGTTCCCGCCGACAATAACGAGCTTATAGTCTGTGTCCAATCTCCTGAACCCCTCAATCAGGAATTCTATTTTCTTTTCGGGGACAAGTCTCCCGACGAACAGCAAGTATCTTTTCGGCTTGATACCCAGTTCCTTTAAGAAATCTTGTGAATTAGAGCTTATCGGTTCAACGCCGGATGGGAGATAAATATGGTCTTTTATACCGTATCTCTGGTTGTAGTATTCCCAGACGGCACGGGAATCAACTATCAGCCTGTTGGAAAACCTAACTGCAAAACGCTCATTGAAACGCATATACCATCTCGAAAACCCGCTGAACTTCTTCCTTTTCCACTCGATACCGTCCACCGATATAACAACCTTCTTCCCGAAGAGTTTCAGAATTGGCAGGAGTATCCCGTTGCCCACATTATATATATGGATAATATCGAAGTCTTTTAATAATATACTATGTATAACAGAGAGGGCTGTGTGGAAGATGGTAGATGTATACTTCGTGTCGATGGTCGGCAACTGTATGAGGCTTACCCCTTCGTACTCCTTGAGCAATTCGACCTTCCCCAGCCGGCAGTAAACGGTGACAGAATGTCCTCGTTTGGTCATCTGCCTCGCTGTGACATCAGCTATAAGCTCGAACCCACCATAGTTGGCAGGTATCCCTCTCGTTCCCAGAATTCCTATCTTCAATTTTCTTGCATCCTCTTCGCAAAATCCTCGATAGCCTTCTGCCAATGGGGAAGCACAACAGGCGGCGTAATAGCAAGCACACCGTACCCTTGCCTTCTTGCAGGGAAGCTTAAGCTGTTCAGCCTCACCTTCTCCACAGGGTAGTTACCATACCCCATCCGAGAGAGGAGGAACTTCACAAGTTCGTAACTTGTCACCTCTCCCTGATTGACAAGATGAAATATCCCCGTAAGCCCTTTTTCTATTATAACCCTAATTCCTTCCGCAATATCAGGCGCATACGATATCGACTGGAGATTATCATCCGCAAGCTTAAGCGGCTTTCTCTCTCTCACAATATCCGGGAGCCTGTTTATCAGCTTAACCGAGCGTTTGCTCTTCCAGATACCCCAGCCAAGCCTCGCTATAATGAAGTTTTCTCCCAATATCTCTTTCCCCCTAACCTCGGCAAGATACTTTGTATACCCGTAGTAGTTGACCGGACAGGGCGGGTCACACGGTTTGTAAGGTGAATCCCCCTTACCATCAAATATGTAGTTTGTGCTAGCAAAGAGAAGCTTTGCACCGACACTCTTTGCCGCCTCAGCAAGATTCTCTGTTCCTGTGATGTTGACAAATCTTGCCTTCTCCTTTTCAGCCTCCGCTCTGTCCATATCGGTGAACGCCGCAAGATGAACAATCCATTCAGGAGAAAACTCCCTCACCAGCCTGCTCACAGCGGCTGCATCTGTTATATCCATCCTGTCCCTCGATGGAGCAAGCAGCTCAAATTCTCCCTCGAGTCGCTGAAGGATACAGCTTCCCAAAAGACCGCTCGAGCCTGTCAAAAGCAACCTTTTCATACTGAATTATAAACCTCCATAACTCTCTGATAATGTGTTTCCCTGTCGAAATTCTCGAGGACGAAATCCCTTGCTTTCCTCCCCATCTCCTCAAGCCGTGAGGTATCGTTCATAAGTGTGATTATCTTCTCTTTTGCTTCATCGAGTCGCTGTGGAGAGAAGAGAACGCCTGTCTCATTATCCTTGACAATCTCCCTTGCTGCTCCAACATCCGACGCCACAACCGGCGTTTTGAGCATCATCGACTCGAGAACAGAGTACGGCAAGTTCTCCAGCCATATAGATGGAAACAGAGTAACAGCAGCCCTATTTAACCTATCAAACAGCTCCTCCTTTGTAAGATATCCCAAAAGGTGGATATTGGCAAGCCTATTTTCCAGAAGTTGCTTCTCGAGCTGCCCTGTTCCAGCGAGCTCGAAATCGATCTCGGGGAGCCTGCTTGCAAGCTCGAGCAGAATCTTTATCCCTTTCTCGGGTGAGAGCCTGCCGGAAAAGATAATCTTTTTCTCTCTCGGAAGATCCTTGGGTGAGACCTCATCGACGAAGTTCGGCAGGTAGACAAGCTTTTCCTCAGGGAATCCGCCTTTTTTGTAGTATTCCATAAGCGTTCTCGACGGGCAGATGAACCTATCGACCTTGTCCCAGACGCTAAGCAGTTTATAGAGGATCATCTCGAGGGCTGCGATGGTAGATGCAGAAATAGAATTCTTCTTGCAACGCTCAAAGATTGCCCACAGCGGAGTTCTACCAAGGCATCTGGTGCAGATAGATTCACGACGCTCGGAGAAGAAAAGCCCGTTTGCACAGAGAAGTGAGTAGTCGTGCAGGGTCCAGACCACAGGTATCCCACGCCTCTTTATAGGATACAGGATGGATGGCGTTATATAATGGAGAAGCGACTGAATGTGAACAATATCTGGTCTCTTGTCATCGAGCAGATAAGAGATATTCCTCGCCGCCTGCGGGAAAAAGAAGGTTCTTCTCAGGGTATCAACCCCGCCTCTTATAATACCTTTTTCTTCTGCGATTGTCGGATAGTCGATATATTCGACGAAGTATCTCTCATCATCGGACAGGATATTCTCAGGATGCTTCATCGAGAAAAAGGATACATTATTCCCCTTTTCTCTCAAAAGCTCTGCGAGCGAGAAAGCGTATCTTTCCAACCCTCCTCTTATATAATGGTATATACTAACGATGAGTATATTCATCCGAAACCTTATCGAGAAGTTGAGCAAGCCGTCTTGTTACCTTCTTGTGTTCAAAGCTGTAAATATAGTCCCAATTCGGCGTTCTATCAAGCTTTTCCTCCTCCCATAGTGAATAAAGCTCCTTTATGCTTCTTTTGATAGCCTCTGGTTCTTCAGGTGGAGCAAATATACCGAGGTTTGCTTTTTTCAGTATCCGGGCGGTTTCGCATTCATCGGGCATAAGGGCGAGCACAGGTTTTCCTGCTCTCATATATTCAAACAGTTTGCCCGGCAGTTGCCTCGGGCTGCCAGTAGAGGAGAAATACAGGAGGAGGAGCGAAGAAGCGGACATAAGCTCCCTTGGGATATACCTGTGTGGTAAATATCCTGGCGTCTCGACAAATCTCTCCAGATTGAGCCTTGCTATTTTTTCCCTATGAAAATCGGGGAAGTGCCCAACAAATCTGAGAACTATCCTCGCGTCGGGTCTCTCCTTGAGAAAGAGGGATAGCCCTTCCAGCAGGTATTTGGGTGTCATAGCAAACCCCTTTGGCTCATCATACGGTTCAAGGCTCCCTGTGTAAAGAAGAACAAACCTATCGCTCGGAGATGTCGATTTCACCCCTGAAAAAATCCTCTCGTTGAAACCAAGCGGAAGCGTAACAAATCGGCTTTTTGGCTTCTCCGGATACCGTCTCATAAGATGCTCCGTAACCGCCTCACCAGAGCCGATGACGAAATCGGAAAACAGGACCATATGCCGCTCAAGCGAAATCTCAACCCTTTGTCTTATCCTCGGACGGAGGTAGAAATCCTTTGCCGTCACCCACTCATCAGAGAAATCAAGTATAAGCGGCTTGCCCGTGAGCATCTTGAGAGCGTAGCCAACCAGAGAAGCTGAGAACTGGGGAACCCTCGCGTAGATACAGGAAATATCGTTTTTCCTTACAAGCTCCAGTCCAGCTGGCACAGCAAACGGTAGCCAGCCTATCTGCCCATCAGGGATAAGAAGATACTTTCTTATTAGAAACTCAAGAGCCTTCACACCTTCTGGAAAGGTATCTTGCGGTCTCCAGCGACGGTCAGCAATTATCCTATCCTCTGATTTCCCCAATAGCTTGATGTGGGCATAATCAAGGGCAGGCGTCCTCTTAACAAAGACATCCTTTGGTATCTCGTCGAGAAGCGAATCATCGAATGCAAAATATGAATTCTTCTTGAGTGTCAGCACATACGGCTTCCAGCCAAATTCTGGCAGGTAGCTTATGTACCGGAGAACATACTGCACGGGCGGACCACCGACAGGCGGGAAATACCCAAGCACCATAAGCAAACTCCTCACACACCAAACCTCCTCCTGATGAAATCTTGCACCGCAGATGTCAAACTCTTTCTACCACGAATGAAACGCTCCCTCAGGAGCTTCTGGTTCTCAAGGATCCGTTCCCTTTCATTTCGGGAGGAACAAACCCTTCTTATCGCCTCCGCAAACGCATCCGCATCCCCAGCCGGAACAAGAATACCCCCCTTTCCAGCATCGAGCAGAAACGAAATCGGCTCAATATCACTCGCCACAATCGGGATACCACAAAGCACACCCTCAAGGGCTACCTTCGCTATCCCTTCGGTAACAGAAGGAACAACAAGTAGGTCACAGGAGTTGAGGTACGAACATAACATATCCGGCGGTCGTGCACCAAGCAGCCTCACCCTATCCCCGAGCCCATATCTATCAACAAACCTCTCCAGCCTACTCCTCATTCTCCCTTCACCTATTATATATAGAACAAACCTTTCCCCATCCATCTGCCTCATAATCTCGGGAAGAAGAAGCACCCCCTTTTCCGCAGATAGTCTTCCAACAAAGAGGAGCTTGTTCCGTTTCTCATCGAGGATAAACTTTTCCACCGGCTTCTTGATGAAAAACGACTGCGGATAGACCGGATATATATCCTGAATCTTCTCCCTTGGCACGCCCAAACGGGCAAGCTGGACCCCCGGGATATGCCCACGGGAGAGGATAAGCTTAACGGCATCGGAGCTGAGAAAATGTATGTAGCTATCAAAGAACCTACCTTTCAGTCCGGTCGGTCTCACAATCTCCCCCGTCTCAACCGGCAGGAACTCCGCAGCGGTCGCCTTGGCATACCTTGCCACAGGTATCTTGTTCATCCAGTATCCGAGTGCAACTATAAGCTCAGGCTTAAATAGCCTGAGGGCAGAGAGCATCCTCCTGATCGCAAGAAGGTAGCCAGGATAGTTCTTGTGCGCACGAAGCATATCCAGAGGAAGCGTAAGAAACTCTATATTATCCCTTCTACCACCTTCCCACTCCTGCCCATACGAGATGATAAGAGCTTTTCTTCCTCTTGCAAGCTCAGCAAACTCCTCAATATATGAAACGATGCTGTCATGGAGAACAGGTCTCCCTGAGACAAGATTATCGAACTCACGCAAAGCGTTCCCATGCTTCAGCAGGGCAATTCTTTCAAGCATTCCGGATCCTTGTGTACTATTGCTCTATCGTATAGATACTCCGTTATAGCTATTAAAACAAGGTATCCAACGATAGTTATCGGTGAATCAAATAGATGCGAATTCACATACCCCATAGCAAATGTTGCAGGGATAGTTGCAAATTGAACCTCAACGAACCTCCTCGCAAAAAGGGTTTTCAGCCTTTTCCGGATGCGAAAAAGCCGAAAAAGGATGTATGAGTAGTAGAGATAAACAGAGAGCAGGAGAGAAAGCCCTATTATACCTGTCTTCGCAAGCGTGGTCCAGTAGAAATCATCACAAAAAGAGTATTCCTCCCCCATAATTGCCCAGCTTGTGCCAAATCCCCTCCCTATCCAGATATTATCCCGCCACATCGCCCTTGCGTCCATCCGTTCTATCTTCCTTATAGCAAGAGCAAGGTCAGTCCCTATCCTACCTAATGTCGCGAACCTCTCAGTAAGAAAATAGGAGATATAGTCGTATAAATCCCTTGCTAAAAGATAAAGCCCAGCATTCAGTAGAACCACCATCACGACCAGGATCAAGACCACCTTCCCAACGGTTACAAGGACAGCGGTGGACCTCTTCTCCGAAATATTAAAAATCAAAAGTAAAAGAACCGTTCCAAGCACCCCGAGCCACATCGTCCTCGTCTGGGTGAGAAGAAGCCCAAGAAGCAAAATGGTAAAAATAACT
Organism: bacterium; assembly: GCA_021158465.1. Classification (GTDB taxonomy): domain Bacteria; phylum UBP14; class UBA6098; order 4484-93; family 4484-93; genus 4484-93. Next base: position 26,468 of record JAGGUN010000047.1, read on the forward strand.
GCCCTCGCAACCTTCCCTTCGTTTTTGAAAAACGGTTTCGAATCCAAAACATAGAGCTGGAAGAGGAAAGGATATGTTATAAGCATTATATTATTGTTCCGTTGCCCGAAGCGGATAGTTCCATGCAAATAGGAATACAGCGGAGAAAGATGCCCAATAACGAAAGGTGAGATTATAAGGAGCGAAAAGCCCAGCATACCTAGGGCAAGCCACTTATATGCCCTCTCTGCATCCTTGAGATCTGAAATGTAGGTAACTATTGGGAAGTAAGCAAGATAGAAAAAAGAATGCCTTATATCATTCCTCCAGGCAAACCCAAGGTGCGGTTTTGATAAGCCAACAAAGATCGGAACGAGAAGGTATAGAACTGTTATCGATATAAGGATTGCCTCTCTGCTCCTGAAACTGGACTGAACCCTGCCAGAAACAAGCTCCAAAAACCAAACTGCAAGGAGTAAGCCGAAGAGGATCTCGTGGAAGGAAACATCAAACCCGAAAAGAGCAAAGTTGTCAAGCGCCGTTTCAACAGGGACCCCCGTCATATAGATAACAAGCAGAGGGAGGATCGCCCTATACGGGATAAAAAGAGAAAACAGCCCGAGAAGAGCAAATGCAGCAAGCTTGACATATATGCTCGGGAAAACGAAAAAGACCCCTATGAACAGGATAAAGAGAAAGATAAACAGAACAACATATTTTTCCCCCCTATCGGGCAAAATCTACTTTCTCCTCTTGAAGAAGCGAGCGAGCGAGGCAATATCCTCCTTTACGCAGGAGACAATGTTCAACCGTGAAGAGGCAGGAGGTCCAGTTCTCCCAGTCGATTCTCGGTAGAATATAACAACAGTACCAACAGCAAGCGATACAAGGAGGATAGAAAGCGTCAAGAGCCTCTTACGCGGGAACGATGGCTTCGTTGGAGGAGATGCCCTGTCGAGGATAGAAACTATCGGGGTATCCCTGCGGTACCTGAGATTCTCCTGCTCCAACTGCTGGGCAAGCATAGTATACGCAGAGCTCTTTATCTGGTACTCCCGCTGGAGCGACTCTATCTCCATCTTGATTCTGGGAGAACCCCGGGTCTGGTAGTTCCTATTCTGCTCCAGAGCCTTTGTTAGGGTATCCTCTATCTGGGCAAGCTCCTTCCTCACATCCTCGAGCCTCCCCTTGATGTATTCGATGTTTTCCTTCGCCTTGAACTTGCGCTTGGTTCTATTGAACTCATCGAGCTTATCCACAAGGAGATTTACCACCCCAGCAGCAAACTCAGGGTTCTTGTCAGTAAATTTGACTGTTATAAGCCCTGTCCTAAGACTCGACTCTATCTTTATCCTTTTTCTGAACCTCAAGATCGTAGCATCGTCCATCTTACCATTAAAATACTCAAGAGGAGTAAGCCTGACAAGCTGCCCGCCGTTATGGAACTCAAGCGGGGTGGTAAGCACCTCAACCAACACCTCCCTGCTCCTTATTATATCGGGGAAAAGGAACGAGGACGACTCTATCATCCCCTCATTCAGAAAATCCACCGGCATATACCCTGCGACCTTAGCAAGCATGCCTATATCAGATACCTGCCCCGTAGGAAAGATTGTAGATGTGGCAGTGTACTTCTTCTTTGCAAGATTGACAAATAGTAGCCCGCACAAAACCGATGTTACAACAATGAGATAGTAGGTTCTTCTGTACTTGAGGATTACAGAAAAATAGCTTGCAAACTTGTTGTCTATTTCCTCGGCAATGGGTGCCATATCTTTGCTTTTATAGTCTAAGGATTATGTAGAGAGTTGTTGCCAACCCTGACATTATCGTAATGGAGTCCTGAAGGATCTTCCCCCAGTCGGTCTTCTTCTTTACCGTCTGAGGAACGACAATCACATCACCCGGCTCTATATCCCTGAACCTCAACCCGCACTTTATCACCTTTCCGCTCGCCTTAACAAGCCTTATCTCCCCCTTGTCAGCATTCCTGGTGAAGCCACCTGCCTTCTCAAGATAATACCCAACATTCTTTCCCTTTATATACTTTATCGTCCCTGTCGAAGCAACGGAACCCAGAACACTCACACCGCTCGGTTTCTTGGGAATAAATATCGTGTCGCCATCCTGAAGGACAATATCCTCCTCCTTGTCACCCTCGAGAATCTTCTCAAGGTTTATTATCACCCTATTCAGATTCTCCTCCCGAAACGTATACAAAAGCGGCGCCCTCTGGATATTTCCCATAGAATCGATTATCGCTTCCTGAGTGTTCTCGACAATCCTCCGCAGGTCGCGCCTCACCGCCTCCTCCGTAATTGACGGGCGAATAAATACAGCGCCTCTAATGTAAGCATCATCCGTGAAACCACCCGCCCTCTCTATAAGCTCGGATAACTTTTCCTCCTTCTTAACGATAGCATAGTTACCTGGGAAGTTCACCTCTCCCAGAATAGTAACAATCTCCTGTAGCTTCCACCCAGGAACCTCTCGAATAAACAGATAGTCATCTGGCTGGAGCAAGATATCCTCCTCTGGGTCACCCTCAAGAGCCTTATCAAGGTCAATGTATATAACCTCAGTGCTATCCTCACCGGGGTATACCCTCGAAAGCTCCGCTCGCTTCGTGTAAGCCTTTTTAAGAAGCCCTCCCGCCTCAAATATAAGATCAGACACACGCATATTCTCGAACAGCTCAAACTTACCAGGAGAAAATACCATACCATCTATGGCAACATAATCCTTCCGCTGAACATCCCAAACAGAATAAATGATAAGTCTGTCATCCTCCTGTAAGAGCAGATTCTCCTTCTCGTCCCCGGCAAGCACAGCCTCAAGGTCAACAGCAATGAGCTCTCTCTTCTGGCTCGGCAAGATACGAATAAGGTCCGCTCGCTTTAGGTAAGTATCCTTGAGCAGAAACTCACCATTCCCTATCAAATCGGAAACCCGCATCCTCTCCTTCAACTCGAAGCACCCAGAGATGCTGACATTCCCCTCGAGGAAAACCAGCCTCCTCCTTGTGTAGTCTATGGGAAAAACCGATATATCATCACCAAAAAGCACCGCACCTGTGTCGGATGAGTCAACCGTTATTATCCTATGCTCACCTCTCTCTACCCTGTCAATCATAATGTGGTGGATATCCGCATCGGGAAGAGTTCCGCCAGCAAGCGAGAGTATATCTGATATCCTCTCCGTTCCCGTTATCTCGTATATAGCAGGTCGCTTGACCCTTCCTCTCACAGAGACCCAACCCGTTGCCGGAGGGACATAGATAATATCATTCGGTAAGAGAAATATCTCCTCCTCAAGCTTTCCCTCCTGGATGAGCATATAAAGGTCAAGCCTGTGACGGACCTTTCCTGCCTGAATGATACGGATATCCCTCAGCGACCCATGTTCCCTTACTCCTCCAGCCATCTCCAGTGCATTGACCACATTTGCCAGCCCGTTAAGTGTATACCCCCCAGGGTACTTCACATCGCCTATCACATAAACCCGTATCGCCTTGACCTTCCCCAAGGTCACATCCAGCTGGAAATCGGAATAGATCTTCCTCAGATGCGAGGCTATCTTACTCCTTGCCGTCCCAAGGGTGAGTCCTGCCATAGAGAGAGCGCCCACCTGGGGAATAACTATCTTCCCTTCCCTGTCAACGGTGAGAGAATAAGAGGCGGATACCCCACCCCACAGGTTGATGATAATCTCATCCCCTGGTCCAAGCCTGTAGTTCTGCGGAGCAGGAGAATCGCCCATATAGACAGCCCCCTCCTGCTTCCGCTCAAAGAAGCTTGAACCATACAGTGTAAGCTCCTTGGGTGTCGCCTTCCTTATGGTCTGCACCGTATCACCGTTTATTACTATATACTCATCAAAGTAAGGGAGCTTCTCCTCTTCAACCTTCGCCTTCTTTGTCTCCTCAGCCTTTTTCGCCTCAAAGCGAAGTGTATCAGAAAAGACGGGCTGTTTCCCTGCTGGAATGGTCTCCTCTGCCTCAGCCTCTTCCTTCCCCATACGCTCGAGATACTGCTTCAACAGCTCATAATCCTGACAGAGAACAGGGGATACCAGCACAAAAAGAAGGGGTATCGCAGGAAGAAAATTTCTCACTATCCTCTTCTCACTCCTCTGTTTCCTCAGAAACACCTTCTTCCTCCCCAGAGGGAACCGCTTCTTTAGCCGCTTTGCCCCTTGGCTCACTCACCAGAGCGATTACCTCATCGGGTGGCTCAAGTATCTCAATATTCTCAAAAGAAAGCTCCTTTACCTTTATCGCTTCTCCTCTCTTTATCTTGGAGACATCTATCTTGAGCGATTCTGGGATATCACGGGGAAGGCAAGATATCCTAAGCGACCTCCTCAGCGGCTCAAACAGACCGCCTTCCTTGACCCCCTCAGGAACTCCCTCAAACTCGATATCTATATCAAGGGTAACCTTCCGACCTCCAACAAGCTCTTCAAAGTCTGCATGGAGTATCCTTTCTGTAACAGGGTGATGCTGGACATCCTTCAAGAATACTTCGATACTCTCACCCTCCATTATAAGCGTCAAAGCCATATGCTCTCTTCCTCTATGGAGACGAAGGAGGTTCCGAAACTCCCGCTCATCCACAGAGAGCATCACCTCCCTTCCCCCTCCGTAAAGGATAGCTGGAAACTTCCCATTGGCGCGCAGCTTCCTGGCAAATTCTTTTCCCTTCTTCTCCCTCTTCTCTACATTCAAAACTAACCCTTCCATATCCTGCTCCTACTCGTTAAACAGTGTACTTATTGACCTCTCAAAATGTATGCTTTCAATCGCCCGTGCAAACATCTCGGCAACAGAGACCTGTTCCATCTTATCGGTTCTTTTTTCCGCCGGAACTGGCACAGTATCGGCAACAACAAGCGTATCTATCCCAGATTTTTCTATTCTATCTACAGCGTCATCGGATAGGAGCGCATGCGTTATAAAGGCAAGCACCCTCTTCGCCCCTCTTTCTTTGAGAAGGTCCGCCACACGACAGAGTGTTCCCCCGGTATCGACCATATCATCTCGGACAATAGCGGTCCTCCCTCCGACATCGCCAATAAGCTCCATAGTGTCGATCTTGTTCTCCCTCGAACGCTCCTTATGGACTATAGCAAGTGGTGTTCCAACAGCATTAGCGAAGTGGCGGCACATCTTGGCTGCTCCAACATCGGGAGAAACCACAACACACTCCGGATTCCCAGCATTCGGACGGATTACCCCTCTCTTCACCAGATACTCTTTTATGAATATCTTGCTCGCAAATATGTGGTCGAACGGGATGTCAAAGAACCCTTGTATCTGAGGAGCGTGGAGGTCCATTGTAAGTATTCTATCTGCCCCAGCAACAGTGAGCAAGTTTGCTACAAGCTTCGAGCTTATCGGAACCCTCGGTCGGTCCTTCCTATCCTGACGAGCATAACCGTAGTATGGGATAACAGCGGTGACCCTCTTTGCTGAAGCCCTCTTTGCTGCATCTATCCCCAGCAGAAGCTCCATCAGATTGTCGGCAGGAGGCTGTGTGCTCTGGATAATGAAGACATCTTTTCCTCGGACATTCTCCTGGATCTGAAAGAATATCTCGCCATCGGCAAAGTTCTTAACCTTCACACTCGTCTCAGGGACACCCAGAATAGCCGACACCTTCTCTCCAAGTGGTCTGTTACCTCTGCCAACTATAAGCTTCAATTCATCCATAAAAACCTCCTCTCATCTGGGGCGGGAGGATTCGAACCTCCGAATGCAGGAACCAAAATCCTGTGTCTTACCACTTGACTACGCCCCAGTGGTTCAAAACCTGAACGCAAGTGGATTGCATAAAAACACATCCTTGTAGTATTCTTTGAACCGCTTCATTATGGAGTAAGCCTGGGACGAGTCACAGCATATTGCAAACACCGCTGAACCGCTACCTGCAAGCCCTGCATGAACTACCCCCACCTCCTCCAGTCTCTCCTTTATCCTACGAAGCTCAGGATAGCGAGAAAACACAACTGGCTCAAAGCTATTCTTCGCCCCTTCCCGCAAGAACCTGAAGAAACTCTCCCTTCCCAAACCTGCAAAATTTATACCTAAGTCTGGTCTTGTCAAGCTGTTTTTGATGTTTTCATACGCCCATTTGGTCGAAATCCCTATATCCGGCTTGACAATAATGACCGTATATCCGAACGGTAACTTGATATCCTTAACCTTCTCTCCCCTGCCCGAAACCAAAGCACTCCCAGTCGAGAAGAAGAACGGAACATCAGAACCGATCCCTGCCCCTATCTCTGCCATCTTCGCATACCCAAGTCCAAGAGATGAAAGTTGGTTAATAGCCATAATCACAGCAGCAGCATCGGACGACCCCCCGCCAAGACCAGACTCCGGAGGTATCGTTTTCTCAATGGATATATCAAACCCGTACGGTATATCGAACAGAGACTGCATAACAGCCGCCGCCTTATACGCTATGTTCTTTTCTCCGGCTGGAACATCCGGACGGGTAGTTTCAACGGTAATATTCTTGTCCACCCTCTTTGCAACACTCACCTCATCGGCAAGGTCTATCCCCTGCACGATGCTCACTATCTCGTGATATCCGTCCTTTCTTAGCCCAACAACATAAAGAGCAAGGTTTAACTTGGCATACGCAGATAATGTAATCCTTGCTGTCAATTGTCTCCTTTTGAATATTAGTTTAGTTAAAATACCAAATAATTACCTATATGTCAAGCACAGATTTCTGTTGCAATTTTGTTGAAACGGATTTTAATATTAGACTTAAGCAAAAGGAGAAGCGATGGTTCAGGTAGAGGAGGTAAAGAACAAACGACAGCTGCGGGAGTTTGTTATGCTCCCTTTCACGGTATACAAGAGGGATTGCTGCTGGGTTCCGCCGCTTATAAGGGAGGAGTATGCGACATTTTCCCCGACAAAGAACCCTTTCTTCAAGCATGCTCGTGTGAAACTCCTCTTAGCATATAAGGACGGGGTTCCTGTCGGCAGGATATCCTCCCATATCGATTTCAATTTCAACGAGTTTTGGGGGACAAGAACCGCCCAGTGGGGCTTCTTCGAGTCGATAAACGACCCTGATGTCTCCTCGGCTCTCTTTGAGGCAGCGGTCGACTTCGGTAGGAGAAATGGGATGGAAACACTCCTTGGTCCCCTCTCCTTCTCGACAAACAACATCACAGGAATGCTCATCGATGCCTTCGATCTTTCGCCTGTTGTTATGATGCCATACAATCCGTCGTACTATCCCGAACTTGTGGAACTTTTCGGCTTCACGAAGGCAAAGGATCTGGTCGCTTATACAATCGAGAAACCGGAGGTTCCAGAGAGGCTCACCCGGGCATCGGAGATACTGAAAAAGCGCGGAAAATTCACCATCCGCAAATTCGATTTCTCCCACTTAGACGATGAAGTAAAGATATTACGGAGCATTTACAACCGTGCTTGGGAACGGAATTGGGGCTTTGTTCCGATGACCGACGATGAGTTTTCCCATACCGCTCGTCAGCTCAAGCAAATAGCTGATAAGGACCTCGTCTTCATAGCGGAGGTAAAGGGTGAACCAGTCGGCTTCTCGCTTGCCATCCCGGATATCAACTTTGCCCTCAAGAAGATAAACGGGCGTTTGACGCCCATTGCTCTCTTCAAGCTCCTCTGGTATTCTCGGAAGATAACGAAGCTTCGCGTTATAACCTTTGGGGTTGTGTCCGGGTTTAGAAATCGGGGCATTGAGGCTGCTCTCATCCACAAAACATTCGAGGAGGGTATCAGAAAAGGATACCGTTCAGCTGAACTCTCCTGGGTGCTTGAGGACAACCACCCGATGAGAAACGAAATCGAAAAACTCGGTGGTAGAGTGTATAAAACCTACCGCCTCTATTCCCTCTCTCTCGTATGAAAAAGGTTCTTGTAACAGGGGCAACCGGTTTCATCGGACACCATCTTGTTCGTATGCTCGTGGAGAAAGGGTATTATGTCTGCGTTACTGTGAGGGAAAGTTCCGATGTGAGCCGTTTACCTGTGGAAAAGGTCAAACTGCTTCACCGCGATATCTCCTCATACCACAGAGCGGACGATGCAGACGACTATAACCTCATTTTCCACATAGCTGGGGCAGTTAAAGCTCGCAGGCGACAGGACTTCTTCTATGTGAACACGGAGGGAACCGCCCGCATCCTTGAATTTGCTAAAAGGCAGAAAAGGCTTATCCGCTTTGTTTTCTTAAGCAGTCTTGCGGCAGCAGGTAGGTCCCCCCATGGGGTTATCATCGACGAGAAGTTTCCACCACATCCTAAAAGCTGGTATGGGAAGAGCAAAAAGGCAGCGGAAGAGATTGTGAAATCCTCCGGCGTTCCATACACAATCATCCGTCCTCCCACCGTTTACGGTCCTGGAGACAGGGAACTGCTTCCTCTCTTCAGAGCAGCTTACAAAGGGTATCCTCTGTGTTTTGGCTCGAAGAAGAAGCGGGTCTCGCTTGTTTATGTGGACGACCTCGTCCGTGGGGTAATGCTCTCTGCTGAACATCCAGACGGTGAGAATGAAGTCTTCTTTTTGACCGACGGGGAACCGCATTCATACGGTGAGTTCGCCTCCGCTTTTGAGAAGGCAACAGGCAAAACCTCTCATCCGATCGTTGTTCCGATGCCGGTTCTCTTCTCGTACGCTGCACTAAATGAACTCATCAAAATCTTCATAGGGAGAGCAATGACACTCGACATTCAGAAATATCCCGAGTTCGTCGGGGAGTGGCTATGCAGCTCAGATAAAGCTCAAAAGCTTCTCGGATATACACCCCGTGTCCAGCTCGTTGATGGGATTAGGATGACCGTTGATTGGTACAAGCAGAAAGGTTGGCTATAGGTGGATATACATGAGACCCTGAGGACAGCAGGCAAGCAGATACTTGCGAACCCTGTGCGTGGGTTTTTAACCATACTTGGAATAGTGATAGGGATAGTTGCGGTAGTTGCGATGATATCCTTTACCGAGAGCCTCCGCCGAGAGCTTATCCGCTCGATAGAGGAGATGGGTTCTACCAGCTTCTACCTCGAGCGTTTCCCACCCTTTATGCGTGGGGGCATTACGGTCAGGGCAGGCAAGGGTGCTTCAAAGAAGGTTAATTGGAAAGCGATATGGCGTCGTCCGAGGCTCGAGCTCTACTATGGTAAGCGAATAATAGAGAACTGCCCATCCGTGGCAGATGTTGCCCCAATCCTTCACGACTGGGGAAAGGTAAAAAGCAGATTCGAGGAGATCCAAGGCGTGCCTATCATCGGGACAAATTACTCCTTTACAGAAGCAGCAAACTTCGAGATGGTATCTGGTCGATTCCTTGTGCCTCAGGACAACCTGTCCCGCCACTATGTCTGCATTATCGGCGAAGAACTCGCCGACGAGCTCTTCCCAAACCGTGACCCTATCGGGCAATCTGTCAAGATAGGAGGACGCCGGTTCCAGGTCATCGGAATATACCGCGAACAGTGGTCTGCATTCGGCTATAATAGGAACAAGAGTGTAGTCATTCCTGTGGAAGCAGCAGGGCGGATCTTCCGCCGGCTCGATCGTGTGAAGTTCCTTATCCACGCATGCTCAAGCAAGCTCCTACCGCAAGCAATAGAGGAGGTTCGCTTCACCGTCCGACTCCTACGAAAGCTGAGACCAGAAGAGCCTGATAACTTCGAAATAACCACTCAGGAGGATATGCTCTCTATGATGAGCAATATTACCGGGATAATCTTCATAGTGTTTGTATCTATTGCATCTATCTCGCTTTTGGTCGGTGGCGTAGGTATAATGAATATAATGCTCGTCTCAGTTATCGAACGCACGAGGGAAATAGGTATCCGCAAGGCTCTCGGTGCCTCTCCATCCGCCATACTCCTTCAATTCGCTACCGAATCGGTTCTTCTTTCGATGACAGGGGGCATAATCGGCGTGGTGGTCGTATTTCTTCTGGTATGGATAGCTAACAAACTCGCTCCGTTTCCTATATATACTCCAATCTGGGGAGCAATACTTGGAGTGGGGTTTTCGATACTCGTCGGTTTTATCTTTGGGATATCCCCTGCGAAGAGGGCTGCAAAGCTCAACCCCGTCGATGCTCTCCGAGCCGATTGACCCCGAAAAGCTTTATCTCTGTCATCGCCTCTATAGCATACTCTGGACCTTCGCGGCCGATACCGCTGTCCTTGACACCACCATAAGGCATAAGGTCAGTCCTGAATGTTGGCACCTCGTTAACCCAAATACCACCTGCTTCAATCCTATCGAAAGCTTCCCTGGCAAGCTCGATATTCTTTGTGAATATCCCTGCCTGCAACCCATAGCGAGAATCGGCAAGCCGTGATACCCCCTCCTCGAAGCTATCCACAGGGTTGACAACAACGACAGGCGCAAACAGCTCATCCCGGACGATCGGCAAGTCCTCCTTTACATTCGTTATTACCGTCGGCTCAAAGAAGTTCCCTCTCGGATGACCACCTGTCACAATTTTCCCCCCAGCCGAGATGGCTTGCTCAACGAGCTTCGTGATGCGGGAAACGTTCGCCTTGTCAATGATGGGTCCCATCTCGGTCGTCTGCAGCATAGGATTTCCCATCCGAATAGATTCAACCCGCGGGACAAATTCATCGAGGAAGCGCTGATAAACACCTCTTTGGACATACACCCTCTGAACGGAGATACATACCTGACCAGCAAGAGCAAACGCACCCTTTCTTATCTTCGATACAGCAAGAGGGATGTCGGCATCATCCAATATGAGAACACCAGAGTTCGAACCGAGCTCCATTGTAAGTCTCTTCAGCCCAGCAAGCCTCGATATCCTCTTCCCAACAGCAGCAGAACCTGTAAATGTAATGACCCGAACTCCCTCCGAGCGAACAAGCATCTCTCCGACGGATGAGCCAGGACCGGTAATAACAGATATAACCTCGGGTGGCAACCCAGCCTCAAGCAAGCTCTCAGCAAGGATGAAAGCAGAGAAGGGCGTCTTGGATGCAGGCTTTATGATAATAGAGCAACCAGCAGCAATGGCAGGTCCAACCTTGTGGGCAGCAAGGTTAAGCGGAAAATTAAACGGGACAATCGAAACAACAGGTCCTGCCGGGACACGAGTGAAGAAGCCCCACTTTCGCCTTCCAGCCTCCGACGCGTCGAACGGCACCTCACGCCCTGCAAGCTTCTTCGCAGCCTCCGAGGAAAGCAAAAGCGTATCAGCACATCTCTTTACCTCACCATGAGCTTCGTTTATCGTCTTGCCAACCTCGAGGGTTAGAACCTGTGCGATCTCGTTTTCACGAGATAGGATGAACTCGGACGCCTTCCTCAGTACTCGTGCCCTTTCGTGGCGGGGGAGCGTTTTCGAGAGCTGGAACCCCGAAATAGCCGCAGCGATCGCCTCCTCAACAACACGCTCATCCGACCTACCAACCTCGCCTATGATCGTGTCATCATAGGGGTTCAGAACGGGCATAACATCCCTTGTCAGCCTTATCTTCCCACCAACAAGCGGAGCGTTACGCATATACTTCATTTTTCCTGAGGCTCTGCCTTCCTTTCGACGGGTTCAATATCCCTCTTGAGATACAGCCTCTCCATTATCACTGGTTTCAGGGGTCTGTTGCCTTTGCCAGTTTTGACCTTTCCTATCTTGTGCACCACATCCATACCGGACACGACTCGTCCGAATATTGTGTACTCCCCATCCAGATGTGGGGCAGGAGCAAGGCAGATATAGAACTGGCTTCCGGACGACTCCTTCTTTGGGTTCACCTGGTCGGGCAGGCGAGCCATAGCAACGGTTCCTTCAAGATGCTTCTCCTTGGAAAATTCCGCCGGTATGGTATACCCAGGACCACCTGTGCCGTCCCCCTTAGGGTCACCTCCTTGGATAATGAATCCGTCTATTACCCTGTGGAATGTAAGCCCATCATAGAACCCTTTTCTAACAAGCTTCAGAAAATTCTCACAGGTCTTCGGAGCGATATTGGGGAGAAGCTGTATCTCGAAATTACCCATACTGGTTTCCACCACCACGACAGGATCCTTCTCCTCCGGTGGCGGTGGCTCGTCAGGAAGTGTTGATTCTTCCTCAGCGGATGATCCTTCAGGCGTTGCCGTCGTGGGGACTGGTGTCCCAACAAAGGCAGCGAAAATCAAGAACAGAAGCAACACAGCCAAAAACTCTCTCATCTCTTTCTCCTTTGTTAGTCTTTATTATGAAATCAATTTAAGAAAACATACCTGGTTGTCAACACAAATAACACTTATGGATTAGTTTTGGGGAAGCTTCGGTATATTCGTAGGTTCTTCTCTGCCTCCTGCCTTGTAGAGTCCTCGTTGGTTATCCTCAAGCAGCTGGAGAAGTAGCTACAGGCTTCGTCAAACCTATCGAGCATAGCAAGAGCCTTCCCTATCTTGAGGTAGAGCTGTCCTGTAACCTCTTGTGGGAGTTTCCCGCTGGCAAGTGCCATCTGGTATTCTGAGACAGCGCTTTCATACTCCTCCAGCTGCATATAGGTATCGCCTGTAATCTCACACAAGAGATATAGTTTATCCTGCGGAAACGATGCTTTAGCAGAATCGGCATAGGAGATCGCATCGGACAATCTTCCCTCTTTCAAAAACGAATTTACCTTCCCCAGCACCGCTTCCTCAAGCGTGGTCAGCTCATTTTCCATAGATCTTCGGGCTATCTCATCGTATATGAGCCTCGCCTCGTCTTCCTTCCCGAGCCTCTCATACAGTCTCGCCATCTTCAAAAGCCCCCTCATCCCAGCCTCCTCATCTGGGAAAAACCTGGCAAGCTTTTCTGAATAGAAAAGCAATTTCCCGTCGTTCCCTTCCTTCTCGAAGTGGTCAGCAAGCATCTCGAGACCATCCGCTGCTCTGGGAGAAGCAGGAAACTCGGACAGAAGCCTGTTTATTACCTGCTCCGCTCTTTCAACATCTCCTCCCTTTAAAGCGACCCTTCCCAATCGGAAACTCGCCTCGCACCAGATGCTATCTGGAGAAAGGAGGGTCAAAAGGCTCGAATATTCCTCCGCAGCCTCCGTGTACATCTCCGAGGCTTCATAATACCCTCCAATGTCCAGCACAAGACTGGGGACAAGCGGGCTATCAGGATAGCGAGCAATGAAACTCTTCATTGCTTCTATGTAAGACTCGAACTCACCCAGCTTAAACAGCGCGGTATAGACCAGAAGCTCCGTCCTGTCATAGAATTCATCCCTTGTCCCCATCCGCTCGAACTCCTTCCCAATATCCACAACCCTCGAGTACACCCCAGCATCGAGGTAGTTCCTTGCTGCCCGGAACATCGATTCCCTCGCAAGCGCACTCGTCGGGAAGGTGGAAAAAAGCCGTTCATAGCTCTCTCCCGACCTCCTATACTCACCCTCCAAGCTATATATCTCACCAAGGAGAAAAAGGGCATCGTCGCACAGGAAGGAGTTGCAGTCCCGCGCGAAATCTTCCAGCTCCTCTGCTGCCTCCTGATACAGACCCTGATTATAGTATGTTTTTGCATGCGCAAACTCCGCCCTCACAGCAACAGGAGAGTGTGGATACCTCCTCAGAAACTCGGAGAAAAGTTCCCTTGCAATGGAGAACTTCTCCCTGCGATAGTAGCTCCAGGCAAGCCCATAAAGAGCATCCTCCTTGTAGGTATCCGAATCGGTGTTGTAAGCCTCTGTATAAACCTTCGTTGCCTGTACGAACCTGTGCAACCTGTAAGATACCTCCCCCGCAAATACAAGCGCCTCCTGCCGAAGCGATGGGTCGGAGGCAAGTTTTCCAGCACCCTTGAAGTACTCCAGAGCCTTTTCCTCCTCCTTTCTGTCAAGACAGAAATACCCCGCTTCAAGAAGGAGCTCGGAGACGGCATCATCTCCACAAGTCGTATCGACAGGGAGCATATCCTCAAAAGCTACCCCTCCTGATTTCATCCGATAGAAACTCCTGATGCGCTCAACCCGTGACGCGTAAGCCGTCCCTGGAGAGATGGAGACAAGCTGTTCAAGTATGGAATCTCCTTTCTCCACCTCTCCTTTTTCATAGTGTGCAACAGCCTCAAGAAAGAGCGCATCGTCCACCCACCAGTGCCGGGACTTATCCAGGCTTACCCGATAGAAATCTATTGCCTCCTCGAGGGTCGCAACAGCGGAGTCATATTCACCCCTCTCAATATCGAACCCTGCCAGCCGGTATAACACCTCACCATACAGGACACTTCCCTTATAATCCCGGGTAATCCTCTCCATTACAACAGCAGCGGAATCCAGCATATCTGCCCTCATAAGCGAGAGGGCAAAAATGTATCTTGCGAAGAGCTCTTGCAGGGAGTAACTTTTCACCTCCTCTGGATGTGCCTCGCGAAAGCAGGTAATAACTGTATCGTAGTTTCCCTCATACAAATTTCCGAGGAGAAAGAAGGTCTCTTCCCAAGGCGAAAGTCTCTTCTTGAACTCATCTACCAGCGCCGCTGTATCGCCTCTCTCCAGATATATTATCCCGAGCCAGAGAGTTGCCCAGTCGAATATGTACAGTGATGTCGAGAGCATTCTCACCCTCTTAAACTGAAGAGCGGCAAGGTCCAGATCGCCTCTGTCGAGGAGCTTCTTGCCCATAACAAGTGCCGCCTCATCGGGAGGAAGATTGACCGGAAAGCTCCCTCCCTCAGCCGCTGAAGATAAGAGAAGCAAAAGGATGGTAAGAAGAAAAACGGCTCTCTTATTCATAGTAGCTCTGACACTCACCGCAGGAGCGCTTCTGTGACTCCCCTATCTGGGAAACACCGATCGTAAAGGATGTCGAGTGCTTGTCCCAGAAGCGAAGTTCAAGCGAGAGGGTATATCTGTTCGGCAGGATAATATCCAGCCCAACCATAGGTTTCGGATACAATGTCGGGATATAGAAATACCCATCGGACTTTGACATCTGAGTTGACATAAAGTAACGTTCATAATGTATCTTCCCCTCCACACAGTGCCACTCCCCACCAAAGTAGAACACAAGATAGGTGTACCAAGGGTTTTCATATAGCCAGTAGATCCCTCCACCAAGCTCGTTCCAGCGGTAGGTAATCTTGTAGTAGGTATCCGCTCCTCTTGTAACCTTCCCCCGAGTAAGGGTTGTAAGGTAATCAACGGCAAAATAGCTCCTCAAAACCCCATACTCACCACGGATTCCGAGGCAGAAGTCCCAGTAGTGATTTTTGCTCTCGGCACCAAACGCAAGCTCCCAGGAGCCGTCATAACGGGATAGACTGCGGGATGAGTAATCAACATCCATATCTGAGCCGCCAAGCAGAAATCCAAGCGACCAACCATCCACAAATGACGAAGAAAACTTAACAAGCAGTCTGTTGGAATTCATCCTAAACGGAGGGGCGGACTCCTGCTTAATCTCGGTGTTTTCCCTCTGGTACTCTGCAGATACCTGAAGCCTGCTCTTGAGCGTCTCGTATCCAGGGTTCCCAACAGTGAGAGCAACCACCCGACAGGAGAGCAAGAAGAGTATAAATAAAAAGATAAATATCCGTCTCATCTTTCATCTCCTCGAAAAGCCCGATGGCTCTATGGTATCAAGATTGCTGGCGAACCAAAGCACAGTCCTTTCAAGCGCCTCATCAAAGCTATACCTTGGCTCCCAGCCAAGTGTCTCCCTTATCTTGCTCGAATCTATAGCATACCTTACATCGTGCCCGGGTCTGTCTGGAACAAACTTTATCACCGATTCATCCTTCCCAAGTATTCTCGCTACCCTCCTCGCAAGCTCGATATTCTGTATCCTGACCCCTGTCCCTATGTTATACACCTCCCCTATCCCACCATTGAGTAAAACCAGGATAATAGCCTCGACCGCATCCTTAACGAACATCCATTCACGAATCTGTCTTCCATCTCCGTAAACCGGAATCCTGTTTTCCCGAACGGCCCTACAGGTAAAAACGGGGATAGCATTGTGCAGATTCTCCCTGGGACCGAAGTTGTTACACATACGGACAATCTTGTAAGGGAACCCAAATGCTCTATCCTCGGCAAATATCATCCGCTCTGCCGCCGCCTTCGTGACACTGTAAGGGTTCGTCGGGCAAAAAGGTGCATTTTCCTTAGATGGTTCACCAAGATTCTCACCATATACCTCGTCAGTCGATATCTGAAGGAAGAAATCTATACCATGCTTCATCCCGAGCTTAACCATCCGATATACCCCGTCGATGTTCGTCCGTATAAACTGCTCAGCATCCCGAACCGAGAAATCAACCAAACTCTCCGCAGCAAAATTGACCACCACATCGCAATCCTTCATAACCTCATCCATAAGGGCAACATCGCATATATCACCCTGAATGAAACGGAAGTTATCCATCTCCTGAACAGGTGCAAGGTTTTCAAGCCTCCCAGCATGAGGGGTTAAGATGTCAATGACAACAAAATCTGTCTCCGGGAAGCGCGACACCGCTTCCTCAACAAAGTGGCTACCGATGAACCCTGCTGCCCCCGTTACAAGAACAGTCTTGCCGGTTATATCATATCCCATTACCTGTCCTTTCTTGACCAGTCATACGGTATCGGAGACTCATGCGGGTCAAGCCTATCCTCATCCGGGTTCTCATAGTTATAAGGCTCAGTCGGGCAGTTCAACACCAGTGCAGCCTCTTCTCCAATCCCCTTCCAGCCGTGATACACACCCCTCGGAATCTTCACGATGACAGGTCTCTTATCCCCAATGAATAACTCGTCCACCTCACCATAAGTAGCTGAATCCTTCCTTGGATCAAACATAACAAGCTTTATCATCCCCTTCAAGCACACCACAAAATCATCCTGCAGCCTATGCTTGTGCCACCCCTTCACAACCCCGGGGTAGACCGCAGAAACATAAACCTGCCCGAACTTCTCAAATATATCCTCATCACACCTCAGGCATTCCATAAGCCATCCCCTCTCGTCAGGAATAACCCGCCTATCCTTGACCACCACACCTTCTATCATCTCTCCCCCTTGAATTTTTATCTTTTGCCTTCGTTATACCTTTCTATCCCTATGGCGAGGGTTCTCATCGCAGATCTTATCTCCTCTTCTCTAAGGACATAAGCAATCCGAGCCTCCTTCTTGCCAAGCGTCTCTGTAGCGTAAAACCCCGGTCCAGGTGCTATCATCGTGGTCGTCTGATTGTAAGAGAAATCGGTCAGCATCCATCTAGCAAAATCCTCGATGTCATCCACCGGCAGAGTCGCCATAATATAGAACGCACCTGACGGCTTCCTACAGAACGCACCCGGAATCTTCTCAAGCTCCTCAATGGCGACATCCCTGCGGCGCCTGTATTCGTCCCTCATCTTACGGTAATATTCATCGCTGATATTGTCGAAAACATTCTTTGCCGCATACTGTTCAACCGATGGCGGACACAACCTCGCCTGCGCAAACTTCAAAACAGAACGCATAACTTCGCCGTTCTTGCTCGCAATATTTCCAATCCTTGCACCACAGGCAGAGAACCGCTTAGAGACGGAATCCAGGAGTATCGCCCTGTCGCGTACCTGCGGAAGATGCATTACGGAGGTGTAATTCCCTTCATATACAAACTCCCTGTAGACCTCATCGGAGATGACAAAAAGCTCGTTCCTCTCCGCTATATCGGCTATCATCTCCATCTCTTCCCTCGTCAGAACAGTTCCTGTAGGGTTGTTTGGCGTGCAGATAAATATCCCCCTCGTCCGTTCGGTAATCTTCTCCTCTATAACCTCGGGAGCAGGTAAATGGTACCCGTTCTCCGGGGAGGTCGTTATCGGCACAAGCTTCACACCCGCCATGACGGCGTATCCGTTGTAGTTCGTATAGAACGGCTCAAATATGATAAACTCATCCCCCGGGTCGGATGTGGCAAGCATAGAAAAGACAATCGCCTCCGAACCACCTACCGTGACAACTATATCCTCAGGCTCAAAATCGATCCCATATCTCCTGTAGTAGCGGATAAGCGAATCGATGTAGTCAAGATCCCCCTGGGAGTTGCCGTACGCAAGCACCTTAGCACCATAACTCTTTATAGCTTCCCAAAAGAGCGGTGGCGTCTCAATATCCGGCTGTCCGATGTTCAGATGATATACCTTGATGCCCCTTCTCTCGGCATCAATCGCAAGCGGTACAAGCTTCCGAATAGGCGAAGCTGGAACCCTTCTCCCCCTAACAGATATATTCACTTTGCCTCCTTTCAACTACAAGAAACGCTGTTCTGCCTCCCTGTCAAGAAAGAAATTTTCTCCCCAAGCTTCCCGAGGGCAAACCTTATCCTATTCTCGGGAGAGTAGAGATACCGCCTCCACTTATCGTGATAATACTTAAACTCCGCATTCCCAGTAATCTTGTGCATAATCCCCGTCAACTCTATGTGAATTCTGTGGTACCCAACAGAGGCCAGGAGCGGCACAGGCTTCAGAAGATACAGACTCCAGAAACCTGTATCGTATAGGTGAAGATTAGAAGCAAGGTTTCTCGATACAAGGTCGAAAAGCTGTCTCTCCTTGGTAAGTCCGGACAGCTCGACCGCGTCGCAAAGCCCAATGAGAGCAAACATCATCCCGTTCAGAACATTCGGGGAGAAACCCGCTGGATACTCCTCGAGCGACACCGTCCCATCAGGGAACAAACCAGCCACTCCACCATCCTCAACAGAGCTGTGGAACGGAACAAGCGCTCCTTCAACTACCTCCAGAACCTCATTCCCCCCACCAGCGAGGATGTAGCGCGTAAGGAGCGATATCGCCTCTCCCTGTGCCATCGCAGATACCCACCCCGGCTGAAGCGAAAATCGCCTTTCAGAGAAATCGTATTCCCAGACAAACGCCCTTCCCTTCTGTTTTGCATTCTCAAGCAACGCCTCCGAGCATCTGATAAACCCAGCCTCGTTCCCAGTATTGTAGTAAAACAGCCCTGCCTGTGCAACGGCAACTGGATGGAAAAAAGGAAGCCTCGGAAGACCCTCCTCATCCATCGGTATCCCACCAAAACAGAGCTTCCTGTATCTGAGAAAATCAAACGGGTATGGATGGACAGGATGCATCAGCTCAATCGTGTTGTTCCTTAGCTTGGGACCGCCAGTCAATCAATTATATCGCTTCTACACAGAAAGTCAAACAAAAAGGGAGCAGACAAACCTCTGCTCCCACGGAGGCAATACTCCCTCCTATCCGCTTTTATCTGAGGAGGGTCATCTTTCTGCTCTGCTCGAAGTCGCCAGCCTTGAGCTTGTAGATGTAAACACCAGACGGCAGCTCAATCCCATCATCGTTGGTAGCATCCCAAATAGCCTCATATCTACCGGGCGAGAACTCATCGTCAACAAGCACCTTCACCCTCTGACCAAGGATATTGAATATCTCCAGCCTCACATTCTGGACCCCCGCATCCTCCGGTATCCCGAAACGGATGTAGGTCGTCGGGTTGAACGGGTTCGGCTGGTTCTGAGAGAGCTCATAGGTTGTTGGAACCCTTGCCTCTTCCTTCATGTCCTTCAGCACAATCTCACCATCGGTGTTCACATAGACACAAATAGGATGCAAGACATTCCTCTTCGCAACGAATGTGTATTCCTCCTTTTCCCTCATATCGACGAGGAAGTTGTTGGTACCGTCCACCAGATAGACCGCCGCCCCGGCAGGAATGTTCTCGAGCTCCCAACTCAGGATAAACTTCTCACTTCCAGGGAACCGCGAATCTATGACGACATCCCAGCGGTATTTGTGCGTCTCATCGCCGACAAAGTCATAGAGAAGCTCGCCTCCACCAGATGCCGAGTAAATCCTCACAAACTCCTTATCAGGATACATAAACGGCTGTGGCGCCTCGGCATCAAACATTGGATCAAGCTCGTATGTAGCATTTCTCCTCCAGCCAAGCTTTGCCTCTGCCCTCCAGTTGGAAGACCTCTCCGTTCCTGCGAGGTTGAGTGTTATTGTCCATTCGTCGGTGTCAGTCCTCGGCTCGATGGCAGACCTTGCCAGCCTCCTCCTGCCAGGGGCTTGACTATGGACATAGAGGAGCAGGTCAAGGTCACCACTGCTGGGGCTACTATCAGAGACAAGCTGCTTGACCCAGAACCCTTCCCACTCCATAAAGCAGTTGTCAGGGAAGTCCATCGGATCACTTGCAAGAACAGGCTGATATCCACTTGCTGACCACTTCCATGCTGTATTGGAGATCCAGCCAGAAGTCGCGGCATCCTCAACAGAGAGCGTCTCAGGCGGTGAGGTAGAATTATTGACTATCTGAGCATCTCCCCAGAAAACAACTGGTGTATCAGCCTCATCTGGCTCAAAGAACGGGTTAGCTACTACATTATACCCCGAATCGAGCGGTATAGCAAACGGCTCGGTTGTGTCTGCGAGGAAGCCATAAACATCCAGCTCTGCAGAGGGCATAACATTCTGGATGAACCAATATCCTACACCGAGTCGGCACGGCGGGAAATTCCCACCTTCAGTCGTGAGACACTCATGCCCCGTGAACCTATCGTAGACGCTACGGGCAGGTCTGTAATGCGTTATCCTCCACCAACGCTCATATTTGTCAAATCCATACGGTGGCGGAGTACCCCTATATATGTCATCGCCAAATAGTGTATCAGGTGTCCCACGAGGCGTTCCCTCAAGAGGACCAACAGGCACACCCATTAGAACGAACTGCTTGTAAATCACATAGCTCGCCGGCGTTCCAACAGTATCACCAGAAACATAGGTTATATCATCCCAAACAGTAGGCTCACCAGGGTTCACATTGCCAGCCGAGTCCATCACCCACGCATAGAATGTATAAACTCCATACTCATCACACCCCAGATGATATGTCGTAGGCTCAGTATCCCACAGGTCGGTGCAGGGAGCCGGAGCGTGGTCCCTATAATACTCCGCAGTCGTTACCACCCATTCCCAAACACCTTCATCGCTCGCAACCTCCACACTGACCACAAAGGAATCGGTATAATCCTCCCAGCCATGCTCAAGGTCACTAACAAGGAGTGTAGGATTGTCAGGCTGCTCCGTATCGAGGATGATAGTATCCGTCGTATAGTTCCACCTATCAAGCGGGTCCTTCACCCAGAGATAGACAGTATGCGATCCGTCCCCCTCGGACAGGGTGAAGCTTGTCGGCATCTCCAGAACCCAGCACTCGGCAGTGTCATCAGGGAGCGTTGTATAGGTCTCGCTCAAACACCAGCGGGTGACATTATCACCATCGGTTGTGTCGATAGAGACATCAACAGTCCTATCGCTGGTGTACTCCGGATCAGCGCAGCCATCAGGGTCGGAGAGAGTAAGCGTCGGAGGAGCAGGTCCTTCTGTATCGAGCCGGATGCTATCACAAACCTCATCGGAGATGTTGCCAACATTATCAATCGCCTTCACACACACATAGTGCCAACCTGGGTCAGGCTCACTGCTGAGCGGGATACTATCCCAGTACCCATCGGTAGACACATAATCGCTCGATGTAGGAGGCGAACCATCTGGCTTTGCCCAGTATTCTTCGATACCGGCACCTGTTCCATCTGACCAACCAGAAGCTGTAACGGATACATCCGTATCTGGTGTCCAGTCAGCACCGCCATCGATAGCAACCGTTCCGGTTGTTGGCTTCTGGTTATCCCAGCCAATCTCAGGATAATCCACAGAAACAGCAAAACTCACCGCCTCACCATAGGGGTTATTACCAGTTTCACCATCATATTCTACCTTGCCAACGGTTACATTGTCACGCCTTACAACCTCTCCAATAGCTGGGTTCTCCTCCACATCCTTCGTGGCGGTCCCTGTGGAGAAATCACCCGACATACCGTATGTGGTCGGCGCCCCCTCATAGCCGATATAGGCTCCAAACCCGCTCACAGGAGCAGCAGTTCTCTCCCATTCAGCGGATATGCTAACGGTCATCCAGTCATCCGCCTCATCGTTGTCATCCCAGTATCTGGTGTCGGGACCGGTATCGTAATATTTCTCATTCGAGATGGTCACGGATGTTACCCTTACCCTGTCGGTAGTGACTGTATTACCTGTCTGAGACACAAGCGTCGCAGAGGTCGGACCGTTGAACATATCGATGTCAAATGTGGAGACCTCGGCATTCGAGCTTGCCTGGAATTCTATCTCAAAGTTACCTGCTTCGGTCAGGTCGAGAGCTTCACTCGATACACCCCAAGCAGCGGTAACCTTCACATCCACAACATCCTCAGGCGGATTCGGGTCAGAATCATCAGCACCCTGATAATTGATTACTCCAGTCAGTGTTATCATCGAATCCGGGTTCTTGGTACTATCCCACTCGGCGGATGTGACAACGAGGTCGTTCTCGATATTCCATGCCTCCGTCCCTGGACCAAACGCGCGCTCCGCCGTGTTCAAAGCTGTATCCCAGATTCTCAAGCTGTCATATAGCCAGAGCCTGCTACCAGAATACATCGGGCTGTCAGCCTCAGCATATGTCCAGTCGAGCTGAATAACGAAATCTACCGTCCAGATCCCGGTTGATTCTTCATAACTACAATTATCCTTGCTATCCTCCACAGTCAGAATGCTTGACTCTGTGGTGAAACTGCTGTCGGGCCATCTCCAGGTGACCACCTGGTCATCTTGGGTGTATGCACCATCGGGATCGTTTACCCAGAGATGCAAATCCACCCGGCTCATACCTATCGCACCCTGATTATCCCTAACCCTTGCCCGCCAGGTGAAGTTCTGCTTTGCGAATATCACAACGGTATCGGTGAAATCACCATTTGCACCGAGGTCAAGCGATACTATCTCAGGCGGTGTGAGGTCGCGCTCGATATAGATACTGTCAACGGCAGGCTCCGACCAGTTACCAACCCTATCCTTTGCCCTGATGTAATACCTATACCAGTCCGGACCAGTATACTCGTCCACATACGCTATCTCTTGCAGGTCAAGCCCGATATCCGATGTCGGAGCGGTATTCTCGAAATCACCATAGTAGCTGCAAATACCGCTACCACCACCATCTGGCGGAGAAGCCGTATCCCACTCCACAAATATCTGGATATCGTTGTCATAGGTGCTGGGATCGTCCCAGCTATCGGCGTTCATAGTAATAGAAGTAGGTGCGGACGGATTAACATAATCCTGGTCAACATCGAAGGTAACAGGCGCAAAATTGCCCGCCTTGTCATACACATACACAGTTGCGGTCGCCCTCGGGTCACCATATGTCTCACCACCCGCATCGAACGAATACACCCAATCAAATTGCCAGTCACCTTCCTCGGGAGGTGAATCATCGCCACCATCGGAGACGGTGTTGGGGAACGTCGCCTTATCCAGACCACTCAGGGTATCTGCCGCCTTAACCTTAACGGTAAAGCTCCCCACTCCGTCATCACCGTAGAAGACAAGCCACCCAGATAAGGAATCTATATCGCAGTAATCGCTTCCCTCGGTGATTGTGTATATCTCTGCTGTAGTCGGAGCGGTGCCATCATACCATATCTCGAATATCGCCTCGTTCGACCACTCACCAGTCGTCGATTTATACCCCTGGACATGATAGTACTTCTCACCCTCATCAAGGGGATAGTCATTATCGTATGTTGTTGCTCCCGTGTTACCATCAGCGGCACTAGGGTCAGCATTTATCGTCGGGTCGGAAGAATCGTCGTATCTGTAGTAGAATGTGAGATGCTCGTCAAAGTTCTCACCAGCCCAGACAAACGATACCTCTCCGTCGTTCTGCCAGGTCGCCTCGGAGATAGGCGTTGTGTGGGTATTCTCCTCATAGCAGTCAAGACTCGTTATCTTTACCGTCGTCTTCTTGAACAGGAAGCCGCTAGCATCGGCAACATAGTTGTGGAACAGAACATTCCCCGCGCTATCCGCTACCTCGAGGTCAATCTCGTTCGTCCCGGGGTCAAGGTCATCCCAAGCAACACCCCAGTTGTCGTTGAAATCAGATGTTCTGTCCTCCTCGAATATGCTATGCCAGGCACCGTCGTTTATCCTGTACCTCGCATAGTTGAGCGGAGAGTAGTCATCTACACGGAGGAAATCAATATCTATAACATTGCCTGGGTCTTCGGCATACCAGTATGTTCCCCCACCCGCCGTTGGGTAGTTGTATGTAATATCCGGCATTGTCTCGTCAAAGTAGATATTAAATACCCGCTCCTCACCCCAGGTGCCAGCACCGTTCCTCGGCTTGACATGGAAATACCGGTTGCCTCCCTCTGAGAGGTTGTAGTCATCAACATAAGCGTCCGTCGTCGTTGGCTCCGTTCCATCGATAGTCGAACCAGGGTCTGTGTTGTACTCGTAGAAGTAGACATCACCGGAAGGCGAACCAGCATCCGTCCAGGTGAACGAAACGATACCGTCGTTCTGCCACTCCATCTGATAGATTTCACTCGAGTGGGTATTCTCATGCCAGCACTGG
Source organism: bacterium (assembly GCA_021158465.1). Taxonomy (GTDB): domain Bacteria; phylum UBP14; class UBA6098; order 4484-93; family 4484-93; genus 4484-93. The sequence goes on from JAGGUN010000047.1 coordinate 50,906, forward strand.
ATGGCGACGATGTCGGGTATTGTTGCATCCTTGCGATACAAGAACCCCATAGGATTTGCCTGTGTGCTGTCAGCATAAGGCGAATGGACAGTAGAATTCCCTGCGACATCGAATACACGAACGCTTATCTCGTTTGCAGCATCGGCAAGCATAGACCAGTTGACAGACCAGTCGGGCGTGTAATCAGACGATTGGTCAGCATCGAATATGGTCTGCCAGTCGGAGCCATCTATCTTATACTGCGCATAGTCCAGCGGTGAGTTCTCCACCCAGCCGAAATCGATATCAATCACGGCACCAGGGTCTTCAGCATACCACTCCGTCACTCCACCCTGAACAGGGTATGTGTATGTGATCGTGGGTGGCGTCGTATCCACACGGAAGAGGAAACCTGTTGAACCCGTGACGAAGTTGTGCGTCAGGACATTCCCAGCAGAATCTGCTACGACAATATTTACAGAATCGAGCCCCTCACGGGTCATAGACCAGTCAATAGACCAGTTATCAGTGTAATCGGACGCCTGGTTGTCCTCAAATATGCTCTGCCAGTCGCTTCCGTTTATCTGATAGCGTGCATAATCGAGTGGTGAGTTCCCTCCCCAGCCAAAGTCGATATCGATTACAATCCCCGGATCGGCATTATACCAGTTGCTCGAATCACCTGCAGAAGGATAATTGTAGATTATCGTCGGCACCTCCGTATCCTTCTGGATCATAAAGCCGAAAGAACCTGGAGTGTAGAAATGCTCTGTGTAGTTCCCTGCCTCATCATACACACGGAGCGAGATCTCGTTCTCTCCCTCGGCGAGGTCTCCCCAAGGGATGGACCAATCGGTTGTATAGTCATCGTAACCGCCGCCGGAGAATATATCCGTCCAGCCAGCCGCGCCTATCTGATATTGCGCAAAGTCAAGCGGAGACGACGCCGCCTCAGCCGTCGGGTTACGGATAAAGTCGACATCATAGGGCGCAGGGTCGGTATTCGTCCACGGGATAGTTGCACCCGCCGTCGGGTCGTTGTATGTGATAGCTGGCGGATGCGTATCCACCTTAATTGTCCAGCTGGCAGAATAATCACTCCAGTGCCCGCCGCCATCCTCTGCTCGAACATGCCAGTAGTAAACATTATCGCTCAAAGGAGCTGTTAGGGTATAGGTTGTTTCGGGATAAGAGATGTAAACATCCGTCACAGGCGACGAGAAATCGGCATTATCATCCACCTGCAGCTGATACCGGAACATACCATAGCAACCATCATCCGTCGAGCCGTTCCAGACGAACTCGGGCGTGTTATCATTCGTCCAGCTATCGTTCGCAGGCGATGCAAGTGTCGGGACAGAAGGCGGCGAAACATCGATGCTGAACTCCCTGTAAGCAGAGAAATCCGACTCAAGGTCGTTGTTATCCCTCGACGAGACACGCCAGTAGTAAGTCACATTCTCAGAGAGAACACCTGCTCCTACATCATAACTGGTCGTTGGCCCAGAAACATACTCATCAACCTCACAAGACGAGAATTCATCGTCATCATCGACCTGGATATGATAATCCTTGAGCCCTGCGCAGCCACCATCCTCTACACCGTTCCATATAAGCGATGGCGTGAGCGTTGCAAGGCAGGCACCGTCAGCAGGCGTATTGAGCGTCGGAACAGGTGGCGCTGAAACATCCGTGGTAAAGCTCCAGGCAACAGTGAAATCCGACTCATTACCGTTGTTATCCCTCGACGAGACACGCCAGTAGTAAGTCCCGTTATCCACAAGCCCATCAGCATCTGTTACATCATAGCTCGAGCTGGTTGGATAATAGTCGCTTGCTCCTGTGAAGTCCGGATTATCCGCTATCTGGAGATGATAATCCTGCAGTCCTGCACAGCCACCGTCCGTCACATCCGTCCAGTCGAGTGTCGGTGTGAGCGTTGCAATACAGGCTTCATTCTCAGGCGACAAAAGCGTAGCAACGGGCGGAGGAGTAACATCAACGGAGAAGCTGCCACCTCCTGTTATCGTGCTGTTGCCAACATTATCATAGGTAATCACACGCCAGATATAATCACCATCGGCAAGAGCATCGCCGCTCCAGGCATACTCGGAGGAGGTAAGCCCTGTGACCTCCTTGACAGGCGTGGAATAATCTCCACCAGATGTATCAACCTGAAGCGTGTAATCCCTAACCCCACTTGCGCCATCGGTTGCATCGCTCCAGTCGAAATCCGGTGTATTATCGCCGATACAGCCCGATGGTGAGTTGAGCGTGACCGTCGATGGGCTCTCGTTATCCCAGCCAATATCGCTGATATTCCAACCATCCAAATTCACCTCAGGACCATAAACATTATTGCCACCCTCGGTCACATGGTCAACGGTGATATTATCCCTCGTGATATAGTTCCCGGCAGTCGGGTCTTCCTCCACATTCTTCGTTGCCGAACCAGATGAGAAAGCCCCCGTTCCACCGTAAGCATCCGGGTCACCCTCATAACCGATTACCGCCGTGCCGCCGGTCAAAGCAGAGCCATCATCCTCAAGCTGAGCATTTATCGTAACGGTCATCCAGTCATCAGTGCCATCGTTGTCATCCCAGAACCTCGACTCTCCTGCCTCACTGCCGCCTCCTATCTGCTCATATATGTAACCAGAAATGGATATGCCGGTAATAAGAACCCTATCTATGTCGAAGCAGTCGTTGGTCGTTTCATAACCAGCACCGTCGGGTATGTTAATAGGATACACATTGAAGCACTTTGTGCCGAGAGCCTCCGATGTCCTAATAGTCAACTCGAACAGACCATCTGCGGTAAGGTCTGTATCCTCGGATGAAGGAGCAGTCCAATCGACAGGCTCGATTTTGACATCGGCACAGTCCTCAGGTGGGTTGGGGTCTTCTACATCCTGATAATCGAGATAGCCCGATACCGACACCACAACATCGGGGTTCTGGGTATCATCGAAACTGAGGTTGCTCACACGCAGGTCGTTCTCCAGCTTCCAGCTCTCATCGGTGAAATCCGTCTCCGTTCTCAATGCTCCACAAGAAGAGACAAGCCTATCATCCGCGTACGTCGCAGGGTCATCGACCGCATCCCAGCTCCAGTTGAAACTGATTACATAGTCGATTGTCCAGGTGTTGATCCCATCGTTGGAGGAGTTATCCGGGTCATTCTCTACCGTGAAATGTGTGCTATTGGTCGAGAAAACCTCACCATCACGAACCCATAACACCGTATCAGGGTTTGTGAAATTATGAGCAAGAATAAGCTTAACCGTGTCCAGATGCTCATAGCCATCCGGGTCTGTTACCGTTGCCCGCCAGGTGTAGGTTTTGCCGGCATACAATTCAATCTCATCATCGTTGGCAGTATTCTCAACAATGTGCAGATCGTCGTTCTCCGGCGGAGAAGCGAGCTTGGTGCATTTCTCAGCACCATAATCACCCTCATTACCAACGAGATCCTTTGCCTTCACACGGAAGCAATAGGTTTTCCCGTAGGCAAGATGAACAGGGTCATCACCCGCACCGAACTGACCACCGGTATCCGTCGTCCCCCATTTCGATGCCCAGTTCGTCCAACTGCCTGTAGTCTCGACCTTGTACTGCACATCGTAGGTGTAGATACCCCAACCCTCAAGCTCATGGTCAGGGAAGTTGACATTGTCGTGGCTGCCGTCATCCCATTCGACATCGAAGTAGTCGGAATCGGCAAGCGAGACGGTGATAAGAGACGGGAGGTCATCCGCTTCAGCATAGGGTGCAATGAGGTCGAGGTCTACACCGCGGAAACCCGGCTTCGTCCACCAGGACGAAGAACTAACAGAGTCCCCAAAGTCAACCGCCGACGGTTGCCCAACAACCACCGATGTCTTGTAGGATGTGCTGCCGATATTGTCCCCCTCGCTACCGCCTGAGGATTGAGTCGAGAATATCAACGAGTCAGCGGCAAAGGCAGGAGCAAAGGCGGCGAGTGAGAACAGAACCGCCAGCACAATAACCGACAAAGTTCGTCTCCGCTTATCCATAATAAACCTCTTCGTTGAAGTTATCCAACCTTAACCTACTTCTTCAATTTTCTTACATATACTTATTATCTGTTCCTTAATTATATTATACCACAAACCGTTCGTGCTTTCAAGTTTCGCAAGGCTCACCTTCGCTTTTGTTTCGTCCATTTGTTCTTCCCGTTTCAGATTCAGGGAGCGCTAATCCCCATCTTCTTTAAAGCCTCTGCACGGTCGATAATCCGCTGATTCTCCCACAAGAATGTTGGGCTCGCGTTTATTCCAAAACTGTCGCAGATGGCGGCACTGAGCTTAAGAAGTGAATCACCGTGCTGAGCGATTAAGTCGCTCAACGAGTCAATATCAATTCCCACAGAAGCCAAGCAAGAATCTACTTCTCGCGACGAGTTAAAACAATATAGATAATCCCAAAATTGAGCATTGGTGTAGAAATCCTGTATTACAGCTTGCCTCCTATCCTCATAAATCTCACTCTCTCCATGCAGGCTCTTGAAACTGCTATCAGCTGGATCCCAACTTAGAACATATCGCAACTTAATCTTTCCTGGCGATCTCTTTGCTACCTCGTGAAAATCATTTTCCGCCATAGTTCCATAAGGGCATTCGCTCATAACGAATATGGTTAATTCACCTGGGGTTCTCGCTCTTCCGAGGAGGAAGGTTGGTCTGACCGTTTTCGGATCGACGAGATACCACACATCAAGCTCGTCCTGAACAGGTAGCAAATTATTTGACAGCCTATTATAACTTATACTTCCTTTTACATTCTTGTCAAAGATATAAGCCGGTAGTTTTGTCAGCTTGAACAGTTTGATGAACTTTTTCGCTTCTTCGCTCTCGTGAAGAATGTATTTTACCCTAAGGTTTTGGAAATAGGAACCGAACACTCCCTCCATATACTCTGCTTCAGGGTCATCTTCGTCGGCTACAATAATCCTCAGCGTTACCTCGACAGGGAGTTCGTCCACACAAGTATATTCTATACACCTAGATACATATCCCTCCTTTTTGGGGTGGCAATCGTTATCGCTGAAACAGGCTGGTAGATTATAATCTGCCGTGCGTGAATTTAGTATCATAAATAGCGAAGCGTAGGTTCCATCCCAGAAAGCCAGCTTTACACCATCTATAAAGAATGTTGGTGAAGCCTCGACATTCAGGCTTTCACAAACGGACAGCTCTTTCTCCAAAAGCAGTTCACCTTCTGCTTCCACCAGACTATCTATCTCGTCGGTCGCTAAACCTGCAATTGCGGCGTCTTTCTTCCATAAACTATCGCTGTAGTGGGAATTCCTGCTTATAATATAGTTCCACAGCTTATCAGGGAAATGCTCCCTGATAACGAGCTGCCTTCTGGTTTCCTCCAATTCCGTTTCGCCCTGAAATGTCGATATTCTCTTCGTTTCCTCGTCACGGTACAATACATAGTAAACCCTCACCTCGAGGTCCGGATTTCTACGCTGGATAGCGTAAACGATATTTTCCGCGCGGGTGCCATACGGACACTGAGGGGTAACATAAAGGTCCAGATTTGGGCTTGCAACAGCAACCGCAAGCGGTACTAGTAAGGCAATAATTATTGAAGCGGTTAAATCTCTCATTAACCCGATATTCGACCGTTGCCTCAAGACCATAGCTTACGGCTCCATATCTATCTTATATACATCCGGAGACACATTGATACCGCAGGTGCTACCGGTAACATCGAGTTCACCTTCTACGCCGATATCAGCACCCAGGGTTATCGCTGTGGCTCCGGCATTAGTAATCGTGAGATTATAGAAAATAGTAGAGCTAGAACCGCTTATGCTCTGACCACCGCTGCCAGCAAAAACGACAGTGCTGGTTCCACAGGTAAATGTCCCGTTATTCGTCCAGTTGCCGTAGACATTAAGCGTATGCGAACTTCCAGTCAGTGTGCCGTTAATGGTAATATCTCTGCAGTTCCCATCGACATCCAGCGTGGGCTGGTTTGAGGGCGTGGAAGGAATAGTAACATCTGTCGTAGTTGTGGGCACGGTGCACTGTCCCCAGTTAATCGGGTCACTCCAATCCGTGCTCTTCAAGCCGCGCCATTCGCCGAGAGGTCTCCAATCGCCACCATAGTCTTGGGTGCAGTGCCCACTGCCGTCACAGGTCTTCTGGGTCGATTGGCAGGTGTTACCTCCACCACAATCATAACAATACCAGTCAACCGTTCCACACGCGCCCGGGCTAAAACTGCCACCAGAGCAGTGCTGTCCCGCCGGGGCATACTCATTGGAGGTCCAAGAGTCAAACTGGTTACAGGAACCCGACCCGTTACATTCATACCCTGGCTTCCTTCGAGCGCAAGCTCCGTTGCACTCATAAGATCCCGTCCCACAGTAGCCGCTCGTCGTCCAGCTGCCACCAGAGCAGTGCTGTCCTGCCGGGGCATACTCATAGCTGTAATAGTCAAATTGACTACACGAACCAGAGCCGTTGCACTCGTATCTCGGGATTTTCCTCTGGCAAACGCCGTTACAGGAGTAACTACCGCTCCCACAGTAGCCGCTCGTCGTCCAACTGCCACCAGAACAGTGGTATCCTGCCGGAGCATACTCATAATGCCAGCTTGCATCGCAAACACCACCAGAGCAACTACCGTCACCAAAGCGCCTTCTCTGACAGCTACCGTAGCAACTCCAGCTGCCTGGAGTGCAATTCGGTATACTGGCAGAGCAACTTATAGGGTGACTAGTTGTAGACCCGCTACCTTGATAAGCGTAAGCAGTATAACTCCCTGTTCCGTGGAAAGTACGAGTATATCGGTAGTAAGCCCTCCTTTCATGCCAATAGTCAGTACAATTCCCCCACACATCGGTCGCGCAGCAATCACCTGTCTCGTAACAAGTACCCCAGCTATAATTCGGAATATTCTGCACATCGCAAGCACCGACACCGGTTATCCTGAACCGGCTATACTCTGTCCCCGACGGGCACTCACCACAGCGGTACCACATATATGACCATACGAATGTTCTACTATCACCGTCACACAAATTAGCACAACCAGTATGCCACATACCGAGATCCTTTGTCCCTCTACGTGAAGCATTGCCCCGAGACCGGTTTATCCGCTCGTATTCAGAATAGCTCAAGTTCCCAGAACTCCCATATGTTCCTGGTGCGTAGTTTCCTCCGTAAGCCCCTCGCAGCTCGCCCACGTAAAATGCTAGTGCATTGTCCGGTTCATCGAAAACTATCTTTGGTATAGTAACACTAACACTCATTAAACTGTCTTCTATTTCAATATCAAACAATAGTTTCCTCTCCTCGCCGTTTAGCTTAACACTGCAGCTATAAAGGTAGAATTCTGGTTCGGCTCCAACCTTATTTTCACCAATGCCGCATGGGCCCTTCCCGCGATATCGCTTTTCAGGTTTGCTACTTCCATCTCTGAAAATACCGAGAGCGTTCTGTATCGGTTTCTGGATTCTAAAGTCAACAAAGGGGGCATCTGGTTTTCCATTGAGCTTGAACTCGACCTTCGCATATCGATCTCCAAGTTCCGTAATATCCGGCTCCTCTTCGACAACCCCACCTTCGCTTTGAATAATCGATTCTTTTAGCCCCTCGGTGAAATAATAATACAAGGAACCCTGAGCAGCATCGGAACTTGCGCCGAGAGTTCCGTCGAGGTCGGGTAAATACAAAGTGTCGTTATCGATTAACGGAATTACGAAAAGCCCGAAGTCCCCGGTTGTAACAGTTCCCGAGGCGTCGTCATCGATGTAGAATTCGAAAGACACCGTATCACCCGAGCCGCAATCAGCGAATATAAGTGGAGTTTGCCCCTGACTCATGGTCGTTGCGGATGTATCGCCATCTATTGAAGACTGGACGAGGGGCGTCGCCGATAACGAGACCGAGAAAAGCAGAATCGCCCACAGGATAGCAAATAAATGATTAACATTACATTTCATGTTCTCGGCCTCCCATTTTGAAGCTTTTAGAACCTCGATTCTCTCCACTCCCACTGGCCTGCACGGGTGATACGGATGCCGGTGCCATACAATCTGCCGCACCGGTATCTATCAGGAAAAAGCCTCATATTTCTTCTCTGTCATCTGGCTCGCTTTCAGACTCACTCATGAATTAGCCCCATTTTTTACCGCTTCTGTTTCCTGAATCATTTCGGGTTGCCGTTTCTGTCATACTTGTCTGTATCGACATAGGTCTCCGCCCTATCCGGGTTGCGGTTCTGCTCCTGCTCGGAGGCAAAGACCTTATCGACTCGCTTGCCGGAGAGACGATATGAGAACCTTGCGTTCATATCGCCGGATAGCGCCTTGACGGTGAAAAGCGAGCCATCGACCCTGGCGATGAGATACGCCTCATCCTGAGCGGTGACGAACGGGATAATGGTGCTCTCAGCAACGGCGTGATAGAACAGCCAGAGGTCTGAGCCCTCTGGCATCTGAGCGAGTTCTACCTGCCAGATGCCGTTTTCAAGGCGAGCCTGCCCGACGACATCGGTGCGGAGACCGATTGTCTCACATGCCCAGGTGCGATACTGCTTACCGTTTATCTGTATAATCGGGTCAACCTCGTTGGCGTAGAGCTTATCCAAATTGGTGATGTCATAACCACCCCAGTTGATATTAGCTGTTGGGCTGTTGCCACCGTCACGCCTGAGGTAACGGTTGTCAGCCTCACTTTCCGTATAGTAGCGGTTATCAAGGTTGACGGAAGCCAGCCCGGTTACATGACCGCTCCAATCAAGCGACACATCCTGTATAACCGTCCCTCCGCTGTTGTTAACACTACCCTGGCTCGACATGTCCTTGTGGGTAATCCTCAGCACATCATCACCAGTGAAATTAACATCGATGCCGGTCCCTTCATCGAATTTCAACACATCGTGAGAATCCAGGTGATACTGGGTCCCATCATCATCCTCCGCTATCCAATAGCCGTAGTTATCGCCGGTGGCGTCAGTTGCCGGAGCCCACGCGCTGCCGTTCCACTTGAGAACCTGACCCGAACTGGGAGCGGTGCTCGCGACGCTTCTTCCCTGAAGGCCATCCACCGTCGGGTTCGGATATGTACCACTAAGGTCACCACCGGCAGTCTGTCCTTCGTTCACAAAACGGCTGTCGTAGGCAGAACCATCCGCATGGCTTGCGTCGAGCGCAAGACCATCAGTCTCCTGGGTTAGACCTGTTCCTGCACTAACGAAGAACTGTGTGCCAGAAAGCCCAATACCGTTACCCGCTGTATAGGTCGTATTGTCGTCACCGTCATCCAAACCAGCGGGGCGATTCGCTATGTCAAGCCAATTGACCGGCGTGGTCGTATTATCATTATCCGAAATCTGGGAAGCTATTGCATACCTACCATCAAGGTCCTCAGTCAGGTCAGAAAGCCCCACTCGGGTCAGCGTCAGAACACCAGTGCCAGTGTTAAAACTCATCCCGTTTACATAATTGTTACCATCACTAGCACCCGATGCGTCTATTGTAACCCTATGGTTCCCCGCATCAAAACTAACAGACGCTCCACCCGTGCCAGCAAACTGAAGTTTGTTGTCACCATCCGTTACCTGGAACTGCTCAGCGTCAGATATGTCCCGAACTGATACAGTCACATAGCTGTTGCTGATGTCAGAACTTGTTATCGTCCCGTCTGTTATCTCACCACTCTCTATCGAATTCCCCAAAGCATTCGTTATCGTCAACTGATTCCCTGTCCTCGATAGCGTTATCCCTGTTCCCTGAGCAAATGTAACATCGCTGCCATCAGAAATATCCAAGGTGTAAGGGCTGGCAGAACCTGTAAACGATAAGTTCTGCAACTCGTTGGTCGTGCTGTGGTCGGCATCGTTAACCTCATCCGTTCCCCAATAAATATTTCCAGAACTATTGACCTTCAGGACCTCGCCCTCAGAACCTGCATCGCCGTCGATATCTATCACCGATGACGAACCAAGGTAAATATCATCCCAACGATACAACCCACAACCCAAATCCTGAACTCCACCAGACACAGGAACAATATTGTCGTTAAATGCAACCCTGCCATCATAAGAAGAACCCGAATTGAAGATGTAATGGTTATTGAGGTCAATGTTATCGCCGAAGTTTATATTCGTGGCAGAACCTTCACCGTATATGTTGTCCACATAAATTGCGTTTCCATCGGAAACCGTGAGATCCCCGTTCACCCGCAAGGCATCGTCGATATCGACCTCGTTATCTGTATCATCGACAATCGCCAGTCCACCTGTTGAATTGCCCTCGGTTAGCACTTCTTCAAGCGTCTGGTCATCGGTGCCTGTGCCATCGCCGGTGGAGTGGATTATGATTGTGTTGCCTGAGCGAGTTACTTCCGTAAGTCCCGTCCCATCAAATACCACTTCCGTTCCTGAGGTTACAGCTATCGAACCACCACCATCGTGAGCTGTAGCCGTCCAGGAACCATAGTTGTCAAAACTCGTGTTATCGTACGAGCTTGCAACAATGGCGCTTCCATTATACCAAAGGAACTTGTAGCTGGTATAACTTGTAGAGCCTGTTCCACCATGACCAACATCCACCGTTCCTGTCAGTGAGATGTTAGGAGTGGTTCCACCGGAGCTATGCAATGGAGCTGTCGCCGTAACATCTGTCACCACTGCCTCACCGGAAGCAAAGGTATGCCAGTTGCTTCCGTCGTTTGAATACTGCCATACACCGCCATCGGTATCCTCCAGATACCTTATCTTACCGACATGTCCCGAAGGTTGCTCAGCGATTATATAAACCGTAGCCCTGCTTGTTGCGTTCTTGTTGAGCGTAAGTGTGTCCCCTTCCACATCCAAGTTATACGGGAAAGTGTATGTTCCAGTCCCGCCGAATGTGCCTGGGGTAATATCGCCAGCAGGAACAGTTGCAGAGGTTGTAAATGCAGTGTGAGCATCGTTTATCTTCACATACGCCACTCCCGAGCCAGACGAGAGGTCAGCACCTGTTCCACCGTTGGCAACGGAAACGGGGGTAGTAAGCTTGAGTCCATCAGCCTCCTGGGTTAGACCTGTTCCTGCACTAACGAAGAACTGTGTGCCAGAAAGACCAATACCGTTACCCGCTGTATAGGTCGTATTGTCGTCACCATCGGCAATATCGGCGGGAATATCCGGTATATTGCTCCAGAATGGTGAGCTCCAGAAATCAGTTATGTCTGACCTCGTGTGAGTGTGAGTTCCACTGGCATAGTGTGAGTTCGCATATCCGAGGTTCACAGCGTCGTTGTCGTCCGTTGGGTTCGCCAGACCTGTTATCTTGTGGTCAGTGCCGCCGCCGGACATATTCAAATCACCCCAGAGGTATAACGATGTCCCACCACCACAGAACTGGGCAACATTACTGGCATCCCAATCCTGAATGTAAAAGTTATTACCATTGCCCATCCGCAGGATCGTGTTACCGTCCCCATTTATCGGTGTGAAGACATTATGCTCCGTGCCGGTTGGAGATTTGGAGTAGATAGTCCAGTTATTCTCCGTATAGAGGTTGCCAGTTGAAAAATACATACTACCATGAGACTCTATTGCATTCCCGCTCGAAGGGGTCACGCTGATTCTACCGGCATCAAGGGTGAGATTGCCCGTCTCCATCCAGATGTTGCCGGAGTTTGAGCCGCCACCAGTCTTGATAGCATTACCACCTGCAGTATTAGCAAAGTACGCTGCCTCCCTGCTAGCCTGCGAGGATGTTACAACAAGTGGCGTGGTGGCATCGCTATTGCTAATGGAAACGCTACCGTGACCAGAGCTAACCGAGATAGAGTTATCCACATTGTAGGCATCCTGCAGTCCGACAGTCACACTTCCCGCAGCCCTCGCGCTATCGGCATACAGCGAGAAGAATGCACCTGTCAGTTCGACCCTCGGAGAGAGAGCCTCCCAGGAAGAGCCATTATACACCCATATCTGCAGGTAGTAGTTGGACTCGGAGAAATCAATCCCCGTTATTGGACCGAGCTTGACCGAGTATAGCCCCTTGGAAACGCTGACACCTGATATCTCCTGTCGCCAGAGATATCCTGAGCCCCAGTTGCCTCCGTCGGTGGAGTTGAAGATGGCAAACCGCATATCGCGGCTACCGTTTATCGCCTCCCCTGTGGATGAGTCAACCAGCTTCCCCTGGAAACTGATATAGTTCCCCACTGCAAACGCAGAGGCAACCATCAAAAAAACAACGACGGAAATGATTGCATACCTGCTCATAATACCCTCCTTTATATGAGCCGACTATCCTACTTAATCTTTTTCTATCGCTAAACAAAAACAAACCTAAATCTATCTTTATTCCGCATTTTAAATTATATGATTTTATTAGTAGATTGTCAAGTTTTATCACCTATAAATATAACATTATTTTAGGCTCCTTCCCTGCCCGGCGGGTTGTGTCGCTCTTTTCGCTGCTTCCCTCCTCGCTCTTGCCTCATCAAGATACTGCTGTTTCCTCCGCTGCATCATCTCCTCGTATGTGAACATCGGCAAACCTGCTTCGCGCAACTCCTCTA
>JAGGUN010000027.1 GCA_021158465.1 bacterium
CCACGGCTCGCCATACCCGACCGTCGGAAGACACTACTTCACCATCGGAACCGAGGTTACAGCATTCGTCGAGCAGAATGTCTACGATGCAGAAGGCGTAAGATGGCACTGCACAGGCTGGGAGGGAACAGGCTCAGTGGATGCAACCGGAAGCGACACGACCACAACATTCACTATAAATGAGAACTCAAGTATAACCTGGCTATGGGTGAGACAGTACCTGCTGACAATAACCTCCGCCCATGGTTCACCGTATCCTCCTATTGGCGAACACTGGTATGACATCCACAGCGTCATAGACGGGTATGTGAACAGGTTTGCCATCGAGGGGACAGATACATTCGTCTGCATAGGATACGACGCAACGGGTTCAATCATGGGTGACATCGACACAACATTCCATTGTGTGATAGACACACCAACAACAGTCAACTGGCTGTGGGAACCGCTGCTTGAAACGGTGACCTTAACGGTCTATTCCGACTACGGTTCACCATACCCGAGCGTAGGAGTCCACTACTTCACAGTGGGTACATATATCGCTGCATCCGTCGACCCATTCGTTGAGATAGATGACGGTGTTCGTCAGTTCAACACGGGTTGGAGCGGAACAGGCTCGGTCCCCGAAAGCGGAACAACCCATAGCGTAGAGTTCACGATCGAAGAGAATTCGACAATCACATGGAACTGGCAACTGCAGTATCGCTTCACCGTCACATCAGAGCATGGAACACCGTATCCATCCGTTGGCGAACACTGGTATGACGAGGAAAGTGAGGTCCTGGGCTATATCAACAGATTTGCTATCGAAGGAACAGATACATTCGTCTGCACAGGATATACAGGGTACGGCTCCCTCGGGTCCGGCATCGATACAATGTTCAGCTTCACGATATACGAGCCGTCGGAGATAGTCTGGAATTGGGAGTACATCGGGGAAGCCCGCAGTCTGACAGTGATATCCGAGTTTGATACACCAACACCAGCCGTCGGAACTCACTATTTCAGGGTCGGAACCGATGTAGGCTGCTCGATTGCTGATTCTATTGTAACATTCGGAACAGGAAGAAGGGTTTCTCTCGGCTGGATAGGAACCGGCTCCGCTCCAGCAGAGGGTGACTCAACACACTTTAGCTTCATAATCGATGAGAATTCAACGGTAACCTGGCTCTGGCAGAAACAGTTCTATATCTCGCTTGACTATTCCGGCTGCGGCTCTGCGATACCAGCTCAAGAGGGCGAAGGATGGTATGTCGATGGCGATACCGCATACATCTCCACCGAGGAGAATGTCTCTGATGGAACAACAACTTTTGCATTCTATACCTGGGTACCTGACGATCCGAGAGCTGTGATCGACGATGTGTTCAACGACTCGACATTTGTCGTAGTTGACACCTCCTACATTATCACCGCCCAGTACCGCCACGGCGTCGAGGTAACGATCGAGAAGGAGCCCGCTGAACCGTGGGGGCATATTTACGCGGACGGTGTCGACTATGAGGGTGCAGCAAGTATAAGCTTCTGGTGGGCATTCGGAACATACCACGAGATAGGGGTCTCTGCCTATGACACACTCGGCGACGAGAGATGGGTCTTCAACAACTGGTCAGACGAGAGAGGAATTGTCCACACCGTTGGTCCAATCGAGACAGATACCACATTTACGGCATACTACCAGAAGCAGTACCGCTGTATCGTCGAAAAGGATCCGGATGCTGATACACTTGGATATCTTGTTGTAGATGGTGCAACTTACACAGGCACAGCATCAGTCTATCAGATGTTCTGGTGGGACGAGGGGAGCACTCATGAGTTGGAGGCAAGCGAGATTGATACCACAGAGGATGCAAGATTCGTCTTCAACAGTTGGTCTGACTTTGGTGAGCGGGCTCACACAACTGCACCGATCTTCGAGCCAACAGAGTTCATCGCATTCTACGATGGGGAGTATCCGATTGTCATTAAGAAATCGCCTCCGGAGAACTACGGCTGGATAATGGTTGATTCAACACTCTACCCAGATACATCGTTTGCCAAGCACTGGGCAATCGCAGGAGCCGTCCATACCGTAGGGGTCAGCGAGTATGATTACTCCGACTACCATACATTCACCTTCGACCACTGGTCAGACCTGTTGCCGAGAGAGCACAGCCTACCACCTCTCGTGGAGCCCGAAACGCTTATCGCTTACTATACCGTAGACACACTCATAGTTGAGGTTGCAATCAGCAGAAATAGCTGGTGGTTAGACTCTGTCGTCATCAACGAAACAAGAACGATGGACGAGGATGAGGTAATCACTATCTCCAACTACGGCAACACACACATTACACTTGGACTGCAGATAATCTCAAGCGGAACTGTTTGGAGAGCTGGTATCATCAACGGTGAAGAGATGTATTCCTTAAGAGCGCGGTTCAACGACCTCGATACCCCTCCGTCTGCATTCGAGATGTTTGGAGACAATGTGAAAACCAGCCCTGTATGGGCAGACGCAGAGACCTTCGGTCCCGGTGGATTCGGTATCCCTCCGTTCCCCGATCCAGACCATTCGGAAAACCTCTGGATGCAATTCAGAGCACCAACAAGAACATCTGTCTTCAGAACCCAGACCATATCTCTCAAGCTCTTGGTCAGACCGTGCTTACCGTAAAAACAACACGCCCTCCCTCAACACCAACGAGGGAGGGCTTCGTCCTTGACTTTCTTCGGTAATTTAGTATTATAAAAAATAACGCAACTATTGATCCACCATCAGGGAGAAAGAATGATGCGTATCCTTTCTATCACGCTGATTCTCTTCTTTGCCCTTACCCAAGGGATGGCTGCTGTGCCAAGCAATGGATACCACATATCAGGACTGACATTTGATGAAAAGTCTATTTCCTTTGAGCTTGAAACATATATGGATCTCTCCGAAGCGCAGATAGAACAGGAAACAATGACGGTCCCAACTGTTGAAGGGGCAGGTTTCACATACTCTGTTGGTGAACCTCGTCTCCCTGTTATAAGGCAACTCATCACCGTGCCACCGGACGGTAGAATCAGCGTTCGCACAGCAGTCGTAAAAGAAAACGATTTCCCTATCTCAAACCCTGTCATTCCTGCAATCCCTCCTGTAGAAAAGAACGGGGCAAAACCAGTCTACAAGCTCAATAAGAGTAGTTATTCCAGAAACAGCTTCATTATTGACAAGAATGAGATCGGTAGGATAAGCCGCCTCGGGAGGATAAGGGGAAGGAATATCGGCGTTCTCGAGGTTTTTCCTGTGAACTACAATCCAGCGCTAGGGGTTCTGCGACTGTATGAAACGGTTGAGGTGGAGATACAGTTTGAGAAGCCTGTTGAACCTCAGCGGAAAGGGCTTTCCTCTCCTGTATTCGATGAACTCTTAAACAAGAAGGTATTAAATCCGCTCGAGATAACCCCACATCAACCATATCCTGTGGAGTACCTCATCATCACAGCGGACGAGTTCTTCGACAGAATCCAAGAACTTGCTAAGTGGAAAACAGAAAAAGGGTATAATGTCGATATCTACAGGATATCCGAGGTTGGAGCAGATGACGAAGCAATCAGAAGGTTTGTCAACGAAGCTTACTCATCCTGGGAGATCGCTCCAACATACCTGCTACTCGTCGGCGATGTGGAGCAGATTCCATCACACAACACGGGAAGACATCTTTCGGATAAGTATTTCGTGACAGTTGACGGAGACGACTATATTCCCGACATCATTGTCGGGAGATTCCCGGTACAGACAGCGGAACACATAGACGCTGTTATTGAGAAAACTCTCGTATACGAGCAGTATAGTTTCCCAAACGAAAGCTGGCTCACCCATCCTGTGTTTCTTGCCTGTGGCACCGATGGTGACTGGGAGCTTGCCGAAGGGACGCACAGATATGTATTCACAGAATATTTACATCCACCTGAGTTTCACCCAGATTCACTCTGGGCACACGATGGAGCAACAACATCCGATGTTATAGCCGCAATAAATTCAGGAGCATTACTTGTCAACTACTCTGGACACGGCTACTCAGGTGGATGGGCTAATCCTGCGTTCAACTCAGGAAATATCTACACCGCCCTGGCGAACGAAGGCAACTATCCGTTCGTTATGAGTAACGCCTGTCAAACAGCTACATTTGGCGTAGATGAGTGCTTTGGTGAATCCTGGATAAGGGCACCCGAGAAGGGAGCGGTCGCATTCATCGGAGCAACAAACAGCACATACTGGATAGAAGACGATATCTACGAGAAACGGTTCTATGACGCCTTCTTCCTCAACGGATACACATCCCTTGGTGGCGCAAACTTCAACGGGTTGCTCGAGGTCATGCTCTACGGAACAAGCCTCGCAGAATACTATTTTCAGGTGTATCATGTTCTCGGCGATCCGTCGCTCGAAGCTTGGTGGGGAACAGCAGATGAATTCACAGCAAGCATACCATCGGTTTTCCCTTTGGGGAGCGTGATGTTCTCTTCCGAGATTTCTGTAGACAGCATACTCTTCACCATATCGAAAGGGACAGAGCTCTTGGGTCTTGAATTTTCATCAGGTGGAACCGCAACTGTTCATTTCGATGAGGTACCCGATGAGCCGGGAACGGTCACCTTCGCTTTCACAAAGGCTCCGGAATATAAGCCGCTCATCTCTGACATACCTGCTGATTGGCTGGCAAGAACGGAGGTTATGCCAGGTTCCCTGCTCGTTAACACGCCCACAGAGGTATTTGTCTCCGTTGCTGACTCTCTTGGTAATCCTGTTCCTGATGCTCGGGTTTATATCCTCGGGTTTGGACTGACCGATTCAGCCCTCACAAACGATGAGGGAACAGCAACCGTTGTTGTTAACCCACCGTATGTTGATCCGCTGAATGTCCAGATATTCAGAACGGGGGTATCGTATCCCATTTACTCAACCTTCATCACCGTGATAGGAGGAGAGGAGTTTGAGCCTCTGTGCATAGAATACTCATCGCCAGATGTTGGAGTTTACGGATTTCTGGCTATCGTATACGAGAGCAGGATAAGCGTCTCCACAGGAACAGACAGTTTCTATATCCAACTATCTGGTGATGGAGTTGATTCTGTCTACTTCTCACCCGACTCTACTCTTGAGATAACGCTTAACCTTTTGACCCGTGGAAGGGTCTTCCTTACCCTTTATAAGCTGGGGTACCCTGTCGTGAGAGACACGGTTGACGTTATTCTCCCTTACGGTCAACCTGATGGTTATGTCAGGAGCGCATCCGATGGAGAGGCAGTTCCACGGGCAACGGTCAGGTTCTATCCCCTTGGAGTGGATACATCCAGCTTCCCGCCGGTCATGACGCTTTCAACCGATTCCTCAGGGCATTTTTTCTCGGAGGATTCCATACCCTGCAGCGAATATATGGTATGCTTGGACGCCTTTGGATACATCCCAGAGTGCGATACAATTATGCTCCGATGGCATGATACTCAGGAATTCTCACTCTTACCGACGGAGAGGGGCAGAATAGCAGGTATGGTCCTCGATGCAACAACAGATGAGCCTGTGAGTGCCGAAATATTCCTTGTTCGGGACGACACGAGGGAGCTTATTCGATACACGGAGACAGATTTCATAACGGGAGAATTTGACCTCCGGAATACGCCATACTTTCTATACTGGCTTCACATCCGCGCCCGTGGATACAAAAACCTTGAACGGCTTATTACCCTTGACTCACCGGAGAACATAGAGAACTACTATCTCACTCCAAACTCAGGTGATATACTTGTTGTGGATAACGATGGCGCATGGAACCTCGCCGATAATCTGCACTCGGATATATTAGAGATGGGATATAGATCCGATATTGTGGACTACAGGGATATAACCGACGAGACCATCTCCTCCTACAATGCCGTCATCTGGAGCTGTGGAATGAATGAAGAGCCCGGAATGAAACCATACGCAGAGGTTCTACTGGAGTATATAAACTCTGGAGGGATACTCATAGTGGAAGGGGGCGAGCCAGGGTATTATTCGCTTTACGAGGATACATCTGCTCTGGTCACAGACTCCATCCTGCACATCTACGACTGGGAAACAGATGATATAGACGGACTTGCTGTAAATATATCGCTTCTTGATAAAAAGATATTCTCGGCGCCGAACATCCTACCAGATACCATCGAGACTGTCCCTATCAGCTGGGTGGACTACTACTATATGGACGCCATCAGACCAAAAGAGGAAACAACAACCATTTTATCATCCGCCAGTTCTGCCTCTATCGGTGGGCTGTTCCGATATTCAAACCCAAACTGGGGAAACCTGCCATCTGTCTACTACATATCCGCAGCATACAAAACAGCATTCATCGACACCACCGACGCAACAAGGATATTCGAAAATATACTCTACGATTGCATCGGTCTACCGGACAGAAATTCATCTGCAATAGCCGGAAGGGTAATCCTATCCGATGTAGGAATGGGTGGCTCCGGTGTGCAGGTTACAGTGACAGATACAGCCGATATATCCGATACGACAGCCTACGACGGACGGTTCTTCGTTAACTCACTTACACCCGGTGAGCATACTATTTCCTTCAGGAAGGAAGGCTATAGGGACACAACAATAACTGTTGTCTTAAATCCCGGGAAAGTAGCAGAAATCTCCGCAAGGCTCGTTCGCATCGAATTGGTGAGAACGAACCAGATACTGGAGGAGGTTTGCCTCGGGACACCAAAACCAAACCCGTTTAATTCTGCGGTACTTTTGACCTACTCACTCCCGGAGAGAACAGGGGCTATCGAGATATACAATATCCTTGGGGAGAAGGTAAAGAGCATCCCAGTTAACGGGAAGGAGGGAACCTTTCTCTGGGATGCAAGCGGCTTCCCGACAGGGATATACCTTATCCAGCTGCGCTCGGCAGGAGAAAGCTCTAAGGTAAGAAAGGTAGTGCTGATAAAATAGGTGGAGTAGATATGGCACAAGAGAAGGTTCTGATAGTCGATGATGAGGTTGATAACCTCTCGCTTCTTCGGATGAGGCTCGAGGCAGAGAAGTTTGAGGTATTCACAGCAGAAAGCGGAAAAGAGGGGATAGAAAAAGCGAAGAGACTACGTCCCGATATCATTATTCTGGATGTGAATATGCCTGGTATGGACGGGTTTGAAACCTGCAGGAGGCTGAAGGAAAATATTGAGACAGCACATATACCTGTGGTTATGCTCACCTGCCTCGGTACATTGGACAACAAACTAAGAGGGCTTGACGGTGGAGCAGACGATTACCTCGTTCGAGACGAGATAGATTACCGTGAGATCTCAGCAAGGCTGAGAAGTATACTGAGGAGAGCATCGGCAACAATATCCGCCAACCCACTCACGCACCTCCCAGGGAATGTCGTAATCGACAGGGAGATAAAAAACAGAATCGAGAAAGGAAAAAGCTTCACTGTCGGGTATACAGATATTGACAACTTCAAGGCATACAACGACTACTACGGATTTAAGAACGGAGATCGCGTTATACTCTTTGTAGCAAGGGTTCTTTCCGAGGCGATCAGAATAGCTGGAAACCCCAGCGATTTCCTGGGGCATATAGGCGGAGACGACTTCATCTTCATCACAACACCGGATAAGGGGGTCGACATTGCCAACGAGGCGCTTCTCGCCGTTAGAAACGGAATCGGAAGCTTCTACTCCCCAGAGGACAGGGAAAAGGGATATATCATTGGACACAACAGGGAAGGGAAAATCCAAAAGTTCCCCCTAATATCTATATCGATTGTTCTCGTAACCCCGGATAAGTACATCTCTGACCTCGACGAGATATCCAGGGTAGCATCCATTCTAAAGAAGAAGGTAAAGGAAGCAGGGGGAGACGATTTCGCCGTTTACCCTACCTAAACTCCGACTTTACATCTGCCCAGCTGACAGAAGAAGACGGAATGTCGGTCCAGCGGACAAGATACCACCAGTCATCATCCTCTTTACCAAGCTCAAACAACGCCATCCCCTCCGCAGGGGCAGACGATGTCGCAGAAGAACCCTCAACTATCAGGAGATACTCCCTGTAAAGGTTAGCAGTTTCCTCTCCTATGTAATCCTCGAAATCTTCCGGTATGGAAAGCTCAAGATAGATATACCCTGACTGGAACATCCTGCCAGTTACATCCTGTTCGACCGAGCAGTCCCAGAAAGCGAACAGCTCGGGATTGGCTAAACTATCCTCAGCCGATGCAGAAAAGGTAAACGAGTCCGATAAAACGGTCAAAAAGTTGGCAAGGTTCCTATCGGAATAAGACCAGTAGAGGTTACTCACAACCTTCTCCGGGCTGGTCGGCATCTCATAATGCCCAGAAGGTATAGAAGGCTGCTTAGGCTCCCGCGTAGAGAACGGGTCAACGCAGGATAGAAGAAAAAATACAAAGATTAAACTAACCCTCTTCACTCGTCTTTATGCTTGCTAAGCTCCTCACTCAGCCGGAGCTTGAGGTCTCGAATGCTCTGCTTGAGGGCAGATATTATCCCACTCTTCTGGTTGTTGAAATGTATAAGCCTCGCTCTCGACATAATTTCACCAAGGATGTCCAGTTTTAAAGGTCTCATAATGAATATGTCGAAGCCGTAAACAAGAGAATCAAACCCAAGAAGAATCTTCTCCTGCTCAACAATAGAGATAAAAACCGTACTCGGACAAATCGAAGGAAGTCTGGAGAAAACAGCCAATTCATCTGAACTCCTTATATAGACAAAGAGGAATGCATACTCATGGTCGAAGAAATGAGCCTTTACCTCCTTGCAAGAGCAGGGACCCAATACCCCATATCCTTCCTGCCTGAGATATTCACAAAGAAGGATAGTCTCAACCTCGTCATTGCCGGCAACGAGCACCTGCTCTTTTATCACTCGGGATATTTCATTACCTGGAACCATCCATGCAACTGGGTTACTTTACCACAAGAACCGGGCAGGAGACTTTACGAATAACCTTCTCACTGGTACTTCCCAGAAGCATCCCTGCAACCCAGCTCTTACCATGAGAACCGAGAATAACAAGCTCTATACCTTCCTCTTTCACAAACCTGTTTATCTCCTCGAACGGGATGCCAATCTTCACCAACCCCACCGCCTTAACCAAACTGGACTCTGATTCTATCTCATTCGCCATCTCGATAACACGGGCTTTTGCCTTCTCCTTCATCTTCCTTTCTATCTCGGCTTCAAGCTCGTCGTAGCGAAGGGATGAGAAACCTTCCATATTGGCTATCGTCGCTATCTCCCGAACATCAACAACATTCAGGATATATACCTCCTCGACCCCGTTCTTCACCATCTCTTTCAACACCTTGAACGCCTTATGTGAAGGCTCAGAAAAATCCGTCGGATGAAGTATCTTCCTGAACATCTATCCCCCTATTTCAACAGAATAAAACATTTGGTAATGTTACCGTAGTTAGTTTCCATCCGGTAGGGATATATCCCAGAGGAAAGAGAAGATGCATCAAAATTGAAACTGTATGTTCCTGGATTGTGGTAAGAGTTAACAGAAACAGAGATAAGCTCTCCCTTCACATTGTAGATGGATATCTTAACATCGGTAGCAGCACCAACCGTATATGTAAAAGCGGTGCTTGAGTTGAACGGATTTGGATAGTTAGCAATAGAGAAGTTCAGTGGCTTGCTTGCTCTGGCAATCCCCGTTATAACAAAGTTCACTTCATCCTGCTCGATGCCACCGCCACAGAAAACCACACCGAGCGTATCGGCGCCAATAGGTGCCGTCGGGGCTCCTCTATACCAATCTATAGGTTCCCCGTCATCCCATCTACTGTTTCCGTTGACATCGACGAAGGCAGCAACTGTCTTAGGACCAGCAGGAATATGCTCCGCCCTGTAATCAGGACCAGCAACAGGAACCGTCATCTCCAGTGAAGGCTCTCCACCCATTATAACACCGTAGGCATCATAGATTGCAAGATAGACATTGCTGAAATCGCCAGAATATTCTATTCTTCCGGAGAAAGCCCCCTCATCAGAGAGCGGGATGTCAATCCCCGTAGCACTACCACCGCTCGTATGGAACGGATTTCCGGGATACTGACCCGCCGGCGAGCCGGAAGTAGGCATCATCCCCTCAACAAGGACCGCTATGACATACATACTGTCCGCATCATCAAATGTCCCCTCAATCGAGTAGGGACCCGGTGCCATCGCAGAGTTATAGAAAACAGATGAAACATCCAACTCTCCCGCAATGGCAATAACATAGGCTGGCCCTGAAACCCCCTCATCAGTGATAAGATTCCCCGATATCGTCCCAGCAAAGGCTGCAGAAACAAAGAGAAAAACAAAGAGCCCAACTGCTATCAAAAGCCTCGGCATCTCCTCCCCCTTTCTATTCATTTGTTATCCTTATTATCCCATCGTCGTTGCAGTATACCCAATATGCCCTTCCCGCGGAGAGCCCGGTATACCTATCATAACCCCTGTGGTCAGGATTATACCAGAAAAAGCCCCAAGCTATAATCCCGGAAGGATACTGAGTAATATCCGTTATCCTGCCATACTTCTGCGGAGCGCCCACAATATTCAGCCCAGCTTTAACAGGGATATCGAGATTGTTCACAGGCGTTCCAGCAACTATGTAAAATGTATCGACAAGGGAAAGAACAAAGTAACCCTTACCAGGGACAATCTCTGTCTCGACCTTATATCGCCTCTCCTCAGGAGAAAACGAATATACCATACCAGAAGCACCGGGGAATATCGCATCGGCGGACATATCGGGAGCTATAACCGGAAGAGAAACCATATTCCAACCAGGCTTGAGATGAATCAAGGCTTCTCCTGTATTGTAGCGGAGGATTGCTCGGATGAAGTAGTTTGTATCAGGAACAGCATTCCAACCCGTGGATACGGCGTTCTTATCGTAAGAAATATCCAGACCCGGTGCTACATCAAGACCAAGCGAGAGCGAGCGACTCTGAAATATCACCGCACCAACGAAGAAGGAGTCGACATAGATGCCGAAGCGGTCAACATTCTCAGTCAACCAACCAGGAACAGTCGCCTCCTCTGTTGGGATCTCAACAAACGGGTCACCCGGTAGCCCAGCCTCATAATCCCAGTCATACACCGCCGAACGATACTGACCAACAGTGTAAAAGTAGTATTGCAAAGCATAAAGCTTTGCCATCTGAGGCGCGGTGAAACGAACGGCACTTTTGCTACCTGTCATCTCCCAAGCAACAGCACCAGAAGGATAACCATCATCGTATAAGAGGGTATCGTAGAGTAAAACTCCTGGCGTAGTATCATAAATCGTAGCCCACACTGGTCCCGCAGGCTCGCTTTCCCCTCCAGGATAAATAGATGAAACCTTATAGTAGTATGTCGCACCACGAGGAAGGTCGTAGTCAATGTATACGGTGGTATCAACATCCCCTATCCATTCATACCCTGAGGCAAAATTGTCCGAGCGGTATACACGATAACCGATCGGAGTATCCGACACATCCTTGGCAAAAGAAAGAACATCAGCCGGTAAAGCAACCATCCTGACAACAGGAAGCGATAACTGTTCCGGTAGCCTAAACACAACCTTTTCCGAGCCTGGCGGATAGACCACCGTTGCCCTTATCATAAGGTCGCCATCGAGATAACCCCATCCACCAAGTGAGGCATCGTACATAAAGCTCCTCGGCGGAGAAGATGTATCAGCATCCAGAAATATATAGTTTATCAGCGTGTCCAGCTTGGTCACACCGACAAAGAAATCGCCTTCTATGTAAGGGTGAATGTCCAGTGCGACCTCATACCAGGAGGAGATACCATAGACATTGAGTGTCTCAGGAGGAACTATTAAATCATACAGGTTCGGGCGCCCGAACCCATCGGGACGAACAACCATAAACAGCATCTTGACAGGTCCCATCGGTGTGTAGACACGCATTCTGGCAGACAGAAGTGAGCAAGGAGAGGACGGCGTAAACCTTACTCCAACAAAATCGGCAAACTCACCCGGGTCACCCCCAACCGGAGAACCATCATCGTAGAAAAGCTCGGTCGGCTCAGGCGGAGAATACGGCTCCTCCCAGGTAAGTATCACATCGTCATCATCGGATACCGCTGTCAGATGAGCAGGCGGATACATCTGCCCAAAAAGAAAACAGGGAATAATAAAAATAAACCCCACACATACCAACACTCTCATAATACTCCCCCATTTTTGGCTTCGCATCCGTTAAAATATAAACTAATCACCTTATATGTCAAGATAATATTTCTCTTGATTTTTATGCTGTTTTGATTAGGTTTTTATTGGATTTATAGCACAAAGGAGGACAAATCGATGAAGAAAATAGCGATATTAACTTTGGTGTTTCTGTCCTTTTGCTCAGTCATCCTTGCTCGCTCCGGGGGACCGGATGAGTTCGGATACTCATTCATCGACAACCATGAGCCGGGCGGTCCGACATTTTCATGGATTGAGATAATGGAGACAGGAACTCGGCTATCCCTTTCGGACGATAGCTACCGGAGGGTCCCGCTCGGTGGGACATTCAGGTACTACGGCATCGAGTACGATAGCGTCTATGTTTGTTCCAACGGATGGATAAGCTTCACCACCAGTGGAAGCACAATCTGGATTGGGGGGATACCGAACACACGTTCTCCAAATGCGACCCTGGCGGTATATAACGCCGACCTATACCCATCAGGCGACCACACTGCATACTACGAAAGGCGAGGCGACCTGTTCATCATAGAATACGATGTCTATTACTGCTGCACACCATCGGGACCCACGAACAAGTTCGAGGTTATCCTCAACATGAGAAACGGGACAATACTCTTTCAGTATCTCAGCGTGAATGTAACCCGTACCATCACCATAGGCATAGAGAATGAAACAGGAACAATCGGTTTGAACTATGGGACCGTTTCCTCACCCTCAGACCTACCTGACAGTACAGTCATTATGTTCCGCGCCGTATCAATCATTGGACTACCGTTCTCCTATGATTTCCCAAGCACAGATGACATTGAAGGGTTTGAGGTACCAGATGAGACAGGTGGCTGGGAGGTTGGAACACCAACCGGTGTTGGTCCAGCATCCGCTCACAGTAGTCCTTACTGTATGGGAACGAATATCTCTGGGTATTACGAGGATTCCGCCGACTATTACCTCTACACGCCACGAATTATGCTTGGGGGGGCAAACCATCCATATTTCACATTCTGGCACTGGTATGAGACAGAGGAGGGAAGAGATGGTGGCGTAGTGGAGATCTCAACCGACGATGGAGACACATGGGAGGTCTTGTTCCCCGAGGGTGGATACCCTATACCAGAAATGGGAACAGGCTCATCTATATCAGGGCTGCCTGGCTTCTCGGGGACAAGCGATGGCTGGGAAAAGGTAGAATGCAGTCTACTAGACTATGTAGACCAGACCGTTTACATCCGGTTCCACTTTGGGGCAACAGAAATCCTATCTGATTACGCTGGCTGGTATGTAGATGATGTCGGTGCCTCTGAGGCATTTGGGGTGATACACGGCAGGGTCGAGCTGAGATACTCTGACAACGACAGCGGGGTGGTCGTAAGCGTCGAGGGGCAGAATGTTGCCGATACAACGGACATCGACGGAACATTTTTCCTCGACTCAGTTATGATAGGAGTCTGGAGGGTAAATTTCTCCTGTTTGCACTACATACCGCATACATTAGATGGTGTAACGATCAGCAAAGATGACACACTTGAGATAAATGTTTCACTTTCGCCAGAGCTTTACAATGTTGACCTCGAGATGGATGACGGCAGGCTATCCGCGACCCCGGACTCTGGCGAAACCTGGGGCTGGGGAGAACCCGATACATCAGTTATCTCTCTGCCGGGGGCACATTCTGGAACACGCTGCTGGGGAACCGTCCTAAACGGGAATTACCCGAATCTCGCCGACCTTTCTCTCGACCTTCAACTCTTTACAGGAGACCTTACAAATCCCGTGCTTACCTTTTGGCAATGGTATCAGTTCGATGGTGAGTTCGAGAGCAGGTACTTTGATGGTGGCAATGTCAAGCTATCCACGGATGGAGGCGAGAGCTTTTCCGTGATAGAGCCAGTAGGCGGGTACCCTGGTGTTATATCATCCCATAATCCATTCATAGGCGGAGAGCCTGGCTTCGGTGGCATGGAAACGGGGAACTTCTGGCACCTCGTCATATTCGACCTCTCAGATGTTGACACAAATTTTATGACCATCCGCTGGGAGGTAGGCACAGACGGCGCAGGAAATGCAATAGGTTGGTATATCGATGATATAAAAATTGCCGAAAGAGAAAATATCACCGGAAGAATCAGATTGCCTGAGGTCTGCAGAATTGAAGCGTCCCCTAACCCGTTTAACTCAAACACAAAAATCGAGTTCACAATAAGCTACCCTGGTAGAACTGTCGTTTCCGTGTTCAACATCCTCGGGAGAAGGGTCGAAACACTCATCGATGAGCAACTTCCCGCTGGACACCACAGCATCAACTGGGATGCAGGACAACTCACATCAGGCGTTTATCTCGTCTCGCTCACCTGTAACGGAGAAAAGAAGGTTAGGAAGATTCTACTGTTGAGATGAACCGCTGGAGGTGATACACCCCCCTTATCCGTTCTTAGAACAACATAGGAGTGGTATATGAAAAGGTTTTTGTGTGTTTTGTCTATCGTTTTCCTAACCGCAGGTGCCTCGAGCTTAACAGCGGAGTTTGCCGACACACTTAACATCTACATTATGGACTGCTCCGGTCCTATGAATCTACTCGTCGTGCCAGACTCAATGGGAGTGGAATATGAAACTACGCCGGCATTTGAACTACTCAATTCGATATTAACATTAAACAGCTACTCCTCACCAGTAGCGGGTGAGTGGATGTTAGACTCTGTGTCAGTCGATGTAGGAACAGAACTACCATCACTCGATGCGTACGATATAATATTCCTAACGACAGGCTGGCCTTCCTCAGGTGGTAGGGTGCTTGCTGAGTGGGAGCTGGACAGTCTTATCTCATTCATAGACCCGCCTGAGGCACCGGTGCGCGGAAAACCGAGAGGACTTTTCATTGAGGGAAACGACTTTGCTTACAACCATGGAGACACATCCGCACTGCATTCCACATATCACCCGATATTCGACTATCTTGCCTGTCTACTTCTGGACACGGCTGGTCCGCATTTCACGATTCTCCGTGGGGTTACAGGCTCACTCGCAGAGGGGCTGGATGACATTATATATTACGGCACAGAAGACACGGGACCAAGGGAATCGGTGGATGATATCGATATAAATCCGGAGTCTCCTGCTGCTCCCTATGCAAGCCTTGTGTTCACCGGAGTAGAGTCCAAATCCCCCGCCAGAGGGATGCAAAGACGCTCTTTCCCACCGTTGCACAAGGATACAGAGTTTATGGTCGGGGCAACGGTCTACCTGCCGTTTATATTCGGGAACATCGATAACTCATCGCCATCAAATATAAAGCTCTACCTTATGGCAAGGATCCTTAACTTCCTTATTCCACCCAGGGTGAAGATGGACACGACATCCCTCCCCGATACATTCTACATAGGGGGAAGATATCCATTAACCTGCTTCAAACATGACAATTTCGAGGGTGCAACATTCTTCCTCTCTGTCTCATACGATAGTATGTCAACCCTGGACACAATTGCCACCAGCTACTCAGGACCAGATGAAGCAGTATTTACCGTCGATTTTATACCGGATGCTACCACCGACAACCTATTCTTTCAGCTATCGGGAAGAGACATCGTTGGAAACAATGTAGAGAAGATATACGGACCATTCGTTGTTACCATTCCCACTGGCATAGAAACACCCCAACCAGACAAGGTTGAGCTCTCTGCGTATCCCAACCCGTTCAATCAGACGGTGATCATCCGAACAGGGAACGGGGAGACAGTTTCTGTGTATAATGTTGAGGGGAAGCTCGTCGCCAAGATACCGACTGATGGGTCAACCGCAAGATGGACCCCGAAGGACCTCCCAGCTGGTGTGTATATAGCAAGGATGGATGGCAACGGTAGAACACTAAAGCTGTTGTTCTTGAGGTGAACTACTCGTTGTAGCGGAAAAAAACATATACCCCGCAGGCAAGAAAAACAATATCCCCAAGAAAAGCAGCAACAACAGGTGGAAGGTCACCACTATATCCCAGAGCCTGCCCAAAGCGGAGAAGTAGATAGTATATGAACGAGAAGAACACCCCCTCACCAACACCAAAGAGGAATCCACCACGGCGAAAGTGGAAAGAAAGTGGCAAAACAAGAAAAAGAATAATCAGATTTGTCATAGGGTAAGCTACTTTGACCAGAAGGTCTACACGCTCCCTTGTGGCAGGAACACCGGAGGAACGAAGCCTCTTTATGTAAAGCGCAAGGTCACATATCCCCATCTCCTCCGGAGAGACCTCAACATACCGAAATTCATCAGGGGATTCGTCCATCGGTGCAACTAATGTGTCAAACGGGAAAGCTACTTCCTCCTCCCCCTGAAAAACACGATCAACCCCGTTCACAAGGAACCAAACCCCATTCCTCCGAAACACCTTTTCCGCATCAATCCGGCGAATAACCTCACCCTTGTCAAAGAACTGAATAACAACACGCTCTCCTCTCTCCTGATTCGGACGGTATATATGGAAATAATAAACTTTTCCGCCTTTGGATTGATAAAGATAGTTCACAAGAAGCTTGGGACTCCGCCGGTAGCGTCTCTTAAGGATTTTCTCACGCCGAATCTGGTTCTTAAGCAGGTTGGTCTTCGGAACAACAAACTCCGACAACAGAAAAACAAATACAACAACAAGGAAACCGATAATCAATATCGGAAGAGAAACCCTAGCAGTACCTATCCCACAGGAACGGATAGCCACTATCTCATAGTTTCTATTCTTGATGGAAGCCAAGAACCCCCCAGCAAGAAGAACAGCAATCGGAGCAGTAAGAGCAAGGATATAAGGGACATAATAAATATAATACAGAACCACCGTCTTAACAGGGGTATGATTGTCGACAAATTTGTCGAGATTCTCTATGAGGTCAACCAAAACAAATACCAGAACAAACGCAACGAAGGCAAACGAAAGTATCTGTAAGAAATCTCCGGCAATATACCTATCGAGGAGCTTCATTATATATGAACCAGATACCTGAAATAGATGTATACTGAGCTTATCACAAGCGATTCAAACACAATCGGTATCCCGAAACGAGCAAACTCAAGGAAACTTATAGGATGCTTGTATTTCTTTGATAAATCGACTACAAGGACATTGGCAGATGCGCCAACAGCGGTAGCATTCCCTCCAAGACAGGCTCCAAGAGCAAGCGACCACCAAAAGACATTCCCTACATGGACACCATGCAGACCACCGATTACCTGCTTGATGAGCGGGACCATTGCCGCAGTATACGGAATATTGTCAATTATTCCTGATATAACAGCGGAGAACCACAAGATGAGCATTGATGCGAAACCGACTCGACCACGAGTGAGAGCCAAAACAGCCCTACCGAGATGCTCTATCACCCCGACCTTCTCAAGCGCCCCAATAACCATAAAAAGCCCAATGAAGAAAAAGAGCGTGGTCCACCCCACACCGGAAAGCGCCTCCCCCACATCCTCACCGGAGATGATAAGAAGAAGCACCGCACCAAAAAGGGCAATAACAGAAGGGAGAACGCCCATAGCATCGTGAACCAGGAAACCAGCAAGAACCAGAGACAAAACAAAAAGCGACCTCCACATAAGCGGTCGGTCCTGAATTGCACGGGATGGCTCCATCGATAGGATGCGGGCTCGAATGTCCCTTGATGTCCTAAGCTGCTTTCTATACTTCACATAAAGATTGAAGGCAAAAACAGCGAGGATTATAAGGACCACAGGGGCAAGATTAAAAATGAAACTAAGAAACGAGAGCCCTGCAGCACTCCCTATGATGATGTTCGGTGGGTCACCTATTAGTGTCGCTGTACCACCAATGTTCGATGCCACAACCTCCGATAAAAGATACGGAACATAACTTATCTCAAGCCTCTCCGCTATGAGGACAGATATAGGACACATCAAAAGAACTGTGGTCACATTGTCGAGGAACATCGAGATGAAAGCGGTGGCAAGGCTCAAAAATATCAATATCAAAAGCGGACGCCCACCAGCAAGCTTGGAAAGGGAAATAGCAATATACTCAAAAACTCCGCTCTTCGAGGTTATGTTGACTATTATCATCATACCAGCAAGTAGAAATATTACATTCCAGTCCACAAACTGGAACGGTTCATCCTCCTTCAGGACACCAATCATCGCAAAGAGCGTGCCAACAAAAAGCGCTATTGTTGTCTTGTTCATCCGCTCCGTCGCGATGATAACATACATCGCGAGAAAAACCAGCAAAACAAGAATTGCCACCATAGATGTTTACCCTCTTTATCCGAAGACAATCTTCGAGATAAGGTCACGGCGAGACAGTATCCCCACAAGTTTGCCAGAGCCGTCCCTTACATAGACATATCGCCTGTGACGCTTTATCATAATAAATGCAACATGGGTTATTGGGACATCTTCCCTAACGATGGGAATATTACGGTTCATTATCTCGCCAGCGGGTGTGTCCTTGTCCTTCTCAAAAAAGGAAATAAACGGTTCAAACACGGTTAGAAAGGACATATCTTTTAGCATAAGTGTATAGTCAGGGAAGCCAAGCTTGAGAACTTCGTATCCGGTGACCTCACCAACTATCTTACCGTCAGCATCGAGAATAGGAATTGTATCTATCTTGTGCTTAAAAAACATCTCGACAATCTCGCCAAGGGGGGTATCTTCTTTCGCGGAGATAACATCTCTCCTCATCACATTGCTGGCGAATACCACCTCGCCGACATCGATGCTGAGAGAGTTTATATAGTCCACAACATCAGCCGGAACATTCGCAGATAGAAGGATTCTCCTTCTCCCCTTATCAGAGAGAAGCTCAGAAAATGCTGCATTGAGGTTTATCATAAGCGAGTTCTTACTCGGGGGAGCAAGCACAAGATAGATAAAATGCACTTTCTTCCCATCGATGGCATCCCAATCCACCCCGTCAGGGGAGATAGCGAGGAGAAGATAAATGTCGGAGAGGGAATCAAGCCTCGCATGTGGAAAAGCGACCTCACCTGCCCCTGTGCTCATATTCTCTTCACGCTCAAGAAGGGCAGAAAACGCTCCCTCAGGGTCAGGGAGCGACTCACGTTCCGCAAGCTGATCAACGAGCATCTTTATAGCAGACTCCTTGTCACCAGCCGAGAAACCAAGCAGAACAATATTTCGGGAGATAAGTGAAGATAGTTTCATTGCAGTAGAAATTTAGCAAATAGTTGTCATTTGTCAAACAAAAAAGGCTGCCCACCAAGCAACTGGTGGGCAACCCAAGCAGGGAGAGAAGAGAGAGAGTTATTTTTGTTCTGCTTTTCTCCGCCTCAAAAATGCTGGGACATCGAGGTCATCTGTGGGAATGTCCTTGAAATCGGATGCAAAAAGCAGGTCAATACCAACCGGCTCTTCCGGCTCCTGTTCAGCAGGAGCCACCTGTCCTGGCTCCCCAACGGGCTCCATTTCGATGGTCGCAGAAGGAGCAGGCTCCCGCTTTCTACTGGTGCTCAGCTCCGCCTCCCTTGGAAAACGAAGATAGCCTCCTTTCCCAAGTGTCTTGGATTTCTTCTTCTGGAACCCAGAAACAATCACTGTCACCTTTATCTCTTCGCTCATATCCTTGTTGATGATAAGCCCGGTCTTTGTCATCGTCTCTCCAACCTTATTCTGGATAAACTCGCAGGCACTGTTGAACTCCGCAAACCGTATATCTCCTCCCATAACATTCACAAGAAGACCCTTTGCCCCTTCGATAGAAACATCCTCGAGCAGCGGATTGGTAATAGCCTTCTTCGCCGCTTCTATGGCGCGGTCCTCCCCGGAAGCGGTTCCTACACCGATAAGGGCATTTCCACCAGAGTTTTTGATCACATTCTTAACATCGCTGAAGTCGAGGTTAATGTCTCCGTTGAATGTTATCAGGTCGGCTATCCCACGGACAGCATCGCTCAAGACAGCATCAACCTTCCGAAAGGCTTCATCCACCATAACATCATCGCCGACGAGGGAAAGTAGCCTCTGGTTTGGAATCGGGATGAGCGCATCCACGGTCCCTTTAATCTCCTCAAGTCCGGAATCGGCGATCTGAGCCCTCTTTTTACCCTCGAACATGAACGGCTTGGTCACAATAGCAACTGTCAGAATACCAAGCTCCTTGGCAATCTTAGCAATTATTGGAAGCGCACCAGTCCCAGTTCCTCCACCGAGACCAGCAGCTATAAAAGCCATATGATACCCCTGCAGCTCGTCCGCTATCTCATTCTTGCTCTCCTCAGCAGCCTTCCGACCGATCTCCGGATCGCCACCTGCACCAAGCCCCTGCGTGACAGCCTTCCCTATCTGAAGAGTTCTCGGCTCCTTATTGAGGCTCGCTCCAAACTCATACAAATGCCTCAGCGCCTGAAGGTCCGTGTTCACAGCAAGGTAATCCACTCCAGCGATGGAGTCCTGAAGCATCCGCTTTATTGCATTCCCTCCTGCACCGCCGATACCAACAACCAACAACTTGACAACCAGTTCCTCCGTTTTTGCTTCTTCAAATGTCATATTACACCTCCTATATTAAAATTTCTTTTTCAGCCATCTTGTCAAAACACCGAGAAGCCCTCTTTCTTCCTTTCCTTTCTTTGACGCTGACTGTTTTTCCTCGGCAACCGAGGAACTGAGAAGAACCGTCCCCACAGAGGAAGAGTAAGCAGGAGCATTGACAAGATTTGACATTCCACCAAGCCTCGTTGGGAAACCTATCCGCACAGGCAGTCCAAAGAACCTCTCGGCAAACGGAACAATACCGGGCATTTGGGAGCTTCCACCAGTGAGAACAACCCCCGTGACGAGCTTATTGTATAGATTCTGTTTCTCTAACGCCCCCCTCACAAATGAGAAGATTTCCTCGAATCGAGCCTCGATTATCTCACCGAGGAACGACTTCTTTACCCTTCTCGGCTCCCTCCCAGCAATACCCGGAATATCAATGCTCTCCTGATTATCAGAAGGAATAAGAAGCTCTCCATGCTCAAGTTTCAGCCTCTCTGCTTGCTCGAAGGGCAGAACACATCCAGCAGCTATATCCCTGGTTACGCTATTCCCGGCGTAACCGAATATGTGAATAAATTTCATCTTTCCTCCGAGGAAGACAGCTGTTTGGGTAAGCCCAGCACCGATATCAACAACCGCCACTCCCATATCACGCTCCTCAGGGGTCAGGGTTGCAACAGAGGATGCTTCTATCCCCACAAATGTATCCGAGAGACCAAGCTCCAACCTTGCCACAGCATGCCTTATATTCTCCAGTTGCGTCTTCCCGGCGGCTATAACCGTTGCATCGACCTCAAGGCGAACAGCCGTCATCCCAACTGGGTCCTTTATTCCTTCCTGACCATCAACAACAAAGCTCTGGGCTACGCAGTCCACTATCTCACTATCCGCTGGAACAGCAACGGCTTGCGCCGCCTCGATAACCTTCCTAACATCCTCATGGGTTATCTCCCCCTTCTCACCCGATGCAACAGGATGAACTCCCCTGCTCTGAACGCACCGGATATGCTCACCTGATACACATGTCGAAACAGAGTTAATCCTCACATCCGCCATCGTCTCAGCATCCAGAACTGCCTTCTGAACCGATTTCACCACCTTCTCCAGATTGACTATGTTCCCTTTCTCCACACCCTCTGTCTTCGACTCACCGAACCCTATGAGCGTAAGACTTCCGTCAACATTCCGCTCACAGATGAGCACCGCCGTTTTGGAAGAACCCACATCCAATGCAGCCAAGAGAAGCGGTTCCTGCTTCATAATACACCTTCCTTACCAGGTTTATCTTTATACCTTACAATCAGTTGGTTATCAAACCTCGCATCTATGCACTTTATATCCGTTTCCCGCCTTATCTCCTCCATCACAGCGGAAATCCGCTCAACCCCATCCTCAATATCCGCCGGGTCAAGATAGACCGGACAGCGCATAGAGATAAGGAAGAAAAACGGTCTGGTCGTATCAGAGACATTTACCTCCGAAACATCCTTTATCAGGCTTGCCCGCCTCAACTCGGAGATAATCGAACAGGCAAGCCGAAACGGGGATGAAGTAATCTTCCTATAGCACCAGGAACGGTCTATCCCTTCTATTCCCGTAATAAGCGGCACATCTGGCAATGTGCAGTTTCTGGCGAGAGGAAGAAGCTCACCATCCGCCGTTACACCGTAAAGCCGCTCGGAAAGGAGTAGGTATCTTGGACGTTTCTCCTCAATTATTATCCTTATCCCCCCTGGTAACCTCCTGTGAATGGAGACATCTTCAATCCGCCTATCCTCCAGGATACGGGAGCGAGAGCGCTCGAGTAACGGCTCAAGGAAAACATTCTCCCCAACAGATAAGCCTGAGACGGAAATTATCATATCCTCATCGAGGGATAGAGAACCCACCACCTCCACAGAGGTTATATCGAAAAGAGGAGAAAGTCCGACTGCTACTCCCCCAGAAAGAAAGAGAAATACAAACAGGAGTGCTCGAAAAAACCTCTTTTTCCTCCTAAAACCTGCCAACCGTCACCACCTCCAGCGAGAGAGCAATTTGGGTCTTTTCAAAGACCTTGTTCCTCACAAGATTTATGAGGTCATAAATGTCCGACGCGGTCGCATTGCCAGTGTTCACGATGAAGTTCGCATGGACCGGCGACACCTGCGCACCACCGACCCTTTTCCCTTTTAAGCCAAGCCAGTCGATTATCCTACCTGCCGAATCCCCGGGAGGGTTCTTGAATACGCACCCAGCAGAACGCATATCGAGAGGCTGATTCTTCCTTCGCTTCTCAAGGATATCCGAAGCAACGGAGCTAAGAACCGTCTTGTCTCCCGGTGTAAGCTCCAGATACACTCCCGTTATGATGAGTTTCTCCTTCCCCTCAAAGCCAGCACGATATGAGAACCTCGGATTATCAATCGTGAGCCTCTCTCCAGAAAACGAGACAACCTCAACAGATGCAACCCTATCTCCGAAGAAGGCTCCATACGCTCCCGCATTCATCCAGACAGCTCCACCAACTGTTCCTGGGATACCGGCAAGCTTCTCGAGCCCAGACAAACTATGCTCTATTGCAAACTCAACCAGCTTGGAAAGTGAAGCACCCGACTGAGCAAAGAGAAGCTCACCATTCTGCTCGACCAGGGAAAGATTATCAGCAAGCTTTATTACAACACCTTCATACCCCCTGTCGGACACGAGAAGGTTCGTTCCTTTCCCTATAACGATAAACGGAGCCTCTTCCTCCGTAAGATATTGCACAAGAGAAACGATCTCATCGACATTCGATGGTAGAACAAGCGCGGAACATCTCCCTCCCACACCAAAAGAGGTATGACGGGAAAGAGGCTCATCAGGAAAGACCTTCCCCCGCGGAAGCAACCGAATTATCCTCTCAACATCTAATCTCAATTTCTGCACTTCCTTTTGAGTTCATCAACTATCTTGTTGCATATCTTCCAGACATCACCGGCACCGAGCGTTATTATCATATCCCCCGGTCGTGCAAGATTGAGAACAAAGCTGGGGATACGGTCTCTGTCCTCGATATAGTAGACCTCCCTGTGTCCAAACCTTCTTGCAGCATCCGCAATGAGCTCACCCGTTACATCTTCAATCGGCTCCTCACGGGCAGCGTAAACATTGGTGACAATAAGCACATCACTCTGAAAGAAGGACTTCCCGAACTCGTTGTAGAACATCTGCGTTCGGCTGTAGAGATGCGGTTGAAAGACCGCTATAACTCTACGGTTGTATCCGAGCTTTGCAGCTTGAAGTGTTGCTCGTATCTCCGTGGGATGGTGAGCAAAATCATCTACAACAAGGACACCTCCTATTTCTCCCTTCAGCTGAAAACGCCTGTAAACCCCGGCAAACCTCCTGACCGCATTCCTTATATCATCAATTGGGACATCAAGCTCAACCCCTACACCAACCGCTGCCAAGATGTTCTTTACATTGTGAAGTCCAAGTAGCCGGGACTCAAATCCTGGTATCCTTTTTCCCCTTAACTCGATGTCGAAACGGCTTCCCTTCTCGGAGAAAAATAACCTCGTTGCCCTTATGTCTGCCTGTGTGGAAAGCCCGTAGGTTATGATGTTCTTCTCTATCTGCGGGATTATCTCCTGGATGCTTCTCTCATCGAGGCAAAGAATAACCGAGCCGTAGAACGGGACCTTATTCGCAAACTCGACGAACGCTGCCTTAAGCTCGTCGAAGCTACCGTAACATTCAAGATGCTCAGCCTCGAGGGTCGTTATAACAGCAATGGTAGGACTAAGCTTCAGGAATGAGCGGTCAAACTCATCCGCCTCGGCGACAAAGTAGTCAGACATTCCAAGCTTCGCACCGGAACGGAGATTAACAACCCGCCCCCCAACAACTATCGTCGGGTCAAGCCCTCCCTCCACAAGTATCTCACCAACGATGGATGTTGTGGTGCTTTTACCGTGTGTTCCAGCTATGGCTATCCCGTATCTCATCCGCATAAGCTCAGCAAGCATCTCCGAACGAGGGATAATGGGAATACCCTTCTGCTTTGCACAGATAACCTCGATATTTGTATCCTTAACAGCAGACGAAACAATCACAACATCGACATTATCACCTACATTATCCGGAGAATGACCGATATGAACAGTCGCTCCCAAGCTTCTCAATCTCCGCGTCAGATCGGTCTCAACGAGGTCAGAACCGGTTATCCGGTAGCCCATATTCAGAAGTATCTCTGCTATACCACTCATTCCGCTCCCGCCTATACCGACAAAGTGGAGCCTCTTAACCTTCCCAAACGGTCGAGCCGTTGTCATTCTATCTCCTCAAGTATGATGTTTGCTATCCTTTCAGCCGCGTCAGGATGAGCAAAGCTGCGTATCGCCTCCGACATACTATCAAGCCTTTCCTTGTCAAATAAGATTTCTGCAACCTTCTCTTTAAGGAGCTGTGGGGTCAGTTCTTCATCCCGTATCACGACCGCCCCACCTGATGAGGCAATAGCCTGGGCATTGAGAAGCTGGTGTCCACCTGTCGCATAAGGGTAAGGCACAAGAACCGCAGGCTTTCCGAGAGACGCAACCTCTGCAAGCGTCAGGGCACCTGCACGGGCAACAACCAGATCCGAGGCAAAGATAAAATCAGCTATCCGCTCGCTGAAATCGAACATATAGACCGACGACCGCTCCTGCCTCGAGAGAGGAAGATACCGCTCAAGATCAGTTCTCCCCGTCTGCCAGATGAACTGCCACTCTGTCTTTCCAACAAGCTGTGATACAACCCGGTTCAAAGATGATGCACCCTGACTTCCGCCTGTTACAAGCACGGTCTTTTTCTGGGGTGAGAGTCCAACAGACGCAAGTATCTCCTCACGAGTCCCGCTAATCTCCCTCTTCGGTATAGGGTTCCCAGTGAATACTAACCTGCCACTGAGATATTTCGCAGAGTCAGGAAAACCGATAAAAGTCATCCTCGCAAGCCTCGAAATCACCCTTGACGCCACACCAGGAATACTGTTCTGCTCTTGAAGAAAAACAGGTCTTCCCATAAGATACCCCGCAAGCCCGATAGGCACGGATGGATACCCTCCAGCAAGCACAACAACAGAGACCCTAAAACTCCTCAGCTTTTCCATTGCAAAGAGAACAGATAACATAAGCCGGAATGGGAAGAGCAAGGTATCGGTTCCAACGCTTCTCGGTAATGGGTAGGAAAGAACAGGGATATATCTGTATCCGTGAGCCTGAATCAGCCTTCTATCGATTGGACGAGAGGTGGCAAAGAACAATATTTCACACGATGGCGAAAGCCTGACCATCGCATCAGCAATAGCGATAGCCGGGACAAGATGTCCACCTGTCCCACCAGCAGCAAAACCTGCTACCCTATGTCCTGAACCTGACATTCCCCTCCCTACGGGCAAGCACCGAGTCATTCAATGGAACCGATACTTGCGATGATATGTTCAGAAGTATCCCAACAGATATAAAGTTCACCAAGAGAGCCGTTCCACCGTAGCTGAGAAACGGCAAAGGCAGTCCTGTTACAGGAAACATCCCAAGGCTCACAGCCATGTTCAGAATCGCATAAAGCGTTATCATCACCGTCAGACCGAATCCAAGAAGCGTGCCGAAGTAATCCCTGGAGTGAAGCGATATCTTCAGACCTCGGTAGAAAACACACAGGAACAGAACAAGCACAAGGGTCGTTCCAACAAGACCAAACTCCTCACCTATAACCGAGAAGATAAAGTCTGTATGAGGTCTCGGTAAAAAATACATCTTCTGCTTGCCAAAACCGCTACCAAACAGTGCTCCAGAGGCAAACGCTATAAGTGACTGAAGAACGTTGGACGGTATCTTCCCCCCTATCAAAGCCTCTATCCTTTCAATAGCATAGGCTGACGACTTCGGAGTGAGAAACATCTTCGCCACAATCCCAAGAACACCAGCAAAAGCCACACCAGCTATCTTGAGCAGAGGAACATCACAAAGGTATAGCATCCCGAGGAAAAGAGCAAAAATAGCTACTGCTGTACCAT
Source organism: bacterium (assembly GCA_021158465.1). Classification (GTDB taxonomy): domain Bacteria; phylum UBP14; class UBA6098; order 4484-93; family 4484-93; genus 4484-93. The sequence goes on from JAGGUN010000027.1 coordinate 26,754, forward strand.
AGTTCGGCTCAAGGAGAACAAGAACAATAATTGCTCCAGAAACAAGGCAGAGCGGCAAAAGGAATCTCCTAAACTCTGTTCGACGGTTGCGGTTCCTGGCAACAAAGTCCGCTATGAACAGAACAAGCACAAGCCTGGCAAAATCGGACGGCTGAAACTGAAAAGAGCCTATCTTTATCCACCTGTGAACATCACTGTGCGGAGCAGTAAAAAGAACCACAACAAGAGAAACAAGAACGAGAATAAGTCCAACCCATACATACCTGCGCAACTTGTGGTAATCATAGGTGGCAAAGAACAACATAGCAACAATCCCAATAGCCACCCGGATTAAATGCCCGAACAGATAAAAATGGGGATTACCCAGAGTATCCATCGCACGAACGGAACTGGCAGAATAGACCATAACTATTCCGATTGCAGTGAGGACAAGCACCACCCGGAGCAACAGATAGTCCATCCTGTTAAGAAAGAGTATCCTATCCTTCAACAATCTTTTGAACAATCTGCTTGAACCTCCTACCTCTTTCCTCATAGTTCTTAAACATATCGAAGCTAGCACACCCAGGCGATAACAGGACAGTATCCCCTGGATTTGCAATAGATACAGCCCTAAGGACGGCTCCCTCAAGACTATCAGCATACTCCCAGGGAACAAACCTACCAAGAGAAGAAGAGATAAGCTCCTTTGCCTCACCTATAAGTATCATATATCTTACCTTTTTCCTCGCTTCTTCTTCCAGGAGAAGGAAATTTCCACCCTTGTAGCGTCCACCAGCAATGAGTATAACGGGGGAAGAGAGGCTCTTTAAGGCAAAAAGCACAGAGTCAATATTTGTCCCTTTGGAATCGTTGATAAAGAGGATTCCGTCCTTCTCCGCCACCCTTTCCAGCCTATGCTCAAGTCCGGAAAACCCTCGTAAGAATGAAACTATAACATCATTCGGTAACCCCAGAACGCTTCCTACAGACACAGCAGCAAGATAATCCTGGAGATCACCGGATTTCTCAATCTCCTTCTTCGAGGCAAACCGTCGGATATGACCAGCGGATGCAATGTAGATCTGATTCCCTTCGACAAAAACCCCCTCACCAACCGGTTCACGCTGGCTGAAGAAAACCCTTCTGGAACACACCCTACCTTCAATAAGCCGCATAATATTCTCATCATCCTTATTAAGTATCGCCCAGTCAGTTCCTGTTTGGTTTGCAAATATCCGCATCTTGGAGAGGTAGTAGTCCTCGACAGACGGGTAACGGTCAAGATGGTCAGGTGTCAAATTAAGCAGAACGGCAACATCCGGTGAAAATCCCCTCACCGTATCCAGTTGAAAACTTGACACTTCAAGAACGGATATCGAATCCTCTGTTGTCTGCTCCACAAACCGAGAAAACGGCGTTCCGATATTCCCACCAACAAAAACCTTCCTCCCTGCCGACTCAAGCATCCCTCCAATGAGTGCAACCGTTGTGCTCTTCCCGTTCGAACCCGTGACAGCAACAAGGGTCCCCTGAAGGAACTGATAAGCAAGCTCTACCTCGCCTATGATCGGTATCCGCTTGTCAGCGATTGAGGAGATGACCGGTGAATCGAGCGGAACTCCAGGGCTCACGACAACAATATCCGCCAAAAGGACTGCCTCCGTGTGTCCTCCAAGTTCACATCTTACTCCGATCTCATCAAGTCGACGGCAAGCCGACTTCTTCTCTTCAGACGAGGAAATCTCACTCACAAAAACCGAGGCTCCTCTTCTGGCAAGCAGTCTTGCCGCCGCTTCTCCACTCCTTCCAAGACCAAGAACCACCACCTTCTTCCCACGGAAATCCATCGCCTACCTCACCTTGAATGTCAGAACCGCTAAAAGTGCGAAGATCACACCAACAAGCCAGAACCTAACGACTATCTTGGACTCCGGAATACCCCTTAGCTCGTAGTGATGGTGTAGAGGAGCCATCAGAAAGACACGCTTCCCACCCGTGAGCTTGAAGTAAGTAACCTGTATAATAACAGATAACGCCTCCACCACAAAAACCCCTCCTGCAACCGCAAATGCAAGCTCCTTCTTTAAGAGGACCGCCATAACCCCGAACGCTCCACCAAGAGCAAGCGCACCAGTATCTCCCATAAAAACACTGGCAGGGAACGAGTTATACCACAAAAAGCCCAAACAGGCACCAGTCAGGGCGCTGGCAAATACCGCAACCTCACCTGCTCCCGGCAGATATGTTATGTGCAGGTACCTGCTGACATCGGAACGACCACTTATGTAAGCTGCAACAATGAAAAAAGAGGATGTTACAGCAGCAAGACCAACAGCGAGACCATCAAGACCATCGGTCAGGTTGATTGCATTAGTAGAACCTGTTACTATAAACATTACCCACAGGATATAAAAGATACCAAAGTTTATTATATACTCCTTGAAGAAGAGGACCTCCGTCGATGTGCGCATCGCTGGGTACGGGGGGCGGAAATAAAGGAAAAGCCCAATCATAAGTCCGAGCAGCAACTGCCACATCAGCTTCTGTTTTCCCAGAAGCCCATGCCCGTTCCTTCCGAGCACCTTCACATAGTCATCGAGGAAACCAAGGACCCCCATCCAGACTGTGGAGATAAGAACTATCAATACATAGACATTGGTAACGTCTGCCCATAGGAGACTGGAAAGAATCGTCGAGAAGAGTATCACAAGTCCGCCCATCGTTGGTGTTCCTTTCTTGGAGACATGGGAAGGCGGTCCCTCAGGACGGATATTCTCGCCTATGTGCCTCTTCTTCAAGAACCTTACAATCTTTTTCCCAATCCAGAAACTCAACACAAGAGCAGTTATAAGTGCCATTATCGTCCGGAAGGTTATGTAGCGGAAGATGTTGAATACAAACATCCTCTTATACAAAGGAAATAACAGAAAATACAGCACTATCTTCCCTTTCTCTTTGTCCTCTTCCCAGGAGGTATCTTCGCTGGAAGAAGGTTCTTCGTTCTGAACCGCTGACGAGCCACCTTCAACCCGGGCTTTGGCGAATAGAAACAAAACATCTTTGGATAGAGCGGCTTGAGATGCATTCCACCTTTGAGGAGGGATGCATCAAATATCTCCACACGGGACATAAGCATAACCTTTATTGCCACCCCTTTCTTGGGCATAGGAACACCTTCACACAACAAAGCTTCAGAAACAAGTATTACCAGAAGCAACACCAAGCCAACTACCTTTGCCATAGCTCCACCAAGCCTTCTACTATCTTCTCCATTCTCATCGCCCTGGAACCCTTGATTAAAACGATGTCCTGAGGCATAACAAACTTTTTAAGGAAAATTGCAAGCTCCTTTTTCGTCTCAAAATGGACACATGGAATCCCGATAGAAGAAGCCTTCTCATAGGTCTTCCTGGTCCTCTCTCCCACAGTTGCAAGGAAATCAATCCCGACCGCACAAGAGTAATCAGCTATCTTCTCGTGGTAGCTTGCCTCATTCTCCCCCGTCTCGAGCATATCCCCAATGACCGCTATCCGTCGTCCCTTCGTCTCCATACTGGCAAGGGTCTCAAGAGCTTCCCGAACGGAGAGCGGATTAGCATTGTATGCATCATCGAGAACCATTATCTCACCTATCGTCAACAGCCTCATCCTACCCGGAAGTGGCTCAACCCCCTCAATGGCTTGAACAACCTTTTCACAAGGAACCCGAAACAACCTCGCCACAGCGTATGCACAGAGTGCATTGTACACATTAAACCTACCTGGTATCCCAAGAGATATCCTCTGACCGTCTACTCTGAAGCTCGCTTTACCTTCAGCATCAAGGGCAATATCATCAGCACGATAGTCGGCAGAAGAGTTTATACCGTAAGTCACCGTATGCGATGCCGGCACTGGATTGAAACGAACAAGGAGCGGGTCATCAGCATTTATTATCACATACGAACCAGGATTGAAATATTTGACAAGAGCGAACTTCTCCCTCGCCACATTTTCCAGACTACCAAGCCCTTCAAGGTGAACAGGAGCAATATTTGTGAAGGCTACAACATCCGGTAGGATTATCCTTGCAAGCCGTTCCATCTCGCCAGGAGCTGATATGCCCGCCTCAAACACCGCAACATCATGCATCCGCTCAATCTGGAAAACAGACAAGGGAACACCAAGAAGGTTGTTATAGTTCTTAATACTCTCGACCACAAGCATATTCTTACCGAGTGATGACGCTATCATTCGCCGGGCTGTCGTTTTGCCAACAGAACCCGTCACGCCAACTACAGGAAGGTCGAATCTTCGCCTATAAGACGAGGCGAGCTCACCAAGAGCCAAGACAGTATCCTTAACCACAATATACGGAACAGTCGCAGAATACTCGGGTTTATCGTGGAGAACGAGGAGAGCCGCTCCTTTGTATTCCGCATCCTGGGAAAACCTCTGTCCGTCTGTCCTTCTACCCTTCACAGCAAAGAACGCTTCACCTGGACTAATACTTCTCGAATCTATCGAGACCCCATAAATAACACCAGAGAGCCTACCAGACACCTCGCCTTCCATCACAGCTACAGCATCCTTTATCTCTATTGGCTCCATTCCCCTCTCTGCTCCTTTGCCCACTCTATAACCACCTCTTTATCGCTAAAGTGGATAGTCTTGTCGGCAAATATCTGATAATCTTCGTGCCCCTTCCCTGCTATGACAACGGTATCGTTCGGAGAAGCAGTTGACAGGGCATACCGAATCGCATCTCGCCTATCTACAATTGCCACATAGGAGAACTTCGGTGGGATACCAGATGCTATCTCCTCCACTATACTTTCTGGAGGTTCACTCCTTGGGTTATCCGATGTAATAACCACAAGGTCAGCGATCTCAGCCGCAATCTTCCCCATAATCGGGCGCTTCTCCTTTTCCCTGTCTCCACCACAACCAAACACAATTATCAGTCTCCCTTCTGTGATCTCCCTTAGTGTCAGAAGAAGGTTCTTCAGTGCATCAGGTGTATGTGCATAATCGATGAATACCTTCGTCCCTCTTACCTCCTTTACCCTTTCCAGCCTTCCTGGAGGAGAGACAAATGTTGGAACAGCACGGCACACTGCCTCCCTGTCGAGCCCGAGGGCAAAACAAGTTGCTACTGCAGAGATCGTGTTGTAGACATTGAACTTACCCAGAAGCTGTGTCCCTATCGAACAATACATATCCTTGTGTCTGATAAGAAGGCTTGTTCCATCGCCGGTTAAGGAAAACTTAGGAACAAAGAAATCTGCAGCAGGGTCTTCGAGCGAATATGTCCAGACCCTATCACTGACAATATTAACAATGCGTCTACCATAAGGGTCATCTATGTTGGCAATAGCAATGCTATCGGATGGCAGCTCGGAAAAGAGCCTCTTCTTCGCCTCAAAGTAGCTCTCCATATCGCCGTGGTAATCAAGGTGATCCTCCGATAGATTCGTGAAAACTGCAACCTGAAACCCTATTCCCGTTACCCGACTTTGAGCCATCGAATGGGAAGATACCTCCATAGCCACAACCTCTACCCCGGATGACACCATATCATACAGAATTCTAAACAGGGTCACAGGGTCAGGGGTTGTTAGGTCCGTCTTGACAAACTTACCCCCTATGTTATATCCGAGCGTCCCTATCGCCGACGCTCTAACACCAGACGATTCGCATATATGTCTTACAAAGCTGGCAACGGTCGTCTTACCGTTCGTACCAGTAACAGCTACCATCCGAAGCTTTTTATCCGGCATATCGAAAAGACCGCGGGCAAGCAGTGCAAGAGCTTTTCTGGCATCCGGAACAATAACCCTGACAGGAAGCTCGGGAACATCCCTCTCAAGAACAAACAGTCGGCATCCTCTTCTCAGCGCATCTTGAACGAATGTATGTCCATCCTTCTTCTCACCACGAATCGCAACAAACAGGGAATTATTCTTCGCCTTGCGGGAGTCACAGACAATATTCTCAATACTCACCCCTTCTATCTCGCCAATAATCTGCTTCTCTGGAAGAAGCTCAAGTAGAGGCTTCAAACTCTTCATCAAGGCACCTCACAGATGATAAGACAACTGTTTTTCCTATCCACAAGAACACCGGGTTTTGGTATCTGCTGCCTGACAATCCCGGAACCTTCTACCCTGATCGGTATCCCGAAGATGTCAGCTACCCTTATTGCCTCGCGAAGCGTAAGCCCTTCAAGCATCGGCATCTCCAACCGCCTCCCATCGCCCCTCCCAGCACCAAGATAGAGAAAAACAGTATCCGCATCGCCAGAGACGGGGTTCTGGTTGAGAACAATATCTCCCTTCCCAAGAAAGACCACGGGAAGCTCAAGGTTCTTCGAAAGTTCTATCGCCTGGAATCTTGTAAGCCCAATAAAGTTTGGGGTATTCCTACGCTCCGGAGGGGTAGCTGTGTCTGCAAAAGCACAACTCTTTATCATTCCAGATGCTACTGCACGACAAAATATCCGCCGAACGATCGGAGCAGCCACCGTCCCTCCAAAATACCTCCCTTTGGGACGCCTTACAACCACATAGGCAACCATCTCAGGAGAGTCAGCAGGAATCATCCCAACAAACGAGGCAGTGTAGCCACCAGAAATCTTGTCATACCCCATCTTCCCCTCGGCGATCTGCGCAGTTCCCGTCTTACCTGCAACAGGAATACCAGGAACCTTTGCTCCCGTCCCTGTCCCCCTTTCAACCACTTCAGTTAATATCTGACGGACTGAATCCGCCGTCTGCTCATCTATCACCCTCCTGATAGCATGTGGCGAGTTCTCAAAGATCACTTTATCACCCGAACTGATCTGGCTAACTATATAGGGTCTCCATAGAATTCCCCCATTCGCAATTGCACAGTAGGCGCAGGCTACCTGAAGGGCGGTTACATCCACCTCATATCCAATGGAGATATAGCTCATAGAAACACCAGTCCAGTTCTTCGGCATCTCAAGATGACCGGAAACCTCCCCAGGAAGATCAATGCCCGTTTCCGAACCGAAACCATACGCACGAGCCATATCGTAAAACTTGTCTTTCGGAATAGATGAGGAAATCTTTACCGTTCCAACATTTATCGACTTTACGAAGCAGTCATATCCTATCTCTTTGTGATACCTATGGTGATCAGTTATCTTGCAGTCGTATATCTGCATCACACCATCTCCACAATCGACTGTGTCAGTCAAGTCAAATGTGGAATACTGTATCACAGATGAAGCAGATACCAGCTTAAAAACGGAGCCTGGCTCGAACCTATCCATTATTACTCGATTCCTTAGACTGGTACTGTCTTTATACATTATCCTGTTTGGGTCGAATGTAGGGTAGGTCGCCATCGCCAACACCTGGCCAGTCCTCGGGTCCAGTACAACCGCCCGAGCATCCTCCGGGTGCCACTTCTCGTACGCGCGCTCGAGCTCATCCTCAACTATCTCCTGGAGCTGAACATCAATGGTTAGCCGCACATCCGCCCCAGAAATAGGCAAAGAAAGCTCCTTCCGAAAGACAGTATGAGGACGCCTCAAGGCATCCATAAGGATCTCAACCTTACCATCAGTCCCAGCAAGAAAATTATCATACTGCTTCTCTACCCCATCTCTACCCTGCCTCTCCTCGTCGGTGTAGCCTATAACCTGTGAAAGGAAAGCCCCATACGGGTAGTGACGCTTGTAGCTTACCTGCCTGTGGATTCCAGAGTAAAGATACTTCTTCTCGATCCGCTCCTTAAGCTCCAGAATTGCCCTGGAGGTCTCAGGAGAAGCGTCCTTAACCAGAGGGTAGCAACCTTTATACCTTTTCATCAACCCTGCCACAGAATCAGAAGGAATGGAGAGAATCTTCGCCAGCCCGCAGGCAACAGAGTCAAAGGCATCCTCATCCTGTATCTCCATAGCAGAGATGTAGAATGATTCGACTGTTTTATCCTCCGCCAGAACCTCTCCTTTGCTGCCAAGTATCCTGCCACGGCGAGCAGGGATAACCCTTGTCTGACTCTGTTGCCTATGCGCATGCTCACGCAAACCCTTCTTATCGATTATCTGAATGCAAAAAAGCCTTATCCAGAGTGCAATAATCAGAAGAACCATCAATAGGAAGAATAGAATGAATCTTCCACTATCCGCCCCACCAGAAATCATCCTAAATCTCCCAAATCTCCCTCAACTTCCTTCGCTCAAAGACAAAGCCCGCTATCTTCTTAAAGCTTAGCTTTATCCTGGCAAGAAGAGAAGGCTTACCCTTTGGAGGCGTCACCTCCCTCTCCCTGTAAACAATCTGGTCTATTCTCGCATCACTCAAACGGAAATTGTTCTCGGCGATCCTCCTGATACGCTCCCTCGACTTGAGCCGCTCAACCGTCTCCTCAAGACTGGACCTAACCTTACAAAGCTTAGGCAAACGGCGGCTCCTACGAACAATTACCTCCTCCTGGGAAAGAAGATACACACGCTCGGCAGTATACAGCAGTCCCACTATCACCAGAAGAAAAAAGTAGATGAAACTCCGAAGCAGCTTATTTAATCCAGGGTAACTACACCTCATTTGTACACCTTTGTCTTTCCGAAAGCAGGGTACTTGAACCGCTCACTCTTTGCGGAGGATACAACGCAGCTTGGCAGAGCGAGAACGCCTGTTCGCTTGAACCTCAAATATCCCAGGGGAAACGGGCTTCTTCGTCAGAGCCAAGAACATACCAGATGAAATAAGCTCCTTAAACCTATTCTTCACTATCCTATCCTCAAGAGAATGATAGGAAATGACACATATCCGCCCGTTCGGGTTCAAAAGGTCAGGTAGAACAGAAAGAGCAACCGAAAGGTTCTCAAGCTCGTTGTTGACGAATATCCTCAAAGCCTGAAATACACGAGACAGGCTCTTCACCGCCACTCGCCCAGGGACACACGAGACAACAACCTTCGCAAGCTCATCGGAAGTCTCAATGGGAGCTTTTTCCCTTCTCGTAACAATCTCTTTCGCTATCCGCCGGGAAAAACGCTCCTCTCCAAAGCGATAAAATATATCCGATAGCTCCCTCTCCCCGAACCGGTTAACAACATCATACGCCGAATATCTCGCTCCACCACCGAACCTCATATCAAGCCGAGAACTCGATCGGTAAGAGAACCCCCTGCCAGAAGCAAGTTGAAAACTGGATAACCCAAGGTCGAATAAGATACCGTCAACCTTCTCTATACCAAACCGAGAAAGTATCTCCGGAATGTCTACAAAATTTCCCTCAACAAGCGTGACCCTCTCTCCATACTCCCTAAGCTTCTCCCTCGCAAATTCAAGAGCATCTCCGTCGAGGTCTATTCCCAGCACCCTGCTTTCACTTGTCAATGAACCAAGAATCGCCCCCGTATGCCCCCCCAAACCAACAGTAGCATCCACATAGACCCCGGGATCGTTCCCGATGAGGTAAAACAACACCTCATTGACCATCACTGGCTGGTGCCGTATGCTCTTTTTCATCCGAATCAAAACCGAGCAAACTGCCAAAGAAAAGCTTGGCTACCCTGTCAAAATCACCTCCGTAACCCTTGACATACTCATCGTATCTATCAGGATTCCAAAGCTCAATCCACCTGCCAACACCGATTATCAGCACAGGAGACCCCTTCGAGAGCCCAGCCTTATCTAACAGCTTGCTTGGTATAGTGATACGGTTCTTGTTTTGATATTCTACATTAACAGGATGAATGTTCGATATAAGCTCCCTGAAAAGATACAACCTATCCTCCATCCCAAGCCTCGATGTGGAGAACCCCAAAAGAAACTTCTCAAGATCACCAGCCGGAAACATCGCCAAACAACCGTTCACACCAACGGTTATGTTGAACCTAAACTGCAGTTGCCCCGGGAACATCTCAAGCATCTTGGCAGGAATACTCGTCCGCCCCTTGTCATCCAAAGTATGCTCAGCCCTACCGATAAACATCTATACTCTTCTCCATTTTGTTAAATTTTTTCTCCATTTCTACCCACAAAGAAATTTAAGTGCTCTCTTCCCAAAAGTCAAGAGTTTTCTCTCTTTTTTCCTCGGTTTTTTCATACGGAGTTATTCTGGAGAATTACTTATAACTTATTGTCCTATAGAGAGATAACAGGTATTATCAATCGAATAATCTAAAAAAAGAGAAGAAACTCTGCTGGACACCATCCCCTTAGCGGAAACCTACTACACCAGGTTTCAAAAAACATTTGACTTGCTGAAGGAAAAATATAAATTAGATTTTTCAAGGAATGTGAATTCTGGAACATAGTTGAAAGGAGTAAGGTATGGGAATGTTGGAGATACGTTGGCACGGGAGAGGTGGTCAGGGTGCAAAGACTGCATCCACCCTACTTGCTGCCGTTGCCATCGAGGAGGGGAAATATGGTCAAGGTTTCCCAGAATACGGTCCTGAAAGGGGTGGCGCTCCGATGAAGGGGTTCACAAGAATATCCGATGAACCTATAAGATACCATTGCGGCATCTATCATCCCGACATAGTGGTTGTGCTTGACCCAACCCTCTTGCTGCTCGTCAATGTTACTGAAGGGCTGAAGGAGGGCGGCTCTTTGCTTGTCAACACTCCCCTATCACCAGATGAGGTAAGAAAAAGGTATGGGGTGAAGGTGGAAAAACTTTACACAATCGATGCAACAAAGATATCTCTCGAGGAGATAGGTAAACCCATTCCCAATACACCGATGCTTGGTGCATTAATCAGGGCTATGGGTGGGATGATTTCATTAGAGACCGTTCTCAGTAATATAAGAAAGAAGTTTGCGAGGAAGTTCCCCGAGAAGGTTATTCAGGGGAACCTCAACGCCGTTAAGCGTGCTTACGAGGAGGTGAAGGGATAATGGAAAACAAGAAAGGCTGGAAAGATGTTCCAATAGCGGGGCTCATTGTTGAACCGGGGAACTCCGTAGAATATAAGACGGGAAGTTGGAGGAGCTACCGTCCTGTCTGGCATCCGGAAAACTGCATCCATTGTCTATTCTGCTTCTATTACTGTCCTGATTCGGCAATTATGGTCAAGGATGGGAAGATGACAGGGATAAACTATGATTTCTGCAAGGGGTGTGGAATCTGCGTTACTGAGTGCCCTACAAAGCCAGAGAAGCGAGCACTTGAGCTAAAACTTGAATCGGAATTTATCGAATGAAAGGAGAGAACAAGTGGCTAAAAATCTTTTAGCACTGACAGGGAACGATGCGGGGGCATACGCTGTAAAGCAGGTACAGCCAGATGTCGCCGCTGTCTTCCCAATTACCCCGCAGACAGAGCTTATGCACAAGGTAGCTGAATATGTTGCCGATGGGGTAATAGACACGGAGCTTATAACCGTTGAGTCGGAGCATTCTGCAATGAGTGCAACCGTCGGAGCAGCCGCCGGGGGAGCGAGAACATTCACAGCAACAGCAGCAAACGGGTTCGCTCTTATGTGGGAGATTGTCTACATCGCATCGTCGCTGAGACTACCCATCGTTATGGCTCTCATCAACAGGGCACTATCCGCTCCCATCAATATCCATGGAGACCATTCCGACAGTATGGGCGGTCGAGATACCGGTTGGGTCCAACTTTACTCCGAGGGGGCACAGGAGGTCTACGATAACATCATTCAGGCATACAGAATTGCCGAGCACAAGGATGTTCTGCTCCCTGTTATGGCAACATTCGACGGTTTCATCATCTCACACACAACAGAGATTGTGGACACATTAACCGACGAGGTGGTAAGAAAATTTGTAGGCGAGTATAAGCCAGCATACAGTCTATTGGATATAGACCATCCCATAACAGTTGGACCACTCGATCTATACGACTGGTACTTCGAGCATAAGCGTAGCCAAATAGAAGCCACCAAACATGCCAAGAGAGTTATCCTCGAAGTGGCAGATGAGTTCTACAAGCTGACAGGAAGAAGATATGGATACTTCGATGACTACAGGGTAGATGATGCGGAAGCGGTTATCGTCGTGCTTGGAAGCGCAGCAGGGACAACAAAATGCGTTGTCGACAAGATGAGAAAAGATGGGAAGAAGGTTGGTGTTCTGAAACTCCGCGTCTTCAGACCATTCCCAGCGGAAGAACTCGCCGATGCACTCAAAGATGTTCCCGTCGTTGGAGTGCTGGACAGAGCGGTATCGTTCGGGGGCTGGGGCGGTCCAGTGTTTAACGAACTGCGCTCCGCTATGTATAACCTGGAGAGGAGACCCGAGGTCGTCAACTACTATTACGGACTCGGTGGACGGGACATCAACACGGAACAGATAGAAGAGACATTCAACACACTCCTGGAAATCGCCGAAACAGGAAAGGTCAAAGAACGGTTCGGATACATCGGACTGAGAGAATAGGAGGGAAAATGGCAATAAATATTAAGAAGCTCGCCAATGAGCCAGAACTCTTAGCAAGTGGTCATAGAGCCTGCGTTGGATGCACCGGGACAACAATCCTAAGACAGGTTCTAAGAGCATCTGGACCCAATACCGTAGTCTCCTTTGCAACAGGATGTATGGAGGTTGTAACAACTATATACCCATACACCGCCTGGCGCGTTCCATACATCCACAATGCGTTTGAGAACTCAGCAGCGACAATATCCGGCGTCGAAACCGCATACAGGGCACTACTGAAGAAAGGAAAGATAAACAAGAAGATAAACTTCATCGCATTCGGTGGAGACGGTGGAACATACGACATCGGACTGCAATCGCTGTCGGGCGCACTGGAACGAGGACACAATTTCCTGTACATCTGCTACGACAACGAGGCATATATGAACACCGGCATCCAGCGCTCAGGAGCAACACCGAGAGGAGCCGCAACATCAACAACACCAGCCGGAAAGGTTATCCCAGGTAAGCCACAGAAAAGAAAAGACCTAACAGCAATCATTGCAGGACATCATATCCCTTATGTTGCGCAGGCGTCTCCACACAATTTCATCGACCTGATGAAGAAGGTCCAGAAGGCGCTATCCATTGACGGACCCGCATTTATGAATGTTCTTATGCCGTGTCCTCGTGGATGGCGTTTCCCTGAGCCCGAAGGGATAGATATAGCTCGTCACGCTGTCGAGACCTGCTTCTGGCCGTTATACGAAGTAGAAAACGGAGTCTACAAGATAAACTACATCCCGAAGAAGAAAGAGCCTCTCGAGAACTGGCTCAAGCGCCAGGGACGGTTTAAACATCTATTCACAACCCAAAACAGGCATATCATTGACGAGCTGCAGGCAGAAGTTGACAAGGACTGGGAAGAACTAAAAAATAGAGCAGGCGTGGAGTAAAGTCACACCTCACCCCACAGCCGCCTATATCTTCTCGGAGATCGCCTTCGCCTGCAGGAAGAGGAGAAGATAGTCCCTTCCGCCCGCCTTGGAGTCCGTGCCAGACATATTGAACCCGCCGAACGGATGAACACCAACCAAAGCAGCAGTGCACTTGCGATTGATATATAGATTCCCCGCAAATAGCCTCTTCTTTGCGTCGTATATCCGGAACCGGTCCTTGGAATAGAACGCACCTGTGAGTCCATAATCCGTCCCGTTGGCAATTCGGACTATATCCTCATAATCGTTCGCCTTTATCACCGAGACGACGGGTCCAAATATCTCCTCTTGCGCAATCCTTGCTGTATCAGGAACATCAACAAATACGGTAGGAGCAATGAAGTATCCCGTATCAGAAAGCCTTTCACCGCCGATAGCAAGCTTCGCTTCAGACTTACCTATATCGATGTAGTGCATTATCTTCTCCTCAGCCGCCGCGTTGACCACAGGTCCCATATGGTAGTTGTCTTTGTGAACAGGACCAACAGTGAGCTCCCGAGTAAGCCCCAGAACCTTATCAACGACCTCATCATATATATCCTTATGGATAATTGCTCTTGAGCCGGCAGAACACTTCTGCCCCTGAAATCCGAAGGCTGATACCACTATCCCCTTAGCAACGGATTCAGTATCTGCTGTCTCATCGGCAGCAACAAAGTCCTTGCCCCCCATCTCAAGAACCACACGCTTTATCCATTTCTGACCAGGGGAAATCTTTGCGGCAAGCTCATTTATGCGACATCCAACCTCTTTGGAACCCGTGAACGAGATGAACCGTATCTTGGGATGGGAAACAAGAGCATCACCTATCTTGCCACCGGGACCAGGGATAAAGTTTATCGCCTCCGGTGGCAACCCAGCTTCAAGGAGAATCTTAACGAACTGATACCCTATTGTAGGTGAATCCGATGCCGGCTTCAGGACAACAGTGTTCCCAGTAACCAGTGCAGAAGTTGTCATACCAACGAGTATCGCTCCTGGGAAGTTCCACGGCGGAATAATCGCACCTACACCAAGCGGGATGTAGCGAAGCTCATTATACTCACCAGGGAGGGGAGTTAACCCCTTGGAAGATTCGCTATATCTTATCATCTCCCTGCCATAGAACTCCATGAAGTCGATTGCCTCGCAGACATCGGCATACCCCTCTATCCAAGGCTTCCCGACCTCAAAAACCTCCCAGGCGGTAAGCTCAAATATCTTCTTCCGAGCGAGCTCCGCTGCTTTGAAAAGAACGATTGCTCTATCCTCTGGACTATGATTAGCCCAAACAGGAAAATATCTGTTCGCTGCCTCGACAGCATCGTTCACTATATCGGCTGTCGCTCTGTTGAAAACTCCGACAACCTGCTCCTTCTCGGATGGGTTCCTGCTCTCGAATTTCTCGCTCGATTCTATCCACTTCCCTCCAACAAGCAGCTTATATTCTTTCCCTAACTGACCTGCAACATTCTCGAGCGCCAGCCTCATCCTCTTTGCTACATCGGGGTCAGCAAAATCAACATAAGGCTGGTTTCTAAATGGTGGATACATACCGCGCCTCCTTTTTACACTTATTTAACACTTGCCTTGCACCAAAGGTTAATTAATATAAATCTTAGCAGGATAAAAGCAAGGTTTTTCGGGTTGACTTTTTAAGAAAACTGCCTTAAGTTATACCAAAAGTATGGGTAAATCAAAGAGTATTTTGTTCATTTCGTCAATCGTCTTCGTTCTTCCTGTAATTGTCGTTTCCGGTGCCTTTGCTGATACGGTAATAGTCGAGGAGAGCGGATATTTCTGTGTGGTGCTCAATTCCACTGGAGCCAGCACCTGTTATCATGCCTTTGGAATCTTTGCCCCTGACAGCTTCGATATTGCTGACACCGTTAGAAACCATCTTGGAGACACGCTTTTTATAGGCTATTTCCCTGCGGGGACAGAGCTTGTTTTCTTCATTCGGACAATGGGGGGTGTCTGCGGATTTCATCAGTACTTTTCCAATGACCCGTCAAGATGCCATATACTCTATCTGGGAACAAATCGATGGCAACTTCGCTTCGAGGACTGGACAGACGGCTCCTTCGACGATGTGGTCGCTGACATATTCCAATGTTCTGGGATACATGAGATTCGCGCAACAATAATTGAACCTCTGTCCACCAGCTGGACAAGTTGCTCCGACCAGGGGATAATAATGCATATAAGCTCTATGATTACCGAATGTTCCGGGGAGTTTCTCTCAGACAGCGGAGAGGTGCCTGATGTTCTGCTTCTGGGATACTGGGATGGTGACGGCGACCCACTGGGAGATGCCGGATTGTCGGGCATAAACCCATCCGAAGGGGATGTAACCCTTGGAAATGTCTGGACAATGGGTTCCACACATCTTATGCCACATCCCGAGATGCCCAATGTTGGTGGTATTGACTTCACAGACATCTGGCCAGGTAGCAACCGTATGGCTTATCTCCATTTCTATATATGCTCTCCAGATGAAAGGGATATCTACCTGGTGCTGATGACGGACGATGACCTGATGGTCTGGCTGGACGGAGATTCTATCTATGCAGAACACTCTCATGTCATAGACGATCCGGACACGATCACAGTTCACCTGAGTGCAGGTTATCACTCATTTCTTTTCTGGGTCTGCAACTACCTTACCCATTACTGGTGGGTCAAGTGGCGCTTCGTGGACGAGCTCGGAGCTCCTATTACCGACCTCTACTATGCCGTGGATTCATTGGAAGCAACGGCAACAGCCTCATCCTGCCCCATCGATACCACATCCATAGATTTCACGGTCGAAGGGGTTCACTATTCCGTCGGTGAGGGTTACCTCACATTCACCGATGATTCAGTGCTCACCTGGACGCCCATCCCTCCGGACACATTCGAGGATGGCGACACGGTCTCTGTCTGCCTTATGTCTGCAGACGATACCTGCGGTGGAACTCTCGAGCTACCTGTCTGCTGGAATTTCTATGTCGATTTGACCCCACCTGCTATATGGGGAATCTCTCCTCCACCAGATTCTGTTGTCTTCGACTCTCTTTCTTCTGTTCGGTTCTGCATATTCGATTCTCTATCCGGTCTCGACACCTCGACTATCGAGGTATCATTCGACGGGACTCTGGCAGAGAGGAGCATTACCTGGGTAAGAGACCACTGGGTAGTTGTCGCCGTTCCGGAGAGTTCACTGACAGGAGATAGCGTCCGCATCTGTATCAGTGCAACCGACACGACCGACTACTGCGAAGACAATATACTGGATACCTGTTTCACAATCTATATAGAGCCCTGTCCACCGGCGGATGCCTGGGTTATATGCCCACTCCCCTGCGAGTCATTCTCATCCTGCTCGACACAGGTGATAATATTCGGCTTCAAGGATACGATGGGAGGACAAATAGACACGATGAGGGTCTACTTCACCGTCCGTGTGGTCAATCGAACAGGAGGCACAGATTCCTCCTATATCCTCTCTGAGCCGACAGAGTTTATTGAGTTTACGGATGACACAATCGCTGCTGTCTGGGGGAACTGGTCGGACAGAGATAGCGTTATCATATCGCTCGATTCGCTCTACACAACCTCGGGCTGCCTGACAGTATTCCGTGGCTGCCACCTCAATTCGGATTGTGACGAGCCAGATGAGTTTTGCAGGAAAGCCACAGGGAATTGCGATGGACCAGGGATATGTGTCGAGCGACCGACTGTTTGCCCGAGCGTATGGGACCCTGTCTGTGGCTGCGATGGCAGAACCTACGCAAACGAATGCGTCGCCCACTCAAGCGGTGTCAATGTCCTGCATTGGGGCGAATGCTCAAAATAAATCACCTAAGAAGAACAAGCTTCTTGCTTATTTCTTTTCCACCTGAGGATGCCTTGAGGAAATAAACACCGCTCGGAGTGTCCTCTGCATCCCAGGTGAAACGATGAGAACCAGAAGGCAGATTGCCTGAAAATACATTCGTAACCTTCTCACCTTTCAGATTGTAGACAGAAACATCCACAAAAGCAGGCTCACCCAGAGCAAATACCAAAGTTGCAGACGAGTTGAACGGATTGGGGAAACAGGATAGAGCAAACCTCTTGATTCCGTTTATTATGGCATCGGAGATACCTGTCCCAGAAAGGACAAAATCCTGGTCGGGGTAAGTCTCTCCCAGCCCTGCCCACAGGTCGATATGGTCAGGGGTGCGCTCACGATAGAGCGGATGATACGCCCCAATATGCCAATCTCCAAAGAAAACATTGTCGAAAGAATAGCCACCCGAAGCATCGCTTCTAACATAACGCCACCCATCCTCACTTGGGAGGTCATCTGCTTTGATTATCACATACGCCCCCTCAATAGGCGTCATATCGGACAGGGTAACCCTGCCAGAGATAGAAGGAAGGGTCGCGGTGACAGCAAAATCATAGCCCGTAAGCGAATCCCCATCGGATACAGAGATAGAATAACTCTCCGGGTCAATCCCAGACTCGCCATCTATGCCAGTCACCCGAAGAATATAAGAACCAGGAGCAAGACGCAGCTTGTAACTGCCTTCTACATCCGTAGATGTCGAAAAGAATTCTCCACCCGCACCAGATTCCGCCTCGATATCCACACCGTAGATACCACTGTCATCCATCAGAGCAACACGCCCAGAGACCACACAGGGAAGTAGACTAACGGTAAAATCATAACCGAACAGGTCCGAGCCGGCAACAGTAACCATATAATACTCTGGATCAGTAGTATACCCCTCTCCAACATTCAGGAAAAGATACTCCGACGCCTCCGATGGAACCCCTATGGAATATTCTCCACCAGACTCGATAAAACAAAAACTAATTGTTCCAGACACCATAGCAACACCCATAAGGAACATCGATGGCTCACCAAAAGAGGAGGTGTAATCCGGAGGAACTGTTATGTTCCCGTGAATGAATGTAGTGAAACGAGCAATTTCGACATCGCAGGTTATAACGCTATCGGTGCCGAGGTGAACTGAATCAACCTCGAAACTGCTCTCGTGAGTGCCCGTGGGGTCCAGCACACCCACAGTATAATCTCCGGGCTCATCGAGGTTCACCACATAAACACCATCCTCGTTGGTTACACCAATGTTCTCGGAACCATCCTCACCCTCAACTGGCTCAACCAACACAAAGACATCTGGTATAGGCTCTCCTGTGCCTTCCTCTGAGACCCTGCCTCTGATACAGGGCGGTTCCGGCTCCTCCATTACAGGCTCTCCCTCATTCACCCTAAGGCTCGCCGTAGCAGAGGATGCATCCTCGTCCGTACCACGAATGATAAAATTGACCCCCCCCACAAAGGACGGAAAGACCTCCATAAAGAATGTATGCTCAAGCCTGCCGTTCACAGTAGAATCATCATCACCTGGGATAAGCCAGTCACCATCATCCCAGCCGATAGATGGAACCCCATCGATTATGCCGAAATAGTCAAGAGGTTCATCGGCATCATCAATCGTTCCAGAACCGTTCACATCGAGATAAACCTCAATAAGCACAGTATTCCCCGGAGACGAGAGATCAGCCTCCAGGAGCACATCACAAGGCGGTGTCACCTCGAGATGCGAGGCTCCATCAAGATGAATATAACTTATCGCAAAAGCAGGCACCACAAGAAACAGCATCATCGGAAGAACAAAAAACAGCTTCCTCATAACTCTACCTCCCTTTTATCCCAAATCAATGTTTTTAGGTAAGCAAAATAAGGACAGAAACCAGAGAAGTCAAGCAATTAATTGTCTCAAGACCATACTATCGCCTTTATGTTCTTCAGCTTATTTTTATGCGTATGCTCAAGTCTTCCCAGCTCATTGAAGAGAAGTTGCAAGCGACGACGAGAAACAGTCTTCGCAATATCAAAGAGCAGGAGCTCTGTCTCCTCCTGCCAGCGAAGGCATTCTGAGAGAGCCTCATTTATTGCTACCCTGTCGTTCTTCTTAATCACAACAACTGGCAAGTCACCCTTAACATCGAGCTTGGCAGCTATTCGTATATCACCTATGGCTGATGCAATCCGCTCGGTAAAAGCCTTTATCCCGTTTGCTTCCTCAGCAAGTGCAAGAAAAGCCTTCCGCTGAACCTGGCTCTCACTGCTTAAGGCAATCCTCACATAAAGCTTATGCCTTGCCTTCTGAAACTCAACTATCCCAGACAGAAGTTTCTTTACACTGTAGCTTGACATCTATACCCTTATCGGATGCTGGCTACACAATCTTAAGGTAATCTCACGGTGCAATATCAAGTGGGAAGCGCCACCTATTAAGCAATGCTGAGCGGATGAATCTGCTCTGAGGGAGAGAAAACTTTGGGTCTCTCTCAACAAGTTTTTCTGCAAGCTCCCGTCCTGATTGGATGAGTGACGAGAACTGCTTATGCGACAGCAAGTCGAAACCCAACCTTCCTGACTGCTCCTCTCCCCAGATATTACCGACACCACGGGAAAGCATATCGAACTCGGAAATCTCGAACCCGTCGGTTGAACGAGCAAGAAATTCAAGCCTCTCGCGAGCCTCTGACCCCTCCGGAGCATCGGTCAGCAGGATACAGATAGCCTCATCTCCTCCCCTCCCTATCCTACCTCGCATCTGATGAAGCTGTGACAAGCCGAAACGCTCCGCTGACTCAATCAGCATAAGGTTCGCCGAATGTACATCAAGTCCAACCTCGATAATATTCGTGGAGACAAGTATCCTTACCTTCCCTGACCTGAAATCATCGAGAACAGATGCTCTCTCTGAAGCCGGCATCTTCCCGTGAATCTCCGCAGATGGAACATCTGGAAAACGCCTCCTTATCCTTCTTATCCCTTCCTTCAATGAGGAGACCTCATCGGTCTTCTGGATAACCGGATGAATGATGAACAGCCGTTCACCTTCCTCCAGCCTCTTCTCGAGGTAGTCAAACACCCTCTCCCGCGCGGAGAAATCCCTAACATATGTTCTCACCCTAACAGGGTTTGGGCGGTGCCTCAGAGTGGATACATCAAGGTCACCAAAGTAGGCTAAAGCAAGGGTTCTTGGTATAGGAGTTGCCGTCATCATCAAAAGATGACCACGCTCCATTCTCGAGAGGAGCTTCATCCTCTGGGAGACCCCAAATCGCTGCTGTTCGTCTATTACCAGAAGCGCAAGTCGGGAGAACTCAAGACGCTCATCAAACATTGCATGCGTGCCAACAAGGATGTCAATGTCACCTGATGCAATACCAAGCATAATACGAGAACGTTCGATCGGATCGGTTGCACCAGTCAAAAGGGCAATACTTGCCCTGTTCCCAAGAATTCTTACAAGATTCCTGTAGTGCTGGTGCGCAAGGACAAAAGTCGGAACAAGAAAAACCACCTGATACCCTCGCTCGACGAACGCCAACATAAGAACCACCGCACAGGCAGTCTTTCCACTCCCCACCTCACCCTGGAGAAGACGCGACATACCACACCCAGACGATACATCCCAGGCAAACTCACCAAGGACACGCCTCTGCTCAGAAGTAAACCTAAACGGAAAGACCTCACGGGCAACTCGGAGAAGCTCATCTACAGAAACAGGTAATCTAATAGCGGACCGCCTCCTCCTCCTTATAACAAACGCTATCTGATTCATCAGCACCTCAAAGGAAAGAAGAGCTCGCATAGCACCTCTTGCCTCATCTAAATTCGCCGGGAAATGGGCAGAAAGATAGGCGGACTTCGGAGAAAATCTATATCCCTCAAACTCAAATCTATCATCCGGGAGCAGAGCGAGCGCAGATTTTACTATGGACACAAACCGCTTTCTCCCAACAGAAGATAACCCGTGAGGAAGAAAATATACCGGCTTAAGCCCTGCTTTTCTATCCTCTGGCGAGACAAGCGTTGGATGAGCAAAGCTCGGCTTGCCACGGACAATCTTCGCTCTACCCAGGATACACACATTCTTCCCTTTACCAAAGATAGCCGAAAGATACGGTGCCCACCAAAAGAAGAGGATCTCCGCGGTCCCAGTATTATCCCTCAAACGGGCGCGAAAGAATTTCCTGCCAAAAAAGCTTGTGCCAACTATCTCACCGCAGACAAGGTATCGACCGTCAGCCTTTATATTTCCTATCGGTGTCTGTCGCGGAACCTCCTCATACCGAGCAGGAAGAATATCGATTATATCACCGATTGTCTCTATCCCCGCGGAGGCAAACCGCTTCTGAAGCTTCGGTCCCACACCTTTAACCTTTATCGTGGAAAGGGATGCTGCTTGCCAGAAATCCATCCTATAAATATAATCCACAGCAAGAAATTTCAAAATGGGTTTCTTCTTGCTAACAGAACACATTTTTGTATCTTATCTTCACTTAAGTATGCGGGGAATAAGCCTCTTATCAATCCTCTCTTTTGCCCTTCTTGCGATCGGGTGCAGCGGGTATAAGCCCGACGCAATAGGGAGCTATAACGAACTTATAACCTTCGGCGACAGGGCAACGGTCGATTCTGTTAAGCCAGCCCTTATAGATGTCTGGTGCAGAACCATCCGAACACCGCAGGAGGAGAAGCTATACCGAATAATCTGCAAGAAGCCGGAGGAATTCAAACATTACAAGAAATATCGGAACCTGCTTTTAATAGGAAGAATTGGAGCTTATGACCCAATCTCCAGGATGGTGACAGAGGCACTTGATTCGGCAGCTCTCGAGGAGGCAAGGCTCGGCATCTCGTATATCTTCACCAAACAGGATATCTGGGCAAGGGGTCAGTTGGTTATATTTCTTGTCTCACCAGACGCAAATCTCCTGTCAGCAAACCTGATACACGATAGAAGAGAACTATTCAGATATTTAGACCAATCGGTCAACGAGAGGCTGTCGGAATGGCTATACGACAAGGTCCAGGGAATGGGTGAGCAGTTTGAAATCGAGGACTCGTTGAAAAAACTTTTCGGCTACTCCATCCGCATACCGAGAAACTTCTACATAGAGACGCTGTCGGACAACTTTGTCTGGCTACGAGCACTATCCCCAGACAGGTGGGTGTTCATTTGGTTCACAGAGAAACCACCGGATAGCATGTCTATCAAGTGGTGGAGAGAAACAAGGGACAGCCTTTGTGCACTCTATTATGAGGGGGACATCGTCGTTGCTGGAACAGAACAGCTGGAACAAACGGAGGGGTTAGGCGATAATCCTGTCTACAAGATAAGGTCGCTCTGGAAGAACCCGCATTCCCTTCTGGGAGGACCAATACTTTCTTACATCCTCCACGATGAGAGAACAGGTAGACTGTATATAATCGATTGTGCTTTATTCGCTGCCGGCACAAGGAAAGAACCGTACCTCAGGCATTTGCAGATAATAGCGGAAAGTTTCAGACCAGTTTCAGAATAGCCTATTCGGGAGCTTACCTGTCGCCTGACCGAGAAGACGCTTGAACCTTAGCGCATCACCCGCCGCTTGACCATTGGTGCAGTTGTTGAAAAAAACAAAAAACTTCTCCGCCTTTTCCTCCAATCCGCCGATATCGGAGACAAAGACAGCAAGCTCACTATCTGAGTATGAATAGTCATACCGCGCCTTTTCACCATCATACCAGTGGTTGCTTCTGCCGTGCAGTCTGAGGTACCCAAGATTCGATGCTACCTTCGGTATGTACGGGAAAAGCCTTGGAAGCGGCGGCTCATCAACAATGCAGTAGCCTATGCCCTTATCCCTTAAAAATTCGAACGACCGCTCCTGCGCCCAGCTCGGGTTCCTGAACTCAACAACGAGAGGAAAAGGAGATAGTTTCTCTTTCAGAAGCTCGAGATAATCGAGCGACTTCTGCGAGAAGAAGAAATCCGGCGGCATCTGGGCAAGAAAGGCAGCGAGGCGTCCCGTCCCACCAAACGGCGAGAAAGAATCCTTGAACCTGTCAAGCTTCGGCTGAAGAGGACCAACAGTCCGCTCGTGTGTGAGACCCCTGTGGAGCTTGACAGTGAAGACAAAATCATCCGATGTCCGAGAAAGCATCGCCTCAAACGAACGAGGCGAGGGAACAGAGTAGAACGTAAAGTTCAACTCCACACAGTCAAAACCAAGCACCTGCTCGTAATAGGTGAGAGCATCTTCACCCTTAATATCTGGTGGATAAACTATCCCCTTCCAATCGGGGAACAGGAAACCGCTTGTGCCAACCCTTATCATTTGAGAAGGAGAAGCCTCTTCACATCGGAAAAAGATCCTGCCCTCATACGGCAGAAATAGACCCCAGAAGGCAGATTACCTGCATCCCATAGAACGGCATATCTCCCCGGTGCGGAGGGAGTCTGTCTGATGTCGGCAACCTTCTTACCCAGAATATCGAATATCTCAAGATGAACAGGAACAGCACCGGCAACCGTATACTCAATCCTGCAGACGGAGTTAAACGGATTCGGGAAAGCATCTTTCAGAGCAAATTCATAAGGTATACTCTCACCTACACCAAGCAATCTAAAATCGAGAAGAATTGCCGCAGTATCATACGGTTGAACAAGCTCGGTCTCACTGAGATAGACAAGCAGCGTCTCCGGCTCTGTATCTTCAACATAGACAACGGCACGCCCATCGGAGAACTCCGGGTCAGATGGAGTAAATCTTGCTGAACCGTCGGGGTTCCCCTCAAGCCAGTAAAGGTCAACAACACCATCATAAGGGAGAACCTCCTCACAGGATATATCCCTGATAGAGAAAACCAGAGAATCGAGTGTGCTGTCAACCGAACAGACAGCTGGAACCTCATCCGGATAGACGAGTCCCAAAGAGATAAGCTCTGCATCATAGAAGATAGGCGATGGCTCACCGTCAACAAGCGAGAAACTGATAGCGAGCGTCTCGGCATCGAGATTGGTGAACGCTATATGCCCGAAACCGGCTGTTATCGGAATGTAAGCCGTATCCATATACGGCACAAAGGAGCCGTTCGGGTTCGATTCTGTAACAGAGAGAGCAACCGCTCCGCTCCAGAAGCTGTTTATTCCATCGTAAGTCATAAGTGCAAGCGTCCCCTCGACAGTCTCCCCCGCGATAAACCGCCCAGGGAGATCAAATGACACAAGAACCCCAGCACTCTCAAGACCCAAAAATGTCAGGGTCACCGGAGAGCTTGGCAGAAGAGAGCCTGTGGCACAAACATCTACCTCCTCCGCGACATCGTCGGAGATATAGAACAGTCCCATCCCGTTGGTAAGTGCAACCACTCCATCAGGCGGGATGACCTCGGCAGAGCCGGAAGCAGAGATGTTCACCAGCCCGGAGTAGGAGGTGTCTATCTCACCGGTCAGATTATTCACCGCACCAACGGCAAGAGTAACGTCATCACCGACACGGAAGATACCCATACCGGACGAGAAAATCTTGTACTGATTCCCAGGCGACGACGACACACCGAAGAACTCAACCTCCCTCTCAACGGACTCATTGATATATCCACCCCCGAATATTCCGACCTCTCTTCTGTCCTTCGCAACAAGCGTCACACTTTGGGGGGTATCGGTTGTTATGCCTACAAGACACTGCCCGTCCTCAAGCCAGATATATCCATCCGTCTCCTCATCGGAGTTGTGGTCGTAAAGTGTCAGGTCCACACCGTTCGCCTCGAGATAATACCAGCCGGAGGCAGAAGCATCTACATTCCCCGCATAGTCTAAAATTCTCACTGTTGCAGGCAATTCACCTCCCACATACCAGCCAGCAGGAACAGATAGTCCGAGCCTTATTCCCCTTCCCTCAGGATAGAATGGTGAGCAGAAGATAAAAGGCGGGGCAAATGTTGAGTCGGAAAGCTCTATATCTACTATAACACCGGCTGAATCGGGTTCTGTATCCTCGACGGCAAAACCACCAAAACCGCCTTCAAGCGTGAGCCAGCCGGCAGGTGAAACGGTCGCCGACTCCGAACCGGTTATATCAGTAATATGTGGGAGGAAATCGAGCTCACCATCAAAATGAACAGGCTCATACTCGCCCGACACAGTGAAAACAACGAATCTGTTCGGATAACCGACTGTGCTCTGTGCACCGTAAGGAGAATATGCTGTAACGAGACACGGCTCATCGGGGGCGACGACGAGAACGGTAAACTCAGGAGAAGGAAGAAGCATATCCTCCGAATCAGATACTGTCGAGTAAGCTTGAAGCCAGAGCGTCTCCGGTTCGCTGTCGGATATGGTAAAATAACCTGCACCTCCGAGCACCGTAACATCGACAGAATCACCAGACTCCCCGGAAAACAGGCTGGAAACAGCAGCAGAACCATCAGGATTGCTTTCCCTGAGAATCTTCACGGAGAAGATACCAGAAGCAAACCCCATCTCGCCCTCACGATAAGACGATGTAGGAACTCCCATAGCATCGACAGGCAAAACCCGATAGAAGGCAAAAGGCGAACCAGAAACAGGATACCTGTGTGAGCCATCGATTACAAGAGAAGTGGCATCTCCACCAGATGATAAGAACCTAAACGGGAAATAAGTTGATGGGGTAATCCTACCCCTCAAGTCGTAAACACGCACAAGGATATACTCTGCCTCCGTGTCGCCCATAAAGAGAAACGCTTCTCCTTCATCGAGTGTAACCTCATCAACAGGCGTGGAGAAATCCGGTGGAACAAAGAACTCAACACTGCCGTCAGGGTTCTCCTCTACTACATCGAAGGCAACACTGCCGGAGAAACTCGTATCCGTCTCTCCAGACAACCCCCTCGCAGAGACAATAATTATCGCCATATCACCACAGACAACCCGCTGTGTGAGGCTCGTAAGCGTCAAGTAACTCGCAGAAACAGTATCCGGCGGAGCGGAAAAGGCAGAGGAAAGATAAAAAAGCGACACAGAAAAAACCAGAAATACCTTCATCATAATATACCTCCTATCCATAGATTCTTGAGTACTCCTCGAGCGAATTTTCAACAAATAAGCGAACATTCTCGATGAAGTTTTTCTTGTCAAAACGGAGGACAGAGTTCCGCAAAAGCTCTGGCTCAAAGCTATACGGGTCAAAATTCCTTATAACATCAACAATATCCTCTGTTCTTTGATGTGCAAAAAACTTGCCTGTTTTGCCAGGGAGAACGGTCTCAAGGACGCCTCCCTTCCCATATGCTATAACCGGTCTACCAGTAGCCAACGCCTCCACAGCCGTTATCCCAAAGTCCTCCTCCTGCGGAAAGATAAGCGCCTTCGCACGAGAGATCACCCTATATTTCCCCTCATCAGAAAGCCAACCGGTGAACTCAACATTCGATGGCGCACAACGCCTAAGTTTCTTTTCCTCCTGACCCGAACCTATTATAACAAGCTTCTCATCAGGAAGATACCGAAAAGCATCCAACACAAGGTCAACCTTCTTGTAAGGAACAAGCCTCGACACAAGCACATAATAGTCGTCGATACCATCGGAGAGAGGAATCCCGTCAATATTCACAGGCGGATATATTACCTTGCTCTCCCTATTGTAGTATTTTTTTATCCTCCTTCTGACATTTTCGGAGTTTGCAATAAAGTAGTCGACCCGCTGGGCGGACAGATAGTCCCACATACGAAGATAATGAAATATATATGAGTAAGCAAGCTTCCTCGGAATATTCTTTGCATAAAACCCCTTATACTGGTAATAGAGTTCCCACGCCTGTCTCATAGGTGTATGGCAATAGCAGATATGGCAGGTCTCCTTCCGTGTCAAGACGCCCTTCGCCCAAAGGTATGAAGATGATATGACAAGGTCATACTGCTCCAAGCGGAACTGTTCCACAGCAGCCGGATAAAGCAAAAGAAAATACTTATAGAGCCTTTTCTTGAACGGGATATACCTTGACCAACCAAGCTCAGTTATCTTCCAACTCTTGAACTCATCTGGCAGATTCTCCGGAATATAGATTATGCTGTACACATCACTGTCTGGGAATATGTCGTGCAGAGCGAGAAGAACCCTCTCAGCTCCGCCATACTCAGTCAGAAAATCGTGTATTAAAGCAACCCTCATCGCGCTAAACATTAAATATAATTCATCCGTCTTTCCTGTAAAGCATTTTCTATGACCTTGGAAATCTCTTCCAGACGCACTTCCCAAGAGTTCGCCTTTGCAAGAGCAATTCTCTTATTACTCTTATCGGGCAACCTCTCCACAAGCGCTTCTCTTATATTCTCAACAAACTCATCGGAAGATCTACTTATATACACCAGATCCTGATAACCCTCAAGCGACGGCAGGGAAGTCGCCACCACAGGCTTACCAGACGAAAGATACTCGAAGAGCTTCATAGGAAAAACAGAGAGCGTGTAATTATTCACGAGAAACGGAATAAGACAAACATCAAACAGGCGAAGATAGGATGGAAGAACAGAATAATCCCTTTTGCCCAGAAGATAGATGTTGGAGAGATTAAGCATTGTTCTTCCTTTTCCCTCATCTGTCAACCCGACGGGTCCGATGAGGACAAAACTGACATCTGGGAGCCTCTCTGCCGCATACCGGACAAGAGAAAAATCGAATTTGTAGTCGTCCATTGCACCGAAGAAGCCTGCAATCGGGCGAGGAATACTCTTCATATCATCGGGTAGAGGCAAATCCTCCCGCGAACGCGAGAAATGGTGGTAATCCGCAACATTTGTCATAAGATAGATCCTTGGAGAGTATCTCTTCTTTGCATCCAAAAGAGACGAGGATGTAACAATGGTTATATCCGCGGACGAGAGAAATTTCCTCTCCATTTCTGTTATTCTATCCGATACTCCCGGGAATTGAGAGATGTCATCGACACAGTGGTAGAGCGTCAGCTTCTCGCCGAGCTTGCCACAGAGGAAGCAGCCGTTGGGCAGATAGCTCCAGAGGATCGGTGAAGAGAAGCGGAGCATTTGCTGGAGCAATTTTATATACATCATCAACAGCCAGTGATTTATCCGGTTTATCGCCGGACTATCATAGTAAGGAAGAATAACAGGAGAAAAGACATATACATTCCTCTGTGGCTTTTGGACAACGCCAAAAAACCTAAGTAGCCTCCGTATTATTCTCCTTATATCCCTTGAGGATGGAACAGGTCTCCTCAGACCAAGCGATTCGATATAGAGAACCCTGTTGCACTCAGCCAGCCGAGATGCAATATGCTGCTTGTTTGTCCACAATGTCGCATCCCAGTCCGCAGAGGAAAGGATAATTATGTTCTCTCCTCGTATCATTGTAGCACCTTCCCCCAGAAATAAGGGAAACTCTTCTCCGGCAGGAACTTCTCCTGATAGATCCTCCTCGCCCTGATGGAAAACTGCCGCCTTAAATAAGGATTACTTAGAAGAAGATATATCTTATTGTAAAGAGCTTCCTTATCCCCTACTGGGACAAGAAAACCTGACTTACCATCCACGACGACCTCGGATATTCCTCCAACATCCGTGGCAACAACCGGGATACCATATCCTGCTGCCTCAACAAGCGAAAGCGGGATCCCCTCCTGCAACGAGGGAAGCACCACAATCGTTGCAATAGCGTAAACATTTTGTATGTCTTCTACAAATCCAAGAAACTCGACATTCCTATCGAGATTAAGCTGGTTTACATACAGTTCAAGGAAATCTCTCCTGTCACCATCACCTGCAATAATAAGTTTTGTATCGGGGAAAGAGCGTATAATCAGTGGCAGAATATCAAGAACTACCTCTATGTTCTTTTCCTTCGACAGACGAGAAACAACTGCAATCGTTGGAAACCGCTCCTTCCTTTCAATCGGATGAAGTGCAACACCAACTGATGCAAGGGAAATCTTACCTCTCGATAGACCCAACGCTATAAACCTTCTCCTACTCCTGTCCGAGAAGGTTATAACCCTCTTTGCTCGTGAAGCAGCTTTCCTATAAAGCATCATCGCAAAAGGGTTCTTTACGAATGCAGCAGGAGGAGGCGCATGCTCAACCCAGATAACCGGTACTCCAAGAGAAAAGGCGGGCAAAGATGCAAGAAGTTGCTCCTTCTTGTACTGCAAGATAACAATGTCAAACCCTTCTTCAAGCAGTCTCTTTATCCTCTTTTGGTAAAATCTCCACCCGATGATAAGGTCGAGAATTGTCTTTCTGCCAAGCTTCGGACCTATATCGAATATCCGCTTCTCAACAGGCACATTATCCGGGATAAGCGAAAGCAGATGCGGCTTTGCAGCAATGGTCAGTTTTCCTTTTTCCTGCGGGAAGAATCCGATAGATTCAATGACAAATTTCTCTGCCCCGCCAACGGTATCTGTATTCAATATCCAGATGATTCGTCTCATCTACCGCCCTCGATAAGGTAGCCCAATATATCGGCAAGACGCTTAGCCTGATTTTTCCTGTTAAATCTCTCGTATACTTTTGGGTCAGGGGAAAACTCACAGGATTCTATCATCTTTGATAACTTATCCGCAATATCGGCTACATCGCTACATCTTGCTACGATGCCGAGGTTGTATCTCTCAATCAATTCCTTTGCCTCATTCTTTTCTGGCAAGAGAGCGAATATCGGTCGGCGTGCACCGATATACTCGAAGAGCTTCGATGGCAAGAGTTGACCACAGGACTGACAATCGGGCACCATAAGTAAAAAAGCGGAGGCTTGTTCCATCACACGGTATATTTCACTGTGCGGACGAGGAGAAAGCGATTTCACTATCTCTCCAAGATCTTCTTTCTTAACCAGCCTGCTAAATTCATCTGTTGTCTGCCCGACAAACAGAGCCTCAAAGTTATCTTTCGTTAATATTCCTTTTCTCTTGAGCTTGCTTACAGCAAGCAGGAGATTATCCGCTCTCATCGTCCGGGAAATTGTGCCTGTATAGAGCATAGAAAACTTACCCGATTGACCAAGCCTCTTATCGCCGAAATCATCGGGGTCAAACCCGTTCGGGATAAAGACAACCTTCTCAGCAATATTATACTTCGAGATAAAATAGTCCGCTATACCCCTCATCGCAGTCAGGATGACATCTGCATTCTCCGCGATAGATTGCTCGAGCCTGGCATCATATCTTCTCCTCCAGAACGGGGCAGAATAAAAAGGATGCGATAAGAACCCATCACGGAAGTCAGCTACCCAAGGAATACCAAACCTCTGTTTTAATTGTAGAGCGACCCAGTGAGCAGTCGGGAGTGGGTGAGTTGAAAAGATTATATCGATTCGGTTCTCCCTGAACGCCTTCTTCGCCAGACGAAGATATCTTAGGTTACGCAGGGGTTTCCCAATTGAGCTAATATTATCAATCGATGGGGATAATCGATAAATTGTTGCCTCCCTCACGTCGTCAAGGAGGGATTCGTCGATATAGGCTCTCTTGAAGTAGCCCTTATCGAGTGAGACAATAACAGGTTGGTAGCCGAACTCTGGCAGGTACTTTACGAACTTTGCCATCCTGATTGTTCCAGCACCTCCAACAGGCGGAGCAGAAGCAGATATAACAAGTAGACCAAGCATTTCCCACCTCAGCCGAAATACTGCCTCATCCACAGCTCAAGGTTGAACAGTCTCCAGATATTCCCGGAGGGAATGCGAGACCGCCCTTCAACAAACGCCTCATAATACCCTCTCAGCTCGTCCGGATACACAAATTCCGAAATCCTCAGGTTCTTATCCGAGAAGATGTCCCGTATCCAGTCCCTCAGCTCGTCCTTGAGCCATATCTCTTGGGGCGTAACAAACCCCATCTTGTCCTTTCTATTCCTTATAATATCGGGTAATATTCCTCTCATCGCCTCACGCAGGACATACTTCGTCCAGCCGTTGTTTATCTTGAATACTGCCGGGAGCGAAAACACAAACTCGACAAGCCTGTAGTCGAGGAAAGGGAGGCGGGATTCAATAGAGTATGCCATCGAGCTTCTGTCCTCGAAACGGAGAAGTCTTGGCAAACTGTAAAAAAGTGTATCCTGCATAAGCTTCGTCTGAAGATTTCTTCTGTTCACCTGCTCGAGATAATGTCGGAAACGGATACTGTGCTTTCTTGCAAAATCCTCTCTGATGACCCCCGTAAGGCTTATCGGATTGAAGGCATCTCGTAGAAGGTTCTTCAGGGAGCTCGGCAGGAGGGTAAATCCTATAAATGCGAACTCGATATGAAGTTTCTTTTTGTTATTTTTTATATGTTCATAATAAAACGGGAACTCGTGCAGAAACTTCCCTATATGGGCTTCCCTGATGAGCTGTATTATAAATGTTCGGTAGTATGGTGCATATCCTGCGAGCATCTCGTCGGAGCCCTGCCCATCGAGGACCACCTTGACGCCACATCTTCTGGCGAGCTTGAACACATTCCACTGGGCATACATACTCGTTCCACCTATCGGCTCATCCTGATGATAAATAAGACGGTCCATTTCTTCCAGCAGTTCATCAGATTTCGGGAATATCCAGTTTCGCTCAGCCCCTGTTATCTTGATTACAACATTTGAGTATCTCCTCTCATCGAAGCGTGGGTCATCGAAGCAGGAGGAAAATGTTTTCAGATGTTCACCGACAAGCGATCTGTCGAGCAGATGCTCATCTATGAGCAGTTTGTTTGCCACCATAACTACCGTCGATGAGTCAACTCCACCGGAGAGGCAAGCACCAACAGGCACATCAGAGCGCAGACGAAGCCTGACAGAATCAAAAAAGAGCTCCCGCAACCGCTCGAATATCTCATCAGCATCAAGACCACCACAGATGGAACGAGAATTGTAGTCAAGCTCCCAGTATCTGTCAAAACTTATACCACTCGAGTCCAGCAGAAGGTTTGTCCCAGGAGAAAGCTTTTTTATCCCCTTAAAGAATGTCTCATCGTTGTAGTCCAATCCCGCCCAGACGAGATAGTCATATACTATTCCACTGTTTATAACCTTCGGAACATTCGGATGAACGATAAGAGACTTAATCTCCGAGGCGAAGAGAAAAATCTTACCATCTCTAAAGAAATAGAAAAGCGGTTTTATCCCGAGGCGGTCTCTCGAGAGGAAAAGCGTTTTCGCATCCTTATCCCATATAGCAAAAGCCCACATACCGTTGAAACGCTTGACACAGTCCCTCCCCCACCTATCATATGCGGCAAGTATAACCTCTGTATCGGTTCTCGAGCGGAACTTATACCCCTCTTTCTCAAGCTCTTCCCGAAGCTCGATATAGTTGTATACCTCACCGTTGAGCACGATCGTGTATCTTCCATCGAGATACTGCATCGGCTGATGCCCGGCATCTGTCAGGTCGAGGATGGAAAGCCTCCTGTGTGCAAGACCGAGATTCTCGTCTATAAATATTCCGGCATCATCTGGTCCCCTGTGTATCAGGGTATCACGCATCCTGATAAGGAGCCTCCTGTCAACAGGAGAACCATCAAGATTAAATATACCTACTATTCCGCACATCCGAGAACCCTTTCATATAGTTCAAGTAATTTCTTCTCCTCATTTTCCCAGCAGAAAAGATGCTTCTTCTCGTGCATATTCCTCTTAACAAGATTGTAGAAATTCCTATCGAAGGCAAGACGCTTTACAGCGGAGACGACAGCATCCGTATCGTTCGGGTCAACGGCTGCTCCAAAGCCATATTTCTCAACAAATTTCTTCATCTCAGGGGCATCGGAAACGACCATAGGCAGTTCCGCAAGTATGAAATCGAAGAACTTGTTGGGCAGGCTAAAGTGTATATCAACATCGTTTGTATCGGGTAGATAAAATCCGATGTCCGCAGATGCTGTCGCCTCGAGAAGCTCATATTCCGGCTCGAGGAAACCGAGGTAAAACACATTTCCACCGGCAAACCTCTCAAGCATAGCAGGTCCAGCAAGAGCCAGAACAAAAGGCTTGCCAACAAGATGGGCAATCTTTACCATCCTTTCAATCCCACGGGATGGGCTATATCCTCCCTGATGGAAGAGGATTATACTTTCATCCGGCAAGCCGAGTTGCTCCCTTATAAAGTCGCATTTCTTGACCTCCGTATATTCCCTCGTGTTCAAAATGGAAAGAGGAGTCCTCTCGAGACGATGCACCCTTTTTAGTTCCTGTGCCAGAAGACCGCTAACGGTAATAACAGCATCTGCTTTCCCAATGTATTTTCTCTCACCCATTCTGGCGAAGGTATACGCAATATTGTATTTTAAGCTACGCTTTGTCCTCGGCTTGAAGAATACATCGTGTGCATCGTAAATAAGCTTCGCATTATCCCTTTTTGCAAGCCTATATCCAAACGGCAGTGTCGGGGCGTCGTGGCAATGATACAAATCAAAATGCTTATCCTTGAAAAAACGATACAATGTTTTTATCGCTGCAATCCTCTTGTGTGGATAAAGCGATGTTGGAAACGCGTCATCGAATATCCTGTATACTATGAAATTTCCCTTATCCTCAAAACTCGATTGACTCTCCCTTTTACCCATAACAATCGTAACATCATATCTCTTCGAAAGGCTTCTTGCCTCCTTCCAGACACGATAGTCTACATCCTCTCTGGAGAAAAGTAGCATAGCAACAGTCTTCATAAGTGCGACCTCTCCGCCGTCCTCATAACGGTTCGGGCAAACTTGAACGGTGCCAGAATATCCCCTGTTTTCGCAATCTTGACAACAGCAGATAACGGAACATAAACCATTGAAGAACCCCTTGGTGTCAATATCCTCCTCGGAGAACTCATAAGAGCATTTTTCAGGTTGCACTCGGTCATATCCCCGTCAAAATCAAGCTCAACAATTGTCCTGAATAACTCGCATTCGAAGTGAGCATCTATCCCGGAGAGCGCAGGTTTGCCAAACCTTCTTGCAAGATTATATGCCTTCCTGTTATCCGAGGGTAATACCCTTGCATTGTAAGTCTCGATCATATCGCAAGACCTTACCAAATCTTCCGTCAAGATGTGCGCCCTATACGGGTGAGCAAGAAGCGTTATCCCACCCTGCTTATGCACCTCACAGATAAAATCCTCCCACCTCCGGCTCTTTATCTCATCCCTTATGAAGATCGCTATGATGTCACCCGCATCGGTCAGGTATTCCGCTGCAATCGGAATGATAATACCTGTGTCATTTATCTTGTTTGCCATAACGGAACCCGCTATCGTGTCGTGGTCGGAGATTATGAGTAGGTCAATCCGCTCTTCCTTTGCCCTTTTAAGAACCTCAACAATCGAGAGATACGAGTCGTAGGAGAAATGCGTATGTATGTGCGATGCAACCCTTATCATCTTCCGATAAAGAACGAGAGTTTAACCTTATTTATCTTCAGAAATCCTATAAAATATATAATAAATGTCGGGATAAATGAGATGCTCGATGCAACACCTGCACCGACGATGCCATATCTCGGTATCAAGAAAAAGTTCAAAGGGATGTTGAGAGCCAGCCCGACAACTGTTCCAACAGGATGATACCAAGGATACCCCTTCCCAGCGAGGTTCTCGGCAAGTGGTGATGTAACAGTCTGCAGTATCACCCTCGGTGTGAGCGCAAGTAGCGCAGGATAAGAGGCAATGAACCTCTCTCCAAACAGACCACCGATTAACCACTTAAAGAACCAAGGCAAAGCAAAGACGAGCATTCCAGTGACAACAGAGATAGAACCAAATACCCAGAAAAGCTTGCGGACAAGGAAAAGCGTCTTTCCCGTTTTATCCGATGATACCTTGGGGAAGAGAACAATCCCTGCGTATTTGGGCAATCGTCCTGCCATCTCGATAAGGTTCACGGCAAGAGCATACAGTCCGACATCGTATGCCCCACCACCGAGATATGCGATAAGATAAAAATCTGAACGGAGAAGCAGTAGACCAGCTAAGTTGGAGACGAGTGACCGTGAACCGGTGGAAAGCAACTGCCCAACAAACCATCTCGCTTCCCTGCCAAAATCCAAGACAATCTTGAACCCCTTCTGAAAAAGATAGAGGTTCGCAACAAAAACAACCACGAACGAGAGGACAGCAGAAGAAAGAGCGGTCGTCACGGTAAGCCTACCCGTGAAGTAGAGCAGAACTATCGCCGGAACATAGACAAAAAGAAGCCTAAACAGAGCAGAAAGGTTATATACAACAAACTCTTGCAAGCCGAGAAAGATTGTCCTTATGTTCGTATTCCAGATGGTAAGAAGCGTAAAGAAGAAAAGCAAAATCCGCCAGTAGGGGTGGATGACAATATCGCTTTTGGGGAAAAGAAGCCTGACAATTCCATTCCCCCAGAAACCGACGAGAAACGCCAAAACAGCAGCAGATACCAAACCTATCAAAACCGAAGCAGAGAATATCTGGGAGAGCTTCTCCCTATGTCCTCCGATGTGGACGACAAGCGAGCCCGAGAGCCCAAACCCCAAAACCAGCGCAAGAATTCCACCGGTCGAAAGTATAAGCGACAACGCTCCCTTCCCGGCAGGACCGAGTGCACGAGCAACGAGAATAGATGCTACAAAGTTTAAGGCGAGTATCGCTACCTGCGTGCCGGTCGTCAAAAGAAAGGCATGGCGAAACCTCAAACCTGCCCCCCAATAAGGTCATCCATAGTGTAATACCCCGGTGGCTTGCCTGCCAGAAACCGAACCGCACGGAGCGCACCATCGGCGAATACCCTCCGCGAAATAGCACGATGCGAAAGAGAAAGTAGCTCATTCCCGCAACCGAATATCACCCTGTGGTCACCAGGAACCTCACCCAATCTGAGCGAGTGAACGGGAATCTGCTCTTTTTTCTTCTCCTCTATAACCTGCGCAAGCATCTTTGCCGTCCCACTCGGAGCATCCTTCTTGTGGATATGATGAACCTCTTCTATCTCAATCTGAGAACCGGGAAGAAGTTCAGCCGCAACAGCAACCAACCTCATCAAGACCGCCACTCCAATGCTAAAATTAAACGATTGAAAAACAGGAATCTCCTTTCCAGCCGTCCTAAACCGCTCAACTTCTTTATCCGTCAAGGATGTGGAACCCGACACAATCGGAAGATGGTTCCTCTCACAAAACGACAGCGCATACAATGCTCCCTCTCTGCCCGAAAAGTCGATAACCACATCAACATTAGGAACACTCAAGACATCAGGCAGGAAAACAGAGACTCTCTCCCCAAGGAAAAAGACTGGAGAAGGCTTCCTGTCAATACCTGCAACAGGTTTTATATCCTGCGTAGCTTCCATCGCCCGCAATAGCTCATTCCCCATCCTACCAGATATCCCCCAGATTGCAACTCTTATCATACCTTTACCCTCCATACCTATAAAGCCATCTCGAGGCATATCTTCTCCTTATGTCATCCTCCGGTGCAAGCTCCAGGAAACGCTGGAAGCTTCTTCTCGTCTTATCCAGCTCACCCAGCCTCGCATACACAACACCAAGGTAGAAGTGGCTCTCGGGGAAGTCAGGAGAGATACTCACAAGCTTAAGATAGATATTCCTCGCTGATTCGTAATCACCAAGAGCAGCATAGCAAGCTCCAAGAGCAGATAAGAACTCAGGTGATTTCCTGCCCTCAGATGCAAGCCTTTCCAGCAGTTTCTTCGCCTCGATATAGTTCCCGTTGTTAAAAAAATTTAGTCCTTTAACCCAGATATCTTCCAAGGTAACCTTCCGAGAGGCAACCTGCTGCTTCATAGAGTCAATCTTTTCAAGCAAACTATCGGAGCAAATCCTCTCTGCAGTGTCGATGAGGGCAATCTCCCTCTCTGGATAAACTTTCATACTGTCGAGGCATTCAATCAAGAGCAGAAGGTTATCGCAGTAAGGATTTTCAGTATACGATTTCTCAGCAAATACGGATGCAAGGTAGAAATCCTTTCTGAAGAAGTATTCCTGCGCAAGCCCGAGATAAAGCGTATCAACAGGTGCTCCGATAAGAGTGAGCCTTTCAATCTGCCTTTCGGCAAGCCCAAGCTCACCACTGACAAGATGACGCCAGAAGAGATTGTTCAAAAACCGAACGACACCATTCTTATCAGAAAGATTATCGACGAGATGATACATCCTGCACCAGGTCCAGTCGGAGGAAAATTCAGTCGACTTCAGCATCTGAGTATCGGGGGATTCACCAAGAAGCACAAGCGAAGAATAGAGCAGACAAGCAGCAGAATCGGAGGATGGAGAAAGAAAACAGACAAGCGAATCAAGCTTCCCCTGCCGGAAAAGGTTCTTCGCCCGCACAAACTCCGCATCCTTCTGAGGAACATAAGCAAGCAGATTCTCGGATGCCTCATACGAGCCAAGAACAGAATATATATCCGCCTTCTGGACAGCTACGAGAGAGGAATCCTCTGCCTCGGATTCAATCTCAGAAAGCGAAGAGAGCGCCTTAAAATATTCACCACGGATGAGATAATCCCTCACAAGCAGGCGATGCAAACCAATATTCCACGGCAGAAAGGACAACGAGCGCTCACCGAACAGGACAGAAAGGTCATAGTTACCCGTGTTATAAAAATATGTGGCAAGCTGATGCAGGATATAAGGGTTCTCCGGATCCTCGCGGAGGCTATCAAGACAAAGCGTCCTGGTATCACGCCAGGCAAGCTGACGGCGGATATTCAAACCGCCCCAGAGAACAAGCACCAGAAGAAATACAGAAAACAACATCCTCTTCTCTCTGATGACAGAGACACCTCTAACAAGCAGAACAAGAAACCCAAGAAGTGGCAAATACAGGTATCTGTCAGCCTTCATCAAAAGCGGAACAATGTTAGAAACAGGAAGATATGTGATGAAGAAGAAGAGAACACCAAAAATAAGATACTTGTCCCTATTTTTCACACCCAGCCATAAAAGAAAGATACAAAATAGAAACGCAAACAACGGGAGAACAACCTTCCAGTCGAGTATGGTCATCGATAGCGGGACATCGTAGAAATGGGATAGCGGATACGGGAAGAAAAGAATTCTTATGTACTCTCCAAAGACGCGAATAGCCGTGAGAAGCGATATATACGGATTTCCATATCGAAAATGCGACGATAGAACCCCACTTCTGAACAGGACAAAAAATACAGGGAAAACTGTTATGAGAAAGAACGGAATAAGAAACAGAAGCCTCTCTTTCCTCTTTGCTCTATCAAGGAAAAAGGCAAGCAAAAGCAGAACAAACGGTAGGGTAACGGTCGTCTGCTTGGCAAGAACAGATAAAACAAAGGATATGAAAGAAAGGATATACTTCCACCAACCTTTTTTGCTCAGCCTGTCTCCACCTGTGATATAAAGCGCTATAGCAAGAAAAAAGAAGGCTCCAGATAGCACATCCTTCCTCGCAGACGCCCAGACGACGGACTCAATGTGGACAGGATGAATCGCAAACATCGCTGTCACCCAGAAAGCAAGCTCCTTCCGCTCGAAAAGCCTCATCAGTATAAGATACACCAAAAGGATGTTCACCAGATACAACAGAAGATTGTGGAGGTATATTACCGTATGCGATGTCCTTGCAACCGCATAGTCGATAGCATACGATATATCCCGCAGCGGTTGATACGACGCGCCAGAATGCGGAGTCATAATATTGAGAATACTGCCTACTGAGAGGCTTCTTATCCTCGGATTGTTGAGGATAAGGTCCGGGTCGTCGAAGGTTAGAAAGCTATTCCTGAAGCCAATTGAGAAGACAAAAACGGTCAGGAGAAATATAAGAATTATGTTCCTTCTGTCTATTCTATCCATACATTTTCCTTCTCCAATACCTGCCTTAAGGCTTGAACAAGCTCAATGCTACCAGTGGTGGTATACTCATAGGAGATAAACCTATACCTCCTGTCCCCAGAAAGGATATTGAGAACCACAGGGATATTCCCCTTGTTCTGAGACAGAATCTCCTTGATCTTCTCCAAATCCTCCGTGAGAATCTGGTCTGCATCTATACTTATATGGAGATATTTCATCCTCTGTTCCCTGATGGTCTCAAGTGGGTAGACAGCATTCGCTATAACAGAGACGATGTCTGCACCCCTCAAGGAGACCTTCCCCTCGATGAAAACAAGCATCGAATCGTGCAGGAGGCTTTTATACTTCTTAAGCACATCAGAGAAGAACACTACCTCTACTCCGCCTGTCGTATCCTCGACCCGGGATGTAACCATCGGCTTATTACTCCGAGCGGTCTTGAATTTGACCTGGCTCATAAGCCCACCAAACGAGACAGAAGTACCATCCTGATAAGCTTTAAGCCCGGCAATGTTCGTTGTGCCAAAAGCTTTCAGATCATCCTCATATTTAAGGAGCGGATGGCCAGAAACATAGAAACCGATGTATTCCTTCTCATAATTGAGCCTCTCCGAGGCAGGGAACTCGGACTCATCCTTTATGCTCGGGCGATCGAACCATGTATCGCTCGTATCACCAAAGAGAGACATCTGCCCTGTGGACCTGTCAAGCTGTTTAACAGCAGCCCAATCAAGCAGCACTGGCAGTGCATCTACCATCGCCTTTCTTGTGTACCCAAACGAGTCGAGCGCACCAGAGAGAGCAAGCGACTCGAACACCCGCTTGTTGAGAGCAGATTTTGGCACCTCCTTGAGGAACTCAAATATATCACTGAAGCTACCACCGAGACGCCTCCTTACCTCGACAATCGCTCTGGCAGAGCCTTCTCCAATATTCTTTATCTTCAGCAGACCAACACGGATACCATCTCTCCCCTCACAGCTGTAAAGGACATCACTCTTCTGCACATCCGGTGGGAGAATCTTCAGACCAAGCCTCGCCGACTCATCGATAAGTAGAAGCGTCCTATCGTTACCAGACGAGCCTATTTCATTCGAAAGCGAACTCGCAATGAACTCAGCCGGATAGTGCGCCTTCAGGTATGCAGTCTGATAGGCAAGCATAGCGTATGCTGCTGCGTGCGATTTGTTAAAGGCATACTCCGCAAACCTCGCCATATTCTCGAAAAGCTCATTGGCAACCTTCTCAGATACACGGTTCTTCCTACACCCCTCTAAGAACCGCTCACGCTCACGCTCCATTATATCGAGCTTCTTCTTCCCCATAGCACGCCTCAGAATGTCTGCCTCACCCAGAGAAAAACCTGCGAGACGCTGGGCTATCTGCATTACCTGCTCCTGATAAACTATAATGCCGTAAGTCTCCTTCAGTATCGGCTCGAGCGACGGGTGCGGATAACTTATCTCCTCATCACCGTGCTTCCGCCTTATATACCTCGGTATCGACTCGATCGGTCCCGGACGATAAAGGGCATTCATCGCTATGAGGTCAGAGATTGCATCCGGTTTGAGTTGCTTTAGGTAGGTCCGCATACCGGAACTCTCAAACTGGAATATCCCAGCTGTCTCCCCCCTGGCAAATATCTCGAATGTCTTCTTATCGTCGAGCGGTATATTATCGAGCTTGACTGTCTCACCGCAGTTCTTCTCTATACGCTTTACCGTCGCATCGATGATACTCAATGTCCGAAGCCCCAAGAAATCTATTTTCAAAAGCCCTATCTTCTCCAGACTGTTCATATCAAACTGGGTGATTACCTCCTTATCCTTCGTCAGGTACAACGGAGTATAATCGGTAAGTTTGCCCGGCGCTATGACAACACCAGCTGCATGCTTTGATGCATGTCGCGGTAACCCCTCGAGCCGCCTGGCAACATCAAACAGACGCCCATACTCCTCACGGCTGTATATCTCACGAAGCTTGTCAGACTCCTGCAAAGCCCTCTCGATCGTCATATGAGGAACCTCAGGAACAAGCTTGGTCATAGCATCCATCTTAGCGTATGGGTATTCTAACACCCTACCAACATCCTTTATGACAGCACGAGCAGAAAGCGTCCCAAATGTGATTATCTGGCAGACCGAGTCTTTGCCGTACTTTTTGCTGACATATTCTAAGACCTTCTCTCGCCCCCAGTCGGCAAAGTCAATATCGAAGTCCGGCATCGTCACACGCTCTGGGTTCAAGAACCGCTCGAACAGAAGATTGTACTTGATCGGGTCGATATTGGTTATCCCGAGCGAGTATGCAATTATACTACCTGTCCCTGAGCCTCTTCCCGGACCAACAGGAACCCCAAGCCTCCTCGCCGCCTCAACGAAATCATACACCACCGAATAGTAGCCAGCAAAACCGAGCTTACATATAACATCAAGCTCATAGTTGAAACGCTCTACAGCCTCCTTCGGCGGGTTCTCCCCGTATCGACGGACAAATCCAACCTTCGCCTGTTTGCGCAGGAAATCCTCAACATCTGAATACTCATCAGAGACCTGAAAACTTGGCATATACTTCTTGGAAAAATCAAGATTAACCGAACACCGTTCCGCGATCCTAACGCTATTCTCAAGCGCCTCCGTGTAGTCAGCAAAGAGTTCATACATCTCCTCAGGAGACTTGAAGTAGAACTCCTCCGTCTTGAAGCTCATTCTGTTCTCGTCGCTTATCGTTTTCCCCGTCTGGACACAAAGCAAAACCTCATGGGCAAAATGGTCATCACGCTGGAGATAATGAACATCGTTGGTGGCGACAAGCTTCAACCCCAATTCCTTACCGAGGCGAACAAGACCCTCTATCGCAATCTCCTCATCCTCCAGCCCGTGGTCCTGCAATTCGAGAAAGAAGTTCTCCTGCCCGAATATATCCATATACTCCCTGGCAACGGATTTCGCCTTTTCATAGTCGCCTTGAATAATCCAGTAAGGCACCTCCCCCTTGATACAGGAGGAAAGGGCAATAATCCCATCAGAATACTCCCTCAAAAGCCCCATATCGATTCTCGGCTTGTAGTAAAACCCCTCAAGATATGCAAGGGATGAGAGCTTATACAGGTTCTTCAAGCCGATATTGTTCTCCGCCAAAAGAATAAGATGGAAGTTTTTCCCCTCTCGCTTGAACCTGTCCTTTGCTATGTAAAACTCCTGCCCTATCACGGGGTTAATACCCGCAGCCTTCGCCTTGATATAGAACTCGATTGCACCGAACAGAGCGCCATGGTCGGTGATGGCAACAGAACCCATATTGTAAGATGCAGCAAGCTTTACCACATCGTCTATACGGCAGGCTCCATCGAGAAGGCTATAGCCTGTGTGAAGATGAAGATGGACAAACTCCTTCATTTAACCCCTCCAAAATATAAGATAGATGCCAATCCTGCAAGAACGCAGTATATACCGAAGAGATAAAATCTCCCGGACAAGAGAACAGCTTTAAGAACCTTCAGGGCAATATAACCAACAACAAATGAGACGAGAATAGAAGAGAGGACACCGACCGAGAAAAAATCAGCTCCCATACCAGGAAGCTCGAGAACCGCCGCACCGAGGCAGGCAGGTATAAAGAGCAAAAACGCGAAATAGAGTGCATCATCCCTCTTCACGCCGAGGAAACCGGCGGTAGAGATGGTCATTCCAGAGCGTGAGACACCCGGTAAAATCGCAACCGCCTGTCCAATTCCAACGAGAAGCGCAGAAATCGACCCGACACTCCTTGAGCCTTCCTTCACAAGCCGCGTAAGAAGGAGAACAATCCCTGTGAATATAAGCAGAAGCGATGCAGAAAACGGTGAGGAGAAAAGAGCCTCTACCCTGCCCTTGAGGAGAAACCCAACAATCGCTGCCGGTATGCTGCCAACGATAAGATACAAAATAAACCTTCTCTCAACAGTAAAAAGGCGCAAAAGCCTTCTGCGGAAGAATACGAGAACACTCAACAGCGTTCCGATATGCAGTGCCACCTCGAGTGATGCACCGGTGGAGGCAATCCCCAAAAGATGCTTGAATATCACCAGATGACCCGAGCTGGATATAGGCAGAAACTCCGTTATCCCCTGCAAAACGGCAAGAAGCAAAAGTTTTACTGTATCCACCACTCTCCCTGCTTGAATTTTTCAATATAAGTTTTTTACACGAGAAATCAAGGAGGGAAAACGAGCAAGGATTAAGTATAACCAAAAAGTAGCGAATTATCTTATTCTCTCACACCATGCCTCGATACCACAAGCTCATAAGCCAATCTCATGGCTGGCAAAATCTCATCAATCTGCTCCGGTGAGTAAATATGGGCAATGGTTACCTTTTCTTTCCACCCCGAATAGCCTTCAGGCATCGGAGGCGATTGCAGAATCTCCGGCGG
Organism: bacterium; assembly: GCA_021158465.1. Lineage (GTDB taxonomy): Bacteria > UBP14 > UBA6098 > 4484-93 > 4484-93 > 4484-93. Next base: position 70,077 of record JAGGUN010000027.1, read on the forward strand.
GTTCTGTAGTTCCTTATAGGGATACCATATATATAATCTTAGCCCTTTCCTCCTGCGATGAAAATCCGCAAACATCCAACGCCACCGACCAGTAGGATTAATACCAAATGCATAATAATTTTTCACAGCCCAGCTTATTATGCCTGGTCCTATCTCGCTCAGGCGGCTTTTCAGGGCATCGATGATTGCTTTCTGGTTATCGTCGAGGCGGTCGAGTATAGTCGGCTTGGTCTCCTTTTCAGCCTCAACCTCCACAGGCTGCTCAGGTGCCGGGAAACTTATCTCCATCTCATCCAGAAGGCGAGATATAGTCTCCTTGTTCAATTTCGTGTCCTTGGAGTGTATCTCCTCGACAAACCGAGGTTTATTATCATCTAAGTAACGGCTTATCGCCTGTGCGGTATAACTGTCCTCGCCAGTTTTTTGCAACACTCCTGTCCGCACAGATTCTCGGGATAGAAGCTTGATCTTATTGAGGGAGCTACCAGGCTTTGAAAGGTCGAAGCGGAAGAACTCCTCCTTATAATCTGCATTGCTTACTATCCAGAGCTTGCCATTTGTCAATATAGCCCAGGGAATGTTGCCGTAAAATGCGTATTTCATCACCTGAATCGATTCTGCCTCTCCAAGTCGCGTATTCAAGGGTTTGCATTCCACTATTATTCTGGGCTTCCCATCCAACAAAAGTGCATAATCGACACTTATTGTAGATTTCTCTGTCTTGAGGGGAAACTCCATACTCACCTCGCCGTTCTCGATGTGCCAACCAAGAAGCTCCAACACCTTCTGAATGACCACCGCCTTCGTATTCGCTTCATTGAAGGCAAGAGCTTTTTTACCCTGCAGTTCCATAGCGTTTGCCCATATCTTGTTTAAACCTTCTAACATTTTATCGTTCATACTCTCCTCCTTAAATATACCAGTCCAACCTCCGTTACAATCTAATTTCCATCCAGTTGAAAGTCAAGACAAAAGCCTGCTTAAATAAAAACGGGTAAAGCCGATAACAGTTCTCGGAGGGCAAATGAGAGCAAAGATACTCGTTGTCGATGACTGTAAGGAAACACGGGAAATAATAGGCGAGCTCTTCAGTCGGCAGAATGCGAAGGTAGCAGTTGCCGAGGATGGGATGGAATGCCTCAAGAAGGTTGAGGAGTTCTCCCCTGATGTGATTATCCTCGACCTTATGATGCCCGGTATGGACGGTCTGGAGGTTATGGAGGAGATGAAAGCAATGGGAAAGATGCCAACAATCATCGTGCTATCCGCACGGCAAGGTATGGAATCAACGGTCAAAGCGATGAAACTGGGTGCATTCGACTACATTACAAAACCGTTCGAGCTGTCGCATCTGAGGGATACCGTAAGGAAGGCTCTGAGGATAAACTACCTCAAGAAGAAACAGGATAAGTTCGAAGATATAGAATCACTGGGCGATACATTCGTCGGAAACTCACCACAGATCCGCGAAATATATAAACAGATAGGGATCATAACGAGAACGGACAATTCGTCATCAGTGCTCATTACAGGCGAAAGCGGAACAGGGAAAGAGCTGGTGGCGAGGATAATACACGAGAACTCACGCCCTGACAAGCCGTTCGTCGTCATCGACTGCAACCTCATCCCGGAGAACCTGTTAGAGAGTGAGCTGTTCGGCTACGAGAAAGGAGCATTCACAGGAGCGGACAGCCCACGAGCAGGGAAGTTCGAGATGGCTCACAACGGAACTATCTTCCTCGATGAGATCGGTGATATGACACCATACCTCCAGCAAAAACTGCTGCGCGTACTCCAGAATAGAGAGTTCGAGAGAATCGGCGGAAGGAAAACCCTACATACAAACGCAAGATTCATATTCGCCACCAACAAGGACATAAGAAAACTTGTCGATGAGAAGCGGTTTAGAGAAGACCTGTTCTACAGAATAAATGTATTCCACATCCACCTACCACCACTGCGTGAGCGCGACGGAGATACGAAACTGCTTATCCATCACTTTATCAAACAGTTTACCACACGCTTCGGACTGAAAAGGATACTACTATCCCCAGAGGCAGAAAGGATGCTCCTTGAATATGACTATCCCGGCAATGTCCGCGAGCTGGAACATATCATCGAGCGCGCAGTCGGACTGGCAAAAGAAGGCATAATCCTCCCAGAACACCTGCCAGATATGCCCCAAAAGCCCAGAATAAACCGCAAAACCACCCTTCAAAAGGTCGACAAAAAGCTTCTGATACAGATACTCAAGCGCCACAACGGAAATATCACCCACTCAGCCCGCGAGCTCGGAATGTACAGACAAAGCCTCCAACGCATTATAAAAAGATATAACATCGACCCGCAGAGGTTCAGAAAGGCATCATAGCGCAACAGTTCCGCTGCATCTCTCATCGTGTTGCACCCCCAAAATAAACCATAAAATTGCTCATTCCCTCCCTGTATCAACCTGCAAAATAGAGAATTATCACTACTACATCTTGTATTAAAGATCCTGGCATACCCTTTGTCCTATACCCTGTGGAAACAGGAGGCGTGAATATGAGAAGGGTGCTTATTCTGACGGAGGACTTCAAGGTAAAGAAGGTAACCGACAGATACCCTGATATGAGCAAGTTCTCTGTTGTTGGAATCTGCCAGAGATTTGTCCAGTGGGATACCAACATCCCGCACTGGGGACTGAAACTGGATTTAGCCATCCCGATTGAGAAAGGGTTCGACATAATCAATTACCTCGAGAAGCAGGAGACAAACATACCCGTGATCCTCCTTGTACCTAAGGGGAAAAAGAAAAAGAAGGTATGGAAGAGGTATCTCTACTATGAACTCAAACCGTCAAAGGAGAGAAAATGACGCGGAAACTATTCGTCATTCTCTTAGGTTTGGGTATACTACTTGTTCTTGGGACAAGCAGTTATGCTGATTTCCGATTCACATTCAACTTTTCGGAGGATGAGGTGAGCTTTTCCAAGGATGGGAAGCTTCCGCTATACCCCGGCGGCTTCTTTGCAAACCCTGAAGGTGAGCCAAATCTTCCTGTTGTGGTAAGAACATTAGTCCTCCCTCCCGGGACCCGGGTTGTGAGTGCAAGAGCGGAATACACACGAGTTCTCATCGAGCAGAACTGGGAGCCGTCGATTTCGAAGGGTGCGATGACAACAAACGGTGAATATATATCATACAACGCGTCGGAGGAGATTGTTTACAGGGACGGACAGCTTGGCGGTTACCATCTTTGTTCTCTTCTTATCCGCCCTTTCTTTTACGACTCTCTCCAGAAGGCGCTCTTCCTCAACAAGAAGATAGACATCTTCCTCGAGACAGAGAACCTCCAAGAGTTCGCCCCTGTCGTCTCCCCGGTGCCATCTGTTCAGCGGAGGCTCCGCTGTTTCCTTGAGGAAACTGTATCCAATCCACAGGAGATCGAGAAGTTTGCTCCAGATATCCCGGCAGTCGCGATGGGGGTATCCTCTGCGCTTTGGGGAGCACCAGAGTTTATCATAATAACAACGGAGGAGTTTGCCCCCGCCCTTGCCAGCTTCGCGGAGTTCAAGAACCTAACTGGGAGAAGTTGTCGGATTGTAACATTATCGCAGATAGAAGCAACCCAATCAGGGACGGACACCCCAGAGAAAATTCGCAACTTCATCCGGGAGGCTTACATAACCTGGGGAACGGAGTATTTCCTCATAGCAGGGGATATCAGACATATACCCGCAAGGTTTGTCAATGTTCATGCTGTATGCTATCCGCACTTTAAGTTCTTCTCCGACTTCTACTACCGCGCCTTAGACGGAACCTGGGATTCCGATTCCGATGGCGAGTTCGGCGACGAGATAACAGACGACGAGTATGCTGAGGTCATTGTCGGTCGGATACCGTTCAGGACAGCGGAGGAAATAACACCCGTGGTGAACAAGATTATAGCCTACGAGACAGGCGACATTCTATACGGTGGTAATGGGATTATGGCAGCATCCGGTGTCCTCTCTTCACTGGATATCGGCAACAACTGTGCAGAGCGCACCGAGAACATACTGCGCCAAATATATATGGATGGTGAACGCCTCCGGCTGTACGGAAGAGCATACAGCTGTGGTGGAGATACCGAACTAACATCAGACAGCTTTCTGGAAGCGTTTGAGGAAGGATACATTGTTGTCAACCATATAGACCATTCAAGTTTTAACCTGCTCGGCACAGGAATGTTGACGGGAGGAGGTTCTCTCCCTTCCGATGAGCTTTTTGCCGCTCACTCCTCCATCTATCCGATAGTGGTCTCGTTTGGATGCCAGGTGAATAATATGGAGCACTTTTCACCGGGAGCAGCTATTATGCTCGATCCAAACGGTGCTGCAGCGTTCATCGGGGGAAACACAGATATGTTCGTTCATCATATAGCAGCTGATTCTATACTGCTTATCGACATCTGCAACAATGAAGACCCGATCGGCGATGCACTGTGGAGACTCGACAACCTTTGGGCATTCGATATGCACCTCACCTCAGCACTCTCACTCACAGGAGATCCGACCATAAAGAGATTCTCCTCCGATAGGAGAAAACTCAACATCTCGCTCCTGCCAGAGGGTATACTACCAGGGGAGAATAGCATCAGTGTCCATATAACCGATGAATCAGGAGAAGATGTTTCAGGAGCTTATGTAAAGATATTTGGAAACGGGGAAGAGTTATCATCTGGTACCACCGGGGAGAACGGTAGATTCTGTGTCACCCTCAATGTTCCCTCGGGTAGGCTTTCCGTCGGTGCATACAGTAACGGAGCATTCCCTGCCATAATCGAGAGCCAGATACCGAACTCAACACCGAACGTCCGGATAACAGGCATATCCTTTATCGATAGAGGAGGGGACAGGGATGGTGTTCCTGATCCATACGAGGTTATCCAGTTTGATGTGACGGTGGAGAACACGAACTCAGAGCCATCAGAAAGCCTCACACTTTCTCTCTCCACCAGTGATAATGTAGAGATAATAGATTCCGTTGAACTATTTCCTTCACTTGCTCCAGCAGAGAGAAGAACCCTTACCAACGCATTTTCAATCCGTATTCCTGGCGTCATCGGTGACCGAGATATGGTAACGGTAAGAGTCAGGGTAAGAGGGTATGGAACTGCTTTCTCAAAAGAGCTGAATCTGGTCTGCGGCAGACCTGTTCCCGTCATATTCGACCTTACCTGTGACACAACCTCAAGAGAAAGCAGCGGGCATATCTCGTTTGCAATCCTCAACTCCGGTGGGGATAGGCTTGAGTCCGCTTCGGCATCCATCGAACCTATCGGCGGATTCTTTTCCGTCGCCTCCGGCTCGGTATACATAGGAGATGTAGCCGAGGGAGAGGTTATTAGACTCGATTCCGCATTCGTCGTTGAAAGAGTCTCTAATTATCCCCCGAACGCTACCGCCTTTCTCCTCACCATCGCCGATGCAAGAGGGCTATCCTGGGAGAAAAGAATTGACCTCACACCACCTTCCTCCGCTATCACGGTTTCGAGAGATAACCTTTACAACAAGCTTGTTGTGCGCTGGGGAAGCTCCCCTCCTGATGATTTCCTGGGGTATCTCGTCTTCCGGCGAGCGGAAGGAGACAGCGAATATTCTCTTCTAACAAGCCATCCAACCGTTCTCAACTGTTACATAGACGATACCCCGGGTAACGAGGTTTTCTACGAGTATCGGATTGCAATGCTCGACTCCTCCGGGAATACCATCTATTCTGATGGAGTGGATGTCCCATCGTTTCTCGGAGCGCAGACAGGGTTTCCTGTGGGGGTGTCAGGCAAAGTGGTAGGAAGCCCGGCGGTGTTTGATATAGACGGAGATAGCGCCAACGAAATAATCATCGGCACGCTCGACGACAGGGTATACATATTCAACGGTGACGGGACTCCCTTTTCCGCCTTACCGTTTGTGGAATTTCCATCGGAGGCCAGACCGGTGGGAATCTGGGCGTCACCAGCAGTAGCCGACCTAACAGGAGACGGAGAGCCGGAAATCCTTATCGTGTCTGGCACGCCATCCTGCGGCGTCTATCTCATCTCTCCTTCCGGAAGCATCATTTTTCATAAGGCTGTCGGCAAAACGTTCATCGGAACACCAGCGGTCTTCGACCTCAATGGAGATGGAGTTTCCGAGATTATCACAGCTTCCACCGATAGGCAGGTCTATATCTGGAGCGCAACAGGCGAGGGGTTCACGGCAACCGATGGTCACTTCGCAGGATGCAACAGAGACGACGAAGGATACCTCATCTCCTCTCCTGTGGTCGGTGATATAGACGGCGACGGCGAACCCGAGATAATCCTCGCTGGGGGAAGAAACTCCTCCACCGGCAAGGGGCATCTCTATGTCTGGGACAGATTCGGCAACCCAAAGCCCGGCTTTCCTGTGGAACTTGAAAACATCCCAAACTCCACACCGCTACTCGCAGACCTGGATGACGATCCGAGAACACTCGAGATCATCGTTGCTGACAACTCCAGATGGGTTTACAAGATAAGCCACACCGGGGAGATCTCCGTGTGGGGACAGGTAGGTAGATGGTCCGAATACGGACTAAACTCGTTCTCCGCAGCAGACATCACAGGAGACGGACAAATAGAGGTCGTGGCGGATGCCATCAACAGGATATATATCTGGCACCCTGACGGAACACCATTCCCTGGTTCTCCCATCATCAAGCCGTTCTCATCCGGAAACACATACTATCCTGTCCTCGCAGATATCGATTCCGACAGCAGAAAGGAGATCATCGTAGGTAGCGATGACGGATATATCTACGCATTCAACAGCGATGGTTCTCTCTGCGATTTCTTCCCCGTGAAATCCGGCGTTACCAACAGCCAGCTAACTGTAGATGATACGGATGGCGACGGGAAACTGGAGATCGTCGCTGGTTCCTGGGACGACTCACTCTTCATCTGGAAAATCACAGGTTCCACCATCTCCAGCGGCGACAATCTAACATTTAAAGGGAATTACCAAAGAACAGGTAGCTACAGAAGCGAACTTGCAGTCTCGATAGGGAAACAGGAAGATATTGCCCCGATATTCGAGATAACAGGATGCTATCCGAACCCGTTCAACTCGCAGGCTACTATAAGATTCACAGCGGATAAAAACAGTCTATACTACTTCGAGCTTTATAATATCCTCGGGGAAAAGCTCGAATCAAGAAAGCTCGGGAAACTGGGAGAAGGTGAGCATTCCATCCATATAGACGGCGACAAACTGCCCTCAGGTGTCTATCTCTACAGGATTAGCCGGGAAAACGATTCCCGCCCAGGGAAACTACTCCTCACCAAATAAATCTTACACTGAGACCGAAACAACCTACAATATGCCTTGATTTATCACCCAGATTTTGTATATTGGACTTCCTATGGAGCTTGTCGACTATCATATTCATCCTGATTTCTCACAGGATGCAACAGGCAGTATCTTCGAGTTCGTGAAAAGTGCAATAGATAAAGGACTATCATCTATCGCCTTCACAACACACATAGACCTGAATCCGAAGAGGATAGCACTCGACCGCTTCATAAGAACAAACGGAAGGCTTTCATTCCTATCCGAGGAAAGCTTCCAACAATATATAGACAAAGTAGAGGAAGCCCGTGTTCGCTTTTCCGACAGAATCGATATAATGATAGGGGCAGAGCTTAGCTACGGCAAGAGCTTCGAGAACGAGATTGCAAACTTCCTATCCCGGTTCCGACTTGACCTTGTCATCGGCTCTGTCCATTGCCTCGAGAATATCGCGGTAACATCATCGTTTGAGGCACCGATATACTTTGCTACCCACACACTAACTGAGCTTGCCGATGGTTATTTTCAAGCACTCTACGGGCTCGTTGATTCTGGTCTTTTTGACACCGTCGGACACATCGACGGCTACAAAAAATACGCAACCTCATACTACGGGAAATCCGTCTCAAAGATACACAAAGGGCACATCGAGGGTATACTTTCGCTTATGAAAGAGAAAGGAATCGGCATAGAGATAAATAGCTCTGCCTACCGCAGGGGACTGGGCGAATTCTACCCATCCGAGGATATCCTTGCCCTCGCCGGAGGGTTGGGAGTGCTTGTCAACTCGTTCGGCTCAGATGCTCACAACCCCTCCGATGTTGGCTTTATGGTCAAAGACGCTATGAGGTTAGCAAAAAAGCATAAACTAAACATAAAAATACACAGGAGGCGGATATGAAAAAGGGTATCGCTCTTGCTGTTCTCTTTCTGGGATTGATAAGCGTCAGCTGTGCCACAGGACCAACACCAGAGGAGCTGGAGGCACAAAGAAAGGCGCAACAGGAAGAAGAAGCAAAGAGAAAAGCAGAAATAAAACAGCAAGTCCTGATAAACCTCTCCATCGGAAACGAACACTACAAGAACAGGGAATATAGGGATGCAATAAACTCCTTCTTGAGGATAGTTCGCGAACTCGACCCAACGGAGAAGCGGGCTTGGAGGTACCTGGCAGATTCATACTACCAGCTTGGTAAGATTGACTCAGCCAAGGCAATTTACAAGGAAGCGATATCGCTCTTCCCAGATGAGTCCACATTCCACTACGGGCTTGGATATATGATGGAGCTGGAGAAGCAGGATTCTTTGGCTGTGGAACATTACAGAAAAGCGGTGACGCTCGATTCGACCAATTATGTCGCTGCAGAGGCACTGGGAAGGACACACCTGAGGGCAGGTGCAATAGACTCTGTAATATACTGGTATGAGAAGGCATCCCACTTAGATTCCACAAATCTTGGACTGTGGAAGGACTTAGTGAAGCTGTATAAATCTCGTGCAAGGTGGGAAGATGCTGCCCAAGCAAACAAGATGGTCTGTCGCCTCGAGCCGGATAACATCAAAAATCAACTTGACCTCGCTCAATGCCAAGCCCGGGCAGGAAATTACGATGAGGCTATCTCAAAACTCGAACAGATGATAGCAAAAACCCCCGAAGACCCGGAGGTGAACCATATCCTTGGTATCGCCTATATGGAAAAGGGAGACCACTCCTCCGCTCTCAAATATATGAACAAAGCAAAGAAACTGAACCCTGACAACCCTAAAATATATTGCGATATCGCAATGGCATATCTGAAACAGAAGAACTATGCGAAAGCGGAGAAATTCGCCAATACCGCTTTATCCAAGAAATCAGGGTACGGGTATGCTTATATCATCCTTGGTGAGGTAAAGGAGGCAAAAGCCCGTGAAGCCGCAGGTCCAAAAGGAGAACTAACATACGATGTAAAGCTTATCTTCGAGGAAGCTTACAACCTCTATAGAAGGGCTCTATCTGACCCAGATTGGCATGAACAGGCAAAGCTAAAAATAAAATATATCAAGGATTACCTCCCAACAGAAGAGGAAAAACGAACATATGAGTTTCTCAAAAAGGGTAGAATGGATACAGGAGAATAATTTTAGAGGGAAACTATACCTTCTTGCCATACTTCTTCTGCTTGCTGGGTGCTGGAGTTCGGAGGAAGACAAACTCCTCCGGGACGCCAAACCGTTCTACGACGCAGCAAATACCGCGTACCGGGAGAACCAAATCGAGGAGGCGCTCACAAACGTTCGCAAGGCGATCGAAATCTATCCAAACTATGTAAAGGCTCATATACTTTACCAGGAGCTTATGCTCAAGGAGAACTCCCCACGCCAGCTTATAAGCGAGTACCACGCTCTCCTTGCGAAAAACCTCCAAAGCCCACTTTATCACTACCTATATGGAAGACTCCTATCCGACCTCGATATGCAGTATGAGGAATACAAAAAGGCAGAAGACCTCGATGCAAACTTCCCTTGGGCACATTACGGACTCGGATGGGCATATTTCAAGAGGAAGCAGTTCGATGAGGCGATCCAAGAGTTCGAGGAAGCAATCCGCATAGACCCGACCAACGCAATGTTTTACAATAACCTCGGTGCAGTCTATTTTTTTAAGGGGCAGTATGACGAGGCAATTCAGGAGCTTAAGAAAAGTGTCGAACTCGATCCAGATTATGCCACTCCATACAACAATCTTGCCTGGGCATACTACAAAAAGGGCGACTTCAAGATGGCAGAGGATATGCTCGAAAGGTTCATAAACAGGGCGCCGGCTGGCTCCACAAAGGAGATCGCAAAGGAAAAACTGCTCCAGCTCAGAGGAAGATAAGATATGCGGAAAAAATACCAGAATATCCTCGTTGCCTGGGTGATGTTGTATCTCCTTATCGTCTTTCTCTTGTTCAACATATTCTTCCACTCACTGTACAAGAAAATGTCCTCAACGGTGGAGCAGGAGCTGTCATATAACCTCGCAACCATCGCAAGGGTGCTATCCTCGGACATAGACGGCGAGATATTCCAGTACGGAGCAGATATATACGACTATCTCATCCCGAAGGAGAGGATAAAAACAGTGCTTGAAACATCAGGAGTGGAGCAGATATTCATCCTTGACACGACAGGAGTAACCATTTTCTCCACCGACTCCACTCAAGAGATAGGAACTGTCAATCCGCTCGTCATACTGAACAGCGATGAATTCTCCTCTGCCCTGCTCGGGAAGACCAGCTCAAGTCCGCTATACCGCTCAGGTGGGGAATATCTGATAAGCGTGTTTACCCCTGTTGTTAACCAGTTCGGCACACCAACAGCCGTCCTCGGTGTCGAGGGAGGATCAGGCTTCTTCGCTCTGCTCGGCAAGATTGAGCTATGGGGTAAGTATCTTTCCATCCTGAGTATTCTCGGAATCGGACTACTTGCCCTCTCCGGGTTCCTCGTGCTTGAGATAGCCAGAAAAACAGAACGCTCACTACGACAGGCCGCCGTTATGACAACTATGGGTGAGATGGCATCGATTATGGCTCACGAGATAAGAAACCCTCTGGCAATCCTGAGAGGAGCATCCGACTATCTAAAAAGGAAGTTCCCGAGCGAAAAGGAGGCAACAAGGTTCATCGACGAAGAGATAGAACGCCTGAACTCAATCGTCGAAAGCTACCTCTCAATCACACGGGAATCGAAGGAGGCAATCAAACCTGAGAGGGTATTCCTTGGTGAGACAGTAAAATCTGTCGTGGAAAAATTAACCCCAGAGTTTTCCAAGAACGGAATCGAGATAGATTTCGAGATGGGAACCATTCCTGCAGTCAGAATATCGCGTGGAGGACTACTTCAGATACTGTTCAATCTGCTCCTAAACGCGAAAGAAGCCATCGGAAAAGACGGGAAGATAGATATAAAAACATCATTGGACGGCGAGTTCGCTGTACTCGAGATAAAAGATACCGGAAAGGGCATACCAAAGAAGGAAATAAAACGCATATTCGACCCGTTCTTCTCAACAAAGGAAAAAGGTAGTGGACTTGGACTATACATCGTCAAACGGATAGTGGAAAATGCAGGTGGAAAGATAGGGGTAGAAAGCAAATTAGGCAGTGGAACGACAGTAACCGTCAAGCTACCGGTGGATAAGATATGAGGGTTCTGGTTGTCGACGATGAACCAAAGATATGCTTCCTCCTCAAGGGGACCTTAGAAGATGAGAATACCTCCGTCGACACAACATCATCACCTACGGAAGCGCTTACCCTCGCCGAAAAGTTCCAATACGATATTATCCTAACCGACCTGCGGATGGCACCGTTCGATGGTATCGAGTTCATCAGGCGCCTCCGCGGAAAGGAGATAACAACCCCAGTTATTGTTATGACAGCTTATGCCTCAGTCCAGACAGCGGTGGAAGCGATGAAGAAGGGAGCATACGACTACATCATCAAGCCGTTCGATATCGAGGAGTTAAAACTTCTCATAAGCCGAGCGGTTAAGGAGAAGAGGCTCGAGAGAGAAAACAAACTGCTCAAGCAAAGGGTCCTCTCAGAGGACAAGATTATCGGCGAATCAGCTGCAATACGCCGGGTTCTATCCGACATAGAGAAGGTCGCTCCGACAGATGCCTCTGTGTTGGTTATTGGTGAATCGGGCGTCGGAAAAGAACTGGTGGCAAAAAGGATACATAACCTCTCACACAGGAGGGATGGACCGTTTGTCCCGATAAACTGCGCTGCAATAACAGAAACGCTCCTCGAAAGCGAGTTGTTCGGATACGAGAAAGGTGCTTTCACCGGGGCAAACTCGAGAAAGATCGGATACCTCGAGGCTGCAAACGGCGGAACCGTTTTCTTAGACGAGATAGGCGACATCCCACCCACTGTCCAGGTGAAACTATTAAGGATCATCCAAGAGAAGAAACTTGTCCGTGTCGGCGGGATAACACCCATAGATATCGATGTCAGGTTCATATCAGCAACAAACAAGAACCTCGAAAAACTCATAGATGAAGGAAGCTTCCGAGAGGACCTATACTTCCGCATAGCGGTATTCCCAATAAGGGTACCTCCTCTAAGAGAAAGAAGAGAAGATATACCGCTTCTTATAAAGCACTTCCTCTCGCAGAGGGGAGAATCCGAAGATAAGCTGTCGCCTGAGGTAATGAAGAAACTTGTCTCATACCACTGGCGGGGGAATATCCGTGAGCTGATGAATGTGCTTGAGAGGGCATTGATACTCTCAGGGGATGGAAAGATTACACTCGAGCACATCCCAGAGGATATAAGAGAAAACAAATCAAAGGGGATCTTGCCCCTATCTCTTGAAGATATTGAAAAAAAGCATATATTAGAAGTTTTGGAGAAGACAAACGGAAACAAATCAGAAGCAGCAAGATTGCTCGGCATAACCAGGAGAAGGCTTTATTCAATAATGGAGAGACTTGGCATAGGGAAAGAGAAATGACCTCAAAAGAAGCCAGAGAAACATTCATAAAGTATTTCGCAGCCAGAGGACACAAGGTAGTCAAAAGCTCTCCTGTCATTCCGCAGGGCGATCCAACTCTCCTCTTTACCAACGCTGGTATGAACCAGTTTAAGGATATCTTCCTTGGTAAAAGGGAGCGACCATATCTGAGAGCAACCTCCTGCCAAAAATGCATCCGTGTGTCCGGAAAACATAACGACCTCGAAGAGGTGGGCATAGACGGACACCATCACACCTTTTTCGAGATGCTCGGCAATTGGTCGTTCGGAGACTATTTCAAAGAGGAGGCAATACAGTTCGCATGGGAACTCATCACCGAGGTCTACCAGCTCCCGAAGGATAGAATCTATGTATCTGTGTTCACCGATGACATCGAGAGTGAGAGGATATGGAGCAAGTTTTTGCCCCAGAACCGCGTTCTCAAGTTCGGGATGAAGCATAACTTCTGGGAGATGGGCGAGACAGGACCATGCGGCCCCTGCACGGAGATACACTACGACAGGGGAGAAGAGTTTGGTAGGATAGAGGATGGTTGCTTTATCAACTCCAGCTGTGAGCGGTTCGTCGAGCTATGGAACATCGTCTTTATTCAGTATTTCCGGGACGAGAACGGAAACCTGCTCAACCTCCCGATGAAAAGCGTCGACACAGGACTCGGGCTCGAGCGACTCGCCGCTATCCTGCAAAATGTCAAAACAGACTACGATACTGACTTACTCCTCCCTATCATACGCAGGATAGAAGAACTGTCTGGGATCGAATACACAGAAAAAACAGCAACACCGTTCAGGGTGATATCCGACCATATAAGAATGATCGCTTTCTCCATTGCAGATGGCGGAATACCATCCAACGATGGTCGAGGCTATGTCATCCGACGGATACTCAGGCGTGCCGCAAGATACAGCAGAATGCTCAATATAAAAGAACCTATCCTATACCGCCTCGTTCCTGAATTGACAAAGATTATGGGCGATGTCTACCCTGAGCTTCAGCAGCGCGAGCAACATATAATAGGCGTGATAAAGAGCGAGGAAGAACAGTTTAACGAGACATTGGACCGCGGACTCGAGATATTCAACGAACTGGCAAGCAAGGCGGAAGAGGACGGTTCACGAACAATATGGGGCGAGGATGTCTTCCGACTATACGATACCTACGGCTTCCCTGTCGACCTGACACGGATCATGGCAGACGAGAGAGGGCTTATCGTCGATATGCAGGGGTTCAACAGGGAGATGGAAAAACAAAGAGCACGAGCAAGGGGAGCATCAAGCTTCGAGGTAACTCATATCCCTACATCCGACTGGAAAACGGTAAAAGAGACAGATACCGATTCAGTCTTCGTTGGATACGAGAATGTCGCAGTGGAGGCAAATGTGGTCAAGTACGTGCAGGATGGTGAGTTCTATCTGCTTGTCCTCGACAAAACTCCGTTCTATCCAACATCCGGTGGGCAGGTAAGCGACAAAGGCTGGATAACAGGGAAAGAGATGCGCTTCTCAGTGAAAGAGGTGTTCCGAGATGGAGACACAATAATCCATAAAGGGAAACTAATATCGGGAGAGATAGAGGAAAATGCGGTTGCCAAGATAGATGTGAACCGCCGAATTGCCACAGCTCGCAACCATACAGCAACACATCTGCTCCAGGCAGCACTGCGAGAACTCCTCGGAGAACATTGCCACCAGTCCGGCTCGCTCGTCGAACCGGGAAGACTGAGATTCGACTTCTCACACTTCAAACCCCTGACAGACGAAGAGCTGCTCGAGATCGAACGGCTCGTCAACGACTCCATACTATCCGATATCCCAGTGAACACATACGAATGCCCATACGAGGAAGCAATAGAAAACGGCGCAATAGCACTCTTCAGCGAGAAGTACGACGAGATTGTCCGCGTGGTCGAGGTACCAGGCGTAAGTAAAGAGCTTTGCGGCGGAACACATATAAACCGCACAGGCGAAATAGGGATATTTATCATAACATCCGAGACCGGAATCGCTTCCGGCGTCAGACGAATCGAAGCAATAACAGGAACATCTGCACTCGAATATATCCAGCATCAGCGAAACATAATGTCTGAGATCTCATCCCTACTCAATTGCCCAAAAGAGAAAGTAGTGGAGAGAATAGAAGCCCTCTTGGAACAGGTAAAAGCCCTGAAAAAGGAAAACGAACAACTTACACTTGCTGCGTCGAGTGCCAACATCTCCAAAATAATAGAAGATGCCCCACAGGTGGAGAACTCCCGGCTTATCGTCCACAGATTCGATGAGATGACAAGAGAGACCCTCTTCAAACAGCTGGATATAATCAAACCGAACCTGCCATCCGGGATAGCGGTTCTCTTCTCAAAAACACCCGATAATAAGGTAGCAATCATTGCTTATGTTACAGAAGATTTGAGACTAAAACATAGCATCTCAGCAAAAGAGATCATCGTGGAGATAGCCAATGTTGTCTCCGGGAGCGGTGGAGGCAGAGACGATATCGCCCAGGCAGGTGGAAAGGATATAGATAAGATAGACGAGGCGGTAAAGAAGGCAAAACAGCTCCTTGCAAGGCTTATAATCAGATGAGAGGACTCTTTATCACATTCGAGGGGATAGACGGAAGCGGCAAGAGCACACAAATCGGGCGCCTACGAGACCACCTTGTAGACAAAGGGTATAAAGTTGTCTTAACAAGGGAACCCGGAGGCACATCCATAGGAGAGAAGATAAGGAAACTTCTGCTCGACAGAGAAAACAGCGGTATGCACCCTCTAACAGAGCTATTCCTCTACCTTGCATCGAGGGTACAACATACATCCGAGTTCATAATCCCACACCTTGAACAGGGGGTTACCGTTATATCCGACAGGTTCCACGACTCATCAGTTGCATATCAAGGAGGTGGAAGAGGGATTGGGGTAGAAGCCGTTGAAAAACTGAGGAATTTTGCCACTCTGGGGCTTGAACCTGACATTACATTCTACCTCGACATCGATCCAACCCTCGCAAGAGAAAGGATGGTAAGCCGCATGTTCGATAGGCTCGAAGCAGAAAAGCTCGATTTCTATCAAAGGATACGAAACGCCTATAACAAGCTTCTAAGGATATATCCCAATAGGATAAAACTAATAGACGCATCCGGAACCCCAGATGATGTCTGGAAAAGGATAGAACGCCACATAGAGCATCTTTGGAAAGACAGGAGGTCGAGATGAAGAAATTCCTTATTCCTATATTGCTTGCGGCACTGGTTCTTCTTTCCATCGGGTCGGTATTTGCACTAAGGGACGAGGAGAACCTGTATTCAAGCATACGGCTTGTTGGCAGGATAATCACCGAGACCTATACAAAGTATGTGGACGATTTTGACCTAAAAAAGGCTATCAAGGCAGGAATAAGTGGAATGCTCTCGACCCTCGACCCGCACACCGTTTATTTCGAGGAGAAAGAATACGAAGATCTTAAGGTGGATACTCGCGGGAAGTTCGAGGGGCTCGGCATCGTCATCGGCATAAGAGATAATGTACTGACCGTTATCTCCCCGATAGAAGGAACTCCTGCATATCGTATGGGGATTCGAGCGGGCGATCAGATAGTAAAAATAGACGGAAAAAGCACCGAAGGAATAATAATAGAACAGGCTGTGAGGAAGCTCAGGGGACCAAGAGGAACAAAGGTCACCATAACGATAAGACGTCCAGGTGAGCCAAAGCTCTTAGACTACACCATTACTCGTGATGTAATTGAGATAAAAAGCGTACCGTTCTACGGAATGATAAACGATGAAATTGGCTATATAAGACTCACCCGCTTTTCTCAGGAGGCATCCAAAGAGATCGCAGACGCCTTAAGATCGCTAAAGGATGAAGGAGCGAAAAGCCTCATCCTTGACCTACGGAGTAATCCAGGCGGGCTCCTCCGTCAGGCGGTAGAGGTGGCGGGACTGTTTCTACCTCAGAACTCACTCATCGTCTCCACGAAAGGGAGAAAAAGCTATCAATCGCAAGAGTTCCGTTCCTTTGCCCCGCCTGAATTTGATGAAGGGAAACTTGTTGTTCTTGTCGACCCAGGATCAGCCTCAGCATCGGAAATCGTCGCAGGCGCTATCCAGGACAATGACCGCGGACTCATACTCGGGCAAAAAACATTCGGAAAAGGACTCGTCCAATCCGTAATCGACCTCGGAAACAATACTGCTCTCAAGATTACAACCGCAAAATACTATATCCCAAGCGGAAGATGCATCCAGAAAGAGAATTACCTCAAGCGGAAGGAAACCGCTATCTACTCCAAATACTACACGGGCGAGGAGGAAGAAACAGAGGAAGAGGAAGAAGAGGAAGACACAACCAGAGAACTCTTCTACACGCTCGGCGGAAGAGTAGTATACGGCGGAGGAGGAATAACCCCAGATGTCGAGACCGAACAGCGGAAACTCAATCGATTGGAGATGGAGCTGGAAAGAAGGTCTATGTTCTTCGGCTTCGCCATCGAATACACAAAAAATCATAAGGACCTCTCACCAGATTTTGAGGTCACAGATGAGATGGTGAATGAGTTCAAGGAGTACCTCGCACGGTCCGACTTCGAGTTCAACACAAGACCAGAGGAAGAACTCGAAAACCTAAAGAAGATACTCGAGGAATCAGAGGCAGATTCCTCCGTATATGAGGCGCTTATCCCGTTTGAAGAGGTGCTCGAGAAGAAAAAGGAAGAAGAATTCGCCGAGAGCATCGACTACATAAAGCGGAGCATCAAACGCGAGATAGTGTCCGCTCTGTGGGGCGAGAAGGAAAGGTATCGGCAGATAGTGCTAAAATACGACCCTGAGATAAAGAAGGCTGTGGAGATACTTACTACCCCCGGAGAATATGAGGAATATCTCGCCCTCACCAAAAAGTAAAATGCGCATAACGGGCGGGAAACTGCACGGAAAACCTCTCTTTCTCAAGCGGAACCGCCTCCGTCCCATTCAGGAAAAGGCAAGACTCGCTATCTTCAACCTTCTGAAAGATGTAGACAGCAAATCCTTTGCTGATCTATTCTCTGGAACAGGGATTATGGGCATAGAAGCTTACTCACGCGGAGCACACCCCGTATTCCTCGTTGATATCGATGTGTCAAACATCATCGCAAACATCGAGCAACTCTCTCTGTCAACTGTATCGGACCTCATTGTGAAGAAAAGGGATGCTATCCGATTTATAGCGTCATCAAACCGAAGATTCGATATAATATTCGCAGGACCACCATTTATCGAAAGCTTCTACCAAAGAATAAAAGAAAGCCTAACAGAGATAAAGAAACACCTAACAAAGGACGGAATATTCATTCTACAGGTTGGGAAGAGGTTCCTCAGCAAGGATATATTCCCTCCCCCAGACGATAAGCGGATATATGGTGACTCGGTTTTCCTATTCTACCACCATTAGGTTAAGCGGGAAAGAAGCTGTTTATATAGAAATCTATCACAACCTGTCCATAGAAATAAGCAATAACAGCAGCCAACGATATATACGGACCAAACGGAATATAATGGTCAGATAGCTTTCTCCTCCTCGATTTGATAATAAGCAGACCGCCCCCAAGTAAGACAGCGAAAAATGCAGCAAGTATTACCACAAGAATTGACCTTTGCCAGCCGAGAAATGCGCCGATAAAAGCCATAAGCTCCACATCACCGAAACCCATACTCTCCTTCTTAAACATCACACCGCCGATAAAACCAAAGCAAAGCAGCATTCCTCCACCAACGAAGACACCGATGAAGGAATCTAATACATTGTGTTCAAAAAAAGAAAACAGCAATCCAACAGCAATCCCTGGCAGGGTAACTACCTCAGGAATTACCCTCTTGTCAATGTCTATAAAGGAGATTGTAACAAGCGATGAGAAGAGATATATTGACTTAAAAAACCCCAGTGAGAACGAGAAACCAGAACACCAGAAGGCAAACAGAAACCCCAAAGCACATAAACTCTCCACAAGGAGGTATCGGATCGATATACGCTCCCCACAGTGCCTACATCTACCACCCAGGATAATGTAGCTCACAATAGGGATATTGTCGTAAAAAGCAATTGGATGATTGCATCTGGGGCAATGTGAGCCAGGGGAAACGATCGACTCACCCCTCGGGAGACGCCAGATAAGAACATTGAGAAAACTGCCTATAATCGAACCAAAGATGAATACAAAAACCGACGCGAGATACCTCACTTACTCCTCCATCTCACCCACAACGGCTACCCCTACATATCTCCGTAAAAAACCCCATCTTCATCTACCCTTATCTGCTCAAATCCATTTCCATCGAGATCTGCATCACCCTTCTCTGTAGCAACAATCCATACACTCGTCCTTATGTCACCTGTTTTACCTGCACAGGCAGTGTAGTCGTATCTACGCGTCTCGCTGGGAAGCATCCAGCTCTTCATAGGAAACACATTCGGCGACAGGGAAGCAGCATATGTTCCATACTCCTCATAATAGGAAAGCTCAAGCTCATATAGCTGTTTCAACACCATAAAAGCCTCGCTCCTCCGCGAGTTGCCGATAGCAGCTCGATAACGGGTAACCGCAAGACCAACCAGGATACCGATAAGAACAACCACTATCATCAACTCTATCAAGGTAAACCCTTCTCGGAATCTCATACCTTCCACCTCAGTCAACAATATAACATCACCTCGTAAAACAGACAATAAAAAAAGGCAGGAAGAAATACTCTCCCTGCCTTATACCTCTCTCCTCAAAGAGCTCACGGAATTACTCCACCGGAGATGTTCCCATCAGCATCGATGACAACATCAGTGACACCGGCAAGCGATGCATCAACATCTGTGTTGACTACTGCCTTGGCACCACCGCCGTCCGTCAGGTAGTAGTTGAACCTCGGTTTCCCAGAAGGAAGCGAGAACCCCATCTGAGCAGCAAGCTTACTAGCAGCAGTACTTGCCCAATCATCTCCATCTGTCATCTGGAAGTCAGCATCTACCGGGTAGTAACCATACTCTTCATAGTAGGTCTGCGAGAGCGTCCACAGCTGCTTCACAACGCCCTTCGCCTCAGAGATCTTCGCCTTCTTCGAAGCCGCCATAAAACGCGGAATGGCAAGCGCTGCCAAGATTCCGATGATGACCACAACGATCATCAACTCAATGAGGGTGAAACCTTTCCTGTTCCTCATCTTGCACCTCCTTTAAGGTTTTGAGTTAAAATTCTTCACTTTTCAAGCCCCGCTTTCTTAATTTGCAACTATCGTGCCAAACTACCAACATGCCCTACCTTCGCACAGCAGGCAGGATTGCACAGCGTTTATCGTAGGAAAGAGAAAAGAGAAGGTTCTCTTGAGCATTGCATTTTGCAAAATCCTAATCTTTCTCATCCGAGAGGATATCATATAGGAGGTGTGCTTCCTTTTTGGGCAGATTCCCTACCGAAAGCTGCCTAACAACGATACTCAGTGTATGCCCTGGATACCTAATCGTTATCTTATCCCCCACGGATATATTCTTAGATCCTTTAGCTACCT
Source organism: bacterium (assembly GCA_021158465.1). Taxonomy (GTDB): domain Bacteria; phylum UBP14; class UBA6098; order 4484-93; family 4484-93; genus 4484-93. The sequence continues at coordinate 90,443 of JAGGUN010000027.1, forward strand.
TTCCATTCACGAGAATAAGACCTTCGTCTGCTGCTTTTTTTGCGAGGTTGCGCCGCTTTATAAGCCGGGAAACCGAGAGAAACTTGTCCAATCTCATATTCTAATATCGATATAGACGGTTTTCCTGAACCTTTCCAGCCAGCTATCTATCTGTTTCCCAACCTTGTGATTGCGGGCAATGTTCCGGACGATATCGAAATCGGTTTCAAGCGTCAGTTTCCTGCCCGGAGTAAATGAGACAACCTTAAATATCTGGAACCCTTCGTCTGTCTCGATTATCGGTAGAATATCTCCTGTGGTTGCCCCCTTCACATATTCCTTCAACGGTGGTAGTAGGTCATCAACATAGAACTTGCCAAGGTAGCCTGAGGTGTTATGTGTTGCGGCGTCGTTCGAGAACTCTCTCGCAAGCTCGCCGAAATCGCACAGCGTATCCTGAGCAAGTGTGCGGACACTATCTGCAAGGGAGATAAGCTGTTGGTATCGCTCGGGCGTAATGGGTGTCTTGACAAGTATATGAGCAACCTCGACTGTCTCATTGCTCTTCGAAAGGAGCTTCAAGATCTCAAACCCCTTTCGGCTCCGGACAGGCTCAGAAAATTTTCCTACTTCGAGCGAAAAGACAACAGAATCCAGCGGTGCCGCCAGGTCACCTCGCTTGAACCTGCCAAGTATCCCCCCTTTCTTCGCGGTTGCATCATCCTCCGAGTACCTCTTAGCACAAACCTCAAAGCTACTCCCTTTCACAAGCTCCTCGTATACCTTTTCAATCTTCTCTCTTGCCCTCCTTACCGTTTCACTATCGGGGGATGCTTCTATGAGTATAGCGGCAAGCTCGACCGATGCTGGGATATCGGGAAGCGAATCCTTGAACTCCTCGTAGAAACTTTTAACATCCTCATCAGAGAGCTCAACCATTGTGAATTTCCTTTGCAAGAACCGCTCTTTCAAGAGTGAGTTCCTTATATCACGTTTCATCTTTTCCCTGAATGTCTTGACACTGAATCCGAAGCTCGCAAGCTCTTGCTCGAACTCCTCCGCAGATGGATATTTTTCTTTCATCCTTTCCCAGCGCTCGTTCCAGATTGAGTCCACCTCGTCCTCCGAGACTTGGATGCTTTCCCTCTCCGCCGCCACAAGAACAAGGCTCTCTTCTACTAAACGCTCCAGAACATCCTCCATTACACGCCTTTTGCCCTCTTCTGTTCCGAGCTCATCTCCAGAGATTAGACCCTGCTGAACGAGAGTTGCTACGGCAAAGTTGAGCTCTGACTCCAGTATCGGATCATCTCCAACGACAGCTACTATCCTGTCCTCGGAAATCTGAGAAAAAACAAAAAGTGGGAAAAGGATAAAAAGGAGGCTAAATACTGTCTTCCACCGCATCCGTCGTCTCCTCGTATAACGGATTTATCCAGATAGAATGCTCTCTCCGAAGGGAGTCTATGAAAGAGTTAATCCTATCCGAACTTCTGCGTGAGTAGAGTATGTAATGAATGTCATCACGAACCGCCTCGAACGGGAGGATTGTTCCCTGGCTAACAGAGGAAATCCTCTTGACAATAAAGTAACCGAAATCCGTTTCTATCGGCTCTGATAGCTCACCATCCTCCATCGAGAATGCAACCTTTGCAACCTCCTTTGGTAGCTCATCTCTTGCGAAAAAGTTACCCGTCGAGTCCGAGAGATACAGGAAGGGCTCGAACCGCTCAATCGGAACACCGCTTGTAATCCTTTCATAAACAGACCTTGCGGTATCGGCATCCTCGACATTCAGGAGAACGAGCCTGACCATATCGCTCTGGGCGGTATACAGAGAACTGTTGCGATTGTAATACTCCAGCAAAGAGTCCTCATCTATTTCAATTCCATCCAGCACCACCTCCTGGATGAGATGTTCCGTCAGTATATACCGCCTATAGTTCTCGATCTCCCGCCTGATATCCTCACGCTTCTCAAGCTTCCTTTTCATAGCCTCCCGATACAGGAGCTCCTGGTCAATCCAGCTGTTCACAACATCCTTCACATAGCCCGAAGAGAGTATCTCCGATGAATATCCAGCTACCTGTGCCAGTTCATCTTTGGTAAGCACGGTTCCATCCACACGAGCAACAGGCTCCTCCTTATTCGAACAGGAAAGGAGCAACAAGAATAATATCCAAATATACTTTACATACCTTTTCATAGGTTTCATAAGGAAAGCAGTTGTGACCCCGATGTCACTCACACCGGGGTCGGTTCAGGGTTCTACATGGTCGAGGATGTATCGGGAGATTTCTCGTACTTGGACCTATCGATACTGTTGGCAAGCCTATCCTCGAAAATCCTAACCTTTACCTTCTTTTTCTGCTCTTCAACCCACTTTTTCAGTACCTCTTCCTTCTTCTGGCGGAGTAGCTTGTTTTCTATTCTCTTCTTTACAAGATTAAACTGCTTAACCTCTGGCTTCTTTCTCTCGATGAGCTGGATGACAGAGTATTTTCCACCGGCTGGAATAGGGTCTGAGATATCACCCGGCTTCATATTCTTCGCTGCCCGAAAGAGCTCAGGATATCTTGCCTCGGTGAAGAAACCCAACTCTCCCCCACGGGATTTTGCTGATGTTCTCAGTGTGTGCTCCTCAGCCAGCTTTGCAAAATCTGCACCTGCCTTTGCCTGCTTGGCAAGTTTCTTTGCCTCAGCAGCAGTTGCTACCTGTATCTCCCTGACATTCACCTGCTCAGGTGTCATAAACTCGTCCTGATGCTCATCGTAGTATTTCCTCACCTCATCCTCGGTCACCTTAGCTTTAGAGTAAATCTCATCATTCTTGAACTTTCTCAGCATCTCACGCTCAATCGTCTCGGTCAGCTTCTTCTTGTATTCTGGGCTGTCTTCAACCCCATGCTCCTCAGCATATTTCACGAGAAGCTCCTGAATAAGCGCATCCTTACAGTAACCGAGGAGATCAGCCTCAGAGGAGAATTTGGGTCTACGGTAAGGGGGAAGCCTCTTCAACCCTTCGATAAGATCGCTCACAGTCCAGGAGCCATATTTGTAGCTCATAAGGGTTTTGGAGCTTTCTTCATCAGAGAATAGAGGTAACCCTGTTTTGCTTGTATCCTGTGCAAATTTGTTGATAACAAGCTTCGCTGTCTCTGGGTTGAGCTGAACTCCTGCATTCTCCTTGACCTTCTCGACAAATGCATTAGCGAGCTCCTGCTGACGAATCCGCTTGAGCTGTTGACGAAGTTTATCTTTCTGCTGCTCAAACGGTGGTTGCTCCCTTTTCCGCCTCTCCTCCAACTTTATTATGTGCCACCCAAACTGCGTCTTGACTGGCTTAGAAACCTCGCCAACATCGAGTGCGAACGCGGTATTCTCGAACTCCTTGACCATCCTTCCACGTGTAAAGAAACCAAGGTCTCCACCCTTCTTCTTGCTACCAGGGTCTTCAGAGAACTTCTCCGCAAGCTCAGCAAAATCTGCCCCAGATTGTATTGCCTTATACAGGCTATCCGCAAGCGACTTATCCTTCACAAGGATATGCCTGGCCCGAACCTCCTCACCAAGCGACTTATAGTAGTCCATAAGATCATCATCGGTGATGCTAACCTTATCTACAACCTCTTGCTGATACAGAACATTCAAGATGAGATTATCCTTGCTCTTTCCAACAGTAGCAAGCACGGTTGAGTCCTTGTCGAGCCCAGCATCGTATGCACCAGTAAGTATCAGTTTATCCTCCACCAGCTGCTCCAATTTCTTCTTCTTCTTCTCCAACTCATCCTCAAACGAGGTGAAACGGGTCCACCTCGGGTCGAACTTCGAGTTCACATCATCGATGGTGATGTAGCTCTTCCCAACCTTCGCCACAACATCCTTGGGCGCCTTCTGGCAACCAGCAATAGCCAGAACAACCCCACCCGACAGCAACAGCATCAAAAACCGTTTCATACACACCTCCTTGTTCAAATGGATGTTAATTCGCTCAATGTCCTATTCAACTTATCTATCTTTGCCCTTAACTCATCAACCTTTTTTCTCTCCCTATCCACAACCTCCTCAGGAGCCTTCTTGGTGAAATTAGCGTCTGAAAGACGCCTCTGAGTCGATGACAATATCCCGCTCAGCCTTTCTATCTCTTTCCTTATTCGTCTGACCTCCGACTCTATATCAACCAGCCCCGCAAGCGGAATATACAGTTCCACATCACCCATAATGGCAGAGCCAACAGCACCATCAGGCTTCCTGTCCACAATCTTCACATCGGAGAGTTCAGCAAGAAACAAAAGCAGAGAATTATTTCTCTCAAGTATGGGAATCAGGGATTTATCTCGTAAAACGAAGAACGCCTCTGCCTTTTTCCCCCTCGGTATTGAAAGCTCACCACGAATATTCCTTATCGCGTACACAATCTGCTTGGTGAGTTCAAACTCCCTTTCGGCGTCCTCGTCGATGTAGAAATCATATGGGTCCGGCCAATCAGCGACGATAAGATGCTTACTCTCCATACCACCTACATAGTTCTCCTTAAGCTTCTGCCAGAGTTCCTCGGTGACAAACGGTATAATAGGATGATACAGTCGGAGGATATTATCGATCGTATAAAGGAGCGTCTTTTCAATCTCAGGTTTTGTCTCCTGTTTTGCCAGAACCGGCTTTATCCCCTCGAGGTACCAATCACAGAACTCGTTCCAGAAGAACTGATAGAGCCTCCTGCTCGCCTCGCCAACCCTGAAATCGGAAAGCGAATTTGAGATCTCTGCCTTTGCTTTCTCGAGCCGAGAAAGTATCCAACGGTTTACCAAGAGGGTGGGCGATATATCCTGAATCTCGTACCAGTTATACTGCCCATCGATATTGAGGAACGCAAATCTAACAGCGTTCCAGAGCTTGTTGACAAAGTTCCGCCCCAGCTCGAAATCACGCACAGAAATAAAAAGGTCCTGCCCCTGCGTAGACTGCGATATGAGCGTATACCGGAGCGCATCCTTGCCATATTTCTCAATTACCTCAACAGGGTCTATCCCGTTGCCAAGCGACTTACTCATCTTCCTGCCAAGCTTATCCCTGACCGTCCCATGGATGAGAACATCGAAGAACGGCACCTGACCTGTAAAATGTATCCCTGCCATTATCATCCTGGCAACCCAGAAAAATATTATCTCTGGCGCGGTAACGAGAATATCTGTTGGGTAGAAATACTGCAAATCGTCTGTGATGGCTGGCCAGCCCATAGTAGAGAAGGGCCAAAGCCACGAAGAGAACCATGTATCAAGGACATCGCTATCCTGATGAAGCCTGTTGGAACCACAATGAGAGCAAACCTTCGGCTCGTCCACTGCCACAGTGAACCCACCACACTCATCGCACCACCAAACAGGTATCCTGTGTCCCCACCATATCTGACGAGAAATACACCAGTCCTTGATGTTGTGCATCCATTCAAGATATACCTTCTTCCATCTCGGCGGATGAAAACGGACAATACCCCTCTCAACAACGGCAATCGCCGGCTCACTCAACGGCTTCATCCTGACAAACCATTGGTCGGAAAGATATGGCTCAACCTCCGTGTGACAGCGATAACAGTGCCCGACAGAATGGGTATAATCTTCGATCCTCTCAATCAGACCGAGGGATTTCATCCTCTCGACGATCTTCTCCCTGGCATCGTATCTATCAAGCCCAGCAAAATCACCCGCATTCTCATTCATCAAAGCATTCTCATCCATAACAACAACCGACGGCAGTCCATGCTTCTTTCCTATCTCGAAGTCGTTCGGGTCGTGAGCAGGGGTTACCTTCACCGCACCAGTGCCGAACTCCGGGTCAACCATCTCATCTGCAATAACAGGGATCTCTCTCCCGATAATCGGGAGAACAAGCGTTTCACCGATCATACCCTTGTAGCGGTCATCGCTGGGATTCACAGCAACAGCAGTATCACCGAGCATAGTCTCAGGACGCGTTGTCGCAACGACAACATAATCCCCTCTCCTACCTTTGAACGGGTATCTAAGATACCAAAGGTGTCCTTTCTGTTCCTTATGCGTCACCTCATCATCGGAAAGAGCAGTAAGGCACTTGGGACACCAGTTGATAATGTACTTCCCCCGATAGATGAGCCCCTCATTGTAGAGCCTAACAAACACCTCCCTCACGGCACGGGACAGCATCTCATCCATTGTGAACCGCTCACGCTCCCAGTCACAGGAAGAACCCATCAGCTTCAGCTGCTCAACGATCCGTCCACCTTTTCTTCTCTTCCAATCCCATAGAAGCTCAACAAACTTCTCCCTGCCGATATCCTCCTTCGTTTTCCCCTCAGAGCGAAGCCCCTCAACGACCATATGCTGCGTAGCAATCCCTGCATGGTCAGTCCCCGGAAGCCAGAGGGTATTATACCCCTCCATCCTCTTCCAGCGGATAAAGAGGTCCTGAAGGGTGTTATTCAACGCATGACCAAGATGGAGAACATCGGTAATATTGGGAGGCGGGATAACAATAGAGAAGGGAACCCTATCCGCATCAGCCACAGGATGAAAATAGCCGTTCTCCAGCCAGACATTATACCACTTACCTTCATACCGCTCAGGGTCGCACCTTGTATCGAGAGTAATCCTGCCCATATCTTATTTCAGTTAAATTTAGTAAATTTAAGGTATCATTTCAAAAAGTCAATATAAATTATCTGTTTGTGAATTTTAAGGTCTGGAATATTCCCAAAACAACTGGGGCGTGTTTCTCGAGCCAAGAGGACGGAAGTAATCAACAAGGGACGAGGGAAAATTTAAAAAAATGCTTGACAATCCTGCCGGCAATATTTATAATGTAGGTGGCTGAAGATAAGGGGGGCATTTCCCCGGGTCATCAGAGCCTTCGGGCAATTCGTTTTAATAGGTCCGCTGGTGAATAGACACCAGACCCCGCTACTTCAGCCATTTTTTATTCTCCAACCAACTTTACGCTTTTCTGGGAACTTTTTTATTCCAAAACCCTGAATCTGACCACCCGGACCTTTATGGAGCTTGCCAACTATCTCTCGAAAAAACGGATACATCCTAAGATACCTCTCGGTCGGTTCCTCCCATTCACCGCCATAGTCTCTAAACTGCCGCATCACATTATAGGCACAGAAGTCCGCCACTTGCAAAAGATTGGATGTATCAGAACTCTTAAAGGAGGGCATTCCTTTTACCCTGTCTACAATCACCTTTTGCAAAGTGCTTCCATCTTTCTGCATTTTTACATGCACTCTTTTAATCAATTTCATATAAGGATAGCGACCCCAAGGCTTTTTGCCACTTATCTTATCTACTATTACATCTCCTTCACCACCAACCCTCTGTAGAAAATACTGATAACGCTCTATCAAAAGCTCATATCCCCAACTACTGGGACTATAAGCCTTTTCCCCATATTTCTCCCGCATCTCGCGCTTGTCAATAACCGAGGCTAAGAGAGTAATTGGTGAACTCTTTATTACCCTGTATATCTCTCCTGTCATCTCACGGAGAATGGTGTTTGTGATGTTAAATGGTATAAGGTAATGTTTTTTTCTCTCTTTCGGAATTCGGAACCAATTAGATTTGAACTCGACCTGCTCAGTGCCAAGATATGCCCTCTTAATTCTTTTAAACTCCTGTTCGATACTTGACACATTCTTCTTCTCAACAACACAACCAAGATAAACAAAATAGAGGCTGGTGCGTGGAGCATATTCTCGCTCGCCACTCTCATCCACAAACATACGATATTCGTTCACATTCTTCTCGCTCAATTACTGTTCTCTACGGAGTATGGCTTACCGAGTTTGAAATCGACGAGCACAGCATCGATCGAGCCGATGACTATTTTACTCTTCATCATAACGGGTAGCTTGCGTGTATCGTCGGTGAGCCAGACCCACATTCTACCCTTCTGCTGGAATATTCCCTCTCCGACAAGGATCGGCTCCACCATAAATGTGGAAAATTTTCCCGCCGGCACCTCGACGGTATCCCTTTTATGCACCACCATAGCAAGCGGATAGTTTTTCCCATCGGTGTGGTTCGGGATAGCGACCGTATCACCGACATCAAATTCCACCAGCCTGGCGAAATACAGAGATGATAAGACATCCTGAGTTCTCGGGGGTATCTGCATAACATATTTCTTCGTTTTGACGATATGCTCATCTTGATAGAAGGCAAACGATTTGTCAGCTTTGAACCTCCCTTCCCTGAGGTGCTTCTTGAACAAGAGAGAATATAACTCTTCTACATCCATAAACGATTCCACACGGTCCCTGACAGGAAAGAAGAGTGAGAACCCACTGTTTGTCCAGGCTTTCGATATGATGTGGTAGCAAAGCCTTCCCCGAAGCTCCACAATTCCATCGATGGAGAGGAGTGCATACCCTGCGTTGACAAATCCGTAATTGACGGCGAAGAAAAGTGATTCTCCCACTCCAAACGATTCGTTCTCCGGTGGCTCGGTTATATAGCGGATCTCAGAACTCCCTTTGCACGGTAAACAGAGAGAAAGGGCAAGGATTATAAGAGCGATTCTTCTTCCCATCGCTCCACCATTTCACGGATACAGGTCTCAAGTATGGTAAATGTTCTTTCGTAAGAGGAGATACCTCCCCCAAGAGGATCATCGATATCACCCTCCACTGATGAGCAGAAATCAGTCAATAGATGCACCTTTCCCATGTACTCAGGGTAATGTGTTCTGAGCATATCGATGTGGAGCTGCTCCATCACAAGGACAATGTCAGTAGAACTGATTGCTTCCCGAGAAACCTGTTTAGAACGCTTTTTCCCAAGCTCTATTCCGTGCTCCCGGCAGACTGTTTTAGCGTTCACCGTAGCTGGAGTTCTTTTAAGGTTCACAATCCCACGCGATTCCACCTTAACATCGGCTTTCCCTCTTTTTTTCAGGATCTGCTTGAGGATAGCTTCTGCCATCGGGCTTCTGCAGGTGTTCCCGGTACAAATAAAGAGAACACGCCTAAGCTTTTTCGACCCTAACCCCTCCAAGTAAACTCCTTAAAAATTCCAGGCTAACCTGCCCCTCACGGACAACAGCTATCCGCCTTGGGAAATCCGTTATATCAACTACAGTCGATGGAACTGCGCCTAACCTTCCTGCATCGAGCGCTATATCCACACCGGGAAATCTCGACCAGTCCACGCTATCTATAACCGTTATGGGGGGCTCTCCAGAGATATTGAAACTGGTAGAAACAAGCGGAGAGTTTATTCTCGATATAATCTGCTCTACCAGAGGCAGCTGGGAAACCCGAACACCAAGCTTTCCGGCATCGCTCAGCACAATCTGAGGAAGATCAACCGCCGGTCTCACGACAAAACTAACAGCCTTACCAGCAAGCATAGAGAGAATACCAGATAACCTTTCATAACCTTTAACAATATAAGGTAAATGCTCGAGCTTCACAAGCAAAATAACAGGAGAGCGGCTCTTTTTTTTGATAGAGAATATACTCTCAACCGAGCATGGAAAGCTTGGAATACAACCCATCCCATATACTGTCTCTGTGGGATAGACAATTATCCCACCAGAAAGTAGACAATCTGCCACCTCTTTTAGCTGATTCTCCGTAAGGAGGGTAGCTACCTTGAGAACCTTTGTCATTGAGGAATAATTCTGTCCCTTACGATAAAGGCATCGGAGAACCCTTGGGCTTTTACCTTTTCAAGTAGTTCCATAGCCTCTTCATATGTGCGACAGTTGCCAACACGAAGTTTGTAATGTGGCGAGGAATAGATAAGATACACCTCCTGCCCGAGCATCTGCTTCGCCTCAACCATTCTGGCTTCTGCCTCCGTCTGCTCTGTGGTTATGAGTAGCTGTACGCGCCAACCGTAGTTCTCATCCATATCTTCGACAATCTTCTCACCACCATGGCGAGCCACCGGCTTCCTCTCGGCTGGCGGCTCCTTCTGTGGAACCACAATAGCCGGCTCGTCAATTATCGACTCCGGAGAATAATCCTCCTTATCCGTCTTCTCCCTGTGCAGAGGATGCTCAAAGGCACACCCAAGCGGAAAAAGCGCCAGAAAAAGAAAACTAAAGATATTTATCAGTACCCTCTTCATTCTTTATCCTTTCAACATATTCACGCATCTTCCCGAGCTTCTCCCTCCCCACAATGAACGCAACATCGTCGGTATTGACCAGAAGCAGATCGTCAACACCAGCAACAACAACAAGCTTCTCTTTGTCTATATTTATTACAGTAACATCGTTGGAATCGATGGTCAAGAAATTGCTTGAAAGCCTCTCCTTTTCTTTCTCTCCAAGCGTAGAGTACAGCCGTTCAATTGCGGCGAAGGTTCCGATATCATCCCAGTTGAATGTCCCCTTAACCACAACAACCTTATCATATCTCTCAAGGATCGCCTTATCGAACGACACCTGTCGGCAGCGACCGAATAGCTTTTTCGCCCTACTCTCATCTTCCTCTCTTAAAGCCTGCTTGATATTCTCACACATATCTGGTTCCAGTTTCCCCAGTATATCGGCGATAAGCCTTGCCTGAAAGATAAACATCCCACTGTTCCAGAGGTACAAACCGCTCTTTATCATCTCGTCGGCACGCTTTAAGGACGGCTTCTCAACAAACTGCTCAACATCCATACAGAATCTGTCATCGAGGCGGCAGGAACCGCAGCGGATGTATCCAAACCCTGTCTCCGGGCGAGTTGGAGATATACCGACAAGTGAGATATACTCCGGGTGGGATTCAACAAAATTCACCCCTCGGGTAAGCACCTGTTGGAACTGCTCCAGCGGAGATATCTTGTGGTCAGAAGAGAGCACAACCAAAAGAGCTTCCGGGTCAGATGCGAATAATTTGAAAGCAGCATAGCAGATGGCTGGTGCGGTGTTGCGAGGAACCGGTTCTACAATGAAAAGTGAATCTCCAAGATAAGGAAGCCTCTGCTGGATCTCAGATTTCAGCTCTGAGGAAGTAACTATTCTTATCCTGTTCGGTTCAACTATACCGCCGAACCGCTCAAGTGTCTCCTCGAGCATTGTCTTCTCCGAGCCGATCTTGAGTAGTTGCTTTGGAAAGTTCTTCCTCGATAGGGGCCACAACCTTTCACCTGCTCCACCTGCGAGAACAAGCCCGTACCGGCTCATTTGTCGCCCCCTTGTATCTTTAGTCTGGTTTCGGTCGCCTCCTTAACAATAGTCGGAGTAACGAAGATTATGAGGTCAGACGAGGTATTTATCCTCCTGGTTTTTTTGAAAATCGGTCCTATAAGCGGCAGGTCTTTAAGCAACGGGACCCCAGCTTCCTCAACCTTTTCCTCCTCACCCGTCAGACCACCGATGACGGCGGTGCCTCCATCGTCAACAATCATCTGTGTGGAGGCACTTCTTGTTAGCACGGTAACAACCCCACCTCCAGCTGCCGACGCCTCGCTTCCTGCCTCCGCTGTCCGTTCAACCGAGAGAGTGAGCATAATCCTATCCTCTGCCGTCACATGCGGTGTCACAGTGAGCCTCGTCCCTGCCCGAATAGTCTGTGTCGCACCAGAAGCACCAACCCCGCCAGGGATTGTTATCGTTATCTCCTTCCCGCTGAATATTTCCGCCTCCCTGTTGTCGAGCGTTGTTATCTCAGGATGATCAACGATCGTCCCCTTACCAGAGGTTATCGCTGCTGCAAGCATAGCCGATAAATCGTACTCACCAGATATCGTCCCCCATGTGAATGTTCCGATAAGTTCACCCAGACCTGGCGTGAGAGAAGCGATTGTCTTTTCCTCTTCTGTCCCCGTTTTCTTCTTCGCTGACCACTGTATTCCCAACTCCCTCGTGTAATCGGCATCTATCAATACTATCTTCGCATTTATCCTTATCTGTCTTGCCTCAACATCGAGTTCGCGAATCATCTCCTCTATCACAGGGAAGTTGTCCTCTACCTCCGTTACCAGAAGCGAGTTCGTCCTTGCATCCACCTGTACCTTCCCACGCCTGGTGAGAACCGCCGATAGCGCCTCTGCCATCTCTTCGGCAGAGGCATACTGTATCGAATATATCCTCGTCACAGGCTCTATCAAGTCAATGCGCCTTTTCTCGTATTCCCTCTTCTTTATATCCATGTCCATATACTCGCTCTCGGTCATAACCCTTATACAGCCAGGCTCTTCTATCTTCTTGAGGTTGTATGTAGCCAGAACAATATTGAAAGCCTCCTCCCAGGTAACATCGACAAGCTCCATCGTGACCGTTCCTGTGACATTCGGGTTCAAGACGATATTCACATTTCCTTCCCTGGCAAGGAATTGGAATACTGCCTGAACTGAAGCTCCCTGAAATACTATATGCTCAAACCTCTTCTGCACCTGGGAAACACCAGAGAGGGCAAAAACAAAGAGAAGCAAAAAACATAGCATCCAAAACCTTTTCATCATCTCTCCTTGGGAAGGCTAATCTTTACCCTTCTCACTATTCCAAACTCTTCCAGCGTGACATAAACCGTGGTGGAATCTATCTTCTCAACCCGACCGTTCAACACCTTGCTACCCTTTCTTAACAGATAGCCAAACCCTTTCTCATCCTCGCTCAGGGCAGCATAACCGTCCTTGTCTCTTATTATCCCCACAAGCTTGAGACGCTCAACATTTGGGGCTTTCTCTCTTCCAATGACCATCTGTTCCGTCGGGAGAACTACCAGCGCAGGGTCCCTGAGCCCGCGAGCATTGTAGACAATTTTCTTTCGAATATACTTTATCGTATCGCCCACCCCGATCCTGCCAGTATCCAACACAGCAACTGATTCAGGCACAATAGGAGTCACCTTTACCGTTCCTATAACCGCCTCCCTGGGCGGCGGGAGAGGAGAAGGCGGAACCTTAGGAATAGCCTTTTTCCTCGCTACATACCTTTCCATCGACGGATACCCAGAGGCGATTATCCTGACAAACACCACGCTATCCTTCGGGAAGATATTATACTTAATCTTTTCCTTCTCCACTTCAACTACAACCCTTGTAATAGGCACAGGCTTTGTCTGAAACTGGCTTGTTCTTATGACCTTCACAACGCCCGCAGGCAGGTCATCAAAAACCTTCGACGGAAGATTGTGATATGCGTCAAATATATCCACAACAAGCCTTCTGGTACCAGAAAGGAACGCATGCTTTTCGGTTACCTTCCCTGTGGATACAACCTTAACAACGGTGGTATCCCCTGCCTTTTCCATCTCCAAAGAGCTGACATAGACAGGAGCAGCCCGAAGAGAGAAAACCAACAGCAGTGTCATAACTGTGCATATAACGCCTCTCATTCCGGTAACTCCTCGAGATGTGGTGGCAGCATCCTTTGGGATTCGGTGATATTGTATGTGTAGAGCGTAAGGTCAACATTTATCGACAGGTCCTCGGTAGCAGAGGGGATAGCGGTTATATTCATTCCACCCGCATTCACAATAAACGGGAAGTTTGCAACATCTGCCAGAAAACCGCCAAGCCCGTGATATGTAGTTGAAATCTTCAACGAATAAGGGCTAACAAAGTAAAAATCAACTTGCTTTGTCGGTTCAGGAGTCAAGGACGATAGGTAGACCATATTGTTTTTCGCCGCGACATAGAAATGGTTCAGGAAGTCAGGGACACTTCTGGTCAACGGCAGAAGGCTCTCGAGTGCCCGATACTTATAGTAGGAAGCCATAACCTCCCGTTTCAACTCTTCATAGGTTTCTACCTTTAACTTTGCCTCGTGGATCTTGAGCCTTAAATCCTCCAGCTGGTTCTCCTTTCTTTTTATCTCCTCCAGTTTCGGAGAATACATCCTAAAATACCATATAGCAGTGACAAGAACGATCAAAACCCCAACAACCACATACCGCTGAACCCTGGGGTCGGTTAGAGAGGCGGCCATATTATCTAAGCCCCTCCATCATCCTTCTGGCTCTCTCCTTATCAACACCGAGAGCCTCTTTCCCCTTCTTGATAAGCATCTTACCAGCAGGAACACCAGGACGCCTCTCTCTCTTGGGCTTAAACTCCTCAGGAATGGAGAACTCACCAGCCTCAGTAATCCCCGCCTCCTTGATGAGGTCAAAGTCAAATTTATATGAGAACGTCTTCGGACTGCTTCCTGCCTCCTCACGAATGAAACTCAAGCTAACATTCCGCAGTATCGGAGAGGATATCAGCCTCTTCATAAAAACCTCTATGTTCTTCAAAGAATACCCTTTCCCCGAGAGCGAGATATGCCCATCCTCAGATATGGAAATATTTGTCAACCAAGAATAATCTGGAAGAAGAGTGGCTATCTCTTCCAGAATCTTCACCTGAATTGCTCTGGTCGCCTCTAACATCTGAATTGCTTTCATCTTGGAGCTTATCTCATCCTTTATCTGCTGTATTTTCTGAATGGCTGCAACCTTCTTCTCCAGCTTCTCCATCTGCCTTTGGGCTACTAACAGCTCTCTATCCAAAGATTCAATGCGAGCGTTCTGCGAGGCGTTCGTAAAATAAAAAAAACCTATCAGAATAAAAAGAGCAAGCAACTCATATATAAGGATTCTGTCGGGTCCTCTTCTTACTCGCCTGATCCGCCTGAGTTCCGTGGGTAAGAGGTTTATCTTGAGCATCTTACCTTATCCTTGCCTGAGAGCCAATCCCGTGGCGATAGCATAGAGAGGAGCAACCTCGTCTTTCTTCTTTTCCCCAAAGAAGAACGGCTCGCAGATAATCTTCTGAAAAGGGTCCAAGATCTCCACCTCGGTAGGGAGCTTTTCCTTCATCGCCTCCATAAAGAACGGTATAAGTGAGCCTCCCCCAGAGAAGTAATATTTATCAACACCTCTACCTTCAAGGCTCTTCTCAAGAAAGCTATACACCATATCAAGCCCGACCTTCACATCATCCGAGGCGATGAATATCGCTCCTCTAAGCGATGTCTCGTCCAACCAGCCGGTCTCACCAGAGATTATCCTCGAAACCTCCTCATTCGAGAGGCGCAGTTCAGACTGAATCCTGCTCCAGATGTCCTTCGCACCCATAGAGATGTCCCTGACAGTAAAAAGCTTCTGGTCAACTATGATAGCTATATTGGTCAGCTCATACCCAACATTCACAAGAAAATATATCCCCTTCTCAGGAACCTCATAGTTGTAAGTGAATACATTGTAAAGGGCAAAATAATCTACATCGATGATAATAGGAGTAAGCCCGGCACCATCCAACAGGTCAACATAACTTTCCACATAATCACCCTTGGCAGCAGTCAAAAGAATCCTTAACCTTCTTCCTTCATCTATCTCCTCCAGAACCTCATAACTCAGCGAAACCCCATCAGTTCCTGTCGGGATGTGAGATTCTGCCTCGGTTAGCACAAGCTCATCCAGCTTTACCTTCCCCTTTGGACGTGTCACCATGAAGATGTCCGTCATAACCTTATGCCCAGAAATCGAGGCAATCACCTCAGTTATCTCCGGGTCAACAGCGTCAACCAGCTCCTGAATAACCCCTATAAGTACCTCCCGTTCCCTTATCTCTTTGTCAGATATCGATCTGGACGGGTAGCGACGAACCGCAAGCCCCTCAACCGTCGGCTCACCTTTGGGAGGAAACTCAATCTTGACAAGCTTTGAAGAAAAACTGCCGATGTCAATACCAACAGAGGTAACCATCTTCTTTCCGAATATCGAATCGAAAAGCCCCATCTTTCTCCCGTAATAGTTTATTTTTTCTGAAGATAGTATATATTATCTTAACTAAGTTGTCAAGCTAAAAATAAAAGTTCCAAAGCAAACCTAAAATACCACATAGGAAAAAATAACATTTGACTTTTCACTTACGGGGGTTAACTTTCCTGTGAGGTTTAATCTGGAAAGGAGAGAGTATGGGGTTCCAAGGAAATCTTAAGACGCTTAAGTTCCCTGACCTCCTTCAGCTTCTCACCATAGGAAGCAAAACCGGAACCCTCCATATCAAAAAGAAGGATGTCGTTAAGCAGATCTATTTCAAGAACGGAATGATAATCCATGCCGATTCCTCAACAGATAAGGACAGGCTGGAGAACATCCTCCTGCGGTTAGGGAAACTAAACCGAGACGATATCATGAGGGCAAAAGAGGTTAAGAAGCTCACAGGAAAGGAACTCCCGTCAACTATAATCTACCTAAACCTTATGAGCAAGGATGAGCTCGCCGACATCATCAGAATGCAGATAGAGGATATAATATTCGACATCTTCTCATGGGAGGATGGTGAGTTCATCTTCGATGAGAATGTCTTGCCCGACACCGATGTCATCATCAGCTCTATAAATACAATGAATATACTGATGGAGGGAACTCGCAGAATAGATGAATGGAACAGGATAAAGGATGCTCTTCCTCCAGAGAACACCGTTTTGAGGGTTGCACCAGCGGATTTTATCGGGAAGCAGGAGGTGTCGTTATCTCCAGAAGAGGTGCAGGTATTAAGCCTCGTGGACGGTGAACGAAGCATTGAGGAGATACTTGACATCACCCCGACAAATAGGCTTGGGACAATGAAGGCGATATACAACCTCATTATGTCTGGTGTCATCCAAAAGGTAGGTGCAAAAAAGACCAGAAGGGTCCGGATAAAGGAAACGGATGAGGTAGTGGCGATTGTGGTAAAGATTTACGACTCCTTCCTTCGTGGAATAACAGATGTCATACTGTCGAAGTTTGGCAGGGGCGGAGAAAAGATAATTACCAAGCTGTTTGGCTCATTAAAGGAGAAATACCCTATTCTGAAGAACCTTCACCTCTCGGACGACTGCAGATTCGACTTTTCCAACTTCGCAGAACTATCTCGCAAGATCCCTCCTGAGTCGAGGGTTCATAAGGTGTCAACGGCTCTTTCTGCACTCTTAGAAGCGTTTATCGATAAGATTAACTCATCGCTTGGACCAAAAGGGAGGAAAGAAGTAGTATCAGGCATCCTTGGGGCAACAGAGGAAACGCTGAAAGAGAACAGGGAGCTCCTTGCAAGATACGGAGTCTGGTCAGACATCACGAGGGTTCTCGAGAGATAAGGAGGAAAGATGCACAAACTTTTCAAAACAGGAGCGATTATCACACTCGTTTTTTTCATCTGGCTACCGCTTTACGCACAGACAGAATCCACCAACGACAGCGGGCTAAATATCGCCTTAGATACACTGACGCTTTTTTTTCTACTTTTGGCGATGTTTTTCGCCCTTCAGCTTCAGTCCTATCTCAAGGGTGGTGAGATGATGGTCTCCTGGCGGTGGCTGTCTGGTGCAGCGATATTCTTTGCCCTCGCCAAGCTGCTGGAAATTGCAAACCTATCAGCATCGGTTGTGCTTGTCCCTTGGCTTGTTAGGGCGGTGTATTTCTTTGCTGCTATTTTCCTTGCTATGGGTTTTTACCAGCAGAAAAAGGTCATCAGCTAATGTTCAAGGAAGGGTGTGGTGTTATAGGCATCTGGGGAAATAGCGATGCTTCCCGGCTTGCCTACTTCGGTCTGTACGCACTCCAGCATCGTGGACAAGAAGGATGCGGAATTGTAACGACCAGCAGTAACAAACTGCATATCGTCAAGGGGAAAGGGCTCGTATCCGATGTATTCTGCGATGACAAGATATTTGACAGGCTCCCCGGCAGTGTTGCTATCGGACACAACCGCTACTCTACAACAGGCGAAAAAGGCTATAGGAACGTCCAGCCAATCCTGATAAGGTTCCGAGGTGGAGAGATAGCCTGCGTCCACAACGGCAACCTGGTGAATTCTGCCTCACTCCGAAAGTATCTCACAGATACAGGCTCGGTCCTGCGCGGCGATTCCGACACAGAACTCATTATGCACCTCATCGCCCGCTCGGGAAAGCCAACCGTCCCCGAGATGCTCGAGGATGCGCTTTCCAAGCTCCAGGGAGCATACTCCATCATATTTATCACTCCAGATTACCTCATAGCAGCAAGGGACCCTCACGGCTTCCGACCACTTGAGTTAGGAAAACTTGGGCACGGGTATATAATCGCAAGCGAGACCTGCGCATTCGACATAGTCGAAGCAGAATACATCAGGGAGATAAAACCTGGTGAGATACTCGTTATAGACAAGGATGGCAAAATAAATTCCCACTTCCCACTTGAAAAAAGGAGAGAAGCTTTCTGCATATTCGAGCTTATCTATTTTTCTCGACCGGATAGCAAGATATTCGATGTGAATGTCGACAAGGTTCGCCGTGACCTCGGCAGGAGACTTGCCGTTGAATCCCCTGTGGATGCCGATATAGTGATATCTGTCCCTGATTCCTCAAACTCCGCCGCGCTGGGATACGCTCAGGAAACAGGCATTCCGTTCGAGATAGGCTTCATCAGAAACCATTATATCGGAAGGACATTCATCAAGCCCGGGCAACTGGAGCGGGATATAGATGCGAAGATAAAATATAACCCCGTCAAGGGCGTGATAAAGAAGAAGAGGGTCGTGATTGTGGACGATTCCATTGTCCGTGGAACGACAATCAGCAAGCTCGTTAGGATGATAAAATCTGCAGGGGCAAAGGAGGTTCATCTGCGGATAAGCTCGCCACCCATTCGCTTCCCTTGCTTCTATGGAGTGGACACACCGACAAAGGAAGAACTCATAGCATCGTCCAAATCACCAGATGAGATATGCAAATTAACCGGCGCTGATTCCTTAAAATATCTATCACTTGAGGGCATGCTCTCACTATCCACACTCCCCGAACATAGCTGGTGCACAGCCTGCTTCGATGGGAAATACCCTGTGTTGTGAAACGCTTCCAGACACAGAGCGTTTTAAAAGCGAGAAATAGTTGTTTTTCTACCTGTGTTATTCAATCCCGATAGCGGGGAGCAAACTTCATATAAGAGATGTCCCGTATGCACTAAACATAGCAAAGATACAGAGATTCTTTGGGGATGGACATTTTGTTTCAGTTGGCGAGCATTTCGGTCGCGATGACGACCCTCTCTCTAAAACATCATATCGGGGAACTTGCTCGAGAAAAAGCAGAAATACATAATCAATAAGCGAGGGTAGCCGGCAAATCTGTATTGCTCTCGTGCCACTGTTCTTTTTGCGGATAAACTCCTGCTGCCAAGGATATCCTGTCATAAGCGGTTTGCAGTCTGTCGAGAACCGATTGCGGATGGCTATCCTTTGCCTCTGATGGATTTGAAGATTCGTGCGACATCATCAGCCGAGCGTGTGTTCAGAATATTATCTTT
Source organism: bacterium (assembly GCA_021158465.1). Taxonomy (GTDB): domain Bacteria; phylum UBP14; class UBA6098; order 4484-93; family 4484-93; genus 4484-93. The sequence continues at coordinate 109,653 of JAGGUN010000027.1, forward strand.
CTCGAGCCAACCCTTGCGCGCAGCATAGATGCCATACCTCACAAGACCAATAGTCCCAAGGTTATGCGTGTCAGGGTTGATGGAGATGAGAACGCCCTTTTCCTTTGCATACCTCAGCATCCGCCAGTCGATATCAAGCCTGTGGGGGTCGGCATTCAACTCGATTACCTTATTCAATCCTGCCGCCTCATCAATGACCGCTTTCATGTCCACTGGATACCCCTCACGAGCAAGAAGTAACCTACCTGTCGGGTGCCCGAGCATCGTCAGATAAGGATTTCGCAGCGCATTGATAAGCCTCTCGGTCGCCTCGGTCTCCGTCATATTGAAACGGGTGTGGACCGAACCCAAAACGAAGTCGAAACGAGCAAGAACATCATCAGAATAATCGAGCGAGCCATCCGGCAGTATGTCCGACTCAATCCCCTTAAAAATGCGAATAGCAGGATATTTTCTCTGTATATTATCTATCTCCTCCCACTGGGCAAATACTCGCTCCTCTGTCAAGCCGTTCGCATAATGAGCGGACTTCGAGTGGTCGGAGATGCCGATATACTGGTAGCCAAGCTCGATAGCCACCCTCACATATTCCTCAATTGAATCCACACCATCAGACCAGTTGGTGTGAAGGTGAAAGAGCCCCTTTATATCGGATAGCTCGACGAGATGCGGCAAAGCTTTCCCCGATAATGCGAGCTCGACCTCTCCCCTGTCCTCACGCATCTCCGGTGGAATGAACGGAAGCCCGAGTTGATTATACATACATTTCTCGTTATTACAGGAATCAACCCTTTCACCATCAATGGAAAAAAGCCCATATTCGTTTAATTTGAGATTTCTTTCCTTTGCAAGCTGCCTCAAGCGGATGTTGTGCTCCTTCGAGCCTGTGAAATGGAGCAATGCCGGTCCCCAGGCATCATCAGCGATAAACCTAACATCGACCTGCATTCCAGATTTCGCTATGAACGATAATTTCTCCTCACCTGTCGAGATTGTCTGCTCTATCTCTGGATATTCTCGGAGGTGCTCAAGCAGTTTTTCCCTGTTCTCATTCTTCACGGCGACGAGGATATCGACATCCTTGACAATCTCCTTTCTCCGTCGGATACTTCCAGCGACCTCTGCCTTACTGGCGATTTCTGATGAGCGTATAAATTCGAGGACATCCTCTGCTGTCTGCTCTCCATCAGGTAGGAGGTGGTGTTTGCTGAACCTTTTGAGAAGTTCAATCCCGGATAAGATTTTCTCCTGTGTCCTTGCACCGAACCCTTTGAGTGACAGCAGCCTGTTCTCGCGGCAGGCGTATTCCAGTTCGCCGATGTTAGTTATGTTAAGTTTCTTCCAGAGGACAGAAATCTTCTTGGGACCGAGCCCCTGGACACGAAGCATCCCGACAACAGACTCCGGGACACTGGATTTCAGCTTCTCATAATATTCGAGCCTGCCCGTTGTAACAAGCTCCGTGACCTTTCTGACGAGGGCATCGCCGAAACCCTTTATATCACCGAGGCGACCTTCTCTGACGAGCGTCTCGACAGATTCGGGGATTGCCTCCAGTTTTCTTGCGGCGTTGTAGTAGGCAATAGCCTTGAACGGGTTCTCACCCTTGATATCGAGGATGTTGCCTATCTCCTCGAGGATTTTTGCCACATCCTTGTTGGTCATAGCAATACAAAGTTAACCATATTCGCTTGATTAGTCAAATAATTTTGGTATAATATGTTGCAAAATACGGCAAAATTGGTATGATTATTAAAAGGTAATCATTATGAAGAAAGCTATATTGGTTTTCTATTTTATTCTCTCTGCTTCGGCTCTCTTTGCACAGGACTCGCTGGGTATCAGGTTTATTAGCTCCGCTGGTGGAGAGTGCCGTGCGATTTTCATAGCAGACTCTTTCGCCTATGTTGGTGAAGGCGCAAATCTTGTGATATATGATATCTCCGAGCCTATTAATCCGCTCGAAATAGGACGATGCTTCACAGGATTCGGGTCAAGTTTAGGAGGAATAGTCATTAATGGTGATTATGC
>JAGGUN010000011.1 GCA_021158465.1 bacterium
CACGCCCGCTCACCTGCCGCAGCGGGTTAAATTTCGAGTGTGTGAGAAGCATCACTGTCGATGAGGTCGAGCAAGCAGTGGCAAAGCTACTGTAATCCGCGAGGTCGTGCGAGTCCCAGAACTCAGCCAAGAGCTTTTTATCTCTCTTATACACGAAGAAAACAATGAGGAACAGCTTGCATCATACTGCCCCATTGTCGCATAAACATTCTCCTCAGCGCGATACCCATTTTCTACAAAACGGAAAAGAGGATGATTAACGAAGACCTCTTCAACCTCATACTGTTGGACATTATGCTTTCACTCAAGTTCTTCAACAACCTCGCCAAACCAGACAAGAGCTTCTATTCTCAACAGATATTCTCCTCCAATTGCCGCAAGCTACTCTGCGTTGTCTATCTGTGCTCGCTGGAGCTTGCCGGAGTAATCAACATAGACAACCTTCCATTCGGTGAAGATATCGTATGCTGTCCAGCCGCCTTCTCTATGCCCGTTGCCGGTATTCTTGACACCACCGAACGGGAAATGAGCCTCTGCACCGATTGTCGGACCATTGACATAGGTGATTCCTGCCTCGATGTCCCTCATAGCACGGAACGCAGCGTTGACATCTTGAGTATAGATGGACGAGGATAAGCCATACTCTGTGTCGTTCAAAACTGCTATCGCCTCATCTAAGTCCTTCACCTTGATCACGGAGAGAACAGGTCCAAATATCTCCTCCTGCTCGATTCTCATTCCCGGCTTGACATCGACGAATATTGTCGGTTTGTAGAACCATCCGCGCGAGAGTTCTCCATCGGTCGCAAACTCACCACCAGTGATAAGGCGTGCCCCCTCGTCCTTCCCTATCTGAACATACCGATGCACCTTTTCCCTCGCTTTCTCGTTGATAAGCGGACCGACATCGGTTGAAGGAAGGAGTCCATCACCGAGCTTGAGTTTCTTTGTCGCCTCGACGAGCATATCGACGAACCTATCGTGGATTCCCTCCTGAAGTATCAGCCTGCTCGTTGCGGTGCATCTCTGCCCGGTGGTACCGAACGCACCCCACAGGACACCTTCAAGAGCGAGGTCGAGGTTGGCATCGTTCAAAACAATCTGCGCGTTCTTGCCGCCGAGCTCGAGCGATACCCGCTTGAGCGTTCTTCCGCAGGCTTCCGCAATGCTCCTGCCCACCGGTACCGAGCCGGTGAAAGTGATGACATCGATGCCTGGGTGTTCAACCATAGGTACCCCGACCGTGGAACCTGTTCCATGAACAAGATTGATAGCCTTTGGTGGGACACCTGCCTCGAGCAGTATCTCGACGAGTTTCGTTGCTGTTGCAGGTGTATCGCTTGCCGGCTTGAATACGACTGTGTTCCCAGAGACTAACGCAGGGAATATCTTCCATGTCGGTATAGCCATCGGAAAATTCCAAGGTGTGATGACACCGACCACACCTATCGGAACCCTCGTAACGATCCCCATCTTGTCTGGCAACTCTGATGGAGGGTTTTCGGCAAAGAGCATTCTCGAGTATCCGGTAGCATAGACAGCGGTATCGATCCCCTCCTGGAAATCTCCGCGGGTCTCAAGCAGCACCTTTCCCATCTCGCGTGTCATAAGGCGCGCTATTTCTTCCTTTCGTTCAATCATAATGTCGGCGACCTTCCTCATAATCCTTCCGCGCTGAGGAGCAGGAACAAGTCGCCATTCACGGAACGCCTCTCGGGCGGATTTCACCGCCCGGTCTACATCCTCCCTCCCAGACAGCGGAAATACACCGATGACCTCATCCCAGTTCGCAGGATTGCGATTCTCAAATGTCTTTCCGCTTGCCGCCTCACACCATTCACCATCGATAAAGTTGAGATACCTATCTGCCATCTTCCCAAACCTCCTTCATACCAATCTCATTCTATCACTCTGCTTACTACCGACACGATAACCTATCTCGAGAGCCTTCAGATTCTTTTCCCTGAAAGCCTCGTTAAAGCTGGAAGCAACTGCCTCCTTCAGAGCCTTCTCTCCTACTACTTTTATCAACCCACCGATAAAACCGACAGCGATGATATTAGCAGCGATCGGGGTTCCGATCTCGGTTTTGGCAGTCCTTATAAACGGGAACCTCACCGCATTCTTCTCCCTCACCTCCGGGACATAATCCTCATCAACAATGAGAACCCCTTCCTCTTTGAGTAGCGGTATATACTTATAGTATGATTCCTCGTTAAATGCGAGCAGAAGATCGAGCTTTCTTGCCTTGGGATAGTAAATCTCCTCGTAGCTACTTATGATAACATCCGAGCGGCTGGCACCTCCTCTTGCCTCGGGTCCATAGCTCTGGGTCTGCACAGAGTTGAGCCTCCCGGTGAGAACAGCCGCCTTTGCGAGTATCATACCAGCAGTTATAAGTCCCTGCCCCCCTGAACCAGCAAGGCGAATCTCCAGTTTGAACCCTTCCTTATTATGATTATGAGCACGATGATTATGCTTAGCTCTGCTCATCTTTTCGTCGCACCCTCCTTCAGAGAATCTATGAGCTTCTGATATTCGGTGACATACTCCGGCATATCAGGCTCATCCTTAAAGATACCCACGATATATTTGCCCTTAAGCTCTTCCGGAGACCTCTTGGCAGTTACCCTCACATCCACCGTGTGTTCCTTCTGCCACCGAAGCATCTCGACCGGGCTTTTCATCTTATTCAGCCTACCGTAGAGGACAGGACACTGTGAGATAACATCAACGAGGGAATATCCTTTGTGTTTGAGAGCCTTCTCGATGATCTTTCCCATCTGTACGACATGGTAAACAGTAGTTCTTGCGACAAACGACGCCCCTGCTGCGATACCCAACTTGACGACATCGAAATCTGGTTCGATATTTCCATACGGTGCGGTATATGCAAAAGCCCCTACCGGTGTTGTCGGTGAATACTGACCTCCCGTCATACCGTAGATGGAATTGTTGATAAGTATATGGGTCAAGTCGATGTTTCTTCGGGCAGCATGGATAAAGTGGTTTCCACCGATGGCGAGCCCATCGCCGTCACCTGTAACAACGATAACCTTCAGATGCGGCTTAACCAGTTTTATCCCTGTGGCAAAGGCGATCGCCCGCCCGTGCGTTGTATGCAGGGTATTAAAATCTACATAGACAGGCATACGGCTCGAGCAACCGATTCCAGAGACCATAACGACATCGTTTTTCTCATATCCGAGCGACATAACAGCCCGTATAATTGCACCCATAACCGTTCCGATACCGCAGCCAGGGCACCAAACAGTTGGAAATTTCTTCTTGTAGCGAAGATACTCGTAAACTGGGCTTTTTGGTCCCATCATCTCTCCTTGTTTCCGTGAACTACTTTCAAGGAATGGATGATCTCGTCAGGTGTAATGAGCACTCCATCGTACCGGTTAGCACCAAGGATGGGCAGTTTTCTTGGGCAAGCCCTCTTCACCTCGCGGATAAGCTGCCCCATATTCATCTCGGCGACGACTATCCCCTCGATATTTCTTGACAGCTCGGCAATCAGTTCATCTGGGAACGGCCATATAGTGCAAAGTTGTAGAAGTCCCACCTTCATTCTATGACGACGAGCTTCGATAACAGCCTGCTTTGCCGATCGAGCTGCCGTTCCAAACGCAACGATAAGCCAGTTGGCATCGTCGGTCATAAACTTCTCATAGTATGTGAACCTCTCCTTGTGGTTGAGGATCTTGTCCCGGAGCTTCTCGAGCCCATCTGTTACCTCTCTGGAGACTGCTGTGGGGAAACCCATCTGGTCGTGGGTAAGTCCTGTGATGTGATACCTGTATCCATCCCCGAACGCCGAAAAATTGGAGATGCAATCTGGGGTCATCTCGAACCGTTTGAACCATGCAAACGGCATCTCTGGTTCTTTCCTGTTGATAACTTCTATCGAATCAGCTGGCGGATGGACAAATCTCTCCCTCATATGAGCGAGTGTCTCATCCATAAGGAGTACAACAGGCGTCTGAAGGAACTCTGCTGCGTTGAAAGCCTTAACAGTGTATTCGAACACCTCTTGAACGGACGATGGGGCAAATACCACTGCACAGTAGTCTCCGTGGGGACCAAACCCTGCTTGGAGTGTATCCGATTGTGATGTCATTGTTGGTAGCCCTGTCGATGGTCCACCGCGCATCACATTCACTACAACCACGGGAGTCTCTGTCATATAAGCAAATCCAAGGTGTTCCTGCATAAGTGAGAACCCTGGTCCAGAGGTAGCGGTCATAGCCTTTGCCCCTGCAATAGATGCCCCGATAACAGCAGCAAGCGAACCCATCTCGTCTTCCATCTGGATGAATTTGCCACCGCGTTTTGGGAGTTCTCTCGCCATAAACTCAGCGATCTCCGTCGATGGTGTTATCGGGTATCCGGCGAAGAAGGAGCATCCTGCGGCAAGAGCGCCATATCCACAGGCGATATTACCTTGGATGAGCGTCGGTTTTCCCTTGTCCTGCATATTTACTCTTCTTCCTTTATCTCTACCTTGGGTCCCTCTATTATGGCGAGATCTGGGCAGCGGAGCCAGCATTGTCCACATAGGACACACTTCTCCGGTGCAGCCAGATACGGGACTCCTCTTTCATCGTTGGCAAGTGCACCTGTCGGGCAGAAAGCAACGCATATCCCGCAGCGCTTGCACCATTTCTCAAAAACGATTATCTTGCCCTCGGGATGGCGAATTTTCGGCTTTTTTTCCGCCGTCTTATTCATTTTCACCCCTTCATTTTTTGGTTAATCTTCCGACAAAATAACACAAAAATTTCCTCGGTCAATGATTTTCAACCGTTTCTTTCAAGAGTTCTGGTATCCGTGACGGAATAGGTGCAACAGGCACTCCTGCGGATTTGAGGACCTCTATCTTCTCTCTTGCCGTCCCTTCGCTACCTGAAATTATCGCTCCAGCATGTCCCATCCTCCTTCCGGGTGGAGCGGTTTGACCGGCAATGAAAGCAACCACAGGTTTCTTGAACTCACGCTTTATATACTCTGCCGCATCCTGCTCATCGGTGCCGCCGATCTCACCTATCAAGACAACCGCTTCTGTTCCGTCATCCCTTGCGAACATTTCGAGTACATCGACGAAACTCGTGCCGATTATCTGGTCGCCGCCTATTCCGATGCAGGTCGACTGTCCGAAGCCCGCCAGCGTTAGATTATAAACTATCTCGTATGTCAGCGTTCCAGAGCGTGAAACGACACCGACCGTTCCCTTCTTGAATATACTGGACGGCAATATCCCCACCTTCGACTTCCCTGGTGAGATAACCCCTGGGCTGTTCGGACCGATAAGGGTAACAGAGTCGAACCGAAGCCACCAATAAAGCTTTGACATATCGAGTGTAGGGATTCCTTCGGTTATGCAGACAATAGTTTTTATCCCTGCTTCCTTCGCCTCGAATATTGCATCCGGCGCAAAGGGAGCGGGGACAAACAGCACGGATGTATTCGCTCCGGTGGATTCGACAGCCTCACGGCAGTTGTCAAAGACTGGGACTCCCTCGACTGTTTCCCCGCCTTTCCCTGGGGTGACACCGGCAACGACATTTGTTCCGTAGGCGAGCATCTGCTTCGTGTGGAATGAACCATCGCGACCCGTTATACCCTGAACGAGAAGCTTGGTCCCCTCATCAACTATTATACTCATCTCTTCTCCTTTCCAACGAGAGCAACTGCACACTTGACAGCTTCGTCCATCGAGGTATAAACCCTTATCCCTATGGTGGAAAGTATCTTCCGAGCCTCTTCCTCGTTTGTTCCTGTCAGGCGAACGACCACGGGACTGCTGATATTTAGCTCCAGAACCGCCTTTTTCAACCCCTCTGCGACATCATCACAACGGGTTATTCCACCAAATATATTGAAAAGTATCACCTCAACATTTGGGTCAGTTTTTATTATCTTGAGTGCGTTCACCACCTTTTCTGGGTTAGAGGAGCCACCGATATCAAGGAAGTTAGCTGGCTTCCCGCCATAGTATTTTATAACATCCATCGTTGTCATAGCGAGTCCTGCACCGTTAACACAGCAAGCGATATTACCATCGAGCTTCACATAGGATAGGTTCGCTTCTCTTGCAGCCCTTTCTTGAGGGGCTTCAACCTCTGTGTCCCGCAACTGTTCAAATTCTGGATGGCGAGAAAGCCCGTTGTCGTCGAGGTTTATCTTGGCGTCCACTGCCCAGAAGACACCTTCCTTATCTACAACGAGCGGATTTATCTCCGCCAACGAGCAATCGTTCTCGATAAACATCCGGTACAACTTTGAGAGGATCGGTATTGCCTGTTTCACCTGCTCTCTGTCAGAGTATAGAAACGATGCAAGCTCCCTCGCCTTCGACGGCATAAGTCCAAAGAACGGGTCGACAGGATACCTGAGAATCTTCTCCGGGGTCTCTTTTGCAACCTGCTCGATATCTATCCCTCCAGCAGGAGAAACCATAAACACTGGCTTTTTTGTCCTCCTGTCCATTACCAACCCAGCATAGGATTCGCTCTCGATATCGACAGCAGAGAGGACCAGCACCTTACTAACTGTGATACCCTTTATCTTCATTCCGAGTATTGCCTCTGCCTTCTCTCTTGCCTCCTCTGGTGTTCTGGCAAGTTTAATTCCTCCAGCCTTCCCTCTGCCACCCACATGGACCTGGGCTTTTATAACCACATCAGTCCCGAGCTGTTCTGCTATTCGGTAAACCTCATCCGGTGTCTCCGCTACATCACCCGGTTGAACCCTTATGCCATACCGTGCAAGAAACCGCTTCGCTTGATACTCGTAAATCTTCATACCCTCTCCTTCTTCATTTTTCTTACGAACCGCTCTGCTTCGGACAAGAGAACATCCCTTTCATTTGGCATCTTACCGTCTATTACAAGCGAAAACAGGTGACAAAGTACCTTTCCAACATCCGGACCCTCTGGGATCTGGAAGCGGTTCATAATATCGTGTCCGTTCACCGCAAGCTCCCGAACGGTGAACTCTGGCGCCGATTCGATAATATCCTTCGCCCTCTTTTTGAAGTTTGAAAACTCAACCAGCTCCTCATCCATCTTTGGGTACGCCCGTCCTCTTGAGAGGATATCAGCCTCCCTGAGGGCAAAGAGCCAGTCAATTCTCTCGTATCCAACACGCCTCAGGAACCGTCTCAACCCTCTGTCGGAGAAGCGATAGTTGAACATATGGTTCCTGACAAGGACGGAGACATCATCGATGGTCCTATTGGAGAACCGTAGCCGTTTGAGGATATCTCTGCTCATTTTCTCAGACAGGAGATCATGCCCATAAAAACAAGCCTTACCGTCTTCTCTAATCACACGTGCTTTGGGTTTGCCGACATCGTGTAGGAGTGCAGCGAGCCTGACGACAAGATCCCTTGGCGTGAAATCTACCGTCTTTATCGAGTGGTAGAAAACATCATATTCATGAAAACATCCAGGTTGGGTCACACCATAGCACCGCTCCAGCTCCGGCAGTATCTGTTCGAGAACTCCCGTCTCATGCATCCTATCAAACACCTTGGACGGTTTTTGAACCCTCATCAGAATCCTTTCCAGCTCATCCCTCACTCTCTCAGCTGATACGAGCTTGATAAGGCTGGCTGACTTACGGATAAGCCCTTCGGTTTCCTCTTCAACAGAGAAGTCAAGCTGCGCCTCGAAGCGGAGGGCACGCATTGTCCTCACAGGGTCATCGGAGAAGCTCTCGGGTGAGGTTGCTCGGATAACTCTTCTCTCGATATCCCTAACCCCGCCTGTCGGGTCAAGAAGTGCCTTTGTCGAAAGGTTATAGGCAATTGCGTTTATTGTGATATCACGATGGAAGAGGTCTTCCTCAATCGTCTCTACGGGGATAAACTCCCCTCTTATGTTTCTCTTCGATGGAGTGGCGAAGTCGTAGAATACATCCCGTTTCCCTTTGGGTCTGAACTTCAGAACGGGGAAGAACTGACCGACAATCTCGCCTTTTCCAAACAGGGAGAGAATAGCGCGTAACTCTTTCAGAGTCAGTCCCTCAACAACGAAGTCAAAATCGCCCTCACTCTGCCCACCAAAGATGATGGCATCCCTAACACTCCCACCAACGAGAAACAGTCTTCCTCGCCTCGATATCGCCTCGACCGCCTCCTGCTGGAGCGGAGAAAGAGATTTTAGTGCGTCGAGCGTCATATCGTTATGTGCGTTCCCACACCCCGTTGGATAGATTCCCCCACCTTATCGATAGAGGTGATAATAACCTCCTGTCCCCCAGATTCGAGGAAACTTATCGCAGATTCTATCTTCGGTCCCATAGAACCGGCTGGAAAGTGACCTTGCTTGTAATACCGTTTTATCTCATCAAGTGAAACCCTACTGAGCCTCTTCTGTTGGGGGGTATTGAAATTGAGATAGACTGAGTCGACCGCGGTCAGAATAAGGAGAATATCAGCCTTTATTATTCGTGCGAGGAGGGACGATGCGAGGTCCTTGTCGACAACTGCATCTATCCAGCGGAACTCTTGTCCCACACGGATGACAGGTATCCCACCTCCACCTGCGCATATAGTGATTACCCCATTGGCGACGAGGTTCTCTATCGCCTGTTTCTGCAGTATATCGATCGGCGCTGGAGATGGGACAACCCTCCGCCAGCCGCGTCCTGAGTCTTCTCGAACTACCCAGTTATACCTCTTCGCAAGGAGCTTTGCCTCGTCTTCCGCGTAAAACGAGCCGATGAATTTTGTCGGGTTACCGAAGGCAGGGTCGTTTTCGTCAACGAGAACCTCTGTCAATACGGTAGCGGAATCGCCCTTAATGGAGTATCGGGTAAACAGGTTCTTTATCGCCATCTGGATAAGGGAGCCGATTTCTCCCTGTGTGAGTGCGTTGCAGACAGCGAGTGGAAGAGGCGAGATCTCATCCGATGCGAGCTCCATTCGGCGCATCATATTCCCCACCTGTGGTCCGTTCCCGTGTGTGATTGCAATCTCGTAACCACTGCGGAAAAGTTGAACGAGCCCTTCCAATGACCGGAAGCTTCTCTCGTATTGTCGGGAGAATTCTTCCTTCGGACCACAGGAGAGAGCGTTTCCTCCAAGAGCAACAACAAGTCTCTTGCTCATTGAAACTTCTTCTTCAAGATATCCGACAGGTCAGGTTTGCCAACCTCCTGCAGTTCGTATCTGACGCGGACAGCAGGCTTGTTAAAACAGATAACCCTTCTTATATCGATCGGTGTTCCTATCACAACCACATCCGCAGGTGTTTTGTTTACCGTCTCAGCGAGCTCAGCTATCTGCTTCTCCGAATACCCCATGGCGGGTAGCACCTCACCTGTCGTAGGATACTTCTCGTATGTTGTTTTGATTGAACCAACAGCGTACTCGCGCGGGTCAACAATCCGTCTTGCTCCGAACTTCATCGCGGCGATATATCCGACACCATAGGACATCTCACCGTGGGTAAGGGTTGGACCATCCTCGATGACGAGCACATCCTTGCCTGCTATCATCTGCGGGTCATCGACAGAGAACGGGCTCGCCGCCTCAACGATAGTTGCCTCGGGGTTTACCGTCCTTATATTTTCCTCGAGACAACATACATCCTCGTAGTCTGCCGTAACTACCTTATTCACGACGACGACATCCGCCATACGAAGGTTGCTCTCTCCCGGATGATATGATAGCTCATCCCCTACTCGCAAGGGATCGGCAACAACAATCAGGAGGTCTGGCTCGTAGAACGGCATATCGTTGTTTCCACCGTCCCAGAGGATAATATCCGCTTCCTTCTCCGCCCTCTTCAGTATTTCACCGTAGTCAACACCAGCATAGACAACCGTTCCTTTGTCTATATGCGGCTCATATTCCTCTCGCTCTTCGATGGTGCAACGGTGTTTATCGAGGTCACCGTATGTTGCGAACCTCTGACAGACCTGCTCCCTTATGTCTCCATACGGCATAGGGTGTCTGACAACGACAACCTTCTTCCCCATACCCCTCAGGATATCGGCAACACGGCGGCTGGTCTGGCTCTTGCCAGAGCCTGTCCTGATTGCACACACCGCCACCACAGGAACACTGGATTTGAGCATCGTATCCTTTGGACCCAGAAGGACAAAGCTCGCACCAGCAGAAAGGACAATAGAGGCTCTATGCATAACATACTCGTGAGAGACATCCGAATAGGCAAACACAACATCGTCTATCTTCTCTCGGCTGATTATATCTGGAAGCTCCTCCTCGGGGTATATCGGTATCCCTTTGGGATAAAACCTCCCTGCAAGCTCAGCAGGATACTTCCTCCCTTCGATGTCTGGAATCTGAGCAGCCGTGAAGCAAACCACCTCATAATCCTCGTTATCCCTGAAGAATAGATTAAAATTGTGAAAATCCCTTCCAGCAGCTCCCATAATGAGAACCCGCCTTCGCATACTACCTCCTCCTAATCTTCCGTCTTCTATACCAAGAATTTTCCAAAATATAAATTAAAACCGATATGTCAACCGTTATTTCACACAGAAATTTGGGGGTTGACTTACTCTCAAATTTGCAATATATTATAAAGTTAATATATGAAGCGAACATCGAGAAAAAAAGCGATAAAGAGGTATAGTAGGCGGTATTCTGTCATTGCTGGGATACTTCTCATTCTTGTAGCAGTTCTCCTCATCATAAGTGTTGTTAGTTTTTCTCCTTCCGACTACACTGCTGGAATGGGCAAGATCCTCTACAGCAAGGAACTCTCCAATCGAGGGGGAGTAGCAGGTGCGTATCTTGCCAAGTTCATCATCAGAAGATCAGGATACCTTTCCCTACTTTTGACGCTCATTATCGTGATATGGGGGATAAACAGAATAACGGGTGAGAATACTCTCCGGACATTCAAGGCGAGTATTTTCATTCTGGTATCATACATTCTTCTGGCAACACTGGTTTCACTTCCTATCAAATCTGGTGAGAATCTAATCGCGGGTTCTCTGGGGGACAGTTTTGCGCAGCTTGCAGAGAGCTGGTTTGGCTCCGTTGGTGCTTACCTTGTTGTCGGGGTGATTCTACTTCTTGTTCTGACCCTTGTCACAGGAGTTGACATTGCGTCTATCTTCCCTCACAGAGAGAGGTTACCTGCTCACTTGAGGGGAAAGAGATCGAGGGGAGACAATGAGCGGGAGAAGAGGCGTCAGGAACTGATAGAGGAATACAAGAGAAGCCAGGAGGAGAAGTTTCGGCGCTTTCAGAGGGCAGAGACCTACGGTGAGCTGAGACCGGGAGAAAGACATACTCAATCCAAAAAGGTGGAGGAAGAGTTAGAGGAGTTCAAGCCTCCTTCTATCTTGAGAAGGAAGGCTATCGAGAAGCTCGAATCTTTTGTCTCGAAAACCGGCGAGGAGCAACCGACCGTTTCGGAGTCCCAGGGAACAGAAGAGGAAACTGTTTCCACTGAGGAAAAGGTAGAGGTCTCTGGTAGACCGGAGGAGCCTTCCGTTCAGATAGCCGGGACCGGCGGATTCCAGCCACCGCCTGTAACTCTGCTTGATCCTCCACTGGAAAGTGTTTCCATCTCCGACGGCGAGCTGGCTGGTAAGGCAAAACTGCTCGTCGATAAACTTGCCAGCTTCAATGTCACAGGAGAGGTAAAGCGGATCATTCCTGGTCCTGTCGTCACGCGGTTCGAGTTCAAACCCGATGAGGGGATAAAAGTATCCAAGATAATATCACTCGAGGACGACCTGGCACTCGCACTCAAGGCACGCTCGGTCAGGATACTTGCTCCAGTACCAGGGAAGGATGTTGTCGGGGTTGAGATACCAAACAACAGGCGTGAGACAGTCCACTTAAGGGAGATAATTGCCTCGAAGGAGTTCGTCAACAGCGAATCACCGCTCGCCTTTGCCCTCGGGAAGGATGTGTCGGGAAACCCCGTTGTCGCTGAGCTCGACAAGATGCCGCATCTGCTTGTTGCCGGTGCCACTGGCTCAGGGAAAAGCGTTTGCATAAACTCTATCATCACAAGCCTAATATACAAAAACCCTCCGAAGGAACTTCGGTTTATTCTCATAGACCCGAAGAGGCTCGAACTTTCGCTTTACAACGACATACCGTATCTTGCCCATCCTGTTATCACGGAACTCAAGTATGCGAAGCTTGCCCTCAAGTGGGCAACGGATGAGATGGATTCCCGCTATCGAGCACTCGAGAAAATGAGTGTAAGGAACCTCATTGAGTACAACCAGAAATCCGAGGAGCCGTTGCCGTTTATCGTTGTGGTCATCGATGAGTTAGCCGACCTTATGGTCCGCGGAGCCGCTGAGGTAGAGGAGAGTATCACGAGGCTGGCACAGATGGCTCGGGCAGTTGGAATACACCTGATAGTTGCCACCCAGCGTCCATCGGTGGATGTGATAACGGGGCTTATAAAGGCAAATTTCCCAGCAAGAATTGCGTTCAAGACCCGCTCAAAGATAGATTCACGAACTATAATCGATATGAACGGTGCCGAGGTGCTTCTCGGTTCGGGTGATATGCTCTTCCTCCCGCCATGGAGGGCAGAACCTATAAGGGTACATGGCTCTTACATCTCCACAGAAGAAACAGAACGTGTGGTCGATTGCATAAAGAGATTCCCCAATCCATACCCGCATATACAACTTGAGAAGCTCGAGGAACGCCAGGCGAAAAAGCTTATCCGGGATGAACTATTTGAGGAGGCTGCCAGGATCATCGTTATGTATCAGCAGGGTTCCTCATCATTCCTCCAGAGGAAGTTAAGGGTTGGCTACACAAGGGCTGCAAGCCTGATTGACCAACTGGAGTCTGCAGGAATCGTCGGACCGCACGAGGGAAGCAAGGCAAGAGAGGTCATTCCCAAAACCCTCGACGAGCTTGATGAGATCCTGAGGAACCTCTGACAGTATGAAGATAATCGACAGATATATAATCTCCGAGCATATAGCCCCGTTCTTTCTTGCGTTTGCCATCCTTATGTTTGTTATGCTTATGGACCTCGTAATAGATGTTCTCGATATGATCATCGAGAAGGGGATCCAGGCGGGGACTGTTTTTCAGCTTTTCTTCCTCAACACAAGCTGGATGGTGGCTCTTGCCGTTCCGATGGCTACACTTGTGGCGTCTGTTATGGCGTTTGGTAGGCTTTCCGGCGACACGGAGATCGTTGCGATGAAGTCGAACGGTATACCGCTCTGGAGGATGGTCTATCCTGCCATCGTTGTTGGCGGAATCCTGACGGTAGCTATGATCTTCTTCGGCGACCTCGTCCTACCAAAGGCTAATTACAAAGCCAAGCTCTTGACCAGACAGCTTGCCCACAAGCGTCCTACGCTATCTATTAAGTCGAATGTTGTCGTTAAGGATTTCCCAGGTTTCCTGCTGAAGGTAGAAGAGGTAGATCACAAGAGAGCCGAGGTAAAGAACATCACAATATATGACAACCGCGACAGGCTCTATCCGAGAACTATCACAGCCAAGAGGGGGAAGTTCTCCCTTACCCCTGGTGGAAACACACTTACCTTAACACTCACCAACGGCGAGATCCATGAGGTGGATGAGAGGAGCACGGAACGTTATACGAGGATTGAGTTCGAGCATCAGATATTCCGGCTCAGGGCTCCTAACAATGAGACATCCCCATTATCGATCAAGAGGGGCGACAGGGAGCTTTCCATATCGGAGATGCTCTTAAGGATAGAGTCATTTTCCTCTATGAATGAGCAAGCACATGCCAGCTTAGACAGTGTAATCGATGAGGCGTTTGGCGAGCTTTTTCATCCGAAAAGGAGAGGCGTAGGCAGGACAACACGGAGACGGCTCTTCGCAAAAAATGCGGAATACCTTGCACGAATCCACAAGGAGGTCAACAGGATCCAGACATACGAGTACAACATAAGGAAACTGCTTGTGGAGATACACAAGAAATACTCTCTCCCCTTCGCCTGCTTCTTTTTCATCCTAATAGGTGCGCCCATAGGCGTCTGGGTAAGGCGAGGCGGGCTATCTACAGGGGTCGCAGCGAGCATCGGATTCTTCGTCATATACTGGGCTTTTCTTATAGGGGGTGAGGAACTGGCTGATAGGGGAATCATATCCCCTGTTGTTGCTATGTGGACTGCGAACCTCCTGCTTCTTATCCTCGGCGTTATATTCATCTTCAATCGGAGGGAATGGAAACCTCTGGGGAAACCTAACCTTTGACAACGCAAGCCTTAATCCTCGGTGAGCCGAACGCTCTTATTCTCAGCAAGGAGCTTTTCTATCCTTTCTCTGATATAGTTGATGAACTCTTCCTTATTTTCCTGCGTTACCTCCGGGAAGCGCTCTACTATCTCCGAGAGGCGCAGGACACATCCGTATGCTATCTCCGATTCCAGGATATCGTTTACAAGGTCTATCAGTTCGTCAGAGAGGATTGTCGGCAGTGAACTCAGGTCGGAGACGGTAACCGCATCGACAAACCGCTGGATGGAGCTTTCCTCCCTGTTTTGAAGTATCCTCTTTGCCGTTCCTCTCGAGAGCCGAGCAAGTATAGAGCGCAGTTTCGAGTCGAGCCTCCTGAGAAACCTTCTCACCCAATATGATGGCGGCTTATCGCCAAGGTGGACCCTGCAGGAAAGACAATACGGAAAATACCTTATATGCCGCTTTACATCCTCCGTGCAGGGAGAGAGGACAGACTTAAGGTGCTGATAACTACTCTTCAGATACTCCAGTTCGTCTGCCTCCTCGAACCCTTTTATCTTCATCAGATACTCGAGCGCAGAAAGCTTTTCCCTCCCTTTCGATTCCAGCTTCTCCAGGAGAGCCTGGCACTCCTCGTGATACCTTTTGTGGAAATCGGCATACCGAGCAGAATAGTTCTCCAGGAATTTGGCGAAGCCAGAAATCACACTCGGAGCGATAGACGGGACATTGATTATACTCTCAAGCTCAAGCTGGTTCTGGAGGGTAATTCTATCAAAAAAAAGGGCTTCTTCATCTTCGGGAATCTTAACCTCCGCGAGATAGCGTCTGACAACAATGATATCAGGAATAAAGCTTGTCAGCTTACTCCAGCCTGATATAGTATCAACCAGAGAAGATAGCACCTCATAGGTGGCGTTTTCAGGGTCCGAACTGGCAAACTGCTGAAAGCTCTTAAAACCTATTATCCTTTCCGCAAGGGAGAGCGTCTCCTCCACCTTTTCGGGAAGCGAAGAAGCAAACCCATCGGCAAGAAATTGAAGCGAATCACGGATCAA
This sequence comes from bacterium, assembly GCA_021158465.1. Classification (GTDB taxonomy): domain Bacteria; phylum UBP14; class UBA6098; order 4484-93; family 4484-93; genus 4484-93. Next base: position 15,250 of record JAGGUN010000011.1, read on the forward strand.
ACTGATGTCAAACCGCTTGAGTTCCTCAAAGATCTCCTTTTCCATTAGTCCCCTTTCTGAGCAAGGTCGAGCCTTGGAACAGCCGAGAGAGACAACGGGCTACTCCCGTTCCGCTCGAATAGAAAGATTGCGAGGCGAGCAACCATAGCAGCATTGTCCGTACAAAGCGAGACAGGCGGAATATGCATCCTCACCCCTTCTGCCTCAGAAAACCGAGCGAGTTTCTCCCTCAAACGGCTGTTCGCTGCCACACCACCAACAACTATAATATCGGACACAGGATAGATTTTATAAGCCTGTTTCAGCTTTTCGACGAGAGAATCAACAACAGCCTCCTGAATCCCAGCAAGAATATCTGGAAGGTTCGAACGCACGAAATCCTCACCACAGGATGTGAAAAACTCTATAACCGATGTCTTTATTCCCGAGAAGGAAAAATCGAGATCGCCGCTTTCGAGCATCGCCCTCGGGAAGGAGAACCTATCGGGATCACCTTCTTTCGCAATCCTATCTACCACAGGTCCCCCAGGGTATCCGAGTCCAAGGAATTTCGATGTCTTATCGAGGCACTCACCAGCCGCATCATCTCTCGTCTTGCCAAGTAGGCGATACACTCCAAACTCTGGTATAAAATGCAACTCCGTATGCCCGCCAGAGACCACCAAAGCGAGTGCAGGGGTCGAGACATCCTCGTAGACAAGCGACGAGAATATGTGTGCCTCAATATGGTTAACCCCAACGAACGGGATATCGAGTGCAAAGCAGAGCGTCTTGGCGAACGTAAGTCCCACCAGAAGCGAACCAACAAGCCCCGGACCGACGGTTGCACCAATAAGCTCTATATCACTAAGAGAGACGCCAGCCTCCGAGATAGCCTCATCGACAACGGGAACAATACGCCTAATATGCGCCCTCGATGCCAACTCCGGCACAACTCCACCATACCTCCTATGCTCACTCTGGGAATAAACGATATTGGAGATAAGTGTCCCATCATTGAAAACCGCAGCGGAGGTCTCATCGCAGGATGTCTCTATACCAAGGACAAGCATTATCTCTTCTTGAAATGGATATATTCAGGGCTCGCGCCGAGACACTTGACGCCCTTTGGTCCAACCACAACCACAGGCACAGAATCCGTGCTGTCGGCAATAGCTTCTGTTATCTCAATAAAGGCACCAACATCGTCCACGGTCAGCCCCTCAACCCTCCGTTTCGCTCCCCAGAAAACGGCAGAAACATACCCTGTATCCGGCTCAACATCCAACCCCTTATCCGCACGGATATGCAACGGAATATCACCTATCCTCTTCTCAAGCCCCCTTTTTACTTCCACTCTGGCAATCACCTTATCAGGCGTAATACTCACTCGCTCTCCCACCCCCTTCAACCCGACGACAAAGCTCACCGTAGAGGAAAGATCAGTCAGGGTTTCTGGGACTGTTTCAACAAATCTAAGCTTCCTCACAACGCTTTTCGGTCCCGAGACCACTACCTTATCAGGGACAAACTCGAACCCATTCTGAATAAGATACCCATCAGCGGGGGAAACCTCGATCGCAGACTTCACTGGAACACGCTTCGTCTGGAGCCTATCCATAAACAGGATAAAATCCTTTGGACCCTCTATCCTTTCAACCTTGAGTGTTCCATACGGCAGAACAAAGTCCTTCGGCGAGAAGGTATAACGGCGTTCCCCGTAAGTAAAGTCAGAGCAGTCGACAGCAACAACCCTTCGGGAAAGACCAAGCCGTATGAGGTCCCTCCCCACTCCACTGATAGTTGCTATGACCGCTTCCGGCGGATCGCTCGCAAGGACAAAACCAGGCGGTATCTCCTCCAAAACAAGCGAGAAGTCAAAGCTATGGTTATACTGCGCATTCACCTTTATAAGGAACCAGACCAAAAGGGCAATAAAGAGGGCGGCAATCCTCAATGTCAAATCCCTCTTGAAGAACGACCACATCTTTATCCCCCATCAGAAGAAGAGAACCTGTGCCTTCTTCACCTTTTCTGCGATATCTATATCCTTCCAGAAATCCTCCGATGCGAAGTTGGTAACGATGAACTGGTCGAGCGGGAGAACAGACCTCATCCCGAGCTTCACCCAACAGAGCCCTCTCTGTGTCAACCCTTCTGTGATACTTCTCTTTTCGACAATCTTTGCATCCTCGAGCCAGAAACCGACAAGCTCACCGTTGATATAGCCCACAAGGAAGTATCTTCTATCCCCGACAACGGGCAGAAAAGAGCTCATCCCATCCCAGACATCAAGCGGAATGAGATCCGAGTAAATATACGAGAAGAAGAACGACTGTTTCCTTACCACATCCAGCAAGACCCTATGTGGTAGATTGAGATACAAGCGGCGCACCGGGTCGGTGTGGGCTGTGAACCTTACTATAAGCTCGGTGAACCTGCCAGAACCCACATCAGACACACCCAGCCGAAAGGTATAAAAAGGATGCCCATCGTTCCTGAAAAGGAACGCTTCCACACCCTTTGAAAGGGAGCGGACACGCGAAAAATACTCCTTTCTATCCATCATCCCTGAATAATATCTCTATTCCCTTTATAAGTCAACATATTTTTCCTTGAAAACTCAGCGAAATATTGTATTATAAAAGTTATGAAACTCCTTCCTCTTGCGGTTCTTATCATTTTAGTGCTTGCCTTCCCTTATGTTCTCTCAGCTGTGGAATTGGATACGCTTTATCTTTCTGCCAACCTGTTTTTAGAAGGCGAGCTGTTCATAATCGCTGGAGCGCCGGATAGTGCCGCCTTCTACCTCCGGGAGGCGTTGACCCTTGACATGGACTCAGAGACCATCTTTGAGGAGCTTTTCCTTTCTCTCCTCAGAGCCAAAAGATTCCGGGAGATCCTTGCGTTTTCTGATTCCTGCGAAGATAGATTCCAGGAGAATCCGCTTTTCTGGCAGGCGGTTTTCGACGCGAGTATGGCAACCCTCAACCATTCCAGAGCAGAGCGTGCGCTCAAGAGATGGGAGAAGCTTACCGATTCGGAGGCACTCAGATACGCGAGGGTGAGGTTCCTTTTCAGTAAGGGGGACGCCAAGGGAGTAAAGAAGGAGATTAAAAACCTCTTTCCCGACGGGCTCTCAGAGGCAAACTTCTTTATAATTCCGTCAGAGATCATCGGACTCCAGCTTGCAAGCGAGGCAAAGTTGAAAGAGACCGATCTTGCCAGATTTATACTATCATCGGGCATTCCACCCGGATACTACAACCCGATCTATGACCTGCTTGCTGCCAGGGAATTCGCTAAGCAGAGAGGGCTTGACACCCTCTCCCTTATGTTCTATGCAAGATACTTCGAAGAAAACTCCTTCCCTGTTGCCGACCTTGCCAAGTACCTTGAGCTCTCACGAAAGCTGGGCATCATCCCAAAATGTCCCGATATCTCCTCTGTGATATCGTTTGCACCGAGCGAGTTCGAGATACTAAAAACCATCGTGCTTCTATCCCCATCAATAACCCAGGAAGTAGAAAGGCTGTTTACAGAGCAGGCTCTCTCACTCTCTGAGGATGCAGAGTTGCATAGGCTCTTGGCTAACATCCACCTCTCTTCCGGGGAGTACGATTCAGCTATCGCTCATTTCAGGACGTCGCTTTTTCTCTCAGACACATCCATCGACAGCTGGATTGGGCTCATTCAAGCGTATGGCGAGAAAAAGGATACCATATCAGCGAGGAAGTTCTTCGAGACTGCTCTCGGACGCCTCGAGGATACACTTTCCCTCGTGCGCGCTATGGAAAGCGCTTACGAGATGTCAGGAGACAATGCTTCGGCTCTGAGCTTCGTCGAACATTGGAGCTCATCATTTCCAGATAGTGAAGAACTCCTATTCCTACTCGGGCATCTGCTCGTCCAGACAGGAGAAAAAGACACAGGTTATGCTGTGTTTGAGACGATAATTGCGAAAAACCCAAATCACGCCCTCGCAATGAACTATCTTGGATACTCGCTTGTTGAAGACAGCACAAACTTAGAGTATGCTGAGACGCTTCTGAGGAAAGCCCTCGAACTGGAACCTGGGAACGCAATGATAGTGGATAGCTATGGTTGGCTTATGTTCAAGAAGGGTGAAATCGATTCTGCTTACAGCTACATAAAGGCTGCATCGGATGCCTACCCCGACCCTGAGATACTGTATCATCGTGGTAGAATAGAGGAGGCAAAGGGGAAGATCGAAGAGGCAAGGGAGAGCTACCGAGAGGCTATCAATGCATCTCCGCAAGACGAGCGCCTAAGAGAACGCATCGAACGAGCATTGAAGAGAGTGGAATGAAGCGGATTATCCTGGTCCTTCTGCTCCTTTTATCTGCTTCCTGCGCCAAGAGAGGACTTCCAACCGGCGGACCCGAGGACAAAACACCACCCACCCTCACCCTGTCCTTGCCCGAAAACGGTGAAACCAACATCCCCGTAGATGCCAGATTTACCCTTACATTCTCCGAGCCGGTCAAGCCAACCTCAGCAGAAAGGGCGATATTCCTATCGCCGCCCTCGGGAAAACTCACCACCATCTGCCGCGGGAAACAGGTCTCCATTACACACCCTCCTATTGACAAGGGAAAAACATATTCCTTGATCATAACCGACAGGCTCGCTGACATGCATGGAAACCATCTCCAAGGAAACATAATAATAACCTTTTCCACAGGCAAAACTATCGATACGATCGATGTTCACGGCAGGGTTCTCGCTCCGGGAAGATACTCTATTCTTGCGTACAGGGGAGGCAAATCGGACATATTCAACCGCCTCCCAGATTATTTCTCCATCACCGACACAACCGGGAGCTTCAAGATGTGTGGTCTCCCGGATAGAGATTTCGTATTCATTGCCCTTGAGGATAAAAACTCCAACCTCCGCCTCGACAATGGGGAGAAGGTCGGCTTCTTCGACGGCGAGAAAAGATGTCCGCTCAACTTCGCCCCTACAGAACCTGACACAACTCCACCAAAGATTACCAAGGCGTTCTTATACACCAAGAAGACCGTTGCACTGGTCTTCTCCGAGCCGGTGCTGACAGGAGAAGGCTTTACACTTAAAGACGCCTATCAGAGGCTCTCTCTGGACACGCTGTTTGTTCCGATAGATTCTATCCCAGACCACATCCCACCGCTGGAGGGTATATTTGATCTGGCTGGGAACACACTCGCAGCGGAAACGGTCCTTGTGTGGAAAGAGACCGTCATCGAAGACAGCATTCCAGCGTTCGTCGTGGCGGTGATACCAGAGCCAAAGAAGAGGATCACCGTCCCCGATACAAGTTTTACCATTATCTTCTCGAAACCGACAGAGACACCCGATATAAGCATCCTGTGCGATTCCACAAATAGAATAAAAGGAACTGTCAAACGTATCTCCTCAAATCGATTTCTCTTCAAAGCCAACTCCCCGCTTCCTACACTTTCCACCTGTAAACTGCTCGTCGCGGACACCAGCTTTTCGTTCAAGACAGCAGAATTCAACCAGTACGGGGGAGTACTGTTCTCATCGAACCTTACACCACCGTATATCATCGTATTCGAGGGGAATGATACATTTGCATCTTGCGTCGAGCATCATCCTAAAAAGCTCCACCTTCCTGGCGGGGAATATTCTATCTCTGCCTTCATCGACAGGAACGGCAACGGCAGATTCGACAAGGGCAGCTTCAGCCTGCCAGCCGACACCCCATACATATCCGACGAGCCGATAACCATCCGTCCAAGGTGGACAACGGAAGATGTGGAATTTATTTTCAAATAGTTGTTGCAATTTTGGAATGCTGTTATAAATTAGAGTATTAAAGGTTATACTTGAGAACATTAGTTAAGTTAGAGCCATAATCACTGAGAAATAAGGCAAGATGGAACCTGTACAAGCGAGAAATTTCTGGTGGATGCTAACATCATCCGACCTATTCACAACCATTATTCTTATTATCATCGGCGTTATTTCGGTCTTTGCCTGGGCTGTGGTTATAAAGAAGATAGGAGAGTTCAAGGGGGTATGGCGAGGTTATCGCTGGCTTACGAGGAATATGCGTGGAAGGAGTTTCAACGAGATTATCTCTCTTCGGCCTCCGAGGAAAAACAACCCGTTTGCGAACCTTCTTGATGCTATGCGATTTGAGTATAATCCTGATAGTTCTTCTCTTGTTGCAAGGCTTCATGAGGTGGAGAATCGCGTTGTTGTCGAGGAGTTAGAACATTTCTCCCGCGGTCTGGATATTCTCGCCTCTGCTGCATCGGCTTCGCCCTTTCTGGGGCTTCTGGGAACCGTTTGGGGCATATCGAAGGCGTTCCTGAATATCGGGCTTCACGGCTCAACGAGCATTGTGGTCGTCGGTCCAGGACTTGCCGCAGCGCTAACCACAACACTTGTAGGACTTATAGCCGCCATACCTGCTCTCCTATTTTACAACTACTTCACCAAACAGACAGCGAGCCTTGAGGCAAAGATGCATGAGGTTGCATCAAAGATGATACTCCTTGCCTCGAGAGAGGAGAAGGGTTGAGGAGGTTCAATCTAACATCGATGCCGAACCTGACATCTCTCGTAGATGTGACGATTATGCTACTTGCGATATTTATGATAACCTCATCTGTCACGGTGGATTCGGGGCTTGATGTTTCACTCCCCAAGACAACTGCCGCAAGGAGCAAGGAATACTCCGGCGAGATGATAACCGTCAAAAGGGACGGAACAATATATATAGGCTACAAGAAGGTGACGCTGGAGGAGTTTCCGAGGGTTGTCAAGTCTATGCACGATGCTGGGAAGCTCTCCCGTGTCGCGCTCAAGGCAGACAAGTCCGTTCCGTACGGGACGGTCATCAAGGTGATAGGATACATAAGGGAAGCAGGGCTCGATGAGCTTGGTCTGGTCGCCCTTCCAGAAGAGAGAAGATGAGAAATGAATTCTTCATATCTCTTGGAGGGCATATTGCCGTTTTTCTTCTCATCGCTGCTATCTCTGGGCTCACAGCGAGAAGAGCAAAACCACCGGAGAAGGTTTATCGGGTGAAAATCCTGCCAGAGTTCGCCGAGGAAGAGAAAACAGATATCGCAGCCAAAGAGAAGCCAAAACCGCTCGAGAAGACACTGCCCATCCATACGACCAGGAAGGTCAAACCGAAAGCGAAACCGAAGAAGAAACAGGAGAAGGTAAAAAAAGAGGGGAAAAGAGGAGAAAAGTCGAAGATAAGGCTTGACGACGAGAACTTTTCTGATTTTTTTTATATAAATTTATTGGTGAACAAGGTTTCGTCAAACTGGAAGAACCCAGCAAGAGGAGGTATAACACTTAGAACGACTATATACTTTATCATCTTGAGGGACGGGCGGATAAAGGGGTTAAAGGTAGAGAAATCATCTGGGAGCAGTATATTTGATGAATCCGCCAAAGAGGCGATAAGATGCTCTGTTCCGTTTCCAGAGTTACCGGAGGATTACACAGGCGACCATCTCGGAGTGCACTTTGAATTCGAACATATACCGTAGTTTTATCTTGCCAACTGCTGGGGTTTTGTTTATATTTATATTGTTATATGGGCAAACGGATGTCTATGTCAAGATAACCGACAGCGGAACGGAGAGGATACGGATTGCTGTCTTGGATTTTTTCCCGAAGAATCTGGTGTGGAACCCTGATGATAGGCGGATATCTGAGATTCTGACCCAAACGGTAAGAGACGATCTGGAGTTTTCGCCGTTCTTCACTGTCGTGGACACGGCAGCGTTCCCACAGGCGCAGGGAATACTGGATGAGGAGGATATAAACTTCATAAGCTGGGCAACTGCGGGGGTCCATGCTATAGTTGTTCCTGTGTTCGAGAGCAAAGACGACAGGATAGAGGCGAAGGTTCAGCTTTTCAGCACCACTTACGGGAAGCGGATCATGAAGAGGAGCTACAAGAGAAAGCGGGAAGGTATTCACCGGCTGGCTCACAACATCTCAGACGACATTGTTAAGGAGCTAACAGGAGAGGATGGAATAGCCTCAACGAAGATAGCGTTCGTCTCCAAGAGAACGGGGAAGAAGGAGCTTTTTGTCATCGACTACGACGGGCGCTCGCTTTGTCAACTGACAAAGACAAATTCGATAACCCTCTCCCCAGCTTGGTCGCCTACTGGGGATGCTATAAGCTTTACATCGTATGCAAGTGGGAACCCTGATCTGTATATTCTCGACCTGAGAAGGCGAAAGATAACGGTTCTATCAGACTTTGCTGGGTTGAACGCCAGCGCTTCCTGGTCTCCCGACGGCAGGAATATAGCCTACACCGTTTCTAAGGACGGGAATTCGGAGATATATATAATGGATGCTCGGACGAGGCGCTCAGAGCGGCTGACATATGAGAACGCAATCGACACAAACCCTACATTTTCTCCTGATGGCAGCAGGATAGCTTTCACCTCCGACCGCTCAGGCAAGCCGCAGATATACATAATGGACATAACGGGGATAAATGTTCGCAGGCTCACCTATGAAGGGGAATACAACGACCTTGCCTGCTGGTCACCCAAAGGAGATAAGATCGCTTACTGCTCGAGGCTTGAGGGGCTTTTCCAGATAGCGGTGATAGATGTCTCAGGAGGGATTCCCGTTTATCTGACATCACTCGGCAACAACGAATGTCCGTCGTTCTCACCGGATGGATACCACATAGCATTCGCCTCAGATAGGTTGGGTGAGTACAAGATATATACAATGGATGCGGACGGTGCAAACATAAGGAGGATAACCTCGACCGGGTGGAACTATGATCCTGCCTGGTCACCGAGATTCGAATACTAAACGATAGGAGGTGAACGGTATGTTAAAGAAAGCGCATCTGCTCATCTTGTTTCTGGTGATACTACTTCCGTCTGCTGGATGCAGGAAGAAAACTGCTCCGCCACCGGAGATAGTAGAGGTAACACCCCAGGTCGAGGAACCGGTGGTAGAGCCCGAGCCAGAGCCAGAACCTGAGCCTGAGCTTGTACTCCCGACGGTCTACTTCCACTTTGACAAGTACGATATAACCGACAGTTCGAGGGTAGCCCTTGCTGCTGCTGCAGAGCAGCTCATCGCCCACCAGGATGTGAATATCATAGTCGAGGGACACTGCGACGAACGCGGAACCGAGCAGTATAACCTCGCACTCGGTCAGAAAAGAGCCCAATCGGTCAAAGACTTTCTCGTAAGCTATGGAATAGATCCGACACGCATTGACCTTATTTCGTACGGCGAAGAGCGACCAGCTGACCCGAGACACAACGAAGAAGCCTGGGCAAAAAACAGAAGAGCCGAACTCAAGGTAAAGAAGTAGCAAGATGAAGAGCCTGTATTTTCTGCTTATCATAATCCTTATCCTTTCTGCTTGCGCACCGAGGAAGGTCTGCAACTATGGGGTGTGCGAAGAGGCAGTGTATTCGCAGGCATCCCGACCCGCCGAGCTCGAGACGAAGAAAAGTGAGACACAACCAGCCGAGAAGGTAAAACTCGAGACGGTTTTCTTCGAGTTCAACAGCTGTTCCCTTACACCCGAGGCAAGACGAACAGTCGAAGCAAATACCGAGATACTGCTTGCATTTCCCGATATGTATGTAACCCTCGAAGGCTACTGTGACGAGCGAGGAACCGAGCAGTATAACCTCGCACTCGGTCAGAAAAGAGCGGAAACAGTGAGAGATTTTCTATTGAAGCACGGGGTCGAGCCAGAGAGGATCAAGGTGGTCTCCTATGGCGAGGATAACCCTATCGACCCAGGTCATACAGAAGAAGCCTGGGCAAAGAATAGGAGGGTTGAGTTCACGGTCAGGGAAAGAAGATGAGAACGATATTACTCACGCTTTTGGTGATGCTGCTTTTGAGCGGGTGCGCAACTCGAAAGGAGATAAGGCAGTTCCAGGTTGAGGTAGAAGAGATCAGAGCAAGCAATGCCAGGCTGGAGGAGAAGCTCGACAACATCGACAGCACCCTCTCCGCCGTTTCACAAGAAGTCTCGGCACTCAGAACAGAGTCATACCAGAACTCAAGGGTATTAGAGGACAGGCTCGACATCCTCGAAAATGCGCTGAGAGAGCAGGGAGTTCGCTTCTCGGAGATAACGAGGCGCATCGAGCGAGTCCAGACAACTGCTTTACCTACTATTCCCGACACTTCTGATACCGCTGCTTCCAATAGACTGTTTGACTCAGCGCTGCTGGAGCAGGCAAAGGGCAGAATCAGCTCAGCTATCGAGGGCTACAAAGAGTATCTGGAGAAGTTTCCTTCCGGACCGAAGAAAGACAGGGTCCATCTCAATCTCGGAGAATGCTACTTCGCCCAGAAGAAGTATGACCTGGCAATAAAAGAGTATTCCTTGGTCAAACAGCAGTTCCCAACTGCTATGTACAAGATGGCTCTCTCATACCTTGCCCAAGGCGATAAAAAAACGGCAAAATCACTCCTAAACGAACTCATTGAAAAATTCCCAGGGTCCGAAGAGGCGGCAGCCGCCAGAAGAAAATTAAAGGAGCTATAATGCGTTCCCCTCAGCAACAGAGTTGGCTTGTACCGGACAGGATAACCCTCCCAGACCCAGATGACAAATCCTTCATCAGGATTATCCCAACACTCGATGAGCGGGAGGTCAAACTGTTAAAGAACAAGGTTAAACTCCATGATATCTTTTTCATAGTGGATAGGAATGAGAACCTACTCAAATCAGGAGTCTTCTTTACAGCTGGTTTCCCCACATTGGACGGGTGGACTGCTCAGCTACTCGTGAGAGTCAATACAAACGGGAAACTAAACCTTGCTGAAGCGGTGCCTAATCATCATCCTCTCACCGGAATGACCCAACTCTCTTCTCTGGAGTTCGAGCGCCTCTCGACAGTTATCTGCCAGCTCTTCCCAAGGCTCTCAGCCGATATAGAATGCCTACGGAACTGGGCAAGAAGGGAGTGGGCTCTTGAGGAGATATACCGTATAACCTCCGAGAAAGGATGCTCGGAAGAGGAGGAAAGACAGCTTTTCAAGGCACTGAAATCATTGCTTGCATGGGTAGGCGATGAGTCAAGACGGAAGGAGGACATCCAGACCGTTGTGGCATCTATTATGTCCACACTCCACGCCGAAAACATGACAGAAAAGGAATGGAACACCCTCTGGGAGAGACTTATCCAGTCCTGGAGAACATATGTTTCACACCTGACAGAAAGCGAACTTGCAAGGGTCGAGGAGACCATCAGATACTGAAGTTGACCAATATTCTTGTCATCAGATTTTCATCACTCGGAGACATTGTCCTCACCCTGCCTGTCCTGGATACCATTAAGAAAAACCTGCCGGAATCAGAAATAACCTTCCTGACGAAAAAGGAATATATCCCTCTTGTTTCGCTCTTTCCGAGGATAGAGAGGGTGATCCCGTTCAAAGGGAATGAGTTCTTTCGGTGTGCAAGAACACTCGCAAAGGAGAGATTCGACCTCATTGTGGACCTGCACGGGAGTGTCCGCTCGAGGCTCATATCGAGCCTGCTTTCGAGGAGAACCCTCCGTTACCCAAAGGAGCATAGAAAGAGGGTAAAACTCATCCGAGAGGGAGGCAAATCCATACATCTGGAACACACAGTAATACGGTATCTCAAGGCACTCTCAGCACTCGGTTTCCCAGAGGAAAACAATGTCAGAATACCTACACTCGACATCCCGGAGGAAAAGAAAAACAAGGCAAAAAGTAGGTACAACATCCCTGAGAAGATCCCAAAGGTTGCTCTCCTCCTTGGGGCGAAATGGCAACTCAAGGATTGGGGGGAAAGCAACTTTCTATCCCTCTGCCGCAAACTTGTTGACAGGGGGCTGTTTGTGGGTATATTTAACTGTCAGCATCCTATTGAAAGCTCTGATGGGGTAGTAACCTTTAATCAACTGCGGCTAAATGAGTTGGCTGTTGTTATCTCGCTCTTTGACATAGCTGTTGCCAACGATTCAGGACCAGGGCATCTCGCCGCCGCTCTGGGGCTCGACACCATAACGATCTTCGGTCCTACGCATCCTGTCCTGGGGTTTGCACCCATCGGCAGAGGCGAAAACAGAATAATTACCCGAGACCTCGATTGCTCTCCCTGCAGCCTTCACGGCGAAGGAAAATGCAAGAGAGGAGATAGAGCCTGTATGGATATCCCTGTGTCGGTTGTCCTTGAAAACATAACCGAGCTATGGAACAGTTCAGCTGACAAGATTGATACGAAATAGTTGGAGGATATAAAATGCCGGATAAATATGGAAGCCACGCAGATTATATGGGGTGGGTAAAAGAGGATGCAGACTCGCGGCAAGAGACCATAGAAGATGCTCTTCGTGAGGCATTTTCTAACTTTATCGAGAGGCGAGAAGTGGAAGTTATTGTCTTTTCAAGTATGACTGCTCTTGACCTTGCAAGAGCTATTGTCAATCATCCTCTTATCCTTAAACCACTTTTAGCTGCTTGTAACATTGCAGCAAGAGCAATTGAACGGGATCTATCTATTAAGAATTTAGATACTTACAGCCCTCGATTGAACGGAGACAAAGCTAAAGTAATTGCCGGATACATCAAACCATTTCTACCATCTTATCTGGAAATCCCAGCGCTTAGCCGGATTGACAGAGTTGCTTTCTTCGACAAGGAAATTCGAAAAAGGAAAGGGCATTGGGAGAAAAAGATTCTTGAGGCTCTCAATCGGTTTGGCAAATTGCAGTTTCACAAACGAATGTTCCTAGCCGAGGGTGAGCAATTCGAGTTGGACGCTGCCAGCCCAGAGGTAGGTGATATCAAGTTTGGAATAGATATAAAGAGAATTGAAGCCAGAAGGGACATTCATAAGCGTTGCGACGAAATTGTCAATAAAGCTGATAAACTAAAGTCAACTTTCCCGAGTTGCAAATTTGGAGTTGTTATTTATTATCCTTTCATTGAAGAACATACAAATATCCAGAATCGCCTTCGTTCAGAAAATATAGATGGTGTTGTCTTTGCATCCGAGGCAAAAGAGTCCATTGAAACCGCTGTTAGAATACTTCTCTCAACTCTGGAGGTATCCTCCAAATGACCAAACAAAAAACCCTACATCGCCTAATTCAGGGAGATGCTCGGAATCTTTCTTTTATCCCAGATGAGAGTATTCATCTAGTTATTACCTCCCCCCCCTATTGGACACTCAAGAAATACCGTGAGTGTCCTGGTCAATTGGGACATATTGAGGACTACGAGGAGTTTATAACAGAACTCTCAAAAGTTTGGCAACATTGCTATCGTATCTTGGTCCCTGGAGGAAGATTAGTTTGCGTGGTTGGTGATGTGTGTCTCTCAAGAAAAAAATTCGGTAGGCATGTTGTAGTCCCTCTTCACGCGGATATAGCTGTATCCTGTAGAAAAATAGGGTTTGATAATTTAAACCCAATCATTTGGTATAAGATTGCCAAAGCGACATACGAAGTTAATAATGGCGTTAGGTTTTTCGGCAAACCCTACGAGCCCAATGCTATTATTAAAAACGATATCGAGTTTATCCTTATGCAACGCAAGCCAGGAGGTTACCGCAAACCAACTATGGAACAACGTCGACTAAGCATGATCGACAAAAAAGATTACGAGGTATGGTTTCAACAAATTTGGAACATTCCCGGAACCTCAACGAAAACTCATCCTGCTCCATTTCCTCTTGAACTAGCCTATAGACTCCTTAGGATGTTTTCTTTCCACGGAGATACTGTTCTCGACCCTTTTTGTGGTACGGGAACAACAATGCTTGCTGCGATGAAGGCCAATAGGAATAGCATCGGCGTTGAAATTGACCCAGAATATTGCCAAATGATACTGAAGAGACTTCACCAAGAAGGACAAACCTTATTTAATCAAATAGAAATCAAGTTCGAGAAGATGGAGGAGCTTATGGTGTAACAAATGAATATACCCGAAACGATGTATGACAAAGCATTCGCTCCACATTCCGCTTGCCCTTCGGGAAATCGCCTTTGGTAACTTTGTGAATACAAGATGCTCATCAAAAGGAAGAGATGATGAAACAATGGAAAAAGACCGGTGTTGCCTCGATGGATGAGGTGGAGAAAATCCTCCCCAGTAGAGAGCGCAGAGCAAAGGGTGGATATGTCGTTATAGAGTGTTTCGAGAATATCCCCTGCGACCCCTGCCACGCTGCCTGCCCGTTCGGAGCAATCCTCCCATTTGAAAATATCAACGACCTACCAAAAGTCGACTACGACAGATGCACCGGCTGTGGCATCTGCGTTCCGCTATGCCCAGGACTCGCAATATTCGTCGTCAATGAAGCAGCATCGGAGGATACAGCACTCATCGCCATTCCATACGAGCTCCTGCCGATACCCCAAAAAGGCGACAAGGTCAAAGGACTGGACAGGGAGGGGAAAATCGTCTGCGAGGCAACAGTGCACAAGGTAATCCCAGGCAAGAACAAAACCATAACCGTCTGGATTTCGGTGCCAAAACAGTTCGCTAATATCGTCAGACATTTCAAATGAGATTATGCCATCTGAAAAGGAGCTATCAACCCTTCGCAAGCTTAGACAGAAAAAATACATCGTAAAATACGGCAAGCTACTCATCGAGGGAGCAAGGTTTATCAAGGATGCTCTTGATTCCGGGAGGACAGTGGAGAAGGTGTACTTCACGGAGGGAGCGGAAAGGAGATACCCTGATATCATAAAAAGGGCAAAGGAGAAGGGTGTCGAGACTGAAAGGTTGTCTGCCAGGGTATTGAGGAGCATTTCGCTCCTTGAGACACCGCAGGGGTTAGCTGCTACTGTCCTCATCCCGCCTGATAACCCTAATCTTCTGGGCAAACTTCTGAGACCGAGAAAGAGGTTCTCGTTTTATCTTTTCCTCGATGAGGTTCAGGACCCCGGCAATGTCGGGACAATCATAAGGATTGCAGACGGGCTGGGGATCGATTGTGTTATCCTGTCATCTGGATGTGCAGGGGTGTTCAATCCCAAAACATATCACAGCTCAATGGGCTCCATATTCCGAGTAAGCCTGTTCGATGCAAAGGATAGGAACAGCAAGGAGCTACTCGAGCTGTTCAAGAGAGAAGGGTTCAAGCTCATCGGCTCGGATGCAGGTGGAAAGCTTTTGCCAGAGGAGACGGAGCTCTCGGACAAGAACATCCTCATAGTTGGGAACGAGGGAAAAGGGGTGAAGCAGAAGTTGCTCGATCTCTGCGAAGCGGTCGTCAGAATACCGACCAGAAATGAGTCGCTCAATGTGGCGGTTTCAACAGGAATTATTGTGTACAACCTCCTGGCAAGAAGAAGATAATTCGCTTGCGTCAAACGGTCAAATCTGATATTTTGTTAAATTATGAAGAGATTGCTTGCTGCAACCCAGAACCCTGGTAAACTGAGTGAGATAGTTTCCATCCTTTCTCCTTATGGATTCGATGTTACCTCTCCGTTGGAGCTTGGATTGAGGGTCGAGGTTGTGGAGGACGGGCGAAGCTTCCGCGAGAACGCCCTTAAGAAGGCTCTTGCTTATCACAGGGCGTCGGGTATGCTCACGCTCGCTGACGACTCAGGGCTTGTGATAGATGCTCTCGACGGCGCCCCAGGGGTGCTGTCATCGAGGTTTCTGGGAGAGAAAACATCATACGCTGAGAAGATGAAAGAGATCCTCGAGACGCTTGAATCCGTCCCGGACGAGGAGAGAACCGCCAGATTCATATGCGAGGTGGCAATAGTCAAAGACGAAGATAATATCTGGTTCGCCCATGGGGTGCTTGAGGGAACAGTCGCCCGCTCGCCAAGCGGAAAGGGCGGCTTCGGCTACGACCCGATATTCTACCTGCCAGATACAGGGAAAACCCTGGCAGAACTGACTCCCAAAGAGAAGAACTCCATATCACACAGGGGGCAGGCACTCAGGGAAGCAGCGAGGATACTTGTAAGGCTCATAGAAACAGGAGAGATATAATGGACAAGTTTGTGGTAAGGGGAGGAATAGAACTTAACGGTTCGATCTCTGTTAGAGGTGCAAAGAACGCCATACTCCCGATGATAGCAGGGGCACTACTTTTGGAAAAAGGGGAATGCATCATCCATAATGTGCCAGACATAAGTGATATCCGCAACTTTCTCAGCCTGATCGAGCTTCTCGGGGCAAAAAGCAGGTTCAACACAGAAGAGCGCACACTCATAATAAACGCCGAGAACCTATCCAATCCAGAGGCTCCATACGATATTGTCAGGAAGATGAGAGCGAGTTTCCTTGTGACAGGGGCTCTCCTCGCCAGATTCGGGCATGCCATGGTAGCTCTACCAGGCGGATGTTCAATCGGGGCAAGACCGGTGAACCTGCACATAGAAGGGTTTAAGAGACTGGGTGCAAAAATAACCGAGGAGAAAGGATACATCCTCGCTCAAGCCGACAAACTGAAAGGGAAGACCATATATTTTGACAGACCAAGCCACACGGGAACAGAGAACATTATGATGGCGGCGGCAAATGCTGAGGGGACAACCCGTATAATAAACGCTGCCTGTGACCCAGAGGTGAAAAGTTTTGCAGATTTCCTGAATTCGATGGGGGCAAAAATATATGGTGCAGGAACACCCTATATTATGATAGAGGGAGTGCCGTCCCTCTCTCCAACGGAGTTCACTCCGATAGGCGATAGGTTAGAGGCTGGGACATATCTCTACGGTGCCCTCATAACGGGCGGTGATATCGAGGTGTCGGGGGTCGATCCACAGCATCTCGAGTTCCCACTCCTCAAGATGAGGGAGATGGGAGCAGAGATAAAAACAACATCATCTACCATCCGCCTGAGAATGCGAGGAAAACCGAAGAGTGTTAACCTCACCACATTTCCTTATCCTGGGTTCCCGACCGACCTTCAGCCTATGGCTATGGTGGCAGCAACCATCTGCGACGGCACAAGCTACATCAGGGAAACGGTGTTTGAGAACCGTTTCAATCATGTGATGGAGCTTATAAGACTTGGAGGGATGATCGCTGTGGCAGGCGATACTGCGACAGTCACCGGAACGGAAAAACTCCGTGGGGCAGAGGTAATGGCATCCGATATAAGGGCAGGAGCAGCACTTACCCTCGCCGGACTTGTTGCCGATGGGAAAACAGAAATACTCAGAGTCTACCACATCGACAGGGGATACGAAAGGCTCGAGGAAAAGCTCTCATCACTCGGAGCATCCATCGAGAGAACCCAACAGTAAGGAGGTGCAATATGGTCTACTACATTCTGGTTATCAACCCAGGCTCGACCTCAACAAAGGTGGCGATATACGAAAACGACAGAGAGATAATATCAGGAAAGATAGAGCATCCAGCAGAGGAACTGGAGAAGTTTGACAGTATAGTTGACCAGCACGAGTATCGCGCCTCCGCGATTAAGGGTTTTCTGAAGGAGAAGAGATTCGATACGAAAAGGGTTTCTGCTGTTGTCGGCAGGGGGGGACTATTCAAGCCTCTTGAGAGCGGTGTGTATCGAGTGAACGAGGCGATGCTCGCGGACATAAGAGAAGGGAGGATGCAGGGACAACACATATCAAACATCGGGGCAATGCTTGCACACGACATCGCAGAAGAGATAGGTGTGCCAGCATTCATAGCCGACCCAGTCTCAGTCGACGAGTTCTGTGACCTCGCACGGGTCTCTGGACTCGCTGAGATACCGCGAATCGCCCTCCAGCACACACTGAATATTAAAGCGGTAGCGAGAGAGGTGCTTGCAAAGCACAACAAATCGCTTCAAGATGTAAACCTCATCGTTGCACACATAGGTGGAGGGATATCTGTATGTCCGCTCGAGCGCGGCAGGATTATAGACGCCAACAACGCCATCCAGGAAGGACCGTTCTCACCAGAAAGAACCGGTGGACTCCCAACAGGACTGCTTGTTGACCTATGCTACTCCGGGAAATACACACACAAGCAGATGAAGAAGAAGCTCGTCGGGAACGGAGGGCTTGTCTCATACCTCGGTACAAACAATATGAAGGAACTGCGCAAACGGATCGATGAGGGAGATAAAGAGGCGGCATTCTACATCGAGGCTATGGCTTACCAGATAGCAAAAGAGATAGGTGCAATGGCAACGGTACTCAAGGGGAATATCTACCGTATCATCATAACCGGCGGTGGAGCACACTTCCCGTTCCTGCTGAAGAACATTATATCGAGGGTAAATTTTATCGCCCCCGTGGAGGTCTTCCCCGGCGAGCACGAGATGTACGCCCTTGCCACAAGTACAATCAGAGTACTAAAAGGCGAGGAAGGAGAGAAACGGTATGAATAGAAGAGACCCGCTTATACTCGTTGTAAACCCAGGTTCGACATCCACAAAGGTCGCTATATTCAAAGGGGACAAGGAGGTTGTATCGGAGAATATCGAGCACCCGAAGGAGGAGCTCGCACGGTTTGATCGGATAATCGAGCAGAAAGATTATCGTCGGAAGCTTGTGGAAACGGTCACCGATAAGCTGGGAATAAGGCTATCCGACATAAATATCGTGGTTGGAAGGGGTGGAGCACTCAAGCCTCTTGAGGGCGGTGTGTATCGGGTCTCGGAGAAGATGGTTAAGGATATCGAGTCTGGAAAGACTCAGGAACAGCATCCAGCGAACCTTGGGGCTGTTATAGCCTATGAAATAGCAACTCAAATCGGTGCCCCCGCCTATATAGTTGATCCCATTTCAACCGATGAGATGAGTCCAGTCGCAAAACTAACAGGGATACCAGGAATCAAAAGGCGCTCACTGACCCACGCGCTCAATGTAAAAGCCTGCGCAAGGAGGTATGCCCGCGAGGCAGGGATGAACTGGCTCGACTTGAACATAATCGTCGCACATCTGGGTGGCGGCATAACGGTCAATGCCGTCAAGAACGGCAGGATAGTCGATGTCTCCGATGCGCGCCAGGATGGTCCAATCGCTCCAACAGCAGCAGGCAAGGTGCCAGGACCAGAGCTCGCACGGTTTATCCGCAAATCGAACCTGACAGAAAAGCAGTTGGTCAAATTCTGGTTTGGCAAGGGGGGAGGAGTAGCACTCACAGGAACAGACAATGTTCGGGAACTGCTCGCAAGGAAGAAGAAAAAAGATAAGCAGGCAGAACTCTTCATTGATGCTCTGACATACAGTGTTGCAAAGGAGATAGGCGCACTCTCAACCATCTTCAGGGGAAATGTGGACGCAATCATACTGACAGGCGGTCTTGCCCAATCCAGTGAGTTAACCGAGGCGATAAAAAGATATGTCGAGTTCATCTCAGCTGTTGTCGTATATCCAGGAGAGTCCGAGATGGCAGCACTGGCAGAAGGTGGTATGAGGGTGTGGAACGGTGAGGAAAAAGAAAAACTGTATTAGGAGGGAAAATGTTCAGAATCCTCGTTGTCAACCCGGGGTCAACCTCAACAAAGGTCTCACTCTTCGAGGAAACAAAAGAGCTCTTTACACAGGTGCTACGCCATACAGAAGAGGAACTGGCTCCGTTCCAGG
This sequence comes from bacterium, assembly GCA_021158465.1. Taxonomy (GTDB): domain Bacteria; phylum UBP14; class UBA6098; order 4484-93; family 4484-93; genus 4484-93. Next base: position 34,764 of record JAGGUN010000011.1, read on the forward strand.
ATATAACCTCACAATACCAGTTCCGTGAAAAGATTATACTCAATTTCCTGAAGGAAAAGGATATCCCACTGGATACCCTCGATGCCGTTGTCGGAAGAGGTGGTCTGCTCTATCCGCTTGAGAGCGGAACTTACGAGGTCGACGATGTTATGATTGCTCATCTCAAGAAAGGCGTTCAGGGGCAACACGCCTCGAACCTCGGCGGGATACTGGCAAGAGAAATTGCCGAAAAAGCGAAGGCAAGAGCATTCATCGTTGACCCGGTGATAGTGGACGAGATGGACAAGGTAGCCAAGCTATCCGGCAACCCGAAGTTCACCCGAAGGAGTATATTCCACGCACTTAACCACAAGGCGGTTGCCAGAAAGGCAGCGGCAAAACTTGGTAAGAAATACGAAGAGACAAATCTGATAGTGGCACATCTGGGCGGAGGAATATCCGTTGGAGCGCACAAAAAGGGAAGGGTCGTCGATGTTAACAACGCTCTGAACGGAGACGGACCTTATGCGCCAGAACGCTCCGGTGGACTACCAGCAGGAGACCTGGTAAAACTATGCTTTTCTGGGAAGTACACACTCAAAGAGGTTATGCGTATGCTCCGCGGAAACGGAGGAGTGAGTGCATACCTCGGAACCCGCGACATTCGAGAGGTAGTAAAGAGGGTGAAATCGGGAGACGAGTATGCCTCACTCATCCTTGAAGGGATGGCATACCAGGTGGCAAAGGAGATAGGCGCATTATCTACCGTGCTTGAAGGAGAGATAGACGCCATCATCCTGACAGGAGGGATCGCCTACAATGAATTCTTCACCCAGAAGGTAACAAGACGGGTCAAATTCCTTGCTCCCGTTCTCGTTTATCCCGGGGAAGAAGAGATGAAAGCCCTGGCTGAAGGAGCATACCGAGTACTTACCAAGAAAGAGGTCGCCAAACGATACCGCCCAAAAGAAACTACTTGAGTAGCAGCATCTTCCTGGTGCTATGAAACTCTCCAGCTTGAAGCGTGTAGAAGTAAACTCCACTCGGAAGTTCACCAGAATCGAAGTTCACAATATATGAACCAGCAGGCTTTTTCTCATTAAGCTCATACACCTTCTCACCCACAACATTGTAAATAGTAAAACGAACCTCCGACTCCTTCGGCAGGTCAAACCTGATAACAGTCCTCGGATTGAACGGATTTGGGTAGTTCTGCGAGAGCGAGAAACTCTTCGGAATCGAGGCATCTTTGTCCTCTTCAATTCCGACCATGAGACCTGCAACAGCCGTTATATATCCTGCCTGATTCCTGTAAAGGGCACCACCAGCCTCATCTATAACCGCCTGCCCGATGGAGGCGAGATTATTATACGAACCATCCGACACAATACCACCACCGTTGTCCATAACATGGGGATACTCATTGTAAGCCCACAGAAAACCCGCTAAAACAAACAAAACCACCACAGCCAATATAATACTTCTCATTTCTTCCTCCTTACTTATTTCACTTGATATTCAATATAACATTCATATCTTAAAAGTCAACAGAAAATTCCCTTGGAACGACACCGAGATTCCACTATATCTCTATCGACAAGGAGGAGCAATAGTGATAATAAAAGACTACAAATTCCTGCCCGTCAGAGAAGAGGGAGCAGAGGACACCGAGAAGGCTGTCCTCATTGGAGAAGAAGAGGGAGCACGCAACTTCATTATGAGGGTATTCCGGATCATTCCCGGTGGATTCACCCCGTATCACAAACACGACTGGGAACACGAGGTCTACATCCTGCGCGGAGAAGGGACCGTAAAGATCGCGGGGAAAGAGGAACCGATAAAACAGCGAGATGCTGCCTTTATCCCTCCAAATATCGAGCACCAGTTTATAAATACAGGGAATGAGATATTGGAATTTATCTGCGTGATACCGACAAGAAAGCGTTAGCAAGTATCTTCCCTAATGCTTGCTCGAATACGGTAGCACCTTACCGAAGCTTACCTCCCCATTATCGATGCGGATGGAAAACCCACAATCAGGGTTCGAGCAGACCCACGCCTTGTAACGAATCGGTGCACCATCCCTGCCATAATCGGAAAGTGGTAAGAGCACTCCCTTCTCACACTTGAGACACTTAGGGAACCCCCCTTCCATCATAACCTCCCTGAAAAACAAAATTCCTCCTCTCAGTAAATAAAAAAGCAAAATAATAAAAATCCTTGCATTGTCAACCAGAATCTTCGCAACAGCTTGAAAGAAAGAGCAGTTTAACACCCAGAATATCCCTCTTACATCCGATGTAATCGGAGACCCTCTCTCGAACGACTGCCCGTTTCTCGCTCGATGCATTGTAAAGCAAAAGTTCTCCTTTCTCCTCTATCACAAGTCCCGCGTGTGTAAAGATGGTCTTTGGGTTATCCTTTGCAAAGAAGACCACAAGCGGCGCAGGAAGCCTTCGAGGAATACTACCGGGAGGCACAACAGATACCCGAGCAAAAACAGGGTTACCACCATCATACCGATACCCATGCTCCTCAAAGAAGGTTTTCCTGTCAATCCACTTCTCGATGAAGGTATGCTCGAAATTCTCCGTTATATCTCGGAAGAGATGCGAGTTGTTCGGTATCCAGTCGATAGATGGGAAATGGTTCCTTGTCAGGAAAGAGACGACTCCGTTCTTATATCTTATCCTATCGAGTGTTGGCAGAACCTCATCGACAGAATCGGAGAGTGTGAGTGCAAGCATCTCCTCGACAAATGTCAGGCAGTCGAACCGTGAGAAATCGAATCTGGGCTTCTCTATGCCTTCCCCGAGCGGGAAAAGATGATATGGATAGCCGACGAAACCGCTCGCAAAGAACCCGAGCCGCCTATTCCTCGGAAGCGAGCGAGCCCGCCTGAAAAGAGATATAATATCTTCTGGCAGATTATTCATCAAAACTTTTGCCCGATAGGGTCTTGCCATCGAACACGAGATAGTTTCTCTCCCATATCCAGTTGCCTATCTGGGCATAGCCACCAGCATCTAACTTCTCTATCCGCTGGAAATGGATGTGTCCCACAACAACATAGTCAAACCCGCTGGAAAGCTTCTTTCTTGCGAAATCGATGTATTCTTCCTCAAATTCAACCTTTCTCTTCTCGGTTGCATCCCTGCTCGTATGAGAAACGAGCTTCGCCAAGACAAATCCGATATCCGGATGAAGGAGACCGAACAGAAAATTGTTCAGCGGATTCCTCAAAAACGGCTTGAGCAGACATCTGTATCTCCAATCGCTCTTTGCGATACCGTCGCCATGGGAGATGAAGAACCTCTTGCCGAATATGGTAATATCGAGGTTGCCATCCACAACGCTCACACCATAATCCGAAACTGTTCTACCCAGCCAGAAATCATGGTTGCCCCCGAGGAAGTATATCTTCACACCCCGCTCAGCCATATCAGCGAGACGACCGATCAACCGCAGCCCGAGCCTCGGCACGGAAAAATGATACTCGAACCAGAAATCGAACATATCACCGACGAGAAACAGATACTCGCAATCATCCTCAACCATCTTGAGGAACCGAACAAGCGCCCTCTCCTGGCGATATGTCGCCTCCCTCCCGAAGACCCCAAGATGAGCATCGGAGATAAAATACGCTTTCCCTGTTGACATACGAAAAAATATAGATTATAATTCAAAATAAAGCAAATAATTTGTCAAAAGGATTATGAAAGGTTTTTACATAAAGGCGTTCGGCTGCAAGCTCAACCAATATGAAGCGGAGTATGTCAGGGAGAGGCTCGAGACACATCTCGAATATACAGAGACCTCCCCGGATATCGTTGTTGTCTACGGCTGCACGGTGACCTCGCGCGCTGATGCCAAGGTCAGGCGGTTTATCCGGAGAGCCAGACGGATGTTTCCACAGGCAAGGATTGTGCTCCTTGGTTGTTCGTCGAGAATAGGAGAATCTTTTGGCGCCGACGAGCTGTTTCCCGATACGAACATCTTCCTTGCCTCACTCGGAATAAAGACAAAAGAGTGGTTTGACACATCGGGTTTCTTCGGGCATACGAGAAGCTTTGTCAAGATTCAGGACGGCTGTGAGAGGTTCTGCTCGTATTGCATAGTTCCGTTCACGAGGGGAGCTGAGCGCTCACGACCGTCAAGCGAGATTATTGAGCAGACCAGGAGGCTCACCAACTCGGGGTTCAAAGAGGTCGTTTTGACAGGTGTCAGGGTCGCCGGATACAGCTTCAACGGGTACAACCTTGTCCGCCTCCTCGAGCAGCTCCTGGAGAAGACCGAAATCCCAAGGATAAGGCTATCATCCATCGACCCTGATGAGATAACCGACGAGCTCATCGATATAATCGCAGGGAACAGCCGCATTATGCCGCA
>JAGGUN010000002.1 GCA_021158465.1 bacterium
AACCGAAGCGGATATAAATGTAGCTTCATCGTACCAGTGTTCGCCTACTTCTGGGTCCGGTGTATCGTGTTCGGATGCAACAGTCAGTCTGTATTGTGTTACCCAGTTCCAGGTGATAGTCGACGGTTCGGTTATGTTAAACTCGGTGGATGCGTTAGTTCCGGATGGTGGCACAGAGCCAGTTCCTGTCCATCCTGTGCATCTGAATCTTGTTCCAGCGCCGTCGTCATCTGCAATGGAATCAACCGAAGCGGATATAAATGTAGCTTCATCGTACCAGTGTTCGCCTACTTCTGGGTCCGGTGTATCGTGTTCGGATGCAACAGTCAGTCTGTATTGTGTTACCCAGTTCCAGGTGATGGTTGATGGTGCAAGCATATTAAACGATGTGGATGCGTTAGTTCCGGATGGTGGCACAGAGCCAGTTCCTGTCCATCCTGTGCATCTGAACCTTGTTCCGGCGCCGTCGTCATCTGCAATGGAATCAACCGAAGCGGATATAAGTGTAGCTTCGTCGTACCAGTGTTCGCCTACTTCTGGGTCAGGTGTATCGTGTTCGGATGCGACGGTGAGTCTGTATTGTGTTACCCAGTTCCAGATAAGTGTTGTTCCCATAGTTATGGTGAATGATGTTGAGTGTCCGCTACCGCTTCCCGGCTCGGAGCCTATTCTTGTCCAGCTAACACAGCGGTACCTCACGCCGCCGGACTCGTCCGCGAACTCTGGTGCTGTCGCATTGACTGTTGCTCCATCATCGAACCAGCTATCACCGTAGTCTGGGTCGGGTGTTCCGTGTTCCGCTGGATTACCTATGACGGTCAATCTATACTGCAGTTGCCAGTTCCAGGTAAGGTCGGTTGCTGTAGTCATGCTAAACGATGTCGAATTCCCCGTTCCGCTTCCTGGCTCGGAGCCTGTTCTCGTCCAGCCAGTGCAGTAGTATCTTGTGTCGCCTACCTCATCTGCCCATTCTGGAGCAGTTGCGTTTACCTCCGTTCCCGAGTTTATCCAGTTTACTCCATAATCTGGGTCGGGCGTTCCGTGTTCTTCTGGGCTTCCGTGGACGGTAAGCCTGTATTGTAACGCCCAGTTCCAGGTGAGGGTTGTTGGTGCGACGATAGCGAAAGATGTTGAAGTTTCTGTTCCGCTCCCCGGGAATGAACCGGTCCGAGTCCAGCCTTCGCAGTGGTACCTTGAGTCAGCGCTCTCTTCTGCTGTCTCGGGGCAGGAAGCGTTGATAACTGTTCCGTTGTCGTGCCAGTAAATTCCATAGTCTGGAGATGGTGTCCCGTGTTCGGAGGGTGAACCGACAATAGTCAGCTGATACTGCGTTTTCCATAGCCAAGTTACAGTGGAGTAAGAGTTCATATAGAAGGTTCCGGTATTCGTTCCGGTTCCTGAGCTTGGGGCATGCCCTGAGCCGATCCAGCCTGTGCAAACATACTGCGTTCCTGCTCCGCCAGAGACAGGCGATGTTACGGATGAGGATGCAGGGTTTCCCTCGTCATACCATCCTTCGCCTGTCGGTGTATCATAATCTGATGTAACCTTCAGGTAATATTGATGTGTCCAGGACGCCGTTTCTGTTATCGGATTGTTCATAGTAACGGTGTGCGATAAGTCGGTTCCCGAGTATGAGCCTGCACCTGAACCTGTCCAGCTGACGAATACCCATCTTTCCTGTTCAGGTGTGACGACATCTATATCTGAAAGCAATCCGAATTCCTGACTGGTGCCAGCATCACACCAACCCTCACCGTAGGGCGAACCGTGTGCAGAAACAACATCGAGATAATACTGTGTCACCCAGTTCCAGGTGATAGTGGAGTAAGAGTTCATCGGGAAGGTTCCGGTGCTCGTTCCCGTGCCAGAGGGCGCAGAGCCGGTCCCAGAATATCCTGTGCAAGCATACTGTATTCCTGCTCCGCCAGAGACAGGCGATGTCACAGATGATGATGCATTTGTCCCTGCATCATACCACCCTTCACCTGTCGGTGAATCGTAGGGTGAGGTAACACTGAGATAGTACTGGTGTGTCCAGGATGCCGTTTCTGTTATCGGATTGTTCATAGTAACAGTGTGTGATAGGTCGGTTCCCGAGTATGAGCCGGCGCCTGAGCCTGTCCAGCTAACGAATACCCATCTTTCCTGTCCAGGTGTGACAACATCCGGTGAAGTTACCCCAAATGAAGCCACTGTTCCGGCATCGTACCATCCTTCTCCCGTGGGGCTCCCGTGGGCGGAGTTGACGGTAAGATAATACTGCGTGTCGAAGAACGCGGTATAACTTGTAGCCGATGTGGGTGAAACATTGTGCGATATTGCTCCCCCATCACTCCAGTGTGTCCAGACATACCTTGTATCTCCGACTGTCTGTGGTGATGTTGTAGCAATGTTATGAGATGAGCCAGAATCCCACCAGAATGTCTGACTGCTTGAATAGGCTGTTCCATCGACGGAGAAATCCCTACCTGATGGGTCAGTGCTGACGGTAATCTGGTATTGAGTGGTGAAGTATGCAGTATAGTCTGTAGCCGATGTCGGTGCGACATTGTGCGATATTGCTCCCCCATCGCTCCAGTGTGTCCAGACATACCTTGTATCTCCGACTGTCTGTGGTGATGTTGTGGCAATATTATGAGATGAGCCAGAATCCCACCAGAATGTCTGACTGCTTGAATAGGCTGTTCCATCGACAGAGAAATCCCTACCTGATGGGTCGGTTGATACCGTGTGTTTGTACTGATGGTCAAAGTAAGCGGTGTAGGTTGTCGCGCTTGATGGGACGAGGATGCTATGTGTTTGTCCGCCACCGTCTGACCAGTGGTCATAGATGTATCTTTCCGTGCCTGTCTCGAGCTGGGGAGATGTCACCCCGATGGTGTGTGCTGTTCCTGCTCTCCAGTACTCTGTATGAGGAGAGAGGTAAGCTGTTCCATCAACGATAACGGTACCACCTGGCATATTCGTTTGCACTGTAATAGGCACGCTCGTGTAGAAGACCCAGGTCGGACTCCAATCACTATACTCGTATCCATCATAGGCTCTGACACGCCAATAGTAGGTCTGTCCCTCGGTAGTTGTGAATGAGCTTGAGCTTGTCCCGGATGTTATGCCGCTTGCGACATAGGGAGCCGTTGGTGGGTTATCTGTGTCGACATACCAGTAGTATGTTATGCCGTCACCGTCGCAATCGGATGATATGTTCCAGGAGACGGTCTGGCTTCCTGCCATAAGGAGTGCCCCATCTGAGGGCGAGGAGAGTGCCGGGTCCGTCGGCTCACCGTTCTCACGAAAACTCCTCGTCGATGATGTGCTTGTCCGACAGCTGTTGTAAGCATCTACATACCAGGAATAGTCGGTGCAATCGGAGGTTGACATTGTATACGATGTCGAACTGCCTGTATAAACATTCGACCCGTTGACCCAAAGCCTATAGCCGTCGGCTCTGTCGCAGCTCGACCACTGGAATGTTACGGAGTTCCCTGTGTGTCTTATGCCGTCCGCTGGAGCGGAGAGGGTTGGTGTCTCTGGTGTTCTGTAGGTTATATCAGATAGATTTATTGTGTATGAGCATATCGGGTCGTTCTCCATATATTCGTCAACCTTCACATAGTATGTCCCTGGCTCCACGCAGGTAGCATCGATTCTCGAGAAAAGCCCCGTTCCACCGTCATCGTCATAATCAACCTCTGTCAGACTACCACAGCTTCCACGGTATAGCCACATCCTCGTATCTCCGGATGAACCGTCCGTCCAGACAGAGAAATCAGCATAATCCGTTGTCGTAAATGTTACCCAGTCTACATCCGCTCCATCCATATTGATAGTGTGGTCCTGTGAGCCTGGCGAGATAGCCCTCGCACTCGAACAGTCATCGTCCGACTCATAGGCATCCTGATTACAGGAGGGAAGTGTTTCATAAAAATACTTGAAATAGTACCGCCCCCGTGTATAGGTCGAACTATAACCTCTCACCCATACCTTGTAATAGCCTGTTTCGGTGCAACACCACTCAATCCTGAAGTTGAGACCATCGCCACCATCATCGTCGGAGGTTATAATATTACAGTCATCATCTCCGAGGTAACCGTATGTATCGGTGTGCTCATCATAATAAGAGGTGTAAAATGTATATTTCCTCCCACAATAAGCATGGAACCTGAAATAATCATAGTCTCCGTGAGGGCAGATTGTGTGATACTGGGTCGACTCATATGTAGAAGGACTGATATATGTGTATTGCGAGCAGCCATCGTCGTTTTCATAACTATCCTCAGGATAGATGTACCCGCTACAACTTGATGGATAGTCGCAGTTATCATGGTCAATACATTGATAAAATGTAATTGTATAACTACCAGAGCTGGTAAAGGTATATGAGTATGTATAATAAGCTCTTTGTTCGTGCCAGTAGTCGGTGCAGCTACCCCACTGGTCCTCCGCACAGCAATCGCCACTCTCATAACAGGGATCTGTGTAGTCTATACCGACCCATGTGTCAGCACTTCCCGCGCCCGTTAAGACTACTCTGGCATCGGCACCGCTGGAAAGGTCAGGGCAAGAGCCGCATCGATACCACATATACGAACAGGTCCAGCTTATAGTGTAGTTGACACAGTCGTTGGAACAATAAGGTCCTATAGGGTCGTCCTTTGTGCCTCCCCGTCGGCGACCCTGACAGGAAGGACAGGGAGCTTCGGTGGTATCATCGGATATAGAGGTAAAATAAAAGGTGAGCCTATTGTTATCTTCATCGAAGGCTTCCTTTGATATATTCATAGATAAAACCGCAAGCTTGTCATCGAACCGGAGATTGTGCGAAACCTTCTGATGTTTCCCCCCGATGGTTATCGTGCAGGAGTCCAAGACAACGCCGTTGGATGTGCCCTTTTCAGAGAAGCCCCATCCGCCTGTCCCGGAGTATGTTCCTGTTTTGCCGTCTTTGCCAGGGATAATCAGTGCCAGATTATTCTTACCGAGGGGGAATATCCATTCCACATTTAAGGATTTTTTCGGGTGACCACGCAGTGGTAGCTCGATGAGAAAACCATCTTCTGTCCTGTGGCTGGCAGTGATAGGAGTGAAGAAGTCCTCGACCCCATGGTTGAATGATAAAATTGCTTTCCTCAGTTCCTCCTCGAACTCTATGTTTTCACCTGTTCCCTTTCTGATGTATCCTCCCGGTAGACTGGTAGCTCTGTTTCTTCCGTAGCGAGAAGAGCTCTCTATATTGGGGCTCAAAAGCATAACGAGGCTATTCCCCGATTCTTCAAACGCCTCCCTCGGTATCGCTGTGGAGAAGGTCAGGGTATCACCCTCGATTCTCAGATTGTAGATGAGTTTGCGAGGCTTTTCGTTGATACTGACCATACAGGAATCCACGCTGAACAGCGCACCTGACTCCGTTGTATCGATGCCGAACCCACAGCTGCCGGAGCCCCTATACTCCCTTGCCCAAATCCCAGTTTCACTAGAATAGAGGCATAACCCACCCGGGACAGGGTATCTCAGAACAAGCTGGTAGAAAGGCTCTTTGGGTATCCCTTTTAGGGGCAGCTCCAGTTTTACCTGATGCTCTCCAAATCTCTCAGACACAGGAACGGGTTCTATGTGGTCGTTATTTTGAGCACCGCCTAAGACGATCGCTTCCTTTACACCCTTTACGAATTCTGAGAACTGGTCTTTCTGTTCTGCAGCAAAGATAAGCGAATTGGTGAACACCGATATGAGCGACAAAGTTATCAGGAGCCCAACCACTCTGGCTCTCTTGGTTCGTCTTTCCACTTTTCCCTCCTTAAAATAAAGGCTTATTTTCCCGAGAACCTTAAGGCATCTTTTAGTTCTTTTTTATCTCATTATATAATATATTTCGCTTTAGTCAAGTAAAGTATCGAGAGATAAATCCAAAATATTACCATCATAGCTCGATATAAATTCTTACTCAAAACCGTAAAATTAGCCAGCCACACGAAAGAGATTACTGCCAGGGTAATTACCAGTTCCAGTTCGAGCCTTAGGCTCATCAAGGCTGGCATCACACCGTATAACCCTGTTGCCACTCCACACAGTATATAGTTGATTTTCCTCGGAGCATATTTGCTGTAAAGGTTGAAATAGCCAGAACTGGTATCACCTGCAATGTCTTTTTCATCCTTTAGGATCGACATTATGGTGAATGCGCAAAAGGTGATTGTAGCGATACCAACAGGGAGTTCGGTTAAGCTACGGGCTGGTATGTCCATTCCGGATACATAGCCGAGTAGAAAGGTCAGGACCGAATTGAGTCCAATGATGAGGTTTCCGGCGAAAGGGAAGCTCCGAACCTTCAGCCCGGGGTCTGAGTACAACCAACCGAAGATCAGCAGTGTCAGATTGACCAGGAATAGCCGATAGTCGAAGTAAAGTGAGCCGACTGACCCGAAGAGGATAGCTATATATGCAATCGTGAGCGCTTCCTGTTTTGATAAGAATCCATCAGATATAAGATTTCGTTTCCCGTTTAATCTATCTGCTTCCATGTCGGAGATATGATTGTAAATACGGACCGCGATCCAAAACGAGGTTGGAATGAGATATATTAAAAGAAGTCTCGACCACCCCATAACAGAAAACCATGCGCTCTCGTTGTTGAAGGAGACCATTATCCCTGCTGTCAGCATGACATAGTAATGCAGGCTCGGAAAGCCGAAGAGATATTTCCAGCATTTTACCACAGACCAGTTAAAATAGGTTAGCAATATCAGCAGTAAAGCTATCCCATCGAGGATATACAGAACCACATAGCTGTTCTCGGAGAGCTGGAATATTCCCAAAGGAATGTGCCTTACCAGGTTGCATAGATATGGTACGAAGAAGGCGTATCCGTTGATGAAGAGGAGTACAAAGAATAAAGCCACAAAGGCAGCTATTCTTCTGAGCCAGCTACCCTTTCGATAGAGGAAAAGATAAAAACCGATCAATATAAAGATGATGTGCATCTGGAAGAAATGCCCGCCGGTTGTCCTGAGACCCGAATAGAGGTAAAGGATATGTTGTTTGATTGCGGCTATCAAGGAGACATTTGGGTCGTAGTTCATAACCACAAGCATATGACGACCAGCTGGTCCAAAGGCAATTAGATCGACAACAGGGGGTATGAAGAGGACCGTCATAGCAACCAAGCCCAGTTTGAAAACCTTTTCAACCCTTTCTCCGACTATCAGATGCACTGCCAGAGTTCCCCATACCAGATAGGAAGCGTTTTGGATCCCGAAACTCAAGAGGTCCTTCGATGGTATTACAAATCCGACCGATGAGATTGATTCCAGAATATCCCGTAAGGCTATTATCCCGACTAAAATGATAATACCTTTCCACCCTCCAAGCGGCATAGCCTGAATATTCTCTACACCTCTGGCAAAGCTATTTCTAATCTTACTCAGCATCTTTTGATTCCAGAACTTCAGGGTATCTTATCATAAGATATTTGGCTATTGCCTCCATACAGATAGCAGTCGACCATTGAGAGGAGCATTGCTTTATTCGTTGGTCTGCGGAGCCTGTCACGCAGTCTGCCCTCCAGCTCCCGGATTGTGGGTTCTGGGCTGATATAATCTCTGCAATCAGCCTGTCGATTGCATTGCCTGTATATCCTGCATCCATCAAGCAGTTGGCAGCATAAGCATCGACTATCTCAAAGTTGTCGCTATAGCGCCACCTCATTCTATCGGAATCGGAATTATCGTCAATCTCGGATAATAGTTCATTCTGTATAGCTGAGACCGCTGGTCTTAGTTCCACAACTCCACCATCGGCATAAGCCCGGCAGATGTTATAACCGAAAGCGTAAGGGTTGCCAGCATACCAGCGGATAACCTCCGATGGGAACGAGAACTGTAGGTTCATCTCGGCAACCTTGTTTATCAGGGTCACCGTCTCTGCGAACCCTGGGGTGGTCTTCGAGTCGAGAACCCCAAGAAGGAATATGGCGTTTGATGCTGCCCCGAGGCATATGTCGTTACTGTCCTGGAAAGCTTTTTCAGGATAAGGACGTAGCCAGGTTAAGAAGGCACCTGTTGGCACATCGGCTATCTTCGCCCATATACCTTTTACGCATATGTCCGAACCGTCGTCACGATTGGATGATAAAAGTTTCACAAATTCTTCGCTCTTCTTCCCCATAAAAAAGTATCGCACGAGGAAGTATATCGATGTGTCTTCGATGTCATCTGGATTCGATAATGACCTGTGTGGATACCAGTTTATTCTCCTGCAACCGTAAGTGGAGTCCACCGAAACGAAATTTTCCATATATCGACACACTTTGCCGGCAATTGTCTCGAATGCCTTTGCCTCGGGTGGAGGCAGAATCTGTTCCCGGTGACGGTAAAGTTCCTGCAAACACAGAAGTGCGCCCTGAGTTATAGCATTACATCGTATCCAGAGGGTATCCATCTTGGAGCAATCCCAGTTGGCGCACCGGCATACCAAACAGGGCCAACACCCCTCGGCAATATCCCTTATATTTCTATAATCTGCCGATGACAAATCGGATTTTATCTGGCTCTCGTCGAGAAAATGGATGCCGTTAACCAATGCGGAGATACAGGCATCTTTATCGACGGTTGTCGCAGTGCAGCTAAACGGCAATAGGTGAAATATTACTATTACCGCGATGCTGATTGGGAAAAGCAATCTCATCACCTGGATATTTGGATTGTCCTCCTTCAATCTTATGGTAAGTACATTCTTATAACCTTGGTTGAACGGATGCCGGCTAATATTGGATTGCCTGCCCCTGCTGGGATTACCCTGCACTGCCCGCATTGCACATAATCGCTGTAGCAATGCCGCGGCGTAAAATCTGACTGGTAGTGAAGCACACTGCTACCATAGTAGCATTTACGATTGTTTCTGTTTTCCGGGTGCATCATCTTGCGGATTAACGGCTTCGACATATAAACATTTGGAAGTTCTGATAGTTTCAGAAGTTTTTCCTCGATCTTTTCGTATTCTTCTGGAGTGAGGAAGCGGGAGTTGTCTCCCTTTCTAAAGCACTCGACATTGTAGACGACCCCGAGAACACCGAGCTCTTTTGCAATATCAGGGATTTCGTCTATAAAGGGCAGTGTTTCGTGTGTTACAACGGAATTGATTATCACCCTTTTGTCGCCCTGATAGTGGCGGATAGCCCGTTCAAATGCTCCTTTACCGCGGAGGTAATCGTTCACCTCCGGTGGACCGTCGATGGAGAGGAAGATCCGCCCCTTGAACCATTCTCCTATGCGGTTTGTGCCGTTGGTTATGGTTAGCAGTAGTGGGAAGATTCTGGCTGCTAATCTTAACACATCCATTCGGAGTGTCGGCTCCCCGCCCCAAAGGTTCACCGCACGAACTCCCTGCCTGTAAAGTTCTAAAAAGAAAGCTTCCCACTCATCGATTGTTGGTTCTCTTCTGGTCTCTCTTAAACCAACCTTGTAAACACAGTGCAGACAATTGCCGTTGCACCTGTTGGTTATGTGAACCACAGCTAAGTATGGGTGTTTTTGCAGTATTCGTCTCATCTCGAAGATTGGCAGGCGGATCAGGAAACGGGCAGAAGCTGGGTTGAAGATGGGGAAAATGAATCTTAATGCCCCATCCAACAGGTTGGCAAGCCGTTCTTCCGGATATTTCTTACTCCTGATCACTATCTCTCGTGGCTCCTCTATATCAACTGGATTTGCCATATTCTCCCCCTGTCCTTGCTTTGACATCTACTATATTCTTCGGAGAAATACTACCTTTCCTTACAAATAAAGCTATACAAATCCAAGTAGTCAAGAAGAAAGTCTTGAAAGATAAGATTAATTTTCCTTTGTTTCTGTTTCCTTGAGGGTTAGGATGCCGTTCTCATCTTTAATGAGGAGTTTTATCTTCTTTTCTGCCTCGTCCAGTTTCTTGTAACACCATTTTGCTACTTTACATGCCTCCTCAAAGGTGGAGATTGCTTCGTCAAGGTCTAATCCTCCGCTCTCAAGCTTCTCTATGAGCCTTTCGAGGTATTCCATCCCATCTCTGAACTTCTTGAACCTCTCTGGCTCGAACAGGTCTCCCATCTATCACCTCCGTTTTCTTACGAAGCAGAAATCAACATAATATAACATAATATCTTGACATTTAATATATTTTAATTATAATTTCACTAAAAATTATCAATTGTCAAGCTAAAAGGAGGGGGAGATGGTTAGGATGTTGGCGATTTGTGCCGTAGTTTTTATCTTTTTTGGGGTGTCGTTGGCGCAGGAGTTTGAGCTATCGGCACAGTTTCCCAAGGAGATAATTAACGCCTCTCATTCTGCCACGGATGCTGGCGTTGAGATGTATTTTAATTTCGATGTGATCGACACAATCAATGAGGGAGAGAGTTGCCATCCTGTTCTTGGTGGAGCAGTCTATACCTCGACGAATGGAGGTTCGAGTTGGGAGTTGCACCCTGCGTCGGTTATCGGTGATCCGGGGTATGACTCGACTTACGAGGCTTCGTTCACCAATCCTGCAAGCGGGAATGTTCAATACTATTATAAGGTCTGGACAGATAGCACCGTTTCCTGCTGGCTGCCGAACAACTCATCGAATACATTCCCTGCTCCCGACAACAAGCTCGTTCAGATATGCGGCGACCCGACAGGCGACCAGGATTCAATTATGCTTCCCTGGGACAACGGCTATCGTAGTTATTCCTGCACAGACCTTGTCGATTTCTGGGTTGGATATTCCAGCTCCAATCTCTTCTACAAGGTAACCGTTGCAGGAGGCGGTTTCCCGTATAGTCATACAGAGCATGTATCGACAGGGCTTGCCAGTTGGTGCCCCAATAGCGAAGTAGACCTGGATGTTTTCCATATCTATACATTCCCGATAATCAATCCGAATGCTCCGTATCCTGATTCCATATTCTATGCCGCAATATATGGGGATGTATCCATAAGCTTCGTGGTTGTTACTATTCATATCTGGACGGGGGTTTATAAGGTTCATAAGCTGGATTCGACTGCCACCTGGATAGACTATCTAAGCGTATATACGAGGCTTGGAGACATTGAGAGTGATGTATCAGGCAATACATTATCGCTTCGTGTTCCCCTATCGGTTCTGACATCTGATCCGGATTTCGGCACGCTCGACCCTGATTTGCCGCTTGCAACCGGATGCGGGATAGGAACCGCCTGTGCATTTCCAAAGGAGCCGGGATGCTTTATATACGGTCTTTGCGATACCTTTGCTTACTCTATCAATGATGGCTCACCATCCGTTGGAATGTATCTGAAGACAGGGGAGTATACCGTTACTCCATCCAGCCCACCTGTGCTATCCGCTTATGGTGGCTCTGCAGCTGGCGGCAAGGGGGTAACATTCTACTATTGCACATATACCGACCCTGAGGGCGATATACCAGTCGTCCATGATGTTGTCATCGATGGAACACCCTATACCCTCGATTCTTATGGCGACCACACCTATTCCGATGGTGCTGATTTCTATCTTGTCCGCTCGGATATCGGTTCTCGACCGACATTCCATTTCCACTTCTCCGATGGTGCAAATGATGTGACAACAGAGGACCTGTCGCTCGGCATAGAGGAGAATATCCCATCCTCCGGTTTTACTCTGGGTTCTGCCTACCCCAATCCGTTCAATGCTGCCGTCACAATTCCTGTTAATGCTTATGAAGATTTTGATAACATAACAATAGAGATTTACAATATCAACGGAGAGAAAATAAGAACGCTTCACTCAGGTTATCTTTCTCGTGGTTTCCACCATTTCATCTGGAACGGGAAGGATGCTTCATCTGGTCTCTATTTCGTCCGGGTTCGAGCAGCTGGTGATGAGCAACTCTCTCGCATTATGCTTATGAAATAGGTAGGTGCACGGAAGGTCCAGATGGAGCAGCGGATACTTGTCGATGGGGTAGTTTATTTCCCCTTTACTCCTCAAACTGAGCAGGAACTCGAGGATGCGGTAATCGAGCATTCAGAGCTGATATTCGGTAAATCTTCTTTCTTCTTGCCAAAAAAGAGGTTGAAGACCCCGGCAGGTATCGGCTCTATTCCCGATGGTTTTGTGCTTGACTTCAAAAAGGGCTGCTGGTATGTTGTTGAGGTTGAGCTTGCCAGCCACGATCTGTATTCCCATATAGTTCCACAGTTATCGAAGTTCTTCAAGGCTACATCGGATAAGGGGAAGCGTCTGGACCTGGTGGACAGCTTCGATAAATATTTTGATGCTCATCCGCTTGCAGATGCAAAATTGCACCTGCTTCTTGGGAATAAGCCTCGATATAAGAGCATTAAGAATGTAGTGGTAGAGAAAACGCCGATTGTCGTGGTGGTGATTGATAGAACAACCGATGAGCTATCAGAGGTTCTCTCTCTCCTGCCGTATGATGCAATTCCCCTCGAGTTCAGAACATTTGTCCGACAGAATGTCGGCGATATGCGAGTCCATCTCCATCTGATAGAAACACTCGGAACTGCT
>JAGGUN010000010.1 GCA_021158465.1 bacterium
AACTCCGTCTTTGCCTGATGGTTCCGCTGACCTATCAGCTGTTTGGTCTGTCGCAGAAGAGATTGCTGCCCACCTCGACCATAAGGCGCTTATTGTCACCAAGAGCACTGTCCCACCAGGGACGACAGAGAAGCTGAAAGGTTTCCTCGCTTCTCGCCTCGATGCCAAGTTTGAGGTAGCGAACAACCCGGAATTTTTGCGTCAGGGAACGGCAATAAGGGACTTTATCCTCCCCGACAGGATTATCTGCGGTGTCGAGGGTGGGTATGGAAAGCGTATCCTTAGCTCGCTCTACGGTGGGATTGCGAGACCGGACAGACCCATACTTTTTATGAGCATAGTCGACTCGGAGCTTGTGAAGTATGCATCGAACGCATTTCTGGCGCTGAAGATATCGTTTATAAACGAAATAGCGAGTTTCTGCGCCTCACTTGGCGGCAATATTGATGAGGTGGCAAAGGGAATGGGTCTGGATAGGAGGATTGCTCCAAGGTTCCTGCATGCAGGTATAGGGTTTGGTGGTAGCTGTTTCCCAAAGGATATTAGAGCGCTTATATATGAGATGGAGAAACGCTCGCTTTACCCGGGGATCTTGAAGGAGGTCCTCAAGCGTAACCAGCTCCAGAGGATGCTCGTTATCGAGAAGCTGAAGAAGGTATACCCCGAGGGGCTCTGCGGAAGATCTGTCGGCATATGGGGACTGTCGTTTAAGCCGAATACAGATGATATGAGGAACGCCCCCTCTATCGATATAATATCTGCTCTTCTCAAGGGGAAAGCAGTGGTCAAGGCGTACGACCCTTATGCGATGGAGCAGGCAAGTCGTATCTTCCCAGATATTACCTACTGTTCGAACGCTTACAATGCGGCGAAGGAAGCAGATGCAGTGCTTGTGCTTACAGAATGGCACGAATTCCGTGACCTCGATTTCAAGAAGATCCTCTCTCTGATGCGCAATCCTGTTATGATCGACGGACGAAATATGTTTAACCCTCTGGATATGCACCAGCTTGGTTTCCGGTATCTATCCGTTGGTAGAAAGGATTACATCTGATTTAAGATGTATCTATCAAAGCTTGAGATAGTCGGTTTTAAGTCGTTCCCTCGACGGACAGTTCTTCACTTTGGGAAGGGGATATCAGCTATCGTTGGCCCGAACGGTTGCGGCAAGTCCAACATATTCGACGCCATCCGATGGGTAATAGGCGAACAACGACCGTCTGTTCTGCGAAGCGACAGAATGTCCGATGTTATCTTCAAGGGGACAGCAAGCAGGAAACCTCTATCGTACGCCGAGGTGACGATCCACCTTTCGGAGGCAAAAGGTGGTGTTCCAGTTGTTAGTGGGGATGAGCTTGCACTGACGAGACGTTTCTTCCGGTCGGGCGAGGGGGAGTATCTAATAAACGGTATTCCTGCCAGACTGAAGGATGTGAATAATCTCCTGCTTGACTCAGGAATCGGACGGCGTAGCTACTCCATCATCGAACTCGATATGGTCAGGAGGATGATATCCGGCGATAAAAATGAGCGTCGGTCTATACTTGAAGAGGCTGCAGGTATCTCCAAGTACCGGTCCGACATCCACGAGGCGCAGATAAAGCTCGCTGATACAGAGGGCAAGATTGAGCGAATTCGCGACATTATGCTTGAGGTGGAGGAACGAGCCAATATCCTCAGGAAACAGGTGAGAAGGGCAAAGAGATTTAGAAAGCTCAAGCAGAAGATAGCTGACCTTGAGTTGAAGATCCTCGCTATCGAGTACAGGGAACTTTCATCCCATATTGGTAAGCTCGAAGATTCGCTCTCGTCATTCGTCGACAAGGTAAGCTCGCTCGATTCCAGAATATCCTCAATCGAAGCAGAGATTTCATCTGCCTCATCCGATAGAATAAAACTGGAAAAGGAGGTTGTTGAGCAGGGGGAGTTGATACGGCAGACGGAAAAGTCTATCCGCGAGCTTGAATCGGAGATCGTAAGAACCGAGGAAAGACAAAAAAGCACAGAGAAGACTATCGAACGGCTGGAAGGGGAGATTGTATCGCTTCAGGAAAAACGGAGGAAGACCTCATTTGAGCTTACTAAGACAAAAAGACAGAAGGCAACCATCGAGAAAAGGATACAGGAACTGACGGAGAAGGTTGCATCCGTGAGGGAACATCTCGGAGAGCTTGATACATCGCTTGCAGACGGGAGGAAGAATCTGTCAGCGATGGAGAAGAGGATATGGCAACTGACATCTAAGATGGATTCCGTCAAGGAGGCAATATTATCAACACAAAAGGAGCGGGAACTCGTTGATGCGAGACTGGCTACCTTGGAGTCACAGCTCAGGCTCATAGGGACAGAGATAGAAAAATGCACAGACGACACAGAGAAGACCAAAGCAAAGATAGATGAGCTAACCCTCACTATCCAGACACTCTCTGATAGGCTGGAAAAGAGGAGGCAGAGAAAGGGAGAGCTATCCTCCGTGATAGAAGAGGTCCGAGCTGAGAAGTCGGAGGTTGCACTTAAGGCAAAAGAGATAGAAACGAGACTAAGTGTAATTACTAAATCTATCGAGGATTATGAGGGTTACACTGAGGGAGTTAAGAGAGTACTCGAGGAGAAAGATAACCTCCCCGGGGTTCATGGCACAATTGCTGATATGCTCAATGTTGACCCCGAGGTGGTTGGTGGGGTTGAGCGTGTTCTTGGGGAGCGGCTCCAGTATATTGTTGTCGATTCCCGCGAGAACGCGATTGAGATAATGGACACTCTCCCCGAGAAACTGGATCTCGGTTTTATCATCCTCGACGAGCTGCCGAAGCAGTCTTCTTCCCTTGACCCTGTGGTAGCTTGTAGGGTTTCCTGCCCTGATTTCCCAAATCTTGTCCAATACCTATTCGCTGATGTAGAGTTTGTGGCTCTTTTGGACAGTTCCAACCCAGACGAGCGCCTTGCTGTAACATATGCAGGTGATGGTATCTCATCTCTTGGGCTTCTCTATTCGGGGAGACCGAAGGCATCTAAATTGGGTCTCATTGAGAGGAGAATCATCAGGGATAGACTGAAGGAGGAAAGGGATAAGGTTCTGCTCTCGCTCAAGCTTCTGGAGAAACGGGAGGCTTCGCTTCTCGCAGATTCAGCGGAGGAGAAGAAAAGGATCTCTGAGCTAAGAGCGAAAATCGAACAGACTGTTTCTGAGGTTGCTGAGTTTGAGAAGCAATTAGCCTCTCTTGTTTTTAGGTCGCGTGAGCTTAGTGAGAAGCAAAGATCCCTTCTTGAGCAGAAGGAGGAAGCGAAAGCTTCCATTGAGAAGCTGGCGTCTCGTGAAGGGCGTCTTGCTCGTGAGATGGAAGAGCTCGATGCAAGGTTTGGCAAGCTTGATGCCGAGTTCGAGGATAAGAGTAATCTCCAACATAAAATGGAGGAGGAAAGGAAAAGGGTCGCCTCTACTCTCGCGTTGGGTGAGAATGAGCTTGTTCGACTGCACTCAGACCTTGTCTCGCTTGACCGTGAACTCGAGCGGATGAACCTGTTCCTCGCAGACTACCGGAGCAATCTCGAAAGGCTCGAGGAGAGTAGAAAAGAGTCGAAAGCCATGTTATCCGCGCAGGGACGAGCCCTTGTTCGCCTCAGAAAGAAACTGGATGCGCTTTTCGACAAGCGCGACAGCGAGGAGGCAAAGCTCGATAAACTGAGGGAGAGATTATCATCCGTTGTATCGAAGATTGATCAGCTTGATAGCAAACTCTCACCGCTTCGGAAGGAGAAGGAACAAAGTCTTGCAAGAAAGAGTGAGATAGAAGCACTGCTCGGTGAAGAGAAGAAAAAGCTCGAATCTATCCTTTTGAAAGCTCGTAGGGAGTATAAGGCGGATGCGGATACCCTTCTTTCGATGAAGATTGACGAAAAGGATAAGAAAAAGATTGAGTCAGCTATTGCCCGTTATCGGCGGCAGGCGGAGGAAATAGGCGGAATAAACTTCGAGGCTGAGGCGGAGTATGAGCAAGCGAGCCAGAGGCTCAGCTTTTACAAAGAGCAGTATAACGACCTTGTTGAGGCGAAGAGAAAACTTGCTGGTACCATCAAATCGCTCGACAACGAGGCGAGGAAGCTGTTTCTTAAGACATTCTTGAAGGCAAGAGAGAACTTCGGTGTAACCTTCAGGGAGCTTTTCGTTGGTGGGGAAGCGGATCTTGTCTTGACTAACGAGTCGGACATCCTCGAGAGCGACATAAAGATAGTAATCAAGCCGAGGGGTAAGCGTCCATTGCCGCTATCACAGTTCTCGGCGGGGGAGCAGACCCTTGCAACACTTGCACTACTCTTTGGGATATATCTTATCAAACCGTCTCCGTTTTGCCTCCTTGATGAGGTTGACGCCCCGCTCGATGAGGCTAATATAGGACGGTTCACCGCTATGATCAAGAAATTCTCTACCGATACCCAGTTTATCATTATTACACATCAGAGAAAAACCATGGAGGTAAGCGAATACCTTTATGGTGTCTCGATGGAAGAGGAAGGAGTATCCAAGGTCATTACGCTCAGGATGGAGGATTTAAAACTTGGACTTTAGGGTTGACAAGCTTGATAATCTGTTTATTATAATTCCTTCTACAATAGGGAGGTAAGCGAATGTCGGTAGTTCCTTTGAGTGAGTCAAATTTTTCTACCGAGGTTGAGCACTCGAATCTGCCTGTCTTGGTCGACCTGTATGCTGACTGGTGCGCACCTTGTAAGGCTATAGAGCCGGTACTGGAGGATGTAGCACGGGAGTTTACCGGTAAACTGAAGGTTTGCAAGGCAAATGTAACACAGGTTCCTTGGCTCGCCACTCGGTTTAAGATATTCTCTATCCCAACATTACTCCTCTTCAGTGAGGGCGCAGTTATGGACAAACTCGTTGGGAATATCTCAAAGGAAAAACTCATCAGTAGGATAAACAATATCCTGTCAAGGAAAGAGGCAAAGTGATAAAAAATCTATTCTTACTCTTTTTGTGTACGCTGATTCTTGCTGGCTGTTCTGGCTCACAAAAGGAGAGTGAATCAATTTCAAAAGAGGTCGCTGTAACTGAGCTTGGAACACAGAAGATCTCGGATACGAATATGATAGCCGTTCCGCTCAAGAGACCAGAACCCACCAATCCGACGCCAGAGGAAATAAAGAAAGCAAAGAGGAAGTGTCTATATGACTTTGAGCTTGCGACCATAGACGGCGGAAATCTCAACCTCTGCGATTACAGGGGTAAGGTATTGATAGTTGACTTCTGGGCGACTTGGTGCGGACCCTGCAGGATCGAGATACCAGGTTTTATCGAGCTTAAACGGGAATATGGGAACAAGGATTTTGAGATAATCGGAGTCTCACTTGACAGAGGAGGACCATCAGTTGTCAAGAGCTTCGCATACAAAATGGGAATTAACTACCCGCTCGTTATGGCTAACCGTCAGATACTCCTTGCGTTCGGCGGTGTCTCCGCTATACCTACGACATTCTTGCTCGACAGGGATGGAAATATTGTCAAAAGGTACATTGGATACAGCCCCAAGGCAGAGTTTGAGAAGGAGATTGATAGATTGTTGAGCAAGGCGTCTTGACATGAAGGCTTATCTCAAGAACACAGGCGGTCTCACATTTATCGCAAAAGGGGATAGCAATCACTACCTTGTCCTGGATACAGTTCCCGCCGTTGGTGGGAGTGACGCTGCATCTCAACCGATGGAGCTTATGCTCATCTCCCTCGGTGGATGCACCGGTATGGATGTTGTCTCAATCCTTAAGAAGAAAAGGGTCAATTTCGACAGCTTGGAGATAAATGTTAACGGGGAAAGGTCTGCCGAGCATCCGAAGGTTTTCAATAGGATAGAGGTCGAATTTGTCGTTAGAGGAGATAATGTTCCACCGAACGCTGTTGAGCGCTCAATATTCTTATCTGCAACAAGGTACTGTCCTGCAAGTGCGATGCTTCGCAAGGCAGCAAAAATTGAGTATAAGTATAAGATTTTGAACAGAATTGGAAAAGAGATTACCTCAAAGGTTCTTGACCTGGGCTTATGAGGGCAGGAGAAAGCTTGTCCAGTCAATAGTGTCAGGTGAGAAGGTATCGCAGGAGAGCATTTTTCTTGGTTTTACAAGGCATTCGCCTGCCGTTATAACGGATGGCCCAGCAGGACTTAACGGCTCCATCAAGGGGGTCGGGTTTATACCAAAGAGCGAATACATAGACAATATTCTTGCTCAATTTATTAAGCATATTAATTCAGGTTA
The DNA here is from genome assembly GCA_021158465.1 of bacterium. Lineage (GTDB taxonomy): Bacteria > UBP14 > UBA6098 > 4484-93 > 4484-93 > 4484-93. The sequence continues at coordinate 6,262 of JAGGUN010000010.1, forward strand.
TGGCGAAGGCTATTCACAAAGAGGGCTTACCCTGCTCGTAAAGCTTATCTGGAGTGATGAAGCCAAGGAAAGGATTGATTTCACGAAGCTCGTTACTCTCGAACTCGCTAAGTCTCATACCTGGGTGAATATTCAAAACAGCTCGAGGGCGACACTGCTATTCTTCGAGCCGCCGGTTACAAGTTTTGAGCTGCGATGCTCTGCGGAGATACATACCGATGATATCATCCACAGATTTGTGAACGCCCAGCATGATGTCTACCATAAGCCGGATATATCGGCGTGGGGAAGTAGACCTGCCTATCTCTTTAGGATAGAGGAGATTTACGACAATTCAGCCACACAAACCGGTTTCGGAACCAGGATTTACTGAAATTTTACAAGCCTTCTTATGAAATCTCTTGCCTTCTCTATATCCTCTTTGTTTGGATGCCCCTTGCTTATACCGCCTATGAGTTTGAGGTAAGCAAATGTGTCGTACCCGAGGCAGGAGAACTCGCCCGCGATCTTAAACCCCTTCCGTAGGAGTTCTCTTTTTAGCGGCTTATGATAGAGGGAGACGGGACCTGCACCCCTTGTCGAAAAGATGAACGCTTTCTTCCCCCTCATATTTGGTAGTTTCTTGACGAGTTCGAAGATTGCTCTGTGGTGCCTCAGGAAATATATTCCAGAACCAAAACCGAGAATGTCGTATTCCTTTGCTTTCTCAACCTCTACTTCCTCGGGTTTTGCAAGCTCCGCGTTGATTTCGTCAGCCATACCTTTTGCTATCTTTGCCGTGTTCCCGTGATGGAATGAGGAGTAGACTATCATTATTTTCATCTTTTCACCTGTTATGTTTCAGGTTGCCAATTTATGCGAAATTACTCCGTGGTCAAGCATATTTCCTTGATTTATCTCAAGTATAGTGTATATTTTAATTTTACAGTTCATAAAGAGAAAGTTTCTATGGGGCTTAATAGCAGTCTGGTCTCGGAGCTATCCGATTCGATAACACTAAGGATATCTGCTTGGGCGGAGGAGTTAAAGAGGCAAGGTATAGATGTTATCTCCTTTTCTGCTGGTGAGCCAGATTTTCTCACACCGGATTTTGTGAAGGAAGCGGCGAAGGATGCGATTGATGATAACTTCACTCGCTACACTCCTGCTGCTGGGGCTTTGACTTTGAGAGAGGCGGTGGCGGACTATATAGGGAAGAGCACTGGTGTTAGGTATTCATATGAGCAGGTTCTTGTTTCATCGGGGGCGAAGCAGGCGATATTCAATGTTCTTGTTGCTACACTTACGCCGGGTGAGAAGGTGATTGTTCCCCGCCCGTACTGGGTCTCGTATCCAGAGATGGTCCGTATTGCTGGCGGCAAGACTGTTTTTTGGGACATTAATTTCTTTTCGAGCAATGATGACAGGTTGAACCTCGACCAGCTCGAGCATCTCCTTGATAACGGTGCTTCTGTTCTTCTCCTCAACTCGCCGAACAATCCTGCAGGGTATGTTCTGACGGACAGGGAGATACTTTCCCTTGCGAGACTACTTGAAAGGCGCGATATAACCGTCATATCCGATGAGATATACGACAAGATAATATTTGACGGAAGGCATCATATCTCTATTGCGAGATATCTTCCGGATAGGACAGTTGTTGTAAACGGAGTGTCTAAGTCTTTCTCGATGACCGGCTGGCGTATAGGGTTTGCTGCGGGTCCGGTCGATATCATCTCGCTTGCGGCGAAGGTTCAGGCACACACGACATCCAGCCCATGCTCTATATCACAAAAGGCTGCGTTGGCAGCGATTACTGGACCTTCCGAGACCGTGGACGCGGTGCGTGCTGCGTTTGAACATCGGCGGGATATAGCGGTATCGGCGCTTAGCCAGATTGAGGGGATCGCTCTGGCGGTTCCTGAGGGCACGTTTTATCTTTTACCCGATGTCAGCTCGTTTCTGAATAGAAGCGTAGATGGCGAGAAGGTTGTAACGAGTTTTGACCTGTGCAAGTATCTCTTGAATAAGGTGTTTGTTGCCTGTGTTCCTGCTGATGCATTCGGGCTGCCTGGGTTTATCAGGCTATCCTTTGCCACAGGAGAAACGGAGATAATTTCTGGCATTGACCGGATGAGGTCTGCTCTTTTGAGGCTTGGGTGAAAGGAGATTTTGTATGCCAACCTACGAATATTACTGTGAGGATTGCGGTGAACGCTTTGAGCTGTTCCAGAAGATAACGGATGAAGCACTTACTGTTTGTCCCAAATGCGGGGGACGACTCAAGAGGAAGATTACTGGAGGCGCTGGTGTTATTTTCAAAGGAACTGGGTTCTATGAGATCGACTATAAGCGAAAATCCTCGCCGAAGGAAAAAGGTAAGAGGGGTTGTGAGTAGATTTCCGTTCGTTCTCCTTATCCTCCTGTTCACACCGCTTTATTCTCAGCAGGTGATAGATGAGGCTCTACATCCTGTCGGTATGTCCTCTGACGACATCAGGTTCAGGATAGATGAATCCCCTTCTGACTGCTATCGTGTGAGTGTGGTCAATGATGTTATGGAATCTCCGCTTTCTCTTTTCCCCCTGACCGAGGCGATAGCAGATAGGCTCCGGGGCAATACGGCAGGTGAAGATATAGTCTATCTTTCCTCGCTTCTTGACCGGAAGGTAAGAGGTTCCTACAGGGTTTCCATATCGAGGCGTCGTCCGCTCACCAATGCACTCCGGAAGCTCTATTCAGGGCTTGGTGGTAGTCTCTCCGATGATGAGGCGAACTATCTATGGGATGAGGCTCACAAGCTCTCCATTCCGCTCCAGAAGACGCTTGCTGTCGGTGTTCTCGGACTGGCTGAGGCGGTCAGATACCGAAACCTTGCGTTCTCATCACTGACCGACGAAGAGGTTCGCTTCCTCATGACGAATGCGCACAGATTGCTTATCGAGGATACAACCACGGCGGATGGAACTGAAGAGTTCTTCACTCGGCGGGTTCTTTGGATATCGAAGAAGATTGATTATGCATCGCTCTTCAAGGGTGGAGCGGTCCTTTCGAACGCTCTTTCCCGTATGGTGCATCAGCTTGAGGAGCAGGGCATCTATGAGATCGCTGACACTGTCTTGTTCCGCTTCCCGACACCTTGGGGAGATATTGTCCTCGGAAACGGAGGATGCAACGATTATACAGGGACACCACTTTTCCTTGTGGATGTTGGTGGCGATGACAGATACAATCTCCGTTGGAGACCGTTCTCCGTTATCATTGACCTGTCTGGTAACGACAGATATGCAGCAGAGGGGGATTTCTCCGTCGCAACTGGATACTTCGGCTATCAGCTTATTATGGAGAAAAGCGGGGACGATATATATACTGGAGGCTCTGCTTCGCTTGGCTGTGGTCTCTTTGGTGTCGGAATGCTCATAGATGAAGGCGGCAAGGACCGCTTTATCGGTGGCTCGTTCACGGAAGGGGCAGGAGCGTTTGGTATTGGTCTGCTTGTGAGCGGTGGCGGAAACGATGAATATATTTCCGAGCGATATTCACAGGGTTTTGGCTTCACTGGTGGTGCTGGCGTTATGATTGATACGAAAGGCTCTGACCTTTACACTGTAGGCAGAAAGTATGAGGATTTCCGTGAGGAGGATTTCTTTTCCTGTCTCTCTCAGGGGTTTGGTTTTGGGATAAGGGATGAGGCGTCAGGCGGCATAGGAGCTCTTTTTGACTTCGCTGGGAACGATGTCTATGTTGGCGACTACTTCGTTCAGGGGGCGAGCTACTGGTATGCCCTTGGCATTCTCTATGACCGTTCTGGGAATGATCGCTACCTTGCCAGGAGATACTCGCAGGGAGCAGGCACACACTTGACGGCTGGGATACTCCTCGACAGGGAAGGAAACGATTACTACACTACCTGGGGTGTCTCGCAGGGCTGCGGGCATGACCTGTCGGTGGGTATGCTCGTCGATCTATCTGGGAACGACTCCTACACTGCGACAGTTCTCTCGCAGGGTGCTGGCAATGACAACGGGTTCGGTATCCTCGTTGATGTCGAAGGAAACGATATCTATTCTGCCGCAAGAAACAGCCGGGTTCAGGGCTCGGGGAATAAGATGAGGGGGTTCTCCAGCCTTGGACTGCTGATTGACCTGTCTGGTGAGGATACATACTCCGAGGGGTATAAGAATAATGCCATTTATACATCAAAACAGTATGGAGTTGTGTATGACAATGAGATTAAAGGTTTTCATTGGGATTATTAGTGCACTTAGTATATTCCTTTTTGCATCCTTTGTCCGGTCTGACCCACTGAAAGATGCAGTGGATTCGCTCTTTGCCCAGGCGGAGCCTGATTCGCTTAAGGAAAAGCTCCTGCTTCTGGGGACTGATGCTATTCAGTATATATTCGAGTATACTGGCGTATCTGATAAGCCGGAAGAGAAGCTGGCAAAGGATGTGATAGTCTCATTTGGCAATGATGCAATTCCAGAGATGCTCTCCCAGCTCCGAACAGAGAATTGGATGAGGATGTGGGTTGCATCGGATATACTCGTCGAGATAGGGGATCCGCTCCCGCTCGAGGATGCGGTTCTTAAGGAAAGAAGAGAGAAGGTTGTCTCACATCTGCTTTATATATTGGAGAAGATTGCCCGACCATCCTCTTTGCGCGTCTTCAGGCATTTTGCTGTTTCAGGGAATAAATCTATCGCCTCGAGGGCGATTTCCGCTCTTGGCACACTGGGGGATACAACTGACATAAGGTTTGTTCTGAAGGCGACAAGGAGCGGTTCGCCTCGGGTTTGTCGTGGTGCGTATTCTGCACTTGGTAAGTTTGCCAGAAGAGGTGCTGTTCCCCCTGAGCTTGTTGGTGAGTCTGTGTCCTGTCTTGTCTCTGGGCTTGGAAGGAGGCATTACATCGAGCGAGATGTAGCGGTCGATGCACTCGCTGCTTTCGGGGATGATGCTGTAGAGTATCTTGAAAAATACTTGAATGAGCGGAATTTTTATGTAAGATATAATATAGTTCGCGTCCTCGAGCAGATTGGAACATCTGGTGCTTTTGAGGTTTTGACCAGCTTGTCAGAAGACGAAGACTGGGGAGTTCGCTGGGCGGTTGCGGAAGCCTGTGCTAATGCCGATTTCCCGAACGGTGAGCTCCTGCTGAGAAGGATGCTTAATGTAGAGGAGAGCAGGTTTTTGAGAACGAGGCTGTCCACCTTACTAACAGAGGGGGATTAAGATGAGGTTGACGCCTCAGCAGATAAGGAACCAGACATTTAAGAAGACAGTTTTTGGTGGGTATGCTCCGAATGAAGTGGAGGAGTTTTTAGCGGCAGTCGAAACAACAGTTTCCGACCTTATCTCCGAGACAGAGAACCTCAGGGGAGTGATTGAGAATCTAAACATGAGGATTTCTCGCCTTGAACAGGAAAGGGAAGAGGTAAAGAAATTGAAAGAGCAGGCTAAGGCAGAGGCTGAGGATATACTTCTGTCTGCACAGGAGCAGTACCGTGAGCTTAAACGCCAGATAGATGATGAGCGCCGCCGCTTGGAGGATGAGGTCGAGATCGAAATCTCCCGCAAAAAGGATGAACTGTACCAGTTCGAGCTAATCAAGAACGGGTTCAAAAGGCGGCTAAAACATCTTCTGGAGGAGTTTTCTGCCATTGTCGATTCCCTTGACCGGGAACAGGAGTTCAGGAAGTTGAGGAGTGTAATCGACTTTGCGGAGAAGGATTACATACCCGATGAGCCTGTATCCATACCGGAACTATTGCAAAGCACCAGGTACAGATTTGTTCATTCAATCTTTGAGAAAGAGGAGGATGAAGATGCTTGATATTATCCCTATGCTGAAGGAGACGGTTGATTACCTGCATTCACAGGCGAGGTTCAGGGCGGAGATAGGTATTATCCTGGGTTCTGGACTTGGGCGCCTTGGAGAAAGGATTAAGGTAGAGGAAGGTATACCGTATTCCCAGATACCACATTTCCCTGTATCCACCGTGCCTGGACACGAGGGGAAGCTGATTCTGGGGCAGCTTGGTGGTAAGAGTATCATCGCTATGAAGGGGCGGTTCCACTACTACGAGGGATACTCCCTCAAGGAGGTTACCTACCCTGTCCGAGTGATGAAAAGGCTGGGAGTTAAGCGACTTCTTATCTCCAATGCTGCCGGTGGTATAAACCCGAGCTTCGAGATAGGCGATGTTATGATGATAACCGACCATATAAATCTTATGGGTGCATCACCTATTCGGGGAAGGCACTCGGAGGAGCTTGGTGTCCGCTTTCCCGATATGTCCGACGCATACTCGAAGAAGCTGCGTGCACTTGCCCGTGAGGTTGCACTGGAGAACAATATCTATCTCCACGAGGGGGTTTATGCAGGGTTGTCGGGCCCAAACTTCGAGACAGCGGCAGAATACAGGTTCTTAAGGTTCATCGGTGCAGACGCTGTCGGGATGTCAACTGTGCCTGAGGTGATTGTTGCTGCTCAGGTCGGAGTGAGTGTGCTTGCTTTCTCTGTCATAACGGATAAGTGCATCCCCGATCTACTTGAACCCGTTTCTCATATAAAGGTATTAAGAGGGGCAGAGAAGGGGTCAGCTACCCTTTCCCGCCTTATGGAAAAGATAGTGGAAAAACTATAACGCAGGAAGGTGTTTAAATGGATAATTCGGGCACTTTCAGGGCGAGCGGGTTTGATGACATAAAAAGGGAGATGGATTCCCTTTTCCAGAGCATAGCCAAGGCGCGCTACTTCCCGCCACTCGGCACATTGAACCTCTGGCATCCTCCAACGGATGTTTACGAAACGGATAATCTCTTTGTCATCATTGTAGAGATTGCCGGCATCGACAAGAATGAACTTTCAATCGTCCTCAAGGATAGAATCCTCTCCATTTGTGGCGCCAGAGAGGAAAAGATTCCGCTGTCCAGACCCATCTTCCACAACATAGAGATAAACTATGGTCCTTTTGAGAGGAATATCCAGTTTCCCTGTGATGTTTCTCCTGATAATATTAAAGCAAGTTATAAAAACGGTTTTTTGATTATAGAAGTCAGGAAGAAACACCCGACAAAGAAGGAGATCAATATAGAATGAACGAAAGGGAAAAGATAGCAGCCTCAAAGGAGTATATCGAACTGCCGATACTTCCCCTCCGGAATATGGTCTCTTTTCCTGGACTTTTTCTCCCGTTGGCTGTTTCGGACGAGACCTCCATTAAGATAGTCGACGACGCCCTTTCGAGGAACAAGATAGTCGGGCTTTTCCTCATTGAGGAGACTTCCAGCAAGAAACCAGGGTTTGCCGATGTATATCGAGTGGGTGTCGCTGCACAGATAGTCAAGTTCTTCCGCTATCCGGATGGCACAATCCGTTTCCTCTGCCAGGGGATTGAGAGGGTGAGGATTGAAGAGCCTGTGCAAGAGGAACCTTATCTTGTCGTCCGTGTCAGGAAGCTCGAGGACATCTCTACAAACTCTAAGGAAGAAAATGCCCTTATGCTATCTGTGGCGCAGAACTTTAAGGAGATAGTTGAGATAGCTCCTTACTTCCCCGAGGATGTAAAGGACGCAATAAAGGGGTCACTCTTCGCTATCAAGGAGAGCCCTTCGCGCCTCTCGGATATGGTAGCAGCTAATCTGAATATCCCACCCAAGGAAAAGCAGAAACTACTTGAAGAGTTAGATGTTTGCAGGCGTCTCAAACGGATAAGCGAGTATCTTGTCAAGGAGCTTGCTATACTTAAGCTTTCCAAAGAGATGCGGGAAAAGGCTACCGATTCTATCGAGAAGGCACAGCGTGAGTACTTCCTGCGTGAGCAGTTGAAGGCTATAAAGCGTGAGCTTGGTGAGGAGGATGAGACAGGGCGAGAGCTTGCCGAGCTTGAGGAGGAGGTAAAATCGATGGATATGCCCAAAGAGGCGAGGGAGGCTGCTCTACACGAGATAAATCGCCTCCGGGTGATGAACCCTGCATCGGCGGAATACTCTGTCTCGAAGACATACATCGACTGGCTCGTTAACCTTCCCTGGAGGCATTATACAAAGGACAATCTCGAGCTGAAGTCCGCTATTCAGACCCTTGATGAAGACCACCATGATCTGGAGAAGGTTAAAGAGAGGATTATTGAGTATCTTGCGGTCAGGAAGCTTAAGAGCGATGTGAAGGGTCCGATACTCTGCTTCGTTGGACCGCCAGGGGTTGGGAAAACATCCCTCGGAATGTCCATCGCCAGAGCGCTTGGTAGGAAGTTCGTGAGGATATCGCTCGGTGGTATGCATGATGAAGCTGAGATTCGAGGGCACCGTAGGACATATGTTGGAGCGCTACCAGGGCGCATCATCCAGGGGATAAGACGAGCGGGTAGTGCAAATCCAGTCTTTATGCTGGATGAGATCGACAAGCTCGGTGCCGACTTCCGAGGGGATCCGGCGTCTGCCCTGCTTGAGGTGCTGGACCCTGAGCAGAACTTCTCCTTCTCTGACAACTATCTCGAGGTCCCGTTCGACCTGTCAAAGGTGCTCTTTATCGCTACTGCAAACTACCTCGACCCGATTCCGAGGGTCCTCCTCGACCGGATGGAGGTGATAAACCTCTCCGGCTACACAGAGATAGAGAAGATGCACATCGCCAAGAAGTTCCTGATTAAAAAGGAGCTGGATAACCATGGGCTAACAAGCTCTATGTTCTCCATAACTGACTCTGCGTTGAGGCGAATAATCAACGAATATACGATGGAGGCGGGTGTCAGGAACCTTGCCAGGAGTATTGCGAACCTGTGTCGGAAGGCTGCAAAGTCGATTGCACTCGGTGAGTTAAAGAAGGTCAGGATCACGGCGCGTAACATCGAGGATTATCTTGGACCACCAAAATTTCCTAAGGAATATAAGCTCAAATTCAACAGACCTGGTGTTGCAACAGGTCTGGCATGGACAAGATACGGCGGAGAGGTACTGTTTGTTGAGGCTGCTGCGATGAAGGGGAGTCCAAAGCTCGTTCTTACCGGTTCGCTTGGCAATGTTATGAAGGAATCCGCTATGATAGCACTCTCTTTCCTCCGCTCCAATGCCGAGCGCTATAGTATTGATTTCGAGTTCGACAAACACAGCATCCATATTCATGTCCCTGAGGGAGCAATCCCCAAGGATGGTCCGTCGGCGGGTGTCACAATTGTTACCGCACTCTTCTCCCTATTCAAAAGGAAGACGATACCATCGGATATAGCGATGACTGGCGAGATAACCCTTCGTGGTGATATCCTCCCTATCGGAGGCTTGAAGGAGAAGCTTTTGGCTGCTCACAGGGCGCACATCAGGGATGTGATTATCCCCGTGGAGAACAAGAAGAACCTCGTCGATGTTCCGGAGGAGATAAAGCGAGATATAAAGATAACCTTTGTCGATTCGGTCGATGATGTGATAAACTATGTGTTCGGAGGAAGGAAGAGATGAGCTTCACGGATATAAAGATATCTAAGGCTATAGTCGATGACTATTTCAGGAAGTTAGCATCCTCTCTTGAGCTTGATGTGGCAATTGTTGGAGCCGGTCCAGCTGGGCTTACAGCAGGCTATTTCATCGCGAAGCAGGGATATAGGGTCTCGCTTTTCGAGAAGAGGCTTTCTGTGGGTGGCGGCATATGGGGTGGCGGGATGATGTTCAATACGGTAGTTGTGAGTGAGGAGGCGAGCGGTATCCTTGATGAACTTGGTGTTCGATACAGAGAAACAAATGATAGCCTTTACACAGCGGATGCGATGGAATTTGCTGGTGCTCTCATCTACCGCTCGACGCAGGCGGGGTTGCGGATATTCAATCTTGTGACCGTTGAGGACCTCCTCGTGAAAGGTGGGAGGGTTGAGGGGTTGGTGATAAACTGGTCACCTGCCGAGGCGGCATCGCTCCCTGTTGACCCGCTCACTGTTCAGTCTCGATATTCTGTCGATGCCACGGGACATCCGTTGGAGGTTGTCAAGACGCTTTGCAGGAAGAGCGGTGTTCGGCTCTTTACGGAAACAGGTGCTATCCTCGGTGAACGCTCGATGTGCGCCGATGAAGGCGAAAAGTTCGTTGTGGAAAATACAGGAGAGATTGCGCCGAATATGTTCGTTGCTGGTATGGCTGCTTGTGCCGCATTTGGCGGTCCAAGGATGGGACCGATATTCGGCGGTATGCTCCTTTCGGGAAAGAAGGTCGCAGATATTATAATAAACAGGCTCGAGGAGAAGAAATGACCGAGAACGAGAGGATAAAAAAGGATGTTATCTCCACCCTCAGGCAGATTTACGACCCCGAGATACCCGTCTCTGTTTATGACCTCGGCTTCATCTACGATGTGGCGGTCGAGGATGGCAATGTAAAGATAGCTATGACGCTTACTGTTCCAGGCTGTCCGCTCCGCCAGATGATAACACAGCAGGTAGAGCAGGGTATAAGAGCTATTGAGGGGGTTGAGAATGTAGAGGTAACCCTCACCTTCGACCCACCCTGGACCCCAGACAGAATAACGGAAGAAGGGAAGAAGCTCCTCCGCTCCTATGGGTACAAGATTTAAGAATAAAGAAGATTTCTTTCGCTCGCTCAGGGAGGATATGGTCAGGTACCAGCTGGAGGCGCGGGGGATAAAGGATACCGCTGTACTCAATGCGATGCGGACCGTTCCGCGTCATATCTTCCTGCCAGAGGAGCTTGCTCTTGATGCCTATGCTGACTACCCTCTCCCACTGTTTGCTGGACAGACCATTTCCCAACCGTATATTGTGGCGTATATGACCGAGAAGCTAACCCTTTCTCCTGACGATAGAGTCCTCGAGATAGGAACTGGCTCAGGGTATCAGACAGCAATCCTCGCTGAGCTCTCTGGTGAGGTGTTTTCTGTCGAGCGTATCCCTGAGCTTTCTGCCTGGGCAAAGGAAAGGCTCGACTACCTTGGATACAAAAATGTCCATCTCTTGGTCCGTGGTTCTCCCCTCGGATGGGAGGAGTTCGCACCTTACGATAAGATAATCGTCACAGCAGCAGCAGAGCAGCTTCCAGAGGAGCTTTTGCATCAGTTGCGTTCCAACGGGAAGATGATTGTCCCCATAGGGACTTTCTCACAATACCTGCACCTCGTCAAGAGGATTAATGGAAAATCTTGCACCCGTCGGCTTATACCTGTCGCATTCGTCCCACTTATAGTCGATTGAAATCCTTGACTTTTCCACAAAATATTAACATCACAGGTCGCTTTTTACCCAAAAAGGGAAAAACTTTCTGATTTAAATTTAGCGTGAACAGATGTTTGCCCCCCAATAATGGATTAGGCTTGTGGTATGAAAATTGCTGGTTTTTATATCGCCTTCTGGAGGAAGAGAGATGAAGCCTGAGGAGAAATGGCTTTGGAGAAAATTCAAGCTGGAGAACAGCAAGGAAGCGCTGGAACGCCTCTTTGAGAGGTACATGTATCTTGTGAAATCTAGTGTTGACAGGATGTATAAAAAGTTCTCGAATTCTGTCGATAAAGAAGATTTAAGGAGTGTAGCAATGATCGGTCTGCTTGAAGCGATGAGGAATTTTGACCCGGAGTTCGGTACCGAGTTCTCCACATTCGCTTATCCGAGGATAAACGGCGCGATGATTGATGAGCTCCGCAGGCTTGACATCTTGCCCCGAGGAGTACGCACACTCGGAAAGAAGATCCATGAGATCCAGGATGTGCAAGATGAGGATATGACACCTAATGATATAGCTTATAGACTCAAGATCTCCACAAGGGATTACGAACGGATACTTTTCTCTTATCGTGCAGGTATCCTTATGAGGTTGACCGAGCCTGTTTCTGGTGATGAAGGCTTATCGCTAGGCGATATTATCCCCGCTGAGGGTGCTGACCAATCGAAGATACTCGACAAGAAGGAGCAGATGCGTCTCCTCAGAAAGGCGATCGAGCATCTTCCCGCTAAGGAAAGGCTGGTTGTTTCGCTATATTACTTCGAGGAAATGGCGCTCAAGAACATCGGACAGATACTGTCCGTCTCCGAATCGAGGATCTCGCAGATACATTCGAAAGCTATAAGGGATCTAAGGGAGATCTTGAAAAGATTCTACTGTTAATTCATAAACCCCTATTGGAGGAGGGAGTATGGAGAAAGAAAGTATTTTGTTGCTCAATCTTGTTGGTAAGTTCTTTGCAAACTCCTCTGACATATCTAAGGGGGCGAAGGTAATATTCCAGATTTTGAGGGAGCTTGTGGATTATGACTATGCCACGATATTTTATTATGATAGGGAGACAGATAGCCTAAAGCACCTTGCTTATGAGGGGCAGTATATCAATCTCGTTGATGATGTCTCGTTTGGTGTGGGTGATGGTATAGCAGGATGGGTGGCGCAGAAGAACCATCCGATACTACTGTCGAATATCAAGCGGACGAAAAACAAGGAGATTCACTCTCTTCACTCATTTATGTCTATTCCGCTCAGGCTGAACGGTAGGCTTGTCGGTGTGCTTAACATTGGGCACACGAAACCTAATGCACTTACTGTCAAGGACCTCGACACAGTGAACAATGTGATGGAAAGTATCTCTGGGCTTTTGATGAGGATGTGCAATCAGGCAACTTTGGAGAGGAAGGTTAAGAGGCTTGAGGTGCTCAACAGCTTTCTGAAGGAAAACCAGAAAGAGCTTCTTAAAAGGGGAAGAGAAAGGATGTATAAGGCGATAGGCAATCTTGTGGCACGCAATATCTCTAACCCGCTCACACTTATAGTTGGAAACGCGGAGTTTCTTATGAGGAGGCTACCCGATAAGGATAAAGAGACGAGAAAAAAACTCGCAGACATTATCGAGGCAGGCGATAAAATAGTTGAGCTGACTGAGACATTGATAAACCGACAGGCGAAACGGTCAGATTTCTATCCAAACGGTCTAAAGGATGGAAAACAACGGTCGATAAATTAGTATACCCCCAGACACCCAAACCCAGCCGGAGGCGACAGTCGGATGGATTGTCGCCTCTTTTTTATTCTCCTTTTGCTTTTTTTGCCTCTGCCTTGTGAACAAGCTCTTTGTATCTCTTCAAATCTATCGAGTACCAGCAGGAGAGAGCCACATCTTCACCTTCCTCGGGCAAAAACGAGGCATGAATAACCTTTTTACCCCGTCTGCTTATGAACCTTATTGCAGGGATTAGGTCAGAGTCGTTTGATAGCACAACAGCAATATCGAAGCTTCCTTGAACACCATGCATCAAAAGGTCGGTTGACAAGGCAACATCAACCCCCTTCTCTTCGCTCTTTTCTGTTCTCTCACCACAGACAGGACAGACAAAGCTCCTTTGCTTCCTCTCCTTTAAGATTACATCGTATCCAGGGAAGCGAGGGAGTGTCTTCTCGAGGAAATCCCTGACACCTGAATCGGATTCAGCCCCGGATACAGAGGCATACACATGGCAACCCTCATAAACCACCGACTGCTGAGTTACCTCGTTCACCAACCTCTTGATGACCTCCGGTATCTGTGTCCAGTTTGGGACAAAATACTCCACACCGAGCGCCTTCTGACCGCAGATGATGGTGTTCCAGTAGTCGATGAATATCCTCAACTTATAATCCATCCCTTACCTCGCAAGTATAACTGTTCCGTTGCAGATAACCTTATCTTTTACCTGTATAACATAGATATACACCCCAGGTGGGAGCTTTTTACCTGCTTTATCCGTTCCATCCCAGGAGAGTGAAAGGTCTAACATTCTCCCTTCCTGCGGCGGGATTCTTGCTTCATACACCAACACATTTCTCATATCGAATATGGAAAGAACGGCTTCCTCCGAGTGCATATTGGGGTATGAGAAGAAGACCCTATCGTTATAGCCGTCACTGTTTGGGGAGAACGGATTTGGTCTTGCGTCACAGACAGCAACTGGTTCAATTAAGAAGTACCATTCGGCAGCTGCTATGTGGGCGTCGCAGTAGTCGGGTATATCGTATATCTGGGCTGTTATCCTCACTGTGTCTGGTAGCTCGATACCAAGAATCTCGGTGGAGATACTGAATGCGCTGTCAATAGGTGAAAATGTAACGCCTTCCTGCGGGAAGTGAAGAGCCTCACCGTTTATGTTGATTAAAATACTGGTCGGGTCGATGCCGGAGAGGTTGTCCGCCGCGAATATTGTCACCTCAGGTGTGTGGTCTCGAACCATCTGCTCCGGCTCAGGCTCAACCAGTATCAATCGGGGCGGAGAGTAATCCGTTATGTAGAACCAGGATACAGGATGCGGTATCGGATTGCCCAGCATATCGTCTGCACGAACGAGTGAAATCCGTATCGTGTCCCCATCGGACAGCTCTATCGGAACAGCAAAATACAGTGTGTCGCTCCGATAGGAAAAAATTTCCCTATCTGTCCCGAAATTAAACTCCTCACCGTTCAGGAGGATCGTTATACTGCTCGTGTCCACTCCGTTATCATCGTGTATGTAAAGGATTATCGTGTCCTGTTCACAAGCAGAGTATGCACCGTTGAACGGCGCTATAATCTCGACCGTCGGTCCGCCAGATTCTATTGTGTAGTTCCAGCAATGGCGGAGTTCGTTCGGTGAGCAGTAGTCAGGCGCATCAGAAACATCGAGGCAGACAAAGACCGTATCACCACCTGTTAGCCCGCTCAGGCAGCTGTCCTCGACATCGATAGCGGCTATCCTCTCACCGGAGGTCTCATAAGAGAGACTGAGACAGTCGGAGCCGATGAGAACCGTATCCTCTCCAACTATAAGCTGGAAGCTCGATGTATCGATTCCCGCAGGTATGTCCTCGAGCCGGAATGACAGTATGAACCCTCTTGCAGCGATGGTTGCACCCTCGGGCGGATTTATGCTCGATATAACTGGCTCAATTAAATCAACTTGGAACTGGTAATCTAAAGTATCTTGTAAGCTGTTTCCATAAATATCTTGTGCCTCAAGAAGTTGAACAAAAACAGTCTCGTTGTGAACCCAATCAACGGAGGGGGTAAATATCAGCGTATCGCCTGAATATTCAAGCTCGACATCGTCAATATCGAATGTGTCTCCGTTGATTGCGAGCAGGATTGTTTCTGCGTTGACCCCATCAACATCGAACAGATGAATGAGTATTCTCTGGTCATCGCAGGCAGATACCGTGTTCGGCAGAGGCTCCATCGGGTATGCGACGGGTCCACCAACGGATACGATGAAGTTTGTGCAGCTGTCGAGGATGTTGGGTGAGCACCAATCGGGTGAATCCTCAGCATAGATACAGATCGCTATCGTGTCGGCAGGTAGGACGATTCCGAGCGATTCGGGGATAAAGTAGAATGTATCACCTGTTGAGACCATTGCGTCGAGTAGATATTCTGTGCCGTTCACTGTGAAATGCACCGTTGAGAGGTTCACACCGGAGAGCGAATCACCAAATATAAAGACGATATCCTGCAGTGTATCGTTGACGACCGGCAAAGCAGGCTCGATTATGTCGAAATAGGGGGGAGACAAGTCCATTATAAATGTTGCTCTGATAGGTTCGGCAAGCGGTGCACCATAGATATCATCGGCGGCTGACAAGAAGATCTCAACTGTATCACCGTCTTCCCAAGCGGGGGATGGGGTAAATGTCAACTCCGGTTCATCGAATGTTAGCTGTGATGAGTCGGTTGTGTATTCGACATCGTTGACGAACAATCTTATCGTGGAACCATCGACACCGTCTATGTCGTTAATCTCTATTATGACAAATTGGCTCTCCGGCTCGCAGGCAACGAAGCTCGAATCGGGGTACTGGATGAGTGTTGCTTCCGGACCGAACAGCCTAACATAGAACTCCCAGCAGTATTCATCGGACATATTTGGACCGCAGGTATCCGGCATATCCGAGACAGGCTCGAGGCAGACCATCACAGTATCACCATCATTGAAGACAATTCCTGCATCCTCAGGGTCAAAGTAGAGCGTATCGCCGGAGTATGTCAATGCCGGCGATGTTATGTCGAACGGTGTCCCGTTAATAATAACTGTGATCGTCGACTCGTCCACTCCGCTCCCCGAATCGGTTATCACAATCGATATTATCTGGAGCGAATCAGTTGATATACCACCATCGATAGGGGATTCGGCTGAATAGACCGGCGGCTGTCTGTCAACGAAGTATCTCCATAAGACGCTTGACGATAGCGGATTGCCGAGTATATCATCCGCCCGAATAAGTGAAACATCGACCGTATCGTTATCCTCGAACGGGATATCGGGAGTGAACACAAGGAGCGAATCGTCCACCCAGGAGAGTTCGCTGTCTCCCCAGTGATATTCTGTTCCGTTGACCTCAAGGATGATAGTGGATGTGTCGACACCGTTCGAGTCTGTTATGGATATGATTATCTCGTCCTCATCGCAGGCAAAGAAGATGCTCGGAGCAGGTGATACGATGCTTGCAACAGGTCCGGTCGACTCGATGAAAAATGTCCAGCAACTGTCGAGTTCGTTCGGCTCGCATATGCAGGGAGAATCCTCGGCGTGAACGCAAACGGTAAATGTATCGCCACCGTGGAGATCGATTCCCGCGGCTATAATATCAACTGTCACAGAATCCCCTGCGATATCCACAAATGCCGAGCTGGATGGGAACAGTGTTCCGTTGACCTCTACTGTAAAATCGCTGACGCCCGAGAGCGAATCGAGCAGGTTAAACGAGATGAATGTATCGATCGTTGCAATCATTCCAACAGGGGAGATATTCCAGATTACAGGAGGCGTCAAATCGATATAGAATTCCCTGCATACCGGTGCATCCTCCAGTTCGTTTCCGATTATATCCGATGCTGAGATAAGGCATACATCAAGCGTCTCAGCGTCCTCCCAGAGAATAGAAGGTGTAAATCTCAGGTTTGTCCCGGCTCCCAAGGAAAGTTCGGAGGATGAGAGCGTGAAACTATCGACGCCTGATACCGATGATGTTATCTCGAGCAGGATCGTCGATGTGTCAACGCCCTCTTCATCGTATATCTCGATGAGAATGTTCTGGTCCTCGCAGCTTGAGTAGCAGTCAGCAGGCGGTGTGACAAAACTTGCTGTCGGTCCACCAGGCATTATGAAGAATGTTGTGCAGTCGGTTCCGATGTTCGGAGCGCAGGTGTCAGGTGTATCCTGCGATGTGATGCAGATAACGACAGAATCCCCACCTATGAAATGGTATCCGAACGAGTCGAGGTTCACCGAAAGCTCGGCACCATCCCAGAATATTCCGGAATGGGTTATCTCGTAGCTATCTCCGTTGATGTTTATCTCGAATGCGGTCCCATCGACACCGGAGAGCGTATCCTCAATCTGCAATCTAACGGTTGGAGACGGGTCTGTGATTGTGTCCATATCCGTGGGGAAGCTCGAGGTAAGAACCGGTGGCTCGAGGTCGAGCGTGAATGTTATACAGACAGGCGCAGATATTCCGTTTCCGACAGAATCCGATGCGGATGTAACGCAGGCACGAACGACATCACCTGATGACCATAGACCAGCCGGTGTCCAGACAAATTCTGCTCCCGTGAAAGATAATCCGGTAGAATCGGTGGTATAATCCGTTCCGTTTATGTTTATCACAACGCTCGACGGGTCAACACCGTGTATATCTGAAATGGTGAATATCACTCCTTGGTCATCGCAGGCAGAGAACCAGCCATCGTGAGGTGTGAGTATTACAACATCGGGCGGCATCATATCCACAATGAACGAGTCGCAGAAAACCCCCTCATTGGGTGGGCAATAATCCGGGTCATCGCGGAAGTTCAAACAATAGACAACGGTATCACCATCGGAAAATGCCTCTGTCGGTGTGAACTCAAAACAGGAATCGGTAAATGTTGCCCCTGTATTTATTGAATGTTCAACGCCGTTGACCGTAATCGCTATGACGGAGTCTACACCAGCAATCGAATCGAATAGACAGAAGCTTATCCTGGGATGCTCATCGGCAACAATATCTCCCCATTCTGGGGAATTGGAATAAACCGCAGGTGGCGTCAGGTCAACAATGAACTGTCCACAGACAGGGGATAGAAGCATATGTCCGAGCGTATCGGCAAGCTTGATAAGGCAGAAGCTGATAGAATCTCCATCAGTATAACTTTCTATTGGAGAGAAGATTAACTCTCCTGTACTAAAGTCATATGTTAAATTATCATCATAACATCTGGAAGTATCAGCTGATACGACAAATATTATCGACGATGTATCCACCCCGTTCTCGCTTGTTATCAAAAGTATAATCCCCTGGTCGTCGCAGGCGGTTATTGCCCCGATGAACGGCTCGATTATCTCTGCCTCGGGTCGCTCGAGGTTGACGATGAAGCTCCAGCAGGAATCGAGAACATTCGGACCGCAGTAGTCGGGTGAATCATAAGCAACTATGCAGACCTGCACCGTATCGTTTGAGGAAAAGGCGAGTCCTGAATCCTCGCAGGAAAACACTACCTCGCTGTCCGATGGCAGAACATCGAATGTATCCGTTCCGTTGATGACAAGATGCACCTCGGCAAGTCCGCTTATCCTGTCCGTTATGAAGAATGAGATATCCGGTGACGCCTCCGATACAACACCCTCGGGCAGGATGCCCCATACGACAGGCGGTGAGTAGTCGATAGTGAATGAGTATATCAGTGGCTCGGGCAGGTCTGTCCCGTACATATCGTGTGCGTGAGCAAGGTTCACATCGACCGTTTCCCCATCGCTGAAGAACCCGGCAGGTGGCGAGAATACGAGTTCGTTCGTCTCCGAACTGTATGTAAGATAGGCGCTCCTGATTGTGTAAGGTGCTCCGTTGACATAGAGCAGGATGCTATCTGGCTCTATCTCTGCGACTGTTCCCTCGAGGTGGATGATAATTACCTGCGGGTCGCAGGCGGAGATTGAATCAGGCAACGGATTGACAGGATATGCGAACGGACCATCGAGCGTCACGACAAAGCTCCAGCAGGTGTCAGAGATGTTCGGACCGCAGTACATAGCCAGGTCACCTGCCTCGATGCAAACCGTGACTGTCTCCGTCGAATCGATTATCACACCGGTAAGCGTAAGCAGGCTATCCCTGAACGAGTACTCACCGGGGGATAAAGTTCTACCATTGACTGTAATTACGAAGAGCGATGGGTCAACCCCCGCGAGATTATCGGTTACATTAAGATGTATGCCCGGTGTTGATGTCCTGATAACGGTATCGGGTGGAGGATACAGGTTCGAGAAGTCGGGTCCCGACAGGTCGACATAGAATGTCCAGGAAAGCGGCAGGCTGTCTGCCGGGACACCGTGGACATTGGAAAGTGTGAGGAGTGACACATTTACCGTATCGCCGTCTCTAAACCCTGGAGCTGGCGGTGTAAATATTAGAAGTGTATCAAAGAGGCTCAGGTTCGCCCCGATGGTATAGATTACCCTGTTGACAGATAGGCTTATGCTTGACGGGTCTATATCGGATAGCGTGTCGATAACAGCAATTATTATGCTCGAATCCCTGCAGGATGTCACGGAGTCGGGCATCGGGCGGACGATATAAACCATAGGTATAGAATGGAATACCGTCCAGGTTATGCAGGTGTCGAGTTGATTGTCCTCGCGGCAGTATGTCGTGTAGTCGAGTGCCGAGACGCAGATTTCGACCTCGGTTGTATCGAACCAGTTTATTCCGAGCGTCACCGGGTCGATGATAACGGAGTCGTTGCGGAATGTGATGAGCCTCGAGTAGTCCACGCCGTTTATTGTTACCTCGATTGTAGATGGGTCGAGACCTGCGATAGAGTCCTCGAGGATGAACGAGATAACATCGAGCGAGTCCATAATCGTATCACCTGGCGTGATGCTGAAATCATAGACCACGGGCGGGTCGAAGTCGGTAACGAAGCTCCAGCAGAACGGCAGTGGTGCTGCGGGGGAACCGAGCGTATCCTCCGCATGGATCAGACAGAATGTGTATGTCTCACCGGAGATATATCTACCGGTTGGCGGATGGTATGCAAGTGTATCATTTGTGTATGTCAGATTAGCTCCCAGTGTAAGCGTCTCTGGGGGCAAGGCATCCTGTTGAATTGAGACGAGGATGCTTATTGGGTTCACCGGCGCCGTTATACCCTGAAGAATCATAGAGATCTCCTGGTCGACGCAGGCGACGAAACTGTTGCTGTCGGGTGTGATAATCTCCATATTGAATGTCGGAAGCAGCACCTCGACATCATCGATTGTGTCCCTTGTTCCACCGAAATTGCTCCCTGCAGGACCTGTGGAGTTGGTTAGTCCAACCGGATTGTCGAATAGACCTTCGACACCATAATCGATATCAACTGTGAATGTGATAACAACGGAATCCTCCGGCACCATCTCGAATGTCCCGAATGTCAGCAGGTTGTCCCCCGGCGACGGGTCGACAACGGATGTCCTGATGGCTCCGTATATCTCGTAAGTCGGTGGTGTCGTGCCGAAATGGAACCCTGGTGGCAATGTATCCGTTATCGTCACAGAGAACGAAGAATCTCCCCTCGTCTGGTGGATGACGAGCCGGTATGTCGCCTGTGTCCCTGAGATAACGGTTGGTGTCAGCGAATATTTTCTTATATCGTATTCCGGATTGATTATATCCAAGTTCTGACCCGCGACCGTGGCGTAGCTTGCGTAGTTCGAGTCGAAGCCGTACATAGCGAGCAGGAATGATGTGTCCGCCTCGATTATATGCGAGCCGTCGGTGACCCTTATCTTCGCCCCTCTATACGGCAAAACAGGAATATCGAACCAGCTGACTCCACCGGGTGCTCCACCATCTATCAACAGGCTACCCTCATGACCTGTTGGGATGGTTACATTGATGTAATCCCACTGATAGCCGTTTGGGACGAGGAATATATATCTTGGTGCATACTGTTCGATAGGAGAGATAAGCATAAATGCTGGGTCGCCGATGGGGTTGACACCGAGGGCATCCACGAGCTGCGCACCGACCATATACTGGGCAACGAGTATCGGCTTGTCGGATGTTATAACCCTCGGCTCCTCGAGTAGCGGGTCGGTGCAGGAGCAGCTGATGAGCAGACAGGAGCAAGTGCCACCGTTCAGTTCCCAGTATTCACCCTCATCGAGGGTCACATTTATCGTCGATGCTCCGTCCTGAACGGTGATATGCGTATTGTCTTCGCTTGCGAGCACCCGCAGAACATCGCCTGTCCAGGAAGCTCTCTGCTTCACTGGAAAGACGATAAAATTCTCACCCCAGGCAGTCAGAGGTGGCATCATCTCGATAAGATAGTCCGCAGCCCATATGTTGTCCGGGACAACAGCCTCCGTGTTCCCTGATATAACCCCTATCGGCTTGTCGGATGTTATACGTGTTCCCGTTAGATCCACCTCCGGTCCAAGAAGTGGGCTATGTGCCAGAATCTGATATGTCTGATACTGGTCGAGCGTGATGCTGAATGGAGTTCCAGCAGGATGTCCACCTTCCGTGTCAGCCGTTGGTGTTATTGTAATATGCGTATTGTCCTCTGTGGCAACGATGGCAAGCATCGATGGTCCCCTGTCTCTGGCGAGTGGGCTAATTGTTTGGAGGTTCGCCTGATAGCACATCGTGTAGTATTCCGTTCCAAGGGATGGAACGGGGAACAGGAGTGCCATATCGTTTGTCGCCCCAGGAGATTTAAACGAGAGGAAATATGCCGATATCAGATGGTCGGACTGAATCCTTAAACCCTTGTTTTCAACTGTTTCTGTGGTGGTTATCCAGAATGACGAGTCTATTTCGATGGTAAAGGTGCCATTTGCCGGGATGTTGAACGGAACGCTGTATGTGCCATCGAAGTTGCGCACCGTTCCGGTCGTGTTATAAGACGAGGTTAGTATCAGGAGCCCAGAGCGCGAGAGCGTATCTGGCAGAGAGTCTCTGAAGGCGTTTGCAGGATAGCAGAAGAAAAAATCCGTCCCAAGGTTGGTGAAGCTTGCATCGAGCTCGCCCACCAGAACCAATAGAAGCACCACCATAAGGATGACTTTGCTTTTCAATTTGCTTCTCCTCATATTCCTTAATAGAGAAATCACTTGTTATTTTACAACAAGTATACTATATTTTGTGACTAAAGTCAACCATAAATCATAAATTTGGGAGGGAGTAGAATGAGAAAGAAACGGATAGTTGTTTGCCTTTTGCTTATGGTGGTATTTTTCTCTGTTCAGTGGGCTTCTGGTCAGGAGAGGCGGAGATCCTTGAGCAGAAGGAGGGCTCCGAGCGGTAATTACACATTCTCTGGAGCAGGTGGTGGTTTTCTCTTTTTCGGCACATCGCTCGACCTCAGTCCGATAAACCCCGAGGTCGAGAAGATGGGAATATCCCCAATAGAGGAGAACCTGATAGGTGAGGGTGGATATGGGTTTATATACTTCTCGAGATATATGAAGCTTGGTGGAATGGGTGGTGGTGGAACGGTTTCATCCTCTGGGGAGGTAGATAGGGTTGAGAAGGGAGCAGATTTTTCCTTTAGCTTTGGTGGTCCGCTTATCGAGTTTTCAACGACTGTTGCAAGGAGGCTCGAGTTTTTTGTAGGAGGTGCTGTTCTCTTCGGTAGCGTCTCTGTGTCACTTTCCCGTGAGGATGCACCGCTTGTCTGGGATGATGTCTGGGACTATTATCAGACGGGTGGAACGCTGCTTCCTTACTCGACGACGGAGCTTACCCGCTCCTACTGGGGACCATACATTTACGGTGGAACAAGGATAAGCATCCTGCGCTGGTTTGCCGTTGGTGGACAGGTAGGTTTTGTGAAGGGGTTTATGGAGGACAACTGGGAGATTGGGGAACTCAAGCTCAACAACGGTCCAGAATATAAGCTCGAGAACCTCCTCTGGCAGGTGCACTTCACATTCGGCGGGTGAAGAAGACTGTAGCAAAGTAGCCTGTTGCTTTTCTGCCCCGCTGTTTGGTTGAAAGTGAGAGATTTCCTACCTTATTATTATTGTTGGTGCAAGGTAGAGTATCTCCTCGTCACCTTCTTTGAGGAGTTTCTGGATAGCGGATTCTGTTATCTCAGTCCGTATTCTCTCGACGATGTCTAACCTGGGTAGATACACATAATCGACCTTATCATCCTTCTTTATCCCGCAGAGCTTCTTCGTGTATTCGAGTGCATCGCGGAAATTGCCGATGGAATCGACAAGCCCGACGCTATGTGCGTCTGTTCCGATCCAGACCCGTCCCTGTGCAACCGCCTCGAGCGAATCTGCTGTAAGATTTTTCCTCCCTGCCAGAACACGGGATTTGAACATATCGTACGATTTTCGTATGCTGTATTCCATTCTGTTTTTCTGATGCTCGTTCCAGCTGTCGAATAGTGAGAAGGTTCCTGCGCTCTTAGAATAGGTTATGCTCTCGCTATTTGCACCGATTTTCCTGAGCATTCCTTTGAGGGAAAATTTCCCCATAATGACACCGATAGAGCCTGTTATGCTTGTTTTGTCGGCGAAGATAAAGTCCCCCGGTGATGAGACATAGTATCCGCCCGATGCTGCAGATCCGCCCATCGACACAACAACCGGTTTACCCTTGTCTTTTACCAGATTTATCCCGTACCAGATGACATCAGACGAGAATGCACTTCCACCGGGAGAGTTCACACGCAACAGCATCCCCTTGATTCTCTTATCGT
Source organism: bacterium (assembly GCA_021158465.1). Lineage (GTDB taxonomy): Bacteria > UBP14 > UBA6098 > 4484-93 > 4484-93 > 4484-93. Next base: position 29,906 of record JAGGUN010000010.1, read on the forward strand.
CTGCTACCTTTCTGGTCGATTGGGTGATCTTCCTTTCCATATCGGAGTTTATCCCGCCATCAATCCAGACGATGGCGAGCTTCTTTGGGATGCCCCAGCGGTACTCAACGAACTCATCATTTATATATTTGCTGAAATCGAGCTTCTGCTTCTTGTAAAATTTCTTAATGAATTCGTCTTCGTACATGAGCGTATCGACAAGCCCAAGTGCGACAGCATCCTCTGCCGGGTGCGGGGAATTGTCTATAATGGAGCGGAGGGAATCGACAGACATTCCTCTTGCTTCTGCTATCTGGTTGATAAGAATACTATCCACAACAGCGAGCAGTCTCTCCGTTTCCTCCCGGCTTTCGGCAGACATACTGTCCCTGGTGAACATCTCTGCTGCGGATTTGTATTTCCCTGCCTGGAGATACTCCGGGGTCACTCCGAGCTTCTCGAGCGTTCCACGAATAAAGAGCATTCGTGCAGACACACCGGTAACAGCCGCCATTCCTGCTGGGTTCATAACAATCTTGTCAGCAGCGGAAGCAAGATAGAAACTGATATTATCGAGGTTGTCAGAATAGAAGAAAATCTTCTTCCCCGCAGACCGGAAATCAGCAAGCGCGCATCTTAACTCCTCTGCCTGTGCAAGCCCAATGGATGGGGAGTGCATAACAATCACGAGGGCATCTATCCCAGCGTCATCCTTCGCACGGTGTATCTCGGAGATTATCTCATGCACCGACCGTGAGCGCGAGAAGAATGACTTCTTTGGTCGCTCGCTTATGTTTCCTGATAGTGTGAGCTTCACTGTTCTGTGCCTCGGGTGGAATATCGTCTTGAACTGATGGTCGCACAGGTGTATATAGGATATGTGGTTTGTTAGGTTGCTTGACGGATCGAATTCTGCTCTGTATCCGACGCCCATATTCGATATGTCTATCCTTGCGCCGAATGTTATGTTTTTATCCTTGTCGTATTCTCCGAAGAGCCTTATCCCCTTTATCGGGTGGATCTCTGCTCCTGCCCTGTAATCCATATCGTCGAACTTTTCGCGCTCGAGCAGTTCTGCCTCGCTATAGAGTGTCAGATGCCAGGAGAGAAACGGTCTCACAGCAAGTCCTGCTTTGTATTCGCGCAGGATCTCTCTTCCCGCTATCCTTGGCTGATTAATATTCTTTACACTCGCTCCGAGTGAAAAATATCTTATCGGGCGAAGAACGGCGCCAGCATCATAGAGCGTTCTGAACCTGTCGTCGGATGAGAACTTTACCCTTCTTATGGTAAATCCGATGTTCCCTCCGTCGTCGGGCGAATGGAATGATAGCCCGAAGTTCCACTCCTTCAATGATTTGCTATCGGTGTAGCCTATTCCAAGCCCCTTTAGATTCAAAAGAAACCTATTCGATAGGTTATTGAAACTGGAATCCGACAGGTTCGAATAGATGAACTCGAGATATTCCGGATTGAGCAGTGCAGGGTTGTCGAATGCACCCTCCGGCGAATCGGAGTACGGAATGGAAGCGAAAAGGGAGGATACCATCAGAAGCATTATAGTAGCAAGAGATACAGTCCTGAACATAATCGACCTCCTTTTTGTGTGAAGAGCAAGATAGCTATTTTCCTGGAATAATCAAATAGAAATTTTAGATTAGAGATTGCCGGTTTTTGGCAGAAAATACGGAATTAACCTGTCGTTGCGAGGAGCGTGCCTTTGTTCTCTGAGCTTTTCGAGCGTGAGCCTGGCAGCAGGAACAGTATTGAATAGTTTGTTTAGCTTTTCACAGGGATAATCGTCGCAAAAGGCACAGTTCTCGACGCCCCTTTTCAGACCGCAGTTCCTTATCTCGCAAACCTTACAGTAGCCGAAAACTCTTCCGCTCTCCGACAGACACCCATCGCAGTTAATATCCTCTGGCTTAATCTCCGAGTTAAATTCCTTTGCCCACTTTTCAGCGACCTTCTTTCTCTCCTTCTCATCACCTTTTTGGGTTGCTATATATACAGGGCACTCGGCGCAGTTCATTCCGCAGAAAGCGATTATCTTCTCCATCAGACGCCTCCGGTGCCTCTGGCTGGGACAATCTGCCTCTCGTATATCCGGTATCTTTTGTAGAGCTTTCCGCCTATCTCGCTATCGAACCGGTTGATAAGGTCGTTATCCTCGAGGTTCCACGATAGCTCGCACCATTGGTATCCGAGCCTTCGAGCAGCCATCTCGGTCTCCCAATAGAGGAGGATGGGCAGCCCTGTCCTGCGGAACTCCGGTTTGAACCCGAACACCATCGCCCGAATGCCTGTAATCTTCTTTCGCAACACTAACGCCTTGGCAATCTGGATCGGTCCCAGCTTGCCGTTTAGGTGGATGAGCACCTGATTGTAATCCGGTATGCTGATTCCTACACCAGCCGGCTTACCGTTCATAAATGCAAAGAGAGCAAGCTCGGGCACAGCGATCGATTTTAGTTCCTTCCCCATAAGGTCTATCTCCTCGTCCGTCATAGGTGAAAAGCCCCAGTTCTTCTCCCAGCTCTTGTTGTAAAGCTCCTTTATAATCTTCAACTCGCCGGGGAGCTTCTTGAAATTCACCTCCCTGATGAGCAGATTGTGTTTGCGTTTTAATGCTTCTGCCAGTTTTTGCAGCCGCTCCGGGATTCCCATTGAGGTATCCTTGTAAAATGCCCAGAGTTCTTTTGCTTTTGTAAAACCTGATTTCTCAACGAGTTCGGGGTAATACGGCGGATTGTAGGGCATCATTATCACCGGTGGCTTTTCATATCCCTCTGTTAGAAATGCGCACTCATCGTTCATTGATGGTGATAGTGGTCCGCGGATAAAGCTCATTCCCTTTTTCTTGAGCCAATCGGATGCAGCGTCGAGGAGGGCATCAGCCACAGATTGGTCGTTTATGCACTCGAAGAAGCCGAATGCACCCATCTTCTCATTCCAGAGTTTATTGTAGTTATAATCGATGATTGCAGCGATTCTGCCAGCTAATGTGCCATCCTTGTATGCGAGGAAGAGCTGTCGTTCGGCGTGCTTCCAGAAAGGGTGTTTCGATCTGTTCAGCTTGAATTTTATATCTCGCTTGACTGGTGGCACCCAGTTGGGGTCCCGCCAGTATTCCCTGTATATGAACCAGGGGAATTCGATGAACCTGGATAGCTCATCTTTCCCAGCAACCGATTTTATAGAGATTCCCATTCTTGTTGTGCTGACCTTGATTTCTCTTAAGATAGGATTTGCAATAGCAAAGTCAAGTGGAAGGTTATGAAAATTTCCTTGAATGTTGTAGCTCTTTCATTATTATGGGTCGAACCGCAGAAATCAAATGTAAAGGAGGGTAATTATGAACATTTCACTGCTTGAGAGATTGTCCAACGCCTTTGGTGTCTCTGGCTGCGAGGATGAGGTTGCGGAGATTGTCAGGGATGAATTTGCCAACTTCTGCGATGATGTTCACGCCGACAGGTTCGGCTCGGTCATCGGGCACAAAAGGGGGAATGGTCCCGTTGTTGTCTTTGATGCTCATATGGATGAGGTCGGCTTTATGGTGAAGCATATCGATTCCGAGGGGTTCATCAGGGTTGTCCCGGTCGGTGGGATAGACCAGAGGGTATTTTTTGCTCAACCCGTAAAAATTTTGGGCAAGGAGACGCTCTTCGGTGTAGTTGGCTCGATTCCGCCGCATCTCACACGCGAGGGTAAGGAGCATCTGCGTGGTGCTGTCCCGGAGATTGAGGACTGCTTCATCGACACAGGACTCCCCGCTGATGAGGTCAAATCTATCGTCTCCGTTGGTGATTATGTTGTCTTCGATACGGAGTTCAGGCAGCAGAAAGGGGTGTTTTTCGGCAAGGGTTTCGACGATAGGGCAGGTCTTTTTGCGATGATAGAGGGTGCCAAGCTCGCAAGCCGTTTCTCGGCGGATATCTATTTTGTCGGTGCGGTTCAGGAGGAGATGGGGCTCCGCGGAGCGTCGGCATCGGCACTCGCTCTCAATCCTGATATCGCCATAGCACTTGAGGGCACAATCGCTAACGACATTGCAGGTGTCCCTGGGCATAAACGGCTTGCACATCAAGGGAAGGGCCCCGAGATTCGCCTTTCCGACAGGAGGATGCTTGCTGATAGAAGGCTTGTCCGTTTCATATCAGATGTTGCAAAGTCACGCGACATCCCTCATCAGATTGTTGTCAAGCGGGTTGGTAGCACGAATGCTGCGGTGTATCAGTTATCTGCTGGAGGTGCGAAGGCAGCGGCAGTTGCAGCCCCCGTGCGATACATACATTCACCGGTCGGTATAGTGCAGAAGTCGGACATCGAGGCGATGGTTGCCCTCGTGGCGGCACTTATCGAGGAGATAGGGAGTTTCAAATAGGGGATAAGTAAGTCCTCTCGATATTCCGATTGTGGTTATTGTGTTTTTTATGAAGCCTGTGTAAAGACCCCGAGAGGGGAAACCCCTTGACTTCTGCCGGAGTGCGGATTAAATTAAAATTGATTGAGAACTAAAAATACAGGTGATAAGATGAGACGCTTTGCTTTTGTTTTGCTGTTTGTGGGGATGCTTTCTGCCCCGATTTTTGCTGATTCTTTGAATGTTTCTCTGGTGGGGCGGGCACTTGGTGGACCGTGCTACGCCACTTTTACCGTAGGGGACTACTGCTACATTGGCGGTGGTGGGCGGTTTATGGTAATGGACATATCCGACCCGACCTCACCCACCGAGGTTGGGCATTGCTATACACCGGGAATTATCGAAGATATTTTCGTTTCTGGCTCTTATGCTTATGTGGCAGAT
>JAGGUN010000039.1 GCA_021158465.1 bacterium
ATAACAAAATAGGAGATGCAATATGCCGATAAAAGAGCCTGTTGTCATTGCCCGTGAGGTATTGAAGGACCTTCAAGCAATATTTGGTGAGAACCTTCTGTCTGTTGCACTTTTTGGCTCCGCCGCTCGTGGCACCTACGACCCGAAGCGGTCGGATATCAATCTGGTCATCGTCTTGAAAGGAGATGTTAGACCATCTCTTTCATCATTCTGGAAGTATGTTTCTAAGTGGCGTAAGCTCGACCTCGCTGTGCCTGTCGTGATGAACGAGCAGTTCCTCTCCTCATCACTCGATACATTTGCCGTGGAGTTTTCCGATATAAAGGAGTCGCATATCATTATTTTCGGTGAGGATATCTTCTCGTCGCTCGATATAAAGAAGGAGCATATTCGCCTTCAGGTGGAGAAGGAGCTTAAACAGAAGATAATGGCGTTATCCTCTCTTTTCATAAATTCGCTTGGCAAGAAGGATGCACTGTATAGCATAATAAAGAGGAGTATTTCCTCGCTTGCCACCCTGTTCCGTGCCAGCATGATTATTCTGGATGAGAAACCGCCCAAGGATGATTCCGAGCTTTCCCGGTTGATTTGCCACAGGTTCGGGCTCGACTTGTCTATCTTTGAGAAGCTGCTCGCTGTGAGGGCTGACAAATCCCTCGCAAGGAAGGAAAACTTAGCGGACCTGATCTCGAGATACATAGACGAGATAACAAAATTCTCGTTTGAAATTGATAAACTAACGGTATGAGGAAGGGACCAGGGACATTATATATAGTTTCCCTCCCGATTGGTAACCTTTCGGATATGAGTTTCCGGGCGGTCCAGACACTCAAGGCGGTTTCTGCTATCTTCTGCGAGGATACGCGGAGTATTAAGAAGATATTTTCCCGTTTCGGTTTCACAAATAAGGCTGTGTCGCTTCATTCCTACAACGAGGAGAAAAGAGCTGATGATGTGTTTGAAATTTTAAGCGATGGTGGCTCTGTTGCGCTTGTTTCTGAGGCTGGAACGCCTGCTATCTCTGACCCTGGAGCCTTGATAGTGAGAGAAGCTATCAAGCAAGGGTTCAACATCGAGTATATCCCGGGTCCCTCGGCGGTTATCGCGGGTATTGTGTTGTCTGGGTTTCTTCAGAAGGATTTTTATTTTGCTGGTTATGCTCCATCTACCGGCAAGATGAGGCGAAGGTTCTTGCGCTCGCTTGACAGTTTCCGCTGTCCTGTTGTTGTGTATGAGTCCCCGCATAGGCTGCTCAAGCTGTTTCAGGATGTGATGGACATCCTCGGCGATGTTCCTATGTTTGTCGGTCGTGAGCTGACCAAAAAATTCGAGGAGAGGTTTTACGGAACGGTATCCGAGGCGGTCGAGCATTTTTCAGCTGATAAGCTTCTCGGTGAGTTTGTGATAGTTTTTGACCTGACGAGGAGGAAGGATTGAAAAAGATTTTCTGTTTCCTTTTTGTGGTTTTCCTCGTTTCGCCTGTCTATTCGCAGAGTTTCTGGTCTTCCGATGAATTGGAGTATTTTTCGAGGAGGTATTCGCTCAATCCGCCTACATCCTCTGTGCCGAAGGAGCGTTTGAGGATATCATATCCCGTGTGCTTTTCGAGAATTGCGGAATTTCACAGGTCCTGGCAGGTTCTCGACACCGATTCTGTCGACTTTGGGGGTATAATCGAGGCAGAGACGGGTGAACTTCGCCCTGTCATCCAGACGGATAATACTCAGGAAGTCATCTGGTCCTGGATCCGCTACGAAGGCTTTGCTGGGACGGATGATTATGAGGAGAACATCGATTATGCGTTAGATTATGTGAGCCGTTTCCCCTCATATAACGAGGAGACATCTTCGGAGAGCAACTACTATCCTGTATGGAACTGCGGGCTTGCGTTGCTCCTGGCAAGGATGTATGAGGAGTTTTACGCTGACACATCCCTGCGTGGTTATGCCGACTCATCTGCTCGCTTCATCATCGGAACACCGCTTTCGCTCGATACTGGTGACCCTGCGTATAATATTCTTCACTGTTTTGTGAACCTGTTCGTTGCTGGTTGCCTCTATCGCTGGGGTGAGTTTATTGAGAGTTCGTATTATCGTGAGCAGGCTTTGGAGATTGCCATTCCAGCGAAGGAGTATATTGAATTTCACCCATCGGGTAGGTTGTCCTCTGCTGTCTGGGCGATGTCGTCCGGCACAGCTGTTTGGGGACTTGCAAACTCGTACTTCGCAGAATATCCTGACTCTCTTTCCCCCTGGCTCGAGAGGTTCTCTCATTATCTTCCAGAGATGTTTTCACCGTCTGGTGAATTCGATGTCTACTACTGGGATAACTCCTGGAATATCTGGCTTGCAAACGGTTACAGATGGCTCTTTTACGCGACTGGAGATCCGCTTTACAACGAGAGATACCGCTCGATTGTCGATTACATTCTGCTCCAGGACACGGATTCGGACGGTGGTGTTCCTGCCTCCTTCGACCATCCGGATACGATGGATATGACCTGGATAACCGCTTATGTCGTTCTTATGGGGCTGGACGGCATAATCGATTCGCTGCCATCGCCCGACATCGGCATAGAGGAGTTCGATCTCCAGACACCGCGGGAGTATATTCTCAAAACGGATACGCTTGTATCTTCTTTCAGCGTCTCAAACTTCGGGCGTGAGGCAGTTTCTGACATTCATCTTATGCTCTACTTCGACTGGGAGATTCTTCTTGATACGACATTCTCGCTTGGCATTGGCGAAGGTTTGCTGGATACGGTTCAATTCACCCCCGGGGTTGATGGTATGCATAGGCTAAGTATCCAGCTTTATCTATCCGATTCCGACCCGACAAACGATACAATCTCGTTCGCATTTGAGACAACGCCTGTGAGAACTGTTTGTGGCAGTGTCTTTGACAGGGAGACATTCGAGCCTGTGAGCGGTTTTGTGAAGGTTATGTATAGGGATACACTGTTTTGCACGGCAAGAGCAGATACATCTGGTATCTTTTTTCTCTCTCTGCCAGAGCTTACTTACGAATTCCTTGTCTATCCTGAATACCCATATTCAAACAACAGTTATGAGGTTTATCTCACCGATGAAGATACGAATTATATTGATTTTCCTGTCGACAGGGCTGAGCTTCTGCTTCTGGACGGTTCTTCCGGTGAGTATGACAGCTTTTATACATCTGCCCTCGATTCTCTTGGAGTGAGGTATTACCTCTGGAACAAGGATTCTCTCGGCGAGTTCCTCTGGTCCCGGTTGGACGAGGTTATAAATCCGCTTGTTTTCTGGTTCTTCGGGGATGATTCTGTTTCCTGTATATCGGAAGATGAGCAGGATGGGCTTTACTCTCTTCTGGATGAGGGCGTTCTTTCTCTTCTGATAACCGGTCAGAATGTTGCGCAGGGTCTTGCGGGAAGCGATTTCTTATCCGATTTCTTCCATATCGATTGGGGGGGAAACTGTCGTGGTGTTCTTATGTTCGGCATCGAGGGAGACAGTCTGACTGGCGGGTTTGATATGGTTGCAGCGACTGGCGATGGCTCGGCAGGGAACCAGAATTCGAGGGATATTCTCCTTCCTCTTGGCTCGGTTCCAATCCTTTCCTATGATAGAGGAGGAGATACAATTGCCGCTGTTCGCTATTCCTCGCCGGGTGGCAATTTCAAGCTGGTATTCTGTGGCTTTGGTCTCGAAGGCATCGGTCAGCCAGGAGGTCTCCCAACATTCACCAGCCGAAGGGAGCTTTTGTCGGCGTTTTTATCCTGGCTCGTCCCGACGATCGGTGTTGAGGATGAAAATTTTGCTTCGCTGCCAGAGATTTGCAATGTTTCTACTTTTCCAAACCCGTTCAACGGGGAGACTAAGATAGGGTTTTGTTTGGGAAAAGCGTCCTCTGTTAGAATTACCGTTTATAATTTTACGGGTGAACGGGTATTTGAACGGAGATTTAGTGGGCTACCAGAGGGTAGGTGTGTGGTATCTGTTTCCCCTTCTAATCTGCCCTCAGGCATCTACATAGGCAGGATAGAGGTGATGGATGCTTCTTGTTCATTTAAGCTTGTCTTGATTAAATAACCACTTCTTTTTTTCCTTGTCAAGAGGCAGAATTTTGTTATCTTGAAACTTTCATTCAGAATGAAGAGGAGGTAGCTAATGTACAGGGTTCTGGTAGATGAGGAAACTGGACTTTACAACTTCCAGTATCTTATGGAGCGGCTCCAGCAGGAGATAAACTATGTTTCTCGGTTTCGTCAGGAGCTGGTATTCTGCCTTGTTGAGGTTGCAGGTCTCGATAAGCTCTCCCAGAAAGAGGCGAAGGATAGAAGGTGCAAGGTGGCAGAATTTCTGACAGACTTTTTCCGCGACTATGATGTGGTCGCCAGGGTTGATGATACAAAGTTCGGGGTTATTGTCCGCTCGATAAGCTACAAGAATGCTACTAAGAGGGCAGAAGTTCTTATGGAGGAGTTCAAGAAGCGTTTTCCAGAGTTCTCCGATATGGTATATATCGCCCTTGTTAAGGCGAGCGAGGAGGTGCTTGCTAATAATGTCTTTGATAGAGCGATCAAAGCGTTGCGGGCTAAGCTTCATAGAATCGGATGGGGATGATTATTCTCCGTTACCTTTTCTCTGTGCTTCTGCCCCTGTTAAATTTTTGTTGGATTTTGAAAAACTTTTAGTTAATGTCAATAAAAGATGTGACAAAGAAATAATATAAAGCCATCATTCATTAAAGAGGAGGTATAATATATGCCACAGACCGAGGCCCCGAAGCATAAACTTATCCCTGTCTATATTATGGGGCAAAAACATATGGTTCCCGAGGGCTCGACCATTATGGGAGCGCTTGAATATGTGGGGTATCAGCTTAAGCGAGGTGTTGGTTGTAGGGAGGGGTTCTGTGGAGCCTGTGCCACTGTTTATCGAGTTGAAGGCGACTACAAACTGCGCGGCGGACTCGCCTGCCAGACGGTGGTTGAACCAGGTATGTATATCGTTCAGATACCTTTTGCTCCGGCGGAGAAGGCTGTTTACGACCTCGATGAACTCAAGCCTGATATATCTGTTTTCCAGAGATACTACCCTGAGCTATTCCGCTGTGTTGCCTGTAACTCCTGCACCAAGATATGTCCTCAGGAGATTGAGGTAATGGATTACATTCAGGCGCTTATCCGAGGGGATATAGCTCTTGCTGCTGACCTGTCGTTCGATTGCATTATGTGTGGGCTCTGTGCGATGAGATGCCCTGCAGAGATGGCTCAATACAACATTGCAATCCTTGCGAGGAGGCTGTATGGCAAGTACCTTGCACCGAAGGCAGAGTTCTTCCGTACGAGGTTGAAAGAGATTAGAGAAGGGAAGTTTGATGAAGAGATAGCTCGACTTATGAAGATGAGTCGTGAGGAGCTGGACAAGGCGTACTATTCCCGGAAGATAGACTTCAAGATTACATAAAGGAGGCAAGATGTATCCTGACTATATGAGGGAGTCGATAGAGATGGTAGCAAGGACGCGACCGAAGCGTCTCGAGCTTGCAAAGCAGGGGCTTAAGGTGTTCGACCCGATGACAGAGCAGGAACGAGAGGATGTGCTGAATAGGTTTCACCCGGACTATCAGCCGGATGCGAGGCGCGTTGTGCATGTTGGTCCTAACAAAGGGGAGAGTATAACAGCCAAGGTGGCTGATATACTTGAGGCTCATTCCCGCATCAACCCGGAGGAGTTTGACCTTAGCAATCCCGATATCGACACAGATGTCCTCGTTATAGGTGGTGGTGGAGGTGGCTGTATGGCTGCGCTTTTTGCCGCTCGGAACGGTGCCGATGTTCTCATTGCGACGAAGTTGAGGCTGGGTGATTCCAATTCGATGATGTCTCAAGGTGGTATGCAGGCGGCTGTTAACCCGCACGATTCGCCTGCTATACATTATCTCGATGTTATAGGTGGCGGGCATTTCGACAATAAACCTGAGCTTGTTCGTCGCCTCGTGATGGATGCTCCGTTTATAGCCGCTCTCCTTGAGGATATGGGCGTTATGTGGGACAAGGACGAGAACGGGGTTCCGATGACGAAATCCGGTGGAGGCACATCCCGCCGTAGGATGCTCTCCGCCAGAGACTACACGGGTGCCGAGATTATGCGAACACTCAGAGATGAGGTGAAGAACCATCCAGATAAGATAAAGCTCCTTGAGTTCACACCTGCTGTCGAGCTGATAAAGGATACAGAGGGTAAGGTTGCTGGGGCTGTTCTCTACAATATCGAGACAGAGATATATTATATTGTTCGTGCCAGGGCAACAATACTTGCGACAGGCGGGTTTGGGAGACTGCATATCAAGGATTTCGCTACGACGAACCACTACGGTGCTACATGCGATGGAGTGGTGATGGCTTACAGGGCAGGGGCAAAGCTTCTCTACATGGATTCTGTCCAGTATCATCCGACGGGAGCGGTTTACCCACCACAGATACTCGGTTTCCTTGTTACGGAGAAGGTTAGGGGACTTGGTGGTCAGCCTGTGAATAAATACGGTGAACTGTTTGTCTTTCCGCTCGAGCCGAGGGATGTAGAGGCGTCGGCGTTTATTCGAGAGTGTCAAGAGCGGAAGAATGGCGTTGTAACACCTGATGGAAGGTGTGGTATCTGGCTCGATTCTCCGATAATTAATCTCATAAACGGTCCTGGGTATCTTGAGCGTAACTTGCCCGCCATGTTTAGGCAGTACAAACGCTTCGATATCGATATAACAAAGGAACCGATGCTTGTATATCCGACACTGCATTATCAGAACGGTGGTGTTGAGATAAATGAGAATGCAGAGACGGCTCTCCCAGGGCTTTTTGCAGCTGGTGAGGTATCAGGTGGTGTCCACGGTCGCAACCGTCTTATGGGTAACTCTGTCCTCGACTATAATGTCTTTGGAAGGATAGCGGGAATGAATGCGGCTGAATATGCTAAGAGGGTAAAGCTCGGCAGGCTGACGCTCGAGCATATCAAAGAGTACGAAAAGGAGCTTAAGGATGCCGGTATAGAAACCGACAGGGTTTCACCGATTCTGCTTCCGCTTTATACACCACCTGAGATAATCACCCGGCAGAAGACAGCTCATTATGAAGGGAACCTAAGGTAGGGGGCTAAAAGTTATGAAGAAATTTTTCATTTTACCGCTCTTCCTTTTTCTTCCTGTTCTTCCTGCCATCTCCGAGGAGGTGCTTCCTGTTGTACCGGTGAAGCAGGATATGACAATCCTTATTGCCGGTGAAGAGGCAGGATACTGTTCTTATTCCCTCTATCGCGACCCGAAAGGGTATGAGATGACCTCCGAAAGTTATATGAAGCTCAAGGTCATGGGCAAGCCGGTGGAACTCACATTTAAGGAGATATCCCATTTCCACCTTAATTATCTTCCGAGGGACTATTCGGTTGACATTATATCACCGCAGGGGAAACAGCATATCGAGGCGGTATTCGGTAAGGATAAGATAACATCAACCACTGCTTCAGGTGAAAGGGAATTTCCACTTGGAGGAACAACAGTTCTTATTGACAATAACCTGCTATCGCACTGGGCAGTTCTTGCAAAGAGAATCGATTATACAAATGATAAGGAGGTGCGTCTCTCTTCATTTGTCCCACAACTGCAGCGGGTAGTTGACTTCTCATACACCGTTGTTGGTCCTGACAAAGAGAGAGGCGGTTTGACCAAGGTTGAGGCAAATGAGGCGGGTGTCCAGATATTCTTCTGGGTGGAGAGAAAGGATACACTCATAAAGAGGCTACTGATACCTTCACAGAACTTTGAGGCAATAGAGGCGAAGGAAAGACCTAAAAAGGAGGAACTTGAACCCCCTGAGTTTATGAAACCTATGCTTGCTGCGCTTTCTATCCCGAGCAATGTCGATATGGGCGATTTTAACAAGATAAAGTATATGAAAGCAAATATCGACCTCCGCTTCTCAGGTGAGCCGTATCTTACCACAGGATACCAGAGGTTCACAGGCGAGTATTCCGGTGGGCATATAACCGGTATTGTGGAGGTGAAGAAAAAGAGCCTGAAGGCGACAAGTGCACTCCGCTTCCCCCTGGCAGAACCGTTATCTGTCGATTCGGTCTATCTCCTCCCTGACCACTCTGTCGGTATCTACTCGGACAACGAGGAGATTGCTGAAAAGGCGAAGAAGATTATCTCTCCCACGGGTAATATGTTCGAGGCGGCAAGGGCGATATGCCTCTGGGTCTATCGGAATGTCGTGTATCAGGTAACCGCCGGAACCGCACTCGATGCCTGGGAGACGAGAAAGGGCGATTGCGGTCCAAAGTCACTGCTGGCAATATCGATGCTCCGCTCGGTCGGCATTCCTGCTCGGCTCGTCGGAGGTATGCTCTATGCCAACGGTAAATTCGCTCAGCACAACTGGGTGGAGGCATATCTCGGCAAGAAGGCTGGCTGGATACCGCTTGACCCGACAACAGGTGAGGCAGAGAAACTCAATGCGGGGCATATAACCCTCTGGCTCGGCGAGGGAACGGTCTCACCATCCGGCAAGGAAGGCAGGATCGAGGTGCTCGAATATAAAACAGAATGAAAAATGCAAAACTGGTCTCGAGCCACACGCAATCGGAGAATCGAGAAGAACGATGGGTTTTGATAAGAGAAAGGTGATTGTAGTTGCGTTGGTGGTGCTGCTGTTGGAGGCAGGTGCCTCCTTCACCGGTGGCTTGGCGCACACATATGATAGAGGCTATGGTATTTGTAGCTACTCCGTTACACGGATAACCGACAATGGGTATATCGTGGCAGCACAGACGGAATCCTGTGGCGCGGGTATGGTTGGTATCTGTCTTTGTGATACCAACTCGCTCGGACACACGGCGATAACCGAGCTTGCCTTGCAGGAGGCTGTTGCCTTCTCCTTTTCTGTCTCCCCGAATCCGTTCAATTCGTCTTGTGTCATCACCGCGCCTGCTGGAGCGGAAATAGAGATATACGATTTACTTGGCAACTCTGTATGGAGCAAAACCATCCCCCGGTCAGCTCAAGCAAATCTGGTCTGGCAACCGGAAGAAAACATTGCAAGCGGAATATATCTTGTCAAGGCGTTCTGTGAAGGGGAATGTGCAACGAGAAAATTGGTATATCTAAAATAGAAAGGGTATAAATGGAAAAATGTGATGTTCTCATTGTCGGGTCTGGTCTGGCAGGGTTAAAGGCTGCTCTCGACCTCTCCGGGGTAGGTGCGAGCGTCTTCATTGTTGAAAGGAGCGATTGCCTCCTATCCCCGTTTGTCTACTCATTTCGGGACCGCTTCATGGCTAAAGCCTTCATTGCTGAAAGGAGTAATCACCTCACCGATGCCTGCGGGATATACCGTATGTTTCCCCCTGAGAGGAGCGAGGAGAATTTCTACATCCGGAGGGACTTCCTCCTGCCTGGGGTGAGAAGATTCACCTCGTCACGAGTATCGTCCGTTGAGAGGAAGAATGGACGATTTATTGTGAAGATACTTTCTTCCCCCCTCCGTGTGGATGAGAAAAAGTGCATCAGCTGTGACAGGTGTGTCAATGTCTGCCCGGTAAATGTTCCCAATGAATTCGACAAGAACATCTCTACTCGGAAGGCGATCCGCCGTGCCTATATCCATTCGCTTGCCAACCAGTATGTTATTGATGAGGATGCCTGCACCCGCTGTGGAAAATGTGCTGATGTCTGCCCGACGGACGCTATCTCCCTTGACGATAAGCCGATTGAGACGATACTCGATGTCGGGTATATCCTGTTGATGCCTGGGTTCGAGGAGTTTGCTCCCAGAGAGAAGGAGTATAACAAGAGCAATAACCCCGATGTTATAACATCGACGCAAATGGAAAGGTTGTATGCTCCTACTGGTCCGTTTGGTGGAAAGATTCTCTGCCCATCAAGCAGGAAGCCGCCGAAGCGGATAGCGTTTGTTCAGTGTGTCGGCTCCCGAACAGAGGAACATAACTACTGCTCATCTGCTTGTTGTATGTATTCGATGGAAAAAGCACGCTTTATAAAGACAAAAGGAGGTCTCCCTGACGCTGAGATTAAGATATTCTTCACCGATATTCGAGCGTTTGGCAAAGGATATTATCAGTATGCCGAGGGTACAGAAAATATGGGTATAGAATTTGAGTATGTCAGAGTTCCTCGGATACTCGATGATTACAAAGAAGGCGGGGTGAAGATAAGGTATCAGAATTCAAAAGGTGAGCTTGTAGATGAGCATTTCGATATAGCTGTTCTGGTTGTTGGGCAGGTGCCATCCTCGGAGGTCGGTGAGCTTGTCAAGCTGTTTGGGGCAAAGACGAACGAGGATGGATTTGTCGAGACACGAAGCCGGTTTACATCCGAGACTACCCAGAACAATGTCTTCGCGGCAGGTCCGATCGTCGAGCCGAAGGATATACCCGATTCCATTATGGAGGCATCGGGAGCAGCAGGCGAAATTGCGATGAGATTCTCTCTCTCTTCAAAAAAGATAAATATTCCGAAGCCGTATAATCCTGATGCGGACAAACTCGGTGTCTTCATCTGCAAGTGCGGGGGTGAGATAACATCCTCGATTGATTTCTCCAGAATTCGAGAGGCGATTGCCTCCGATGATATCGCCTTCATCGAGGAGATAAACTACCTCTGTCTCCCTGATGGTCTCGAGAGGATAAAGGAGGTTGTGAAGGAGCATCAGGATAGGTTGAAAGGGATACTTATTGCCGCCTGCACCGGTTCAGGCTTCGATGTCGCCTATCGGAACGCTATCGAGGAGGCATCGGATTATCACATACCGTTTTATCGTGTGAACCTCCGTGAGGGGGCAGCCCGCGTTCATAAGGATGCGACGGAAAAGGCTGTCTCGCTTGTGAAGGGAGGAATTGCTCTTTTGAGCAGGCAAGAACCAAAGGAGAAATCTTTAAGACCTGGTGAGAAGAAAGCGATTGTAGTAGGTGGAGGCGCTGCAGGGCTTTCTGCTGCTCTCACCCTCTCTTCGGCTGGAATCCCTGTTGAGCTTTTTGAAAGATCCGATAGGCTGGCTAAAACATTTACACCATTAAATCCAGTCGAGTTCGGTGAGCAGTTTGCTGACAGTGTAAAGAAGCTCATCAAGCAGGTAGAAAGTGATAAAAATATTAAGCTTCATCTCGGCTGTGAGGTCAAAGATATAACTGGATATCTCGGCAACTACACGGTCGAATATGACGGCAAGGAGAAAGGTTATGCCAATTCTACTGTCGTGGTTGTCGCAACAGGAGCGGTTGAGCATACCCCCGCAAGCTTCGGCTACGGGAAGATGAAGTCCGTTATGACCCAGTTCGAATTTGATAATATGCTTTTCAGGGAGAACAAGACCCCTGATTCTGTCGTTTTTATCCAGTGTGTCGAATCAAGAGAGATGCCGAGAAACTACTGCAGTAGGGTATGTTGCAATAAAACGATAATGCATGCAAGGGAGATAAAGCGTCGCAACCCGAGTGCTGATGTTGTTGTCCTGTATCGGGATATTACCGCCTACGGTTTCTACGAGAAGGAATACACAGCGGCGAGGAAGGACGGGGTTATATTCACAAGATACACGGTCGACAGGAAGCCCGAGGTGAAAGAGTTGGAAGGTAGACTTTCTGTTCGCTTCTTTGACCCGGAGGGTGGAAAGGAGACCGAAGTATTGGCTGATGTGGTTGTTCTTGCGACGGGTGTTGACCCGGTGACTCTTCCTTCTCTTCCGACAGATGCTTTCGGTTTTGCGGAGGGACTCGATGGTAAGTTATATAAGCTCTCTCCGCTTGAGGCTCACAGGCAGGGGCTTTTGGTCGCTGGGAGTTGCCGGATGCCCCAGAGCTTACCGGAGGCTATCCGTGAGGGTCGCTCTGCCGGTATCTCCGCACTCGGCTATCTCCTGATGGACAAATACCCATCCCGTGAGGTTGTTGCCTATGTCAGTCCGAGGAAGTGCGCATACTGTGGTCTGTGCATTCCCGCTTGCCCGTATGAGGCACGCTATCTCGATGAGGATAACCGCACCGCCGTTGTTATACCCGATTTGTGCACCGGCTG
>JAGGUN010000031.1 GCA_021158465.1 bacterium
CAACCTTTGCATAAGCATTTGGAAAATTCATCTTGCTTGAAGGATCGATAAACCTTTCATCTCTTTTATAGTTAATACCAATTTCAGTGATATTTGTAGCATGAAGGAATCTTAAACCCTTATCAGCAAATTTTCTTCCTTTTCCATAAAGAGTTTTTCCAGTCTTACAATAAATTATAAAATTCTTAAGAGCAATGAATTTTACCTCTCTATTTATCAACTCATTTAAACTACTATGGTTCAAATTATGGTAGTAATAATAATCCATCCTATTAACCAAATTATCCGACTTAACTTTTATTACATTATTAATAATTCCTACTTTTTGAAAGTCACGAAGATATGCTGAATACTTTAGGCTGTTATTTCTTTTTTTCTCTAAAATTAAAATACTCGTCTTAGCCGAGGTATCTCTAAAAATATTTCTTGGAAGGTTTATGATGTGTTTAACTTCCGTCTCTTTGAGTATGAATTCCCTAACATATCGATATTGAGGATTAGATAATATCCCATCTGGAAGAACAATTATGATATAACCACCATCTTTCGCTAATCTAATAAATAGTTCGAGAAAAAGGACCTCTATTGCTTGCCCTTGCATCAATTTCCCGTTTCTATATGCCAATCTATAATTTACCAGGATGTTAGACTCCTTTATTCTTTGAAACCAGCTGCTAAACGGCGGATTTCCCACTACAAGGTCAAAACCACCATTGGAAACAATATTCTTTATCTCGCAGTTCTCCCATGTCTCCTTCAATAAACTATCAGCTGTAAGACAGGTAGAATTTGGCAACTTCATCCTTTGGAAATTTTGAACCACGGAGCTATCAATATCTATTCCAAATAATTTTGCCTTGTTCCATCTTTTTGAGACTACTTTAAGAAAAACTCCGTTACCTACTGCCGGATCAATCACATTTTCTACTTCTCCATCTGGGATAAGTAAAAGTGCCTTTTCTACTGCAATTTTTGGTGTGAAATACTGGTTATGATTTTTTCTATTTTTATGCTTTATAGTTTTAGCTTTTTCAACAGGAAAAAGCTGTTGTTGAATTGATGCCATAATGGCAAAACCTCCTTAAAACTCCAGATTACTGGATTATATGAAAATAATCAGAATATTTCCCTCTTATAAACTTGAAATATGCTAATTTTTTCTGAGTTTTTCTTCATCTTGTGTTTCTGTTACCCTAAACTGCCCTTTTTAATCATTCCGTTTTCTTTTAGCTTGTCATCAGGATTTTCTGGTAGGAGCCGAACTTTGAGATTATCTTTCCAGTTCCTCGGACGACGCAGGTCAGCGGGTCATCGACAACAATCACAGGCAGATTAGTCTCCTTTTGGATTCTCTTGTCTAACCCAGAGAGAAGGGCGCCTCCACCTGTCAGAATAATCCCTTTGTCCCGAATGTCAGCGGCGAGCTCAGGTTTGGTCTTCTCCAGAGCCTCCCGTATTGCACCGATAATATCCGAGACCGGCTCGGAGAGGGCTTCCCTTATCTCCTCAGATGTCACCGTGACTGTTTTTGGAATGCCGGTCAACAGGTCCCTACCTTCCACATCCATCGTTTTTTCCTCATCGAACGGGAATGCCGAACCGATTCTGTTTTTTACCTTCTCCGCCGTGTTCTTGCCCACAAGCAGGTTCTTCGTTCGCTTGAGACATCGGATGATAGCGGTATCCATTTCGTCACCTGCAACGCGGATAGATGTATTGTGAACAATGCCTGATAGCGCAATAACAGCTATCTCCGATGTCCCTCCTCCGATATCTATTACCATATTCCCCGATGGGTCCTCAATAGGAAGTCCGATACCGATTGCAGCTGCCATCGGCTCCTTTACAAGCCAGACCTCCCTTGCACCAGCGTTTCCTGCATTCTCTCGGACTGCTCGCTTCTCCACCTCGGTAATACCTGATGGAACAGAGATAACAATCCTTGGCTTGATCAGTGTCCTTCGACGGATGACCATCCGGATGAACTCACGAAGCATCAGCTCGGTCATCTCGAAATCGGCAATAACCCCATCTTTCAGAGGACGGATAGCGGTTATCTCCTCTGGGGTCCTGCCTATCATCTTCTTAGCTTCCCTCCCGATAGCGATGAGCTTCTTTGTCTTGGTCTCAACGGCAATCACCGACGGCTCATCGAGAACTATTCCTCTACCCTTCAGGTATATAAGCGTGTTTGCTGTTCCAAGGTCTATCCCGATATCGTTCGAGAAGTAATCAAATATGGACATTATCTCCTTCCCAGATATTCCTTCGTTCTCGTGTCAACCTTCACCACATCATCCTCGTTGACAAAGAGCGGAACCTTTATAACAAGCCCTGTCTCGAGCTTAGCAGGCTTGGTAGGAGCGTTGACCGTGTCACCCTTAACACCTGGCTCCGTTTCCACCACCTTCAACTCAACAGAGGCAGGCAGGTCTATCGAGAGCGGTCTCTCCTCGAAGAATAACAGCTTGTACTCCGTTCCTTCCTTGAGGAACCAGCGTGAGTCTCCAAGCTGATTCGATGAGATTGAGAACTGCTCATATGTGCTGGAATCCATAAAGTGATACTCCCTTCCATCAGAGTAAAGGTACTGCACCTTCCTGACGGAGAAGTTGGGCTCTGGGAAACGCTCATCGGAAGAGAATGAATACTCCACTACAAAACCCGTTTTAAGGTTCTTCAATTTTGTGCGGACAAATCCTCTACCCCTCGCCATCATAACCTTCTGGAAGTCAATTATCTCATAAGGCTCGCCTTTATAGGATATCTTCATCCCCTTTCTGAAATCTGCCGCTGTTATCATGCCTTTCTCCCTTCATTCAACCCGGGTAAGCCAGTTATGCTTGTCCTCCACTTCGCCCTTGAGGATATCGAACAGATGTTCCTGTAGTTTTTCAGTTATAGGACCACGTCCACCTTTTCCAACCGTTATCTTATCAACGGAGCGGATAGGGGTTATTTCGGCTGCCGAACCTGTGAAGAACAACTCATCAGCAATATAGAGCATCTCTCTCGGTATAATCTGCTCGACGACCCTGTAGCCGAGCTCCGTCGCTATGGTAATTACCGAATCCCTCGTGATTCCAGCAAGCACTGACGCACCAAGCGGTGGAGTGTAGAGGACACCGTCCCTGACAACGAACAGGTTCTCGCCTGACCCTTCGCTCACATAACCGGTAACATCAAGGGCAATCCCTTCCGTGTAACCGTTCTTGATGGCTTCCATCTTGATGAGCTGTGAGTTCATATAGTTTGCTCCTGCCTTCGCCATAGCAGGGAACGTGTTCGGTGCCATCCTTGCCCAGCTGGAAACCATAACATCAACGCCCTGTTCAAGTGCCTCAGGACCAAGGTATCTCCCCCATTCCCAGACAGCAATAGCCACATCAACAGGACAGTTGAACGGATTAACACCAAGGGATTCATACCCTCGATACACCAGCGGACGGATATAACACTCTTTTAGGTTATTCACCTTTATTGTTTCAATTACTGCCCTGTTTATCTCATCCTGCGTATAGGGGATATCCATCCTGTATATCTTTGCAGAATTGAAAAGCCTGCGTGTATGTTCTGGCAACCTAAAAACGGCTGGACCGTGCTTCGTGTTGTAGCAGCGGATGCCTTCGAACACAGAGCTACCATAATGAACCACATGGGATAGAACATGGATCTTTGCATCATCCCAGTTGACGAATTCGCCGTTCATCCATATCTTGTCAGCCTTTTTGAAACCCATTTCCCCTCCTTACTTCTTTAACGCTTCCTTGAACACATCGCCAAGCTTCTTTATCCCTATTTCTATTTCGTTCTCGGTTGGCTTGGAGAAGTTCATACGGATTGTGTTATGCCCTCCGCCGTTGGGATAGAATGCCGAGCCGGGGATATAAGCTACATTATTCTCCACAGCCTTTGGAAGAAGCTCAGTCGCATTGATCTCCTCAGGTAGTATCACCCACAGGAACAATCCACCTGTCGGCTTTGTCCACGAAACTTCCTCAGGGAAGTACCTCTCGATACATTCGAGCATTACCTTCATCCTACGCCTGTAAAGCTTTTTAACATCCTCGAGATGCTGCTTCAGGTGTCCTGCGGCAAGATACTCACAGACGACATACTGGGCAAAGGTATTAGTGTGCAAATCTGCACCCTGTTTTTGCTTGACAAGCTTTTCATAAGCCTCGTCTGGTGCAGCAACCCAGGCAATCCTTAGCCCTGGCGCAAGCAGCTTTGAGAATGTCCCAAGGAGAACCGTTCCTTCAGGATAGATACTCTTTATCGGTGGTGGAACAGTCCCTTCATAGACAAGATAGCTATAAGGGTCATCCTCAATTATCGGGACATTATATCTTTGGGCAACTTCCACAATCTTTTTCCTGCGCGACAAAGGAAGGGTTCTGCCATCCGGATTCTGGAATGTTGGAACAAGATATATAAACCTTGGTCTGTTCTTCTCGACCAGTTCCTCCAACCTATCCACCGTCATACCATCGTCGTCGGATGGAAGGGTAACATACCTGGGATTGAAGGCGTTGAACGCCTGGATAGCCCCAAGGTATGTTGGCTCAGCGGTCACAACGGCATCCCCCTCATCGATAAATATCCTTGCCACAAGGTCGAGTCCTTGCTGTGAGCCACCAGTAATGAGTATATTATCAGGAGATACAGAAACACCTTCTCCAGCGAGTAAATCCGCTACCGCCCTCCTGAGTTTAGGATACCCCTCGGTCATAGCATACTGAAGAGCATCAGAACTATTCTCCCTTAAGACCTTTGCGCTCACCTCGATAATCTCTTCACTGGGAAAAAGCTCAGACGCAGGTAGCCCCCCACCAAAAGAGATAACCCCTGGTTTCTTTGTTATCTTCAAAGTCTCCCTGATGATGGAGCTCTTTACCCGCCCCGCCATTCTCGAAAATCTCCAATCCATGTTACACCTCCAACCTTTTTGGATATCGCCAGATTGTATCTTAATATATGCTGATTTGATTTTTTGTAAAGAGAATTTATTTGGTTGATTTTCCAGAAAAAATCTATATCTTGACCTGCTATGCTAATCGCGATTCTGCTATTTCTCGCTGGGATAGTCTGCTTAAGCATTGGAGCTGAAACTCTTGTGAAGGGTGCATCTAATCTTGCAAGAGCCTTGCACATCCTTCCATCGATAATAGGTTTGACCATCGTTGCATACGGGACATCGCTACCGGAGTTCCTAGTAAGCGCGACAGCGATATACAAAGGAGAAACGGGAATATCCATTGGGAACATCATCGGGAGCAACATAGCAAATATAGCGCTCGTTCTCGGAATATCGGCGATGGTACAACCCCTTTCCGTCCATAGGGTAGCTATCAAACAAGATTTGCCTATAATGATCATCGCTCTCTCCCTGTTTTATATGTTTGCCATAAACGGATACCTATCAAAGCTGGAGGGAATGTTCCTCCTATTAGGGTTCGTGGCTTATACAGCCTTCACAGTGTATCGTGCGATGAGAGAGCCCTCCAAGAATAACCTGGGGCAAAAAGGGAGAGCCTCTTTTCTGCCGAACATATTTCTCCTCGTGGTGGGGATTGTCTGTCTTGCTGTTGGAACCCGTCTTGTTGTCGAGAACGCCGTTACTATCGCTCAAAAATTGAACATAAGCACGCTTGTTATCGGAATAACGCTTGTAGCTGTTGGAACATCACTGCCGGAGCTTGCCACATCAGTCGTGGCAGCCTACAGGAAGAAAACGGATATATCCGTCGGGAACATTATCGGGAGCAACATCTTCAACACGCTCGCCATCGGTGGAATAGTAACCCTCATAAGAGGAATAACGGTTGAGCAGTCGCTCATCTTTTTCAGCTTACCAATTATGATACTCCTCTCTATCGTGCTTCTGCCGGTAGTAGCCGATTTTAGGATTACGCGTCTCGAGGGGGGAACGATAGTTGTAGGCTACATTGTATATATCTGTCTTATGTTCATCTATTCCTGATCCCCCATATTGATAAACCGCTTACTCTCGTCAGGGGAGAGCTCTTTGTGCACCTCAATGTAACGATACATTGCATCCCTCATAAGCATCCCTTGGAAAAACTGGTCTTTATGTGGTATTGTCGTTAGTATCTTCATACCCGAATTCCCTTGCATTAGATAGTCGATCGTAGCGAGTTTGTATATCTTGTCCTCACGGAGAGGTTCACCGTTTACCTCCATCCTTATTATCCTATCGAATTCCTCTCTGTCGGGATCATACCAGACCACTACCCCCGAGAGGCAGATACCGTGAGACAGGCTCGATAGCCCCACCTCGATTATCTCTTTGAGCTTCTTGCCTGTTACACTGCAGACAACAAGCCTGTTGTCAAACGGTAGCACCCGGAAAACATCGTTTCTGGTAATACTCCCTCTGTATATATCATCCCTTATCCCGCCCTTGTTCACCATAGCGACATCAGCACCTGTAGCCTCAAGTATCGCTGTGGTTACCAAGTTTCCAATAGTTGTGTTCAAACCCTTGCTCTTGTGGAAATCCCCGAGAGCAACACCGATTGTATCATGCATACCAGCCTCTGCAAGGGACTGCTTTTCCTCTATAAAAGCAGAGACGGCTGGATCCGGCGGAAACTCATCCGGAAACAGTGTCACTATACAGTCTCCTTCTGGACACTCGTATTTTACTATCTTGTGTGTCTCCTTGTCGAAGTAGAACCTGATATACCCGACAGAGGCTGTCCCTGAATAGTTCTGGACAGCGACCGTGTGCGTCACAGGGTCCTCCCACGGGGTATGATAACCCTTATGAATATGCCCCGAGAAAGCGATATCCACCCCAGGAACAAAATGGATAAGCTCCATCGTGTTCATATCCATACCACTCACAGTGTACTCGCCAGATTCTATCCTCTGTATCTCTTCCCATCCCTTGTCAGGATCGTATGGCATCCCCGTGTGAAACAACCCGATAACAACATCCGCGCCGTTCTCACGAAGCTCCTTTACACATCTTCTGGTCGCCTCTGCCATATCGGTGAAAACGAACCCTTTAACATTAGTGGGAAAGCTCATACAGGGCGTTCTCGATGTTACAATCCCGAAGAAACCAAACCTTATACCGAGCCTCTCCGTGATGTCCCAAGGCTTAACATATGGGACAAGTTCACCAGTCGCAGAATCGACAAGATTGGCGCAAACACAGGTAGCATTCATAATGGTTGCCAGAGATTCTGGTATATCAGCGCCGTAGTCGAAATCGTGGTTGCCAAGCGTCCAGTAGTCGTACCCAACAAGGTTCATCGCACGAGGTATAACAGTCCCTCGCTCATACAACCCGATAAGTGTCCCCTGAAAAATGTCCCCAACATCCAGAACAAACAATGTGTAATCTTCCTTCGGAGCCTTTGCCTTAACCCTGTCGATAAATGTCTTAACAGATGCGAGCCCCCCCACCTTTGGAGGGAAGTCAGGGTTTATAAAGCGAGCCTCCTCAACCGTAATGTGACCATGAATGTCATTGGTGTAAACAAAATCAACCGTAGCGTATTCCCCAGCAAAAGCAGAGCAGAGCAAGGAAAATACAAGGAAAATAGCAAACAAAAATCTTCTCATCATCTACCTCCGTCAATGGATTCAGGTGGTGTTCCCCAGTGGAATTTCTCTCTCAAGATGTGATAGAAATTATACCCACCACATTTAATAAGATTGAGGGTCTTTTGCGACCGAGAGACCCTAACCCTCTGCCCCTCAAAAAGCTCGTAACTTAACTGACCATCAACCGTAAGGTTCCCCTTCTTTTCCTTGACGGAACGGAAACTAATCGCTATTTCGATCGTTTCATCAGCGGAGACAACAACAGGGCGGATAGATAGGGTATGCGCACAGATAGGACTAAGTAGCATCGCTGATGCACTGGGAGAGACTATCGCACCTCCAGCCGACATCGAATAGGCAGTGGAACCTGTTGGTGTAGCAACAATCGCACCATCGGCAAAGAAACGACTCAGAAATAAGCCGGAAATATAGGTTGTTATCTCCACCGGGCGAGGAGCTGCCCCCTTGTCTATCACAACATCATTCATGGCAATGACGCCAGAATCTTTGCCATCAACACAGAAGGCAAGTGTCAAACGCCTATCCACATCAAAATCATCGCGCAAAACAGACGGTAGAACGGTCTCTATATCAGACGGAACAAGCTGAGTCAGAAAGCCGAGATGCCCAAGATTGATGCCAACTATAGGAAGGTCTATGTTGTGTCGAGCCGCCTCAAGTAATGTACCATCACCGCCGAGAACAATCAAAAGCTTATGCGAAACTCCTTCCTCGTTAACCTTGTTCGACTGCCCCAGAAGGGTAGCAAGCTCGGCGTTCAACCGATAAGAGAAACCTGCCCTTCCAACTATACTGATTACCTTCTTTGCAACCGGAAGGATATTATCCTTCGTTGTGTTTCCCCAGACAAGAACGCTTTCCATTTTACTTTAAGTAAATTACTTTTCTTATTACATTACAGTTAACTGCGCTGATTACAACAAAGTACATCCCACCTGGAATATCTCCAGTGGGAGACCAGAGAAGTTCACTCGTTAATCTACCGCTCGCAACTGTTGAGACCTTCTTCCCGCCGATGTCGAAGATAGATACCTCGCATATCTCCCCATCAAGCGGACCAATATCTATATAAACAGAGGAGTTGAACGGATTAGGATAGCATACAACATCTCTTCCTTCCGGTCCGGTCTCATCAACACCGGAGGGAGCGATGTACACTGTCCCCTCGGTGAAGTTCAAAAACGGCGTCCAGTTACCATCGCTGTCTCGCCCCCTGACCCAGACTTCATATGCACCCGAACTAAATCCTCTCGGGTCGAACTCCCCTCTGACGACATACCTACGACTGCCGAGATACTCGATGGACATCGGGATAGCGTTCCCCTCACCCGGGTCACCATCTGGGGTCAGGTTGGGGGTATTGTCGAGCCAGAACTCAGCAGAGGAAAGCGAGAGCCTGTTGTCCCTACTCCAGACTTGGATAGTATCCGTAATTGTCACCCTGTCCTGGAACAGAACCACCGGTGGGTCAGCGGATATACTCTTCTCGTAGGGTTCGGCACCGTTTATTATGAATGTCATAAAATCGACATCGCCGTCGCCCCTGTCGTTAAACCTAAGGAAATTCAAACCTATGGTCAAGAAACCTGGGAAAACAGTCGATATAACCCCTGGCATCGGGTTGAAATCGGGTAGCCTGTAAGGGATAGATAGCGTGTCAAAGCTCATATCTCCGTCGACAACTATGGCAATAGGGTAGCCGGCAACTCCCCAGTCATCGAAAGGCGGAATGCTCGGAGTGAGCCAGCCATCATTGTTCGTATCACGGAACCAATGCACATCAACCGTATCAAACTGGCAGGCAAGGTCCCAAAGGGAGAAAAAGAAGACCCTGCCGTAGTCCACATAACCAAGCTCAGGCGAAACGGAAATAGCGAACAACTCACCCGAGAAGAGAACCAAGAGAAACGCAACACTGAGAATCAGCTTCACTTTAGTTCATCCCCTGTTGCAGAATTTATTATCTTGAATTCCGACGGATTGAGCGTTATATCCGACAGGACATCGAACCTGCTTCTGAAGCTTCTTCCAAACTCGTGGAGAAGTTGTGCATTGTTAGCCAGCATCTCACAAGCAACGCTCGGATGAACGACAACGGTTATATCCTTACCAGCTATGTTGTCAGATTGGCGCAGGAGGCATCTCTCTATCTGAGCAATCACCGTATCTGGGGACAGAATTCTACCCAGCCCGGAACAGTAGGGACAGGGTTCTGTGGTCTGCTCAAAGAGTCCTGGACGAACGCGTTGGCGGGTCATTTCTATTAGCCCAAAGTCACTTATCGGCAGAATGGAGAACTTCGCCCGGTCGCTTCTTAGTGCTCTCTTAAACTCCTGATACACAGCCTGTCGTGATTCCTTCGATTCCATACCGATAAAATCAATAACAATAAGCCCACCTATATCCCGAAGCCTTATCTGTCTCGCTATCTCCCTGGCAGCTATTAGGTTTGTCTCAAGGATTGTCTGCTCCTTGTCCTTCCCCCTGCCCAGATATCCACCAGAGTTCACATCGATTGCCGTCAGTGCCTCCGTATGGTCGATAACTATAGAAACACCCTTTTTCAACTGGAGCTTTCGCGTAAATATCTTCTCTATCTCCGGCTCGATGCCGTAATGGTCGAATATCGGTTCCTTCCCGTTATACCATATGAGCTTGCTTGCCAGATTTGGTGCTGTCTCCTTGATATACCGATATACCCTCTCGTACTCTGTCCTACTGTCAAGGATCATCTCATCGACATCGGAGGAAAAGATGTCTCTAACAATCGATTCGGTAAACCCGACATCGCGATGGATAAGAGCTGGGGCGACGCTTTTCTCTATCTTCACCTGAAGGCGTTCCCAAGTCTCCATAAGCTCCGAGAAATCACGGCGCAAATCAACAGGTTTCTTGCCTTCAGCAATAGTCCTTACAATGATACCAAACCCGTTGGGGGTAAACTCCTTTGCTATCTTCCGGAGGCGAAAGCGTTCACGGGCTGAATGTATCTTCCGGGACACTCCAAGAACATTCGAATGCGGGATGAGAACAAGATACCTACCTGCGATAGAAATTCTGGTGGTGACCCGGGGTCCTTTTGTTCCCCTTGGCTCCTTGATTACCTTGACAAGAATCTCATCCCCCTTATGGAAGAGGGCTGATACATCCAGCGACGAGGCTTCGTCTGTTGATATATCTGATATGTGCAAAAATGCTCTCTTCTTCAGCCCAATATCCACAAAGACCGACTGTATCCCAGGGAGTACTCTCTCAACTTTACCCTTGTAAATATTCCCAACAATCCTTGTTGCATCGGGATATTCTACCAGAAGCTCAACCAGCTTTTCATCCTCCAAAAGAGCGATCCTCGTTATGTGTGTCTGAACATTTACCACTATCTTACTGGACATCGAACCGCTTCCTCACCTCAAAAGGAGCAGCTTCCGGACAACCAAGCCACCACCGTATGTGAACCTGCAAAGATAGAGACCGGTCGGAAAACCGTTAGCATCCCAGATGACAGTTGAAGAACCACTTCCAACATCGAATTCGGCAATCCTTTCCCCTCTCAATGTTAGTATTTCCAGCCTGCCCAATGAGAACCTGCCAGAAACCCCAATTGCTACCTTCGAGTTGAACGGGTTAGGATAGGTAACCAAAACCGGCAGTCCACAAAGCGCTTCAGCAGTCTCAACATCGGATGTGTCAGGATATGTATAGAATATGGAGCAGGTATCCAATTCATTCTCCGCTACATCCTCTGCATGAATGCAAAACTGATAATCTACGCCCCCAGAAAGGCTCAATCCTGCCTCCGGAAGAGAAAACACAAATAAACTGTCGAAGAAACCGAGTACCTCCCCATCAAACCGATATACAGAGCCCAAAAAACTTACATAAACGGACACAGTGTCGAGGATATTGTCGTCTGTTATGAAGAAAAGGAGCTCGGTTAGGGTCGAATCAACCGTATCGCCATACGCCGGAATGGTAAAAATAAGCTCAGGCGGGAGCGTATCAACGAACGGAGTATAGAAAACATAGCAGGTATCCAGCAGGTTCGGCTCCCCAAAGGTAATGAGGTCTCCTGCCGAGATACAAACGGTATATGAACTACCCCCCTCAAGCGTTATACCAGCAAGGGAGAAATAGAAGGCAAAGTTCGCACCGGAGAGCCTTAAGATATGACCGTCATACGGGAATTCCTCACCATCGAATGAGAGAACAACAGATGAGGTATCGAGCATGAAGTTATCCTCCAGCGCAAATCGGATGGAGGTTGTCGTTACCTCAATCATATCACCTGGACCAGGAAAAGCCCAGGAAAGATACGGTGAAAGGGTATCAACAAAGAACTCCACCCTCGCCGTGTCCAAAGCCGGGTTGCCAAGTATGTCCCTTAACCCGACCAGCTCTACCAGAACATCGCCCGAATACGGCTCAAGCGGCGTGAACACCACCGTGTCACCGGAGAGCGTAATAGCAGGAGAACCCCATTCAAACATATCACCATTGACACGAAACCGAATAGATAATGTATCTATCCCCACACGAGTTGAGACGAGAAATAAGGCAGGTGTATAAGGGTCACTCGATATTGCACCAACAGGTGGAGACAAAGGAGAAGCTACCGGACAAGAAAACTCAAACGAAAAGCTCCAACAGACAGAATCCCTATTTGGGGGACCAATCTCAATCAAGTCCTCCGCAAAGACGCACACATCTACCGTATCAGCGAGGAAGATGCCAAGGTACGCCGTCGAGCAGGCAAATGTGTAGTCCCAGTGGAAGACAGCCGAATCAGAAGATGTGAAGACTACATCGTTGATAACAAAATAGCAAGAATCATATAGAACCACACCACCAAAATCGGTGATAACAACCGAGACAAGATCAATCGTCGTGTCGAGAACAGCATAAGGCTCAGGCGTCATATCAGAAAAGGCAGGCGGTGAGAAATCGGTGTAAAAGACAACAGAGTCACCACAATATGTGAAGTTGCCCAGAGTATCCGAGACCTCAGTCACAACACCTTTTATTATCTCATGTTCTGGATACGGAGCAGAGGGAGAAAAAAACAGTGTATCGTTCTCAAATGATAGTTCGTCCGCCGAAATCCTGTATTCCTCACCATTTACCTCAAAGAGTATCGAGGATGGGTCCACACCGCTCGGGTCAGTGATAAGCACCTTCAAGGTCATCAACGGAAGAGATGTTATTGCCCCAAAGCCAGGATATACCGCCACGACCTCAGGTCCCGTGGAATCTGTAACCTCCGGTGTGCGCGCCAGAATCATACCATACAGATCGGCATCCGCACCGTTCCTTCCATCAGCCCAGACAACAAGGAACTCCCCACCCGTTGAGGCAACTGAAGGTGCAAACTGACTGTAAAAGTTGGTGCATATAGCAATCTCATCCCCTATCACCGTTCCAAAACCGCTGATCCTTACTCCGTATATATCGGGAACGCCGCCTGCCCTGTTATCCTCCCAGACGACAAGATACCCTGTTGTATCTGCGGCAACATCGGGCTTCGACTGGCTCCCATCAGCAACACCAACCTCAGCAGTGGCTCCCAGCATCGAGCCACCAAGCGAGAACCGCTGAGCAAACACATCCGAGCCAGTCCCAGAAGATACATACTGCCAAGCAAGGATAAACTCAAGGTTCCCAGCAGAGACCGCCGGATTGCGGAGGCTAAGGTCACCAGATACAAGCGCTGTCTCGTCATACAGTGGAGCATCCTCGTAAAACAAACGGCACATTATCCTCTTCATATCAGCAAGGCTGTCTTCCCAAACGATAGCAGCATACTCATCCATAGAGGCAACAGCGGGATTCCCACGAGAACCTGCTGTGCCCGAGATGATAACCTCTTCTCCACCAGGCAGAACCTTTGCTTTCACAACTGCCCCATCCAGCCAGACTACCAGATACCCCGAACCAAAAGCTGCAACATCGGGAGAGCTTCCCGAGGCAATCTCAAATACATCGCCATCGGTTGCCCCATCGAGACTAACATACCTCCCATTGATACCACCTGTCGCCTCTTCCCAAACCACAAGATAATTCAATCCGTTGGATGCAACAGCAGGCGTTCTCTGGTTCCCTGGGCGAGTGCAAACCGGAACAAGTGTCCCTAAAAGCTCGCCGGTTGGAGCAACTATCTGCCCGTAAATGTTGAGGTTCGATGTCCCGCCACGGGAATCCGTCCAGACAACAAGATAGTTATCACCAGAAGCTGCCACATCCGGCTCCGTCTGCTCCGCCGTGGCTGTTACAATAGGAAAATCTTCCCCCTCGGCAAGCGATGTGCAAAAAAGAAGGATAAGAAAAGCGATCCATAAACGATATTTCATCTCGCTATTTCTCCTCATTTTTTTCCTGGAACTCTTGCCTGTCGCTTCAAAGAGCGGAAACCCCTTTCAACTTACAGTGGTTTTAAGATACTCAATATATCCTCAAAGTCAAGTCGATTTGGAACTTGACAATCCCTCGATCGGCTATTTATTTAGTAGTCTTAAGGTTTAAACAAGGAGTTTAAGGTATGAGGATAAAGGAGCATCCGATCCTTGAATTCAAGCGCACCCGGCTTGTCCCTTTCACATTCAACGGGAAGACACTCTACGGCTATGAGGGCGAGCCGATTATCGCCGCCTTGCACGACAACGGCATCAGGGTTCTGCGGGCAAGCCTAAAACTCAACCGACCAAGGGGGCTTTTCTGCGCCATCGGGCATTGCGCATCTTGCTTTATGGTCGTCAACGGAAAACCGAATACTCGAGTCTGCATCGAGCCACTCAGGGAAGGAGACATTGTGGAGACCCAACACGGAAAAGGGGAGTTCAAGTGATAGAAAAAACTGAGCTTCTTGTCATTGGTGGTGGTCCGGCAGGGCTGACTGCCGCTCTTCACGCTGGAAGATACGGCACAAAAACTGTTATAGTCGATGACGCAATACGACCCGGTGGACAACTCATCAAACAGACACACAAGTTCTTCGGCTCAAGGATGGAATACGCTGGAACACGCGGATTCCAAATCGCAAAACTCCTGCTAAAAGAATTGGAAAAACTCAACAATGTGAAGATATACGACCAGACCACCGCAACAGGATACTACGAGGACGGTGTGCTGACCTGCCTGAAGGGGGAAAGATACTTTAAGATTAAACCAGAAAGGGTAATTGTCGCAACGGGTGCATTCGAGAAGACGATACCGTTCGTCGGGAACGACCTGCCAGGTGTCTACGGTGCTGGAGCTGTGCAGACGATAATGAACCTCTACGGAGTCGTCCCAGCAAAGAGAGTGCTTATGGTTGGAGCAGGAAATATCGGGCTTATCATCTCATACCAACTGCTCCAGACTGGGGTAGAGGTAGCAGCAATCGTAGAGGGAATGGACAAAATCGGTGGATATCAGGTGCATGCCTCCAAGGTCAGAAGGATGGGGATTCCCATTCTCACAAAGCACACGATCGTCGAGGCAGTCGGAGAGCGTGAGGTCGAAGGCGCAATAATCTCAAAAATAGACGAGAACTGGCATCCTATCCCGGGAACGGAGAAGAAACTGGATGTCGACACGATATGCCTCGCTGTGGGACTATCACCCACCATCGACATACTGCGGCAAGCAGGTGCTAAGATTGCTTATATACCCGAGCTTGGCGGAGATGTCGCTATCCGAGATGAATTCATGGAAACAACAGCAAAGGGGATATATGTGGCAGGGGACGCAGCAGGAGTAGAGGAAGCATCAAGCGCAATAATCGAAGGAGCGATAGCAGGAATATCTGCAGCAAAATCGCTTGGAAAGAGTATCCCGGATTTCGAGAAACAGATTGCCAAGCTGAGAGAAGAGCTGAACAACCTCAGGGCAGGACCGTTCGGTGAGAAAATAAAGCTTGGACTTAAAAAGTTAAAAGAATTAAACCAACAATCCAAATAGGGGGAAAAATGAGGTTTTATACTCTGCTGTCGCTTTCGATGTGCTTAATCTTTCTATTCTGTGGTATGGCTACCTGTCAGGAACCTAATCCAACTAAACCATCGGGAGCAGCTACTATTGACAACGATGAACCCGCTTTATCCAATATTTGCTTTCTCATCAGTGGGGCCCTAACCCTAACCGGCACTATTACATTCTACACTGGTTGCACTAAAGTGGAACATTACATCGTTCCTGCTGAGGAAACACAGATACGGGACCTTCGAGAATTCCCCGCATCCTCCGATTTCGAGTGACTACATCGTTCCTGCTGAGGAAACACAGATACGGGACCCTTTACCTCTTCAATGAATCCACTTCATGAGTGAGGGTTAGAGGGCAGTGTATACATACAGGACCTTACTTCCTCCATCCAGAGCACCAAATAGAAGTAATTCGTATAAGTCGGTTTTCCATTTGACTTCTCATTATTATATATTATATTAAACTAAAGAATGGAAAAAGAGGCAGCATATTACAAAAAATTTGCCGACGGCAGTGTTCAATGCAACCTGTGCCCGCACAACTGCATCATCAAGCCGGGGAGGGTGAGCATCTGTCGCGGACGAGTGAACAGGAACGGAACACTTTACGCCACAAACTATGGGAAAACCGTCTCCGTCGCACTCGACCCCATAGAGAAGAAGCCGTTATATCATTTCTATCCTGGCAGACCGATACTCTCCATAGGTCCAAACGGGTGCAATCTCTTCTGCAAGTTCTGCCAGAACTGGACAATCTCGCAGGAAAAAGCACCAACAGAAGAACTCCAACCAGAGACAGCCGTCAGAATGGCAAAGCGATACGGCTCAATCGGTATAGCCTACACATACACAGAGCCTGTCATCTGGTTCGAATACATCCGCGACACAGCAGAGCTTGTCAGGAAAGCCGGTATGGTGAATGTTCTCGTCACCAACGGATACATCAACCCAGAACCGCTAAACGAGCTCCTCCCGTATATCGACGCAATGAACATCGACCTAAAAAGCATGAAAAGCGAATTTTATAAGAAGCTTACCGGCGGAACACTGGAACCTGTCTTGAATACCATCACTATCGCATCCGAAAAAACACATATAGAGATCACAAACCTCATCATCCCAGGGGAAAACGACACCCCCGAGGAGATAGCCCAACTGGTCGATTTCGTCGCGAGCGTGAACAAAAAGATCCCACTGCACTTTACAAGATACTTCCCCGCTTATAAGCTCACCAACCCGCCAACACCAAAAGAAACGCTTCAGATAGCCTACAAGATAGCAAAGAAGAGACTGGACTATGTCTATCTGGGTAACATCCTGATAGGCAATACATCGGATACATTCTGCCCAAACTGTAACTCACTGCTTATCTCCCGCTTCGGGTTTAATGCCAATGTCACAGGTATCAGGAACGGAAGATGTATCCATTGTAACTCCGAGGTCGACATCATTGGCGCTCCTTAAACCAGCCGATGTAATCATAATATTCCTTATCGTCGCATTTGCTGGGGCATCATTTACATTCCCTCCCCAAAACGCCGGCGAGAAGTTTGTTGTCTCACACGATGGGAAGATAATCCTCGAAGGAGAACTCTCAAAAGATAGCGAATATAGTATAAACGGTTCCTTGGGAGAGATGAAACTCCTTGTCAGGGACGGAAAAATCTCGGTCGTCAAGTCGAACTGCTCAAGGAAACTATGCATAAAAAGAGGTAGCATTGCCAAACAGGGCGAGAGCATTATCTGCGTTCCAAACAGGGTAATTATAACAATTCAAGGGAAAGGGAAGGTTGACGGAATCACAGGATAGGCTAAAAAGGGCTGTCCTGATCGCTCTTCTCGCATCAGCGGCAAGCAGCTTCTGGTTCTTAGAAAACCTTACTAACCCTTCTCCATTCAGGATTGGGATAGCAAATATGTTCACATTAACGGCACTCTACACCATCGGTGGAAGAGCTGCATTCCTTGTGAGCATAATTAGAATCCTAATCGGTTCCACACTCACAGGGAAACTCCTTTCACCTACCTTTCTTATCTCATCCTCTGGAGGGATACTCTCCGTTCTTGGGATGGTTACGGTAAAAAAACTAAATAGGTTTTCGATGATCGGAGTAAGCATCACCGGTGCCTTCCTAAACAACATAGCCCAGCTTTCAACAACATATCTCCTTATGGGGAAACCATCGGGGATGCTGTATCTCTTCGGATACCTCTCCATTGCCTCGATCCCAGCGGGGGCGTTCGTTGGATGGGGCTCATACCTCACAACAAAGAGGGTTTTGCCACTCTTCAGACGATAAGCATCGCATCGCCATAAGAAAAGAATCGGAAGGAATTATCGATAGCATACCGATACGCTCGCTTAATATTTTCAATACCGGCAAACGCCGAGACAAGCACCAAAAGCGACGAGCGAGGTATATGAAAATTGGTGATAAGTGCATCGACGAACTTAAAGCGATACGGCGGATGGATGAAAAGATCCGTCCAGCCAGAGCCAGCCGAGACAGGATACTCCTGAGATTCCAGCGCCCTCACCGTTGTTGTGCCAACAGCAACAATCCTCCGAGAGGATGAGTACGCTTTGTTGATCGCCTTCGCTGTGGTATCTGATATCTCGTAATACTCACTGTGCATCCTGTGCTTGCGTATGTCGACTGTATTTATCCGCTCGAATGTTCCCCAGCCGACATTTAGCGTCAGATAAACTATCTCCACTCCAACAGAGGAGAGGGTCTCAAGTAACTCTTTTGTAAAGTGAAGTCCTGCAGTCGGTGCAGCAACCGCACCAAGGGTTCTGGCGAATACCGTCTGGTAACGTTCCCTGTCCTGCTCCGTCTCCTCACGCTTGATGTAGTGTGGGAGCGGAATATGCCCAAATCTGTCGAGCAGCGAGAAGAAGTCTCCCGAATATCGGAAGCGGACAAGCCTCGATGATCCGGACTCCCTCGATATAACCTCCGCCGAGAACCCATCTGCTATCACAATCTCCGTCCCAACCCTAACACGCCTGCTAGGTCTGGTAAGAACCCGCCAGATGTCATCATCAACACGCTCCAAAAGGAATACCTCCACTCTACCACCCGTTCTCTTCCTACCATAAAGCCTTGCAGGAAACACCTTCGTATCGTTCAGGACCAGAATGTCCCCTCGCTTAAAATACTTGACAATATCCCGAAACATCCCCTCCTCAAGATGCCCGCTTCTTCTATCGAGAACAAGCAGTCTCGACTCATCGCGCCTCTCAACAGGATACTGAGCAACAAGCTCCTCCGGGAGATTGTAGTCGTATGTCTCTATGTTGAATATAGACTCAACCATCGGGGTTTATTTCTCGAATGTTCTCTGGTAGTAAAACTCCGCAACGACCCTTCTGTTTGCTGTTCTGCCATAGGGGGTATTGTTGTCGCCGATAAGCAGTTCCTTCATACCATCGGGGGTAAACACTTGGACAGAATAGGGGCGCGAGTAACCGTAACCAACCGGTTCAATCGTTATGTTTTTCTCCTTGAGCTTCTGTTCAAAGTCATCTCCCCATCTATCCTTCAACAGAGCCTTAATCCGCTCAACCTCACGCTCTGCCCTCCGCCTGGAAAGCGCTATGTTGTATTCTTCCGTGCCGATTCTGTCCGTATGTCCTCCGATGACAACCCGGAGCCTATCGCCCTTGAACGCCTCAAGCCGCCTAACTACATCCTCTTCCCTGCTCTCAAGGAAAGACGAACTCGGGACAATCTCGTTGAATATATACTCTACCAGTATGATACTCTCTATCTCACGGCGGCGCAACGACACCTCTGCCCTAAGCGGCTTGCTGCGGAATTCCTTCTCGTGTCCTGAGGATACTACCCTGAGAACACAGTAATAACGCTCATCCGGGAGAATAAGGAAATTACCATCATATTTCCAGTTCCAGAAAAACTGTCCCGGAAGTTCACCTTCACCACTGGCGAGCCTCCTGACAACATTCCCATAGGCATCCTCAATCGTAAGCTCGTAGCTGTCAAGCTCGCCTATATCCGCAGTGGGGACAACATCTATCGTGTCGATGAACTCGCGGTTCGGTAGATATTCTTTGACAAACGGCATCCCCACTCTCGGGCGGAAGACTACCCCCTCGGCAGAGAGATACCCTCTCACACAGGATAGACCAACCCCTCCATCCAAGATGCGTACAAGCTTTTGCGGAAGGTATCCACGGAAGAAGAGCCTCACATTCTCTGCCCTGCGAAGAGGGAGTCCCTCATCCTCCGACGAGTCACGAAACCCTTCTATAAACAGGAGAACATCGGGGTTTTTCTCGAGGAATATCTGAAGCCCCGTGATGTCAAGGCTGTCTAAAGGGTTTGCATCAACATTCGATGCTCCTCGCTCAAACTGGATCTCAAACAGCTTCCTAAGCGCTGTATCACTGACGACCGCCTCCATCTCGACGCGGCGGTTCTCCGCCTCGACCATATCGATGAAAAGCTGTGCAATCTCTGTCTCGGGCGGAACGCGCTTACGGCGGACATCTTCTGGCATCCGAACCAAGACCCTCCCTTCCAACGATGGGTCAAGTGAAAGGATATAATCCCTGACAGCCTCCGCACGCCTGATGGAAAGTGTGCTGTCAGGCTCGTCATCGTAGACAAAGCCAGAAAGAACAAGCGAGACACCCGGGTTGGCGGATAAACGCTCCGCTATAGTCTTAAGAAGACGGTGGTAAACTGTATCAACAACGGATGAGTTCTCCTCGAAAAACACCACAGGGACAATCGGCTCTTCCTCAACGCAGGTTGCGACCTCCTCGAGCGGCAGAACCGTCTGGTGTGGAAGAACCTTTATATCAAATGAGGGCTTAACACGAACCTCGATGCTCAGCACATTGTTCTCCTCGTCGGTTTCCTTTATCCTGCCGACAACATCTGGGAAACTCGTTCCGTCGTCGTCTACGGAGAGAACAAGTTCAAACTTCCCTACCGAACCTGGCGTCCAGTCCCAGTCGAGCACAGCCTCGCTGTCAGGAGGCAGGCTCTCAATATACTTCTTCGGAAATATCGGACGATACGAGCCGCCCTCGGTCAGGTAGTAAAGCGAAACAAAGAACTCAGAGACTTCCTTACCCCCTGTGTTCTTAACGATGCCGGTTACCTTGCCAGTTTCCCCGCGGAATAGCTCATTCGCTGTCAGGAACATTGCCGCAACATCCAGTTCCCTTTTCACAAGCCTTCTTCCCTGAATAAACAGTCCGAAGCGGTGCGAACCACCGCTCACAGCAAAGGCAGAGGGTTCTGTCGGGAAGACAAGCGAATACTCTATACCAAGTCCATAGCTGGGAAAGGCGACAAACGCTCCACCGAGCGAGACCTCATCGATGTTATATCCGGCGGATAAAAGGAGCCGATTTTCGAGCAGATGCGAACGCAGCCCAATCCTCACCTGCGTCTCACGCCCGTAGCGGTTGTCGTGAACCTCCACAAGATCGAGGGCAGGAATAAGGTGAGGATACCTTGTAAAACTCACCCCCACACCAAATGCCCGCCTTTCCTTACCCTCCGGGACAGCTCCAAGAGATAAGTCGGGCTCGACAAGGTTCCTCCCAGAAATACCAAAGATGAAATCCCCCTGCTGAAGGACAAGACCGATATCAAAGCTGGGAGCAAGTTTAGAATCCTTTCTATCCAGAAGCGGGTCGGGCTCATCGAGCCGGAAGTTCTCGCTGTTGTATGAATTTGCATAGAGCCGAAGAGATGCCCCGATATCAAGCGATCTCTCCTTTCCCTGAAGGAAACGGCGGGAAAATCCCAGAAGAAGCAAGTTCTTCGAGTAGATATTATCAGAGATAGTCCCCCAGCCGAACCCGACTGCACCAATATCCTCGAACATTCTTGTGATGGAAAAGTATCCCTCGTTCACACCACCAGAGATACCAGCGAACAGCTTGCCGTAACCTGCATTTATCCAGTTGGTCTGGACGGAATAGATTCCACCGGGGTTCTGGAAGATGGTGGTCGCATCCTGCGGATACCCGATGCCCGTCCTTCCTGCACCGAGCCGAACAACACCGAAATCATCATCGGCGAAAAGAGGCAGAACAAACACCAAAAGAGCAAAAAGGAGAACACAAGATAGAATCCTCATCCTTTACCTCCGGAGACCGTCTTCTCCCTCGAGAATGGTGGTGAGCTTATGCTCAGGAAGCGGAGTGGAACATCGGTCGGATTCTCTATCCTGTGGGAAAGCTCAGGCGGAATGAAAACGGCATCCCCACGAGAGACAGAAAAACTCTCACCGCCAAGATGAACAACCCCTTCTCCATCGAGGATAAAATAGACCTCCTCGCACCCGATGTGATAATGCTCCTCAGATGAAACTCCTGGAGGAAGCGTTACCTCGTTCACAGAAACCCTCTCAAGAAGGCTGTTCTTGGGTGATATAACCCCCCGAAGCACCGCTCCACCAGGGAGACGAAAGCTCCTCATCTCATCCCTTCTTACAACATTCCTCATCTTGCCAGAACCACCTTACCGCTCGCATAAAATTTGCCGTTCCTCTCCACAATGTATATGTATATCCCTTGCCGACAGGGTGAGCCAGAATCATCTCTCCCATCCCAGATGAGGGTAGAGACCCCATCTCCCTCGAGAACACGAACAGGATAGCTGTCGAGCGTGAAGAACCTCACCTTGTAAAAATCGGTGTCAGTGGTGAACCGTAGCCTGAACTCATCGTTTGCACCGTCCCCATTCGGCGTGAACGGATTCGGACCAGCAGTGAACCTATCCGGGAGACAGCTTACTCCCCTGCCTAAAAGATAGATCCTTGCAACAGGAACAAGCCCGAACTCCGCAGAATACAGATACACCGTATCCGCATACTCCCTTACCTCCATCGGTGAGAAGAAGAAATCAAAGAAACAGCTGTCAGCTGGCTCAACCGTGAGAGGAGAGAAATCGCTACCGAAAGCAGGCTTCATCTCCGAGATGACCGTAAGCTCAATCGGGAGCGTGTCCATATTTGTAATAACCAGCGGGTAAACAGCTGTGTCGTTCCTGCAGACATCACCAAAATCGAGCAGTGTATCCGAGACAAGAAGATGAAAACTGATAGGATAAACCCTTTTCACTCCACCTCTACCCTGCGTCCTATCCTCACACAAGCTATGGTCGAAATCGTTGTCGAAGGCAAAAACCTCATACACAAAATCTTCACCACCGAACAGAGGAGATAACATCTCATCTGTTCTGAAGCGAGAAGGTGCTAACTCAGATAATTTGACCTCACCGGATACAGTGGTATCGAGCTCACCGTCTATATCCCAGACAAGATATACCCCCTGCCCATCGGAGCCTGTCGAATCGTCATACACCCCTGATGTATCCCTGATATCGCATTCGATATAGAACGGAACACCGACATTCTGATATGTCGGCGAGAAGCCGGAAAACAGAGGTCCTGTCGTGTCATCATCACCGATGATGAAACTAAGATGGTAAGGCTCCATCTCATTCGAGGGGCAAAAGTCGACAGAATCGGAGGCAAAAACAGTCACATCCACCGTATCCCGTTCCAAAAACATAACTCCAGCCAACTCCGGTGAGAAGACAAAGAAACTGTCAACAACAGACAATCCACCACCGAAGCTATAGTCAACTGTGTCAATCAAAAGATGAACAGAACCGAGCTCAACAGGCGAAAGCAAATCCTCGATGCAAACCCCAACCTCGGCAAGCGTATCAAGGACAACCTCCCCATCGGCAGGATAGAAATCGGATATATAAGGTGGAGTTCTATCAAGTATTATGTTAAAAGTAAGCTCGCTACGGTTACCGAGAACATTTGCGGCGAAAACATAGACAGATAAACTCCCTTCAGGGAAAATGCCAAGCGGATATTCGAAGGTAAGCGTATCAGATGAAAAATCGAACCCCGTTATAGCAGAATCGCCAAGATGAACGGAAATCGTCGAGCTATCTATTCCGTAGTCATCCAAGAGAAGTAATCTGAAACCGAAATCATCGCAGGAAATACGGGCATCCGGAAACGGGATAACAGGAGAAATAGATGGTCCTCTCGGGTCGATGACAAACTCATAGCAGCTATCGAGCCGGTTTGCTCCACAGTATTGAGCCTCATCACTGGCAAAGATGCAAACAGAAACAGTGTCAAAAAGCGGCTCAGAAGGCGTATAGATAAGATGCTCGCCATCGAACGCAAAATCGACCGGCAAACCATCTACAACAAGCGAATCCACCAGAACAGATGTCCTGTTGTCCGAAAGGGTTATATCGATAGTAGGAAATGTATCACCGATAACAGAGCCACCAGCAGGATCTGCCTCCATCACGGGCGGAAGCGTGTCGATAACAAAATACCAGCAGAACGGAAGCGGCTCGGACAGGTTGAAAAGCGAATCCATAATATTGTCCAGACAAACATAAACAGAATCGGATGGATAAAACCCTATCGGTGTATAAGACAGATAACTATCGGAAAAATCAAATGAAACAGTTGCTCCATTTATAGCCATTATTATAGAATCAGAAATAACTCCATTAGTATCAATAAGTTGAGCCAGAATTTGCTGGTCGGGACAGGAGGAAATAGAGGCATCCGCCGGATGTATTACCACAATCTCTGGTCCACCTGTAGGAATTACATAATCAAAACAGCTATCGAGCTCATTGGAAGGGCAGATGACCGCCCTGTCGGAAACATCGATGCAAACGGTTATCGTGTCTCCACCGACAAAGACAAAATCGCTCATATCGAGCCGGACGAGGGTATCACCCTCGATCATCACACAGGAGGATGAGCTATCGAGATGCAGTGTGTCGAAATCTATCTCAAGCGTCGAGAAGTCAACACCCGACAGAGAATCTCTGAGAACGAAACTAACAAGCTCAGGCACAGAGAAACCATCATCCGGCGAAAGCGAACTCAAAACAGGTGGCGAAAGGTCAATCCGAAATGTAAGCGAGATAGTTTCAAGGTTTCTGTTCCCCCAGATGTCAGAAACACCGGAGATGGAAGCTGTTACCATATTGCCATCCGAGAATGGAACAGCAGGGGTATATATCAATGTATCGTTCACAACCCGGATGGGCAATTCACCGAAGCGGAATGTGTCGGAGTTCACAACAAGCGAGATAGACTCAAGTTCAAGTGCCGATGTCTCATCAAATAGAAGCTGTATCTGCTGATACGGGCAGGAGCTCCAGACGCCTGACGGCGGCGACAAAAAACTATATACTGGCGGAGCTGCATCGACAAAAAATCTTATGCAACTATCGGGAGCAACATTCGGACCGCAGAGCGTTGCATTATCCGATAATGAACGGACACAAACAGAAACAGTATCAACCGAATCGGCAGAAACACTGAAAAATAATGTATCACCAGAGAAACTGTAGTCGGTTATCTCCTCTCCGTTCACCATCGGGGTGAAGTCGGAGATGCCCGAACCTGAATCAGATAGAAGGATTACAACAGGAATATCCGTCGAAACGACCGTTGTCCCCGGTAAAGGATAAACAAAGTCAAGAACAGGAGGCTCGTAGTCGACTGTATACTCAAACGAGAGAGGCTCATCGAGCGGGTTCCTCAGCGAATCATCGGCTGAAAGCAACCCCACCGAAACCAGACTGCCCGACGGCGGCAGCTCATCGAATATAAATGCAAGTGTATCATCAGAAAAACTAAGCTGGGTATCCGCAACCGTATAAACTACCCCGTTCACCTCAAGCCGAATCGAGGACTCCATAACACCGTTGGAATCGGACAGAAGGAATAATATCCTCTGCTCCTCGCAGGCAGAAACAGCTCCATCATAAGGGTAGATAAGTGTCGCAGTCGGACCACCCGATTCGATAAAATAGGTGAAACAGCTGTCAAGCTCATTGGGTCCACAGTAAGCCACAGAAACCCTATCGGGTATGTGAAAGCAAATATTAACCGTATCCCCACCAGAAAGCGACACCCCAGCATAAGATACATCAAGCTCGATGAGCGTATCAGACACATCAACACCAAGAGGCGAAGGAACAAACCCGTTTATCTCAACCTCAACATCGGATGTATCCACCCCGGCAATCGAATCCACCACAGAGAAGCGTAAAACAGGGGTCACTGTCAAAAGCGTTTCACCAACAGGAGGCAAAAAGCCCGTTATAATAGGCGGAGAATAATCAACTATAAATTGCCAGGGAATCGAATCGAGCACATAGACACCATCGGTGGCATGCACAAGCATAACATCGACCGTGTCGCCATCCGACCAGTCGACAGGGGGGATGTATCTTAAGGTATCGAATTCGTATGTAACCTCTTCATCAGCAGGAGAATAATCAAATCCGTTAACATTTATTATCAAGCTATCATCGATAAATCCAATAGGCGACCAGAGATACATCTTTGCTTCCTGAAAATGGCAGGCTGTTATCATACCGTCCGGCGGAAAGAAGTTCGGCTCCCTCGAATCGATATAGAACTGCCAACACTCATCAGGAGCAACATTTGGCTCGCAGATATCGGGTATGTCCCGAAGAGCTGACACACAGACCTTCACCGTATCGATACTGCCAAATGGAGATGATGGGTTAAACCTCAAGAGACCATCGGTGTAAGCAAGCTCGGTGGAATCGATGGTATAGTTCACACCATTGACCTGCAAGATAACATTCTCACTATCCACGGGAGAGAGATTATCCTCGAGCATAACGAGTATCTCCTGGAGTGTGTCGGTTGCTATCTGCGACGGAGCAGGATAACGGTATGTTATCCGCGGTGGCTCGAGGTCAACATAGAAATACGAGTTCAGAAGGTTATAACCAACATTCCCAATGGTGTCGGAGACCGACTCGAGCACAATCTGGACAAGCTCCCCGTTCTCCCAGAGGGTTGATGGACTGAATATGAGCGTATCCCCGGAGAGTGTAAGCTCAAAAGATAGGTAGTTGTAAAACAGACCACCAACTCTCAGTCCGATGCTTGCAGTATCTATACCA
The DNA here is from genome assembly GCA_021158465.1 of bacterium. Lineage (GTDB taxonomy): Bacteria > UBP14 > UBA6098 > 4484-93 > 4484-93 > 4484-93. The sequence continues at coordinate 26,543 of JAGGUN010000031.1, forward strand.
GCCGGGTCGTGAATCAGAATTCGTATCCGCTGGTCGTCACAGGATGAGACCTGCCCGAGAAGCGGTGTTATAAGCTCGGCGTAAGGTGGGTTGCCATCTATAAAGAAATACCAGCACCGATAGAGATGGTTTGGCGGACAGAAATCCGGCGAATCATAAGCGTTCACACAAACAGAGACGCTCTCACCAGCAGAGAAAACAACCGAATTCGGCAGAATAGAAAAAAGCTCCCCGTCGAAGGAGACATATTCCGAATCCCAGAGGGTAAAGGAGTAGCCATCGGACAGTGAGGCAAGCAGTGGGTTCGGTTCAAAGCCAAGCCCCGATACCGAATCCGCTATCCGAAACGAGACAGGAGGAGCCGTTGTATAGAGCGTTTCACCAGGAGAAGGGGTAAGCTCCCAGATATATGGTGAATCTGTGTCGAAATATATCAAAAAATCGAGCGGCTCCTCGAGCGGATTGCCAAGAACATCCGTTGCACGAAGAACAGCTATCCTGTTTGCACCGGGAACAAAAGGATAATCTATCCGCAGCGTCTCGCCATCGAATGAAAGATACGATGTGTCGAGAAGCGATAGAGTATCATCGTTGACAAGCATAAGAATTGAATCCGGGTCAACGCCGTTCGCATCGAATATTCTCAAGAGCACTGTCGTATCAGGACAGGAAAGGTATGCTCCTTCAAACGGGAATATAGCCTCTGCCGTCGGACCACCGGATTCTATATAGAATTCAAAGCATCGCACGACCCGGTTCGGCGTGCAATAATCCACCATATCATCTGCACGGATGCAAACCCGAACCGTATCACCACCGGAGAACGACAGCCCGGCAAGCGTCAGCCGCGAACCATCCCACAAGACACCCGATGAATCAATCGTGTATCTTTTAGAACCGTTTATCACAACGAGAAGCGACTCTGCACGAACAGCTGTCAACAGGTCGTGGATGTCAGCAACAATCTCCGGATGAATGTTATCAACCGTTGAGCCGGGCGCAGGACGAACAATATCAATGACAGGCGGCTCAAGGTCAACATAGAAATCCCAGACAACCGGTTCGCTCTCATTCAAGAATATGTCGGACACTGGCGCAAACCGGAGGTTCACCCTCTCTCCATTGCGGAACAGAACAGGAGCAGGAAATACAACGAGCGTATCAAATATCGTAGCCGATGTATCCTCCATACGAACGACTGTATCAGTGAGAGTTAGGGTCAAAAATATCGATGAGCGAAGTATCGGGCTCTCATCCCGAATGCAGAGCCAGACCGCTTGATTATCGCAGGATGTGTATGTGCCATCCAGCGGTTTCAGGATATGAACAATCGGCGGAATAGTATCAATCTGTGCAGAAAGCGAACCAGCAAACAGGAAAACAACAAGTATAAAGAGAAGAGTAAAAAGCTGCTTCACCAATCCCCCCTTCAAAAATACTCGTAGTGCGTCCTAACCCCATACAACTTAACAACTATCCACCAGAAAGCATGTTTCAAAAGCTGTCTTGTCAGCGAGAAGACAAGCAGGACTCCAATTATATCGCTTATTATACCAGGAAAGAGAAGAAAAACCGCTCCAAGATAGACAAGAAATCCGTTCAGGATGTCCCCTGCAGGGAGTTCACCATCAACGAGGGAGAGCTTGATCCGCTTTAGCCAGCCCCGTCCAACCCATTTTAAGATGAGAACACCAGCGAGAGCGCTCAAACCCAGCTCGACGAGCAAAAAACCCACGCCAAACAGATAGAACATTCTAACGAGAAGGTAGAATTCGAGGAACAGGAACAGCAGGAAAAGGAGCATTATCTTTATAAGCCACATAGAAATTACCCTGTTATCTGTGAAATCTCGAGTGAAATATACCCTTTTATCAAGAAATGTCAATAAAGAATAGAACTCTACCGCCAAAACCTAAAACCCATATCCAAAGAAGGCTTGATTTAAGTCAGTTCAGATTTATATTGGGTTTGTGCTTATCCTGCTTGCCATATTAGGGCTGGTGGTTACGCTTCTTGTCCTGCTGCTATTTCAGAGGGTTCGGGCGCAGCTCATTTACAAAGGCGATAGGTGGAGATACAATGTAAATTCTCTCCTATTTTCCTATGCTCAGGACAAACGGCTAAGAATCCTTTTCTTCAGGCTGCGTAAGAGAAAAGCAAAGGAGAAAAAAGGGGGGAAACCAGAAGAAAAAAAGGAGGGAAAGAAGAAAAGGGCTAAATCAGACTATATAAGATGGGTGAAGGCGGGCAAGAGGTATCTTCCCGAGCTTTTGAGTCTCGCTCGAAGAATACTTGGCGGACTCCGCTTCAGGATAAACATAATCTCTGCTACGCTCGCCTTCGAAGACCCATCCATTACAGGTTTTTCTCACGGAATATACTTCGGACTCAAGAATTCTCTTGAAAAGAGGAATATTTATCTTAAATTTTCATACACGGAAGATAGTCCAAAATTGGACGAGGTGAACCTCGAGCTTTCGGGCAGTTTATGGCGGGTAGTTTTACCAGTTCTGGCATTCGCCATAAAGACAGGGATATGGAAAGAGGGGGTAAAGAAACTTTTTACAAAATCAAAGAGGAGGAGCAAAGATGGCAATGGTAACAGAGCTGTTCGAGACGATTCTCTCAAACATCGAGAAGATTGCCAAGACGAAGACAGTCGTCGGTGAGCCGTTCACATCCGATGGAGTGACGCTTATACCCATTTCAAGGGTAAGGGTCGGTTTCGGCGCAGGTGGGAGTGAGCAGTCAGAAAAGGGAAAAGGCACAGGTGGCGGCGGCGGTGGCGGAATAAGCATAACACCCATAGCGTTCATCGTTATCCAGGATAAGGAGGTATTCCTTCTGCCAATGAAACAGGGACAGCTTGCCAGCATAGTCGAATCCATCCCGGATATTATCGCCAGGCTGAGGAAGTCAGAAAAGAAAAAAGAAGAAAATAAATAGCACCGAAAACAATCTGACCATACTCATCTCCCCAGAGGGGAAGGCATGCAGCGAGAACGGATACGAAAACTATTCGCCAATATTATGCATTTTGTGGCACTTCTTGCTGCAATCTCCCTTGTTGCACGCTATGGGTTCTATATTCCTGAAGAGTATGCTGAACTCTTCACATTAGCAGATGAGATTGTTATAGGCGGGTTCCTCTTGAATTCCGCCATACAGCTACTGTTAGCAAAGGAAAGGGTTGCATATCTCAAGGCTAACTTCTTCGAGTATATCATCGCATTCTTGTTAGTGGCACAACTCTTCGTCTTGAGGTATCTCTTTTACAGCCCAAGGTTCACGGAGATCTTCCAGAAACTGAATATCGTCTCGCTCACGCAGGTATATATCGTCGTCTTCCAGGTCTACATCGGGTTTCAGATAATAGTGGAGTTTGTAAAGGTGAACTCGGCGCTGAACACAATGAGTCTGCCACCGTATCTCCTTATTGCCGGTAGTTTCGCCATAACAATCCTCATCGGATCAGGACTTCTCTCACTCCCGAAGGCAACTCACACCGGTATCTCCTACATAGATGCCCTCTTCACAGCGACATCTGCAACCTGTGTTACAGGGCTTATTGTTGTGGATACAGGAAGATATTTTACCAGATTCGGACAGATAATAATTCTTATCTTAATCCAGCTGGGCGGGCTTGGTATTATGACCTTCGCAGCCTTCTTCTCCATTATGACAGGCAGAGGAATGGATGTCAGACACAACCTTGCACTTCGTGATGTCCTCTCCGTTGAGGTCATCGGGCATGTCAAGTCGACCCTGACATTGATTGTGCTTTATACATTTTTCATCGAGTCGGCAGGCTTTTTTACCCTAAACTGGCTGTTTAAGAAAGCGGGAGAACTCTCTCCGTTCTCGGCACTCTTTCACTCAATATCTGCCTTTTGTAACGCCGGATTCTCGCTCTACACCACAAACATAGCTGGTTTCAAACACAATATCCCCGTCATCCTCACTTTCGCCGTGCTCATAATACTGGGAGGGCTTGGTTTCCTCGTGCTGATCGACCTCGGAAGAGGGTTTGTTGCATCATTCGGGCGCGAAAAGGTGCCGATACTATCCCTCCATTCGAAGATTGTGCTCACAACCACCATACTCCTTATAATCCTCGGGGGGTTAATATTTTATGCACTGGAGAAGGACAATTCCCTCGTGGAGTTCCCGTTAGGTGAAAAGATTGTCAATGCATTCTTCCAAGCGGTGACACCGCGAACTGCCGGCTTCAACACGCTCGACTTCAGCAGTATGACCCTGCCCACATACCTGTTGATCATCCTGCTTATGATAATTGGTGCCTCGCCTGGATCAACAGGAGGGGGCATAAAAACCACGACATTCGCAGTGTTGCTCGGCCTTGTTAGGGCAAAGGTTAGAGGAGACCCGGAGGTCAATATGTTCAATCGCAGCATACCAAAAGATATCATCGATCAGGCTTTCGTGGTGCTTTCCTTGGCTCTCGCTACCATCTTTACGGGAACATTTATTATGTCCATCACTGAGGGGTACAGCCTAACGAGACTGCTTTTCGAGGAGGTTTCTGCGTTCGGCACGGTCGGGTTATCCACGGGAATAACATCCCATCTTTCTTCTGTTGGGAAGCTGGTGATTACTGTCACGATGTTCGTTGGAAGACTTGGTCCTATGGCTTTTGCGTACACGATACTCTATAGAGCAAGACCGAGGAAAACAAGATACATCGAAGAGAGGGTGATAATAGGATGACAAGGGTACTTGTTGTCGGTGCAGGCAGGTTTGGCTACCGTCTCGCTGTCAGGCTGACAGGGCTTGGCTGTGAGGTTGTCGTTGTTGACAGGAATCCGAGACGGCTGGAAATACTGAAAAACAAGGTAGCATCCGCAATACAGACAGACGCACTCGATAAGGATGCCCTGCTGGAGGTGGGATCCGATTTCGACATTGCAGTGATTGCCATCGGGGACAACTTTGAGGCAAGTATCCTAACGACCCTTACACTCAAGGAAGCAGGTGTTCCCTATATCGTCGGCAGGGCGTCAACACCGATACAGGGAGAGATACTCAGGCGAATAGGTAGCGATGAGGTAGTGATGCCAGAGGAGTTTATGGGGAAGGAAACGGCAGATATAATATTTTTCGGGGAACTTCCAAAACTTGAACTAACAGAAAAGGAGAGTATTATACAGCTTTATGCACCAGAAAGCCTCATCGGGAAAAAGGTCTCCGATATAGGGTTCCCAAAGCACCATATCGAGCTTCTGTTCATAAAACGAGGTGTAACGAAGCGGACCCTCTTCTTCAGAAGCAAAAGGGAACAGCTCATCAAGCCGAGCAGAAATTTCACAATTGAAAAAGGGGATATCTTTGTTATATTCGGACAGGATAAGGATATAGCGGGCTTCTCCAGAAAATTCAGGGGGACAAAAAGGAGACCAGAATGAGAAAGAAGGTTCTTCTAAGCGGAATGCAGCCATCAGGAGAGACCGGAATGCTCCACCTCGGCAACTATGAAGGCGCCCTGAAAAACTGGGTAAGGCTCCAGAACAGCGGTAAATACGAGATGTACTGCTGTATCGTCGACTGGCACTCGCTGACATCCAACTACAAGCACACAAAAAACCTCACTAAGAGGATACTCAATGTGGCAGCCGACTACATCGCCTCAGGGCTTGACCCGAAGAAGAGCACAATATTCCTGCAAAGCCTCGTCAAGGAACATGCTGAGCTACACCTCTTACTATCGATGATCGTTCCTGTACCGTGGCTCGAACGCGTTCCATCATACAAACAGAAAAGCGTCGAACTGGGGCTCGATTCGTTCGGTTTCCTTGGCTACCCATTGCTTATGGCTGCAGACATCATGGTGTATAAGGGTGAGGTTGTTCCCGTCGGCAAGGATCAGGCGGCACACCTCGAGTTCACAAGAGAGGTCGTCAGAAGGTTCAACTCACTCTACGGCGAACTCTTCCCCGAACCACAACCACTATGGACAGAAGTGCCTATCCTACCCGGAACGGATGGCAGAAAGATGAGCAAGTCCTACAACAACCACATATCACTCGGCGACCCACAAGAGATCGTGAGAAAGAAAATCTCATCTATGTTCACCGACCCGAGCAAAATACACCGATCCGACCCAGGACACCCGAACAGATGCCCTGTATATCTTCTCCACAAACTTTATAACCCCGAGTATGAGAAGATCTACAACCCATGTGTTTCAGGCTCTACCGAGTGGGGATGCGTCAAGTGCAAGAAACTGCTTACAGAACATCTCCTCGCATTCCTCGACCCGATACGAAAGAAGAGAGAAGAGCTCCTCTCCGACCCCGGTGAGCTTATGCGTATCCTCGCATCCGGGGCGGAGAAGGCACGGGAAAAGGCATCCGCCACTATGCGTGAGGTAAGAGCAGCAATGCATATGCTCGAGGCAGAACTATGACAATGATTGCACCATCTGTGGTCTGCGCTGACCTACTCAACCTGAAACAGGAGATACTTCTCCTTCAGAAGGCAGGAGCAGATCTCTTCCATATAGATGTTATGGACGGATGCTTTGTGAATAACATAACATTCGGATTCGACTATGTAAAATCGCTTAAAAAGATAAGCAAAATACCTCTGTTCACCCATCTTATGATAGTCAAACCAGAGAGGTATGTGGAGCGTTTTATCAAGGCAGGAAGCGACCTCGTCACATTTCATATCGAGGCGACAGGTTCTCCCGAAGCGATAATAGACAGGATACATTCCCTCAGAAAGAAGGTAGGGGTCGCTTACAACCCGGAGACCGAGTTTGTCCCCAAAAGCTTTCTCAAGAAAGCAGACCTTATCCTCATTATGGGCGTTCATCCTGGTTTCTCACATCAGAAATTTATCGAGGCTATGCTGCCGAAGATAAAGAAGGCAAAAGAGTTCACGCTCAGAACGGATGCACTCCTCGAGGTCGACGGTGGAGTCAACAGGGAAAACGCTGCGATGCTAAGAGAGATTGGGGTCGATATTCTGGTTGCCTGCGGGGCGATATTTGACGATAAGCGCTATGAAGAGAACATTTCCGCTTTGAGGGGGTAAGTTTTTTGCTTGACAAAACTGACATTCCGTGTATTTTAGTCCAAGAATAAGGAGGAGCGATGGCGCATCATCGTTCGGCAATCAAGGCAGCAAGACGAGCGAAGAAACGCAGGCAGTGGAACCGTATCATCCGTGGGGACATACGCGCCACCATAAGGAAGATAAGAGGAGCATCAAGCAAAAAAGAGGCAGAAAAACTGCTGCCTCGGCTCTTCAGCGCCGTGGATAAGGCTGCAAAAAAGCATATCCTTCACAGGCGAACAGCAGATAGATACAAATCGAGATTGACCCTCTTCGTCAATAAACTTAACGAGTAAAAACTCACTTATAAAGATACTACCTGGGACAACCGTCGGGGTTATCATTGTTATCGACCCTAAGGTATGTGTTGGCTCAAAAAGAGCTATCTCGTTCCCTTCCAGCCGGAAATAGACACCCATGATAGATAGCCCCACAGATGAGGCGTTTCCTTAGAACAGAGAGTTAAAGTGAAAAAGAACCTTTCTGGAGGTGGAAAGTTTTTAAGGAATAGAAACAACTAACTGTCTCGATTATATTTCTCTATGTTTTGAGCTTCTTTTTCTTCGCAGCCGGGAAAAGGACATTGTTCAGGATAAGTCTGTATCCGGGTGAATTTTTGAAGAGTGAGAGGTCGGTTGCTGGGTCGCCGACAAAATGCTGATAATCCTCTGGGTCGTGCCCACCAAGATAGGTGAATGTCCCACGCCCATAGTTCCCGTGTAAATACTTTACAACACCTGCCCCCTCAAATTCGCCCAGTATAACGACATTCCTCTTTATGAGATCCTTCTTGAACGCTGTCGTCTGACCGAGGAAATCCTTCACCACATTCACATGGTCCTGGACGAGCATCGTCGGAACAGGGTCGAACTTCGCCGAGAAATCAAATAGCGTGAAATAGGCTATGTTATCTGGTCTTTCCCAAGGAAGAGAAGGTGTGCAATCGATATCCGAAAACTCATACACATAGGGGTTAGTTATCAGCTTAAAATCTTTAAAGGCAAAACTTTTTGAGTAATCGAGCTTCTCCTGATAATCCGGGTCAGGCGGATCACCATCGAACGGAACATCGACTATATCAACATTCTCAGCAGCAAGAGCAATATCATAGGTGTCCGTGGCAGCACACATCATAAAGATAAAACCACCATTACGCACATACTGCTTTATAGCCAGCGCCACCGCCTTTTTAAGATCAGATACCTTTGCAAATCCAAGCTCCCGCGCCATCTTCTGGTTTATGGCAACCTCCTGCTGATACCAGATAGCGTTCCTGTAAGAACCGTAGAACTTGCCAAACTGCCCTGTGAAATCCTCATGGTGGCAGTGAAGCCAGTCATAATTATGAAGCTTCCCCTGAAGAACCTCTTTATCCCAGAGTGTTTCATACGGTATCTCGGCGTAACTCAGTGCAAGCGTCACAGCATCGTCCCAAGGCTCCTTGTTGGGCGGAGTGTATATCGCTATCTTAGGCGCCTTCTCAAGCAGAATATTGTTCATGTTCCCTTCCTCAATCTCCGCATATATACTCGCCGCATCAACATTGGAGATAACAGAATAAGAAACACCACGAAGCTTGCATACCTTCTCAACGGCAGGGTTATAGTCAGTCATAAAGGACCCACCACGGTAGTTCAGAAGCCATTCAACATTCTGCCCCTGCTCAAGCGTCCAGTAAGCAACTCCATAAGCCTTCAGATGGTCCGTTTGAGTAAGGTCCATATAAATTAGTATCTTGTCAGCAAACGCAGCCTCCACCAAAAGAAAAAGAAACAAAAAGAGGCAAAATATCACCCTATTTTTTCCACTTCTCAAGGAAATCACGCCCTCCTTTCCTATTCCGCTTGAACTCAGCAAGCGACAGTATCCTCCCCCTCTCATCCTCCTGATACCGAAGGGTTATCTTGTCCGCAAAATAGTTAACCTGCTCAACCACAGCCTTGCCATCATTCATCTCAACTACATCACCAGGAATAGGATACCTTTGACTAAGCTCCTTGTAAAGCTCCTCCTCATAAACGAGGCAACACATAAGCCTTCCACATACACCTGACAGCTTCGCCGGATTGACGAATAGATTCTGGTCCTTTGCAAACTGCGTGGACACAGGGTCAAACTTCTTCAAGAACCTGGAACAACACAGTTCCTGCCCACAGGGACCATATCCACCCCTCATCCTCGCTTCATCCCGAACACCTATCTGACGAAGCTCTATCCTGGTCCTGAAGGTAGCAGCAAGATCCTTGACCAGTTCTCGAAAATCAACCCTATGCTCCGATGTGAAGTAAAATGTCAGCTTTGTTCTGTCCCATTGATACTCTGCATCGACAAGCTTCATATCAAGCCCTCGAAACCAGATAAGCTCCCTGCATTGAGCAAGGGCTTCTTTCTCGAGCCGCCTATTCTCCTCAAGCACCCTTAAGTCATCTTCTGAGGCTTTCTTTAGTATTTCCAGCGGGTATCTTCTGCTCGGGGCAAGATACCCCTCCCGGACAGGAAACAGGATAATACCGAGATCGCGTCCCCTCTCTGCTTGAACAATCACAGGAGTGCCACCTGGAAGATCAAACTTGTGTCTATCTATAAAATGGTCAAACCGCCTGTCCTTGAACTTGACAAGAAAGTGCCTTGGAGCAAGGCTTGCAGCAACATCAGGCACTTTTCCCCCTTTCTCTTCATGAGTATATAGGATTATGCAACCCTCCTTACAAGGTTAATCCTCTCCTGTCACCTCAATCCTGACCATAACGCGCCTGTTGACCATCCTACCCTCGGGAAAGTCGTTCTCCCCAATAAGGCGTTTCCCTTCCTCGGTCTCAATCTCATAAGGCACAGACGGACCAACCCCCTGAGATTTAAGCGATATATTGTGCTTCTTAAGCCAGTCTTCAAGCCGCCAGCCAACAGGGATACCAACCTTCTTGCTCAGATGAAGTCTAATATTCTCTTCCTCCCTTCTCGCACGGTCACTGGAAAGGGCTTTGTTACGAGATTCCATACCAATAATATCGGTATGCCCTTCAACAAGTATAACCATACTCTTATAACCGGTATCCATCTTCTTTAGAATGTTGTTCACCAGCTCCTCCGTCCTCGTCTCATAATACGGCGATATTGGGAGGTCAGTGTTGAAGTCAAAGAGAACGAGCGGCATGCTTTCCATCTCACGGACACGATGAATTATCTCCACACTAATGGTGTCAGAATAGGCATCATACTCCTGCCCGAGTTCATCCTCTATATGAAGGTGTCCGAAGAACTTCTTCGATGGGTCGATTATCTCACCTGCATCATTTCGCCAGTTCCAGACGATGACCGTATCAGGGATTCCATCCTTTTCCTCTATATGCTTGACAATCTGTCCGCTCTCATCCTCGACGGTCACAATAGAACGGGTTACTCTGGCATCAGAGAGGATCGATACATGGAATCTGTTCAGGCTGTCCTCGACAACATATGAGACAGGTGTCAGTCTCCCTTTGTCCGGTCTGTAGAGGAGACCATCGGCAAGCAATGAAACCGTAACACAGCCTGTTTGGGGATGTTCGCCAACCGTATTGTAGATGCTGACTCTGTCCCTGAATCTCTCTGGGACGCTTTCAATTATGGAGCTTCTGACGAAATCTGCTCTCTGGAACGAGAGGCGTGCTGACTCCTTCTCCGACTTCCCTGTTTTGCCATCAACGAGGATAAGAACATCTGGGTTGCGCTCAAGGATATTTATCCACTTGCTCGGTATTGGCGATATCTTTGCGGCGGTTCGCTTTGCGTTGGCAGGGAACGGCACAACAAATCTTGCTTCATCGGGTGTTAATCCTCTTATCGAGGTCTCCATCTCCACTCGGCGGTTCTCCTCAAAGATCTCTTCTCTGTCCTTCTCGAGGAAGATACCCTCACCTGCCCGCTTCTTCGACTTATCATATCCACCATCCACCAGCTCCAGTTGATCCTTTGGAACACCAAGGTCAATAAGCTTATCATAAACAGCCTTAGCCCGCAAGTCGGCAAGCGGTTCTTTGTCCTCTCCATCCGTCTCAGGGGAGTAGAAACCACGGATCTTAATAACGACATCTGGGTTCCTGGCAAGACGGTCAACTATCAGATCAAACAACGGTTCAAACCTCTTATCATCAATCTCGTGCTTTCCCTCATCAAAGAACACAAACGGAAGCCTCGGAACCTCCACCCTGACCGTCTGAACCTCCTCCAACCTCAGAAAGTTCTTCTCCGACACAATCGTCCCCTTCGGAGGAGCAAACACACGAACAGATACGCTATCTATATTGTTGCTCTCCTTCTTTTCATCGATGTGCCCGTTGATGGTAGGGATTGCTGTTCCGTCGTCGTCGATAGCGGCAAATATAACATAATTACCTGGTTCATCAAAGCTGACCTCCTTTTCCTCCGCCTTCGACTCACCAGAGAGAAAATCAGGATAAGACTTTTTCTCAAGAGGGTAGTAACTTCCACTGGGGTCACGGTAGTAAAGCGTCAGCGGGATGTTGGATATGTCATACAAGCTCCTATTCGCAGAAGAAAACGAGATGGTAAACTTCTCACCCTTCTTGAGCTCGGATTTTGAGGTTTCGAGCTTCTCAAGGACAAGGTCGTAACGGTAGACATTTGGTACCCTGACAGTCGCAGAGAATTTATGTGTTTGGGAGACCTTTCTCATCTCAGATAGCGGATAGACGAAGGCATAATCTACCTGGAAACCCCATTTGCTCTGGAAACGATAGCTTGCCCCGAACGATAGCTCCCTCTCATCAGCTCCACCACGGATAGCGAACATCTTCTCCGAGAACCAGGCTTCGACACCAAGATGAGGTGAAAATATATTCCCACCGTTTACTTCGTCATTTATGAACTGGAAATCAAGCACAGGATACAAGAAATCCCGATAGTTGTAAGCAACTCCAATCCTGCCCGTAAAAGGTTTGGCACCGTTGCTGTAACCCTCAAGTGAGATGTCCGGCTGGTTCAGATCAGATAGAAGAAGCCCTACCGATAACCTGTCGTTCAGGACAAGCTTCCCGCCTATATCGAAACTGACACCTATCTTGCTTGTATTCTTGAAAAGCTCCTCGTTCGCGATGTCCACAGGCTCATCGGGGTTGGGAACAAACCTCGATTTGTTGTAACCGCTCATCAGTAGGTTCGTGTTCAGTCCGAGCCCAAGGGCAAACCCGGATACTGTAAACGACCTCGCATATGTCAAACTAAATCTGTTCTCCGTATAGATCCGGGAGGATAGGTTCTGCCATGTCAGACCAAATGTCCCGACCTTCTGGACAGGATTTACATAGGAGAAAAACCCCACACCGATATTGTCGTCATCAATTCCCCAATATAACCTCGAATACATCCCAGTAGCTTCCCTTTGAGGCAGGAAAGCCACTCCTCCAGGGTTCCAGACGGTGGCATTGGCATCGTCTGCTAACCCAACATATGCTCCACCAAGACCGATGGGTCTCGCACCGACAAACTCCTGTGAAGAAACCCGGGTGGCTAAAATCATCAATACCGAAACGAGTATCGCCATCCTCTTCATTCTTTTACCCCCTATCGAGCAAGGACAACTGTTCCGTTGCAGATAACCTTCCCGCCCCGTTCAATAAGATACAAATACACCCCCGGTTTCTGCAGCTTCCCTTTATCGTCCCTGCCATCCCATCTCGAGAGCTGCTTTGCCGACTGTGAGGCGGGAACCTTAATATGCCTAACCTCGACATTACGCAGGTTATAGATGAATATCTCCGCTTCCTCGAACCCCTGACCTGGAAAGGTGAATTGCACATAGGAATTCGTCGGGTTCTCAGGGATAAACGGCTTCGGGTAAGCAGCACAGATTATTCGCGGCATGGTGTAGAATACAAAGCATGTATCAAGTAGATTAGGTCCACAGGTATCAGGCGAATCAGCAGCAGTGACGCAAACCTCAACGGTATCATCGGGACCAAGCTCAATCCCGAGTTCACCTGTATTGAACAAAACCCTGTCATCGGAGTATGTTATCCTCGCATCAGCCAGCGGAAACTCATAAGTGTTTATATAAATGCTCGTCTGTGAGATGTCCACACCACTTATCGAGTCGCCAAGCTCAAGAGTAACATCCGGAGTATAATCTGTAACTATTTCTCCCTCGGATGGGCTCACAAGCGAGGCATAAGGTGGTGTCGTATCCATCGTGAAGCTCCATGAAAGAACGCTTCTCGCCGTGTCACCGAATACATCCGCTATCTGAACAAGCTCAACAGAGACATTCCCATCATCGAATAGCGGGTCGGGAGTATACACAAGAAGCGTATCGGCAAAGAACTCAAGCTCGGTCGAGTCGACGGTATACATAATACCATCAACGCCCAGTATTATCGAACTCTCATCGATCGGGTTCTCCGATATAACCCTTATCCTCACATCCTGGTCGACACAAGCAGAAATGATACCAGCCCGAGGTGTGATAATCTCAGCCTGAATATTCGAGCAGGGGGTCGTCTCGAAATAGAATGTATCAAAAGATACGACCTCAGAGCCAAACACGGTAGAGTCCTGTGTTGTGCCGTCATAGCAAAGATAATCGAGCGAGTATGAGCAGAAATTCCTCGCCACAACATACCAGATGTGGCTCTCACCGCAGCTGCAGACAACTGCATAATTCGTTGAGTCGATGCCGGATACGATGAGCGAATCATCAAGATAAATATCATAGAATATCGGTTCGGTTCCTGTTGGAGCATTCCAGGAGAGGATTATATCACCTGGGTCGATATATCCGCCGGAATCGGGCGGAGAAATAAGCTCAAAATCAGATAGCGGCTCGAACGGTATATCGATTACCACAGAATCGGTCGCCACACAGCCAATAGAATCGGTTACCTCAAGATAATATACCGTTGTCGATTCGGGAGAAACCGTTGGATTAGCCTCGACAAATGTATCGCCGTCCGCCGTGAACCAGATTATATTATAAGGCTCAACTCCGCCAGACACAACGGTCGAACAGCCAAGCACAACCTCCACACCGGGGCAGGATGTCTGGTCCTCGCCGGGGAATAGCGCGAGATTGGAGATGATAACCCTCATAGAATCGGTCGCATATCCACCAAATGAGTCGGAGACCTCAAAATGCAGCCAGACGGAGGATTCAGGATGGGCAGTACCGGTTAGTGCAGTCGAATCCTCGAATAGCGAACCGGGAAACCAGCGATATTCAAGCGGCGGCTCGCCACCGGATATATCTGGTGTAAGCACCACCCGCTCAGGTGTCGAACAGTAGGCAGAATCCGGACCAAGCTCAACGGAAAGCCCCGCAGCAACAACAAAATCCCAGCAGAATGTAGTATCATTCGGCGGACAATAGTCCGGGAAATCCTCAGCATAGGCACACACCATGACCGAATCGCCAGAGGAGAATGTCTCACTCCCAGAATAGGAGTAAATCCTATCGACAACCACTCCGTTCACGTAGACTATCATCATAGCAGAGTCAAGGTTCACACCGGTTATCGTATCGAACACATCGACCGAGATAGTCGTGGCTCCAGCAGGGATAATCGAGCCATCGGACGGAATCTCATCAGAGAAATCAGGCGGGCTCAGGTCAACGACAAAACTATCGGTAACCGGCTCCGGCAAGTGCCCACCGAGGGTATCCACAACATCCAGAAGCGTTGCAACAACCCACTCACCATCCGAGAAGCAAGGAGCAGGTGGAGTGAATATGAGCGTATCACCCGAGAATGTTATCTCGGTTTCATAACCATAATACTCTGTTCCGTTGACATCAAGAACAACCGAATCGGGGTAAACTCCATACATCGACATAATCAGGAAACGGATTTCCTGGCACTCGCAGGCAGTCGATGCAAGACCATCGTGGTTCAGGTCAATCGGCATAAGATATGTGGCGGTCGGATATGCACAGGGAATAGTGGTAAATGTAAAGCTTGAACTTGTAAGTGTGTCATAGAAAACCGCATCCGGATCGCCTGGTAAATCTGCGAAGCAGGAATAATCGAGCGTATGACTGCAAATATTCGATGCAACCACACGCCAGCTATGGCTCTCTCCACAACCGACCGAATCGATTGTATAGAATGTGTCCGTCAATCCTGTGGCAAGAGCCGCACCATCGAGATAAACGTCGAAGAGGACAGGAGTCGTGCCCGATGGGTAACTCCAGACAAGCTCGACTGAACCAACTCCGAGCTCCTCACCATCGGCAGGAGAGATAAGCGCAAGCCCACTCAGGGTGTCATAATCTATTGTTATTGTCACCGTGTCGTAAGCGATACAGCCGAATGTATCCGTTGCCTCGAGATAATATGTGGTCGTCACATCCGGCGTAACTGTCGGATTTGGTATATCGAATACATCACCGGCGGTCGATGTCCAGCTATATGCAAACGGTCCAAAACTACCCGTCGCAGTCTCTTCGCATCCGAGGACAACAGGGAAGAACGGACAGGAAAGCTGGTCCGCACCAGCAAAAGCCTCGATATCAGAAACATAGACAAAAACGGTGTCAAACGCCGTGCAGCCAGCAGAATCTATCGCAAAGAGATAGAATTCACAGCTCGAATCAGGCATAACATAAGGGCTGGCAGATGTCGAATCAGAAATGTAAGCGTCACAGGAAGAGCTCCAACGATAAAATACATCCCCCGTCACTCCGCTTGCAGTAGCTGATAGCATAACAGAATCACCCGGACAGCTGAATCTGTCCGTTCCTGCATCGACAGAAAGCGAACATAGGAAGGAGACATAAAATTCCCAGCAGAAAGTATCAATATTGGCGTCGCAATAGTCGGGATTATCGGCGCCCCAGACACACACATATACCGTGTCACCGTCATCGTAGTCGGAGAAACCAGAGACGGAGACTGTATCGAAGGTTGCCGTATCCGAGCCAACAACTACCATCATTCCAATGGATATCGAATCAACATAGCTCACGCTATCGCAAACAGAAACATCTATATCAACCGAATGCGTTGACACAATGAATCCATCCGGCGGATGCTCACCTGAAAATACCGGCGGCGTCAGGTCAACAAGGAAGCTACCAGAAACAGCCTCAGGTAATGGTGTACCTGTCGAATCGAAAAGCTGCACAAGTGAATATTCCACAACCTCCGAATCGGCAAAGCAGGGTGGCGAAGGCGTAAATACCAGCGTATCATAGCCAGAGGAGAAACTCAGGTTTCCACTTCCCCAGTCATAAGGCACTCCATTAACCTCGACGATTGTCGATTCAGGCAAAATCCCGTGCTCGGATGCTATCTCAAACGCTATCGTCTGGCAGGTGCAAGCAGAAATTATATTGCCATCACCGTTGAGGTCAATCGGCTCGAGCACCGATGCAGAAATCTCACCTATCAAAACATAGAATGTCCAGCAACTGTCAAGCCTATTCGGCGGGCAGTATGGGTCGACGATGTCGCTTGCCGTGACGCAAACACGGACGGAATCACCATCGGATAGCGGACCAAAACCAGAGTAGTTAAGCGAATCGATCGTCTCGACTAAAGAGCCGTTAACATAGACAGCCATCTGGAAACTGGTGGAATCCTCGCGCCACACCCTATCGTCGACATTCACATGTATGTCTGCCGTCGTGGAATAGATACTCGAACCGTCTGGCGGGTATTCACCGTAGAAGTAAGGCGGCGTCAGATCAACGAGGAAACTGCCTGTAACGCTTCCTGTAAGACCGCTTCCCGTCGAATCGACAAGATTGAGAAGAGCAAAATCCACAAACTCCGAATCGGCAAAACAGGGAGGCGAAGGCGTAAATACCAATGTATCATAGCCAGAGGAAAAGCTCAGGTTCCCACTTTCCCAGCCATAGGGCACTCCCTCAACCTCTACAACGGTCGACTCCGGGACAATTCCATATTCGGAGCTTATCTCGAATGCTATCACCTGACAGGTGCAGGAGACGACAACAAAACCATCACTGTTCAAGTCTATCGGCTCGATGACAATCGCCGAAACCTCACCGATTGCTGCAGTGTAGATGAAACAGTATGTTGACCCGTTGGGAGCACAGTAATCATAATCTGGAATATCAACCGTTCGGACGCATATCTCGATACTATCGCCATCGGAGAGCACAAGCGGGACAGGAGAAGCTGTCAGTGTGTCGAAGCTCTCTCCACCATGACCCCAGATATGAACAAATATCCGCGTCGAATCTGTATTCACACCCGCAATATCATCAACAATGTCAAAGCTGACCGTAGCATCCGATGTATTGAACACATAACCAGGCGAAGGTGTTATACCCGCAAGGTAAGGTGGCTCGAGGTCGACGATAAACATACAGGAAACAACAGCCTCAAGCGGGCAACCGATGGTATTCACAGCATTTTGGAGCGTAACGGTTACCGTATCGCCGCTTCCCCAAAGAAAACCAGAAGGGTCGAATCTCAGCTCTCCCGTCGCAGCATCCCAGAAAAGACCCGGATAATCTATATCAAATGTCGTGTCACGAACAATACCGTTATTTCGCACAAGAAGCCCAACAGTGAAACTTGTATCAACTACATCGAACTCAGATGTATCCTGAACCGAAAAGATGACATACTGGTCATCGCAGCTCGTTATATACCCGCAGGAATCGGGATAAATAACAGTTGCAAACGGAAGCACATCACAGAAAAGCACAGAGAAGTCCCAACAGTAAGGCTCGGAAAGTCCGTTTGGCTGACAGGTGCATCCAGGGTCAAAGATGATATAGTCGATCGCGGATGTCACACAAACGGTAACAGAATCACCGTTGGAAAACTCCATTGTAGTATCCGTTCGACCGTAAAGATAATAATGGTCAACTGCACCGCCGATATGCTGAACGGTTATATCGACCTGAATGGAATCTGTCCAGACACCTGCCATCGAATCGAGCATATCGAACGATATATCGACAAT
Source organism: bacterium (assembly GCA_021158465.1). GTDB lineage: Bacteria > UBP14 > UBA6098 > 4484-93 > 4484-93 > 4484-93. The sequence continues at coordinate 44,549 of JAGGUN010000031.1, forward strand.
GGATGTCGGAATAACCGAGCCATCGGGAGGCGTAACACTGCCCGCCACAACAAACGGCTCCTGCCTGTCAACATAGAAAACCATCGTATCGGGCGCGAATGTCGGACAGCGCAGATTCGGGAAGAGAATAACCATCACCGTATCACCGTTGTTCCAGCCAGCAGCAGGAGCAAGTATCCTGACCGTATCGAGATCCGTGTGTAACCGACTGTCGGGGTATCTTATTGTGTCCTCAGAGATAAATCCATCGTTGCGAACAGTAACCACCGCCGCGAAATCCTGCGGACGAGCAATCCCACCGGACAAAAGGAGATAATCCACCCACTGATACTGGCAGGAGGTGTATATCGGGCTGATATCCGGGCAGTTCCGGACGACATCGAGCGTCTCGCAGGGTGTAGAGAATGCCCAGCAACTGTCGAGCCTGTTCGGCGGGCAGGAGCATCCAAGGTCAGGGATATCATCGTTCGCAATCACACATACGGTCACCTCAGCACCAAACGGAACCTCGAGCGGAACGGACTCTGTCCCATAATACTGTGTTGTATCAGGCACTCCACCCGTATCAACAATGACATAGACCGTATCATTCGCAGGAATTACACCAGCTCCATCATCGTGCAGTGTGAACGAAACAGTAAACGATGTATCCTCCATCACCGTGTCCGGCGGTGGGAAGACATCCATCAGATAAGGTGGTCTGAGGTCGATTATGAACGAGCAGGTAAGCTGCGCTGATACCGCACCTGCCGACAACAATATTAGAAGAAGCACAAGCAAAATCCTATTCATTATGTCCTCCTAACTTGTCCATTCTTATAAAAATATCAGTTCTTCCTCCCTCAAGTCAAGCATTATTTACTTCCGCTTCTTGACGCATTCCCCCCTATAAGCCACATTTACACCCGCTCTATGGGCATAACATTCATTACTGTATGTCACACCATCACAGCCACAGACAGGGTCCCAGATATCGAGACAGGCGGTCGGACGCTCCTCGCACCTCCCACAGCTATCACAATCACCTGTCGCCTTCCGGCAGAACCAGCCAACAGGACAATCCGAATTATCCCAGCATTCACAGGTATCCCTGGAAAACGTGGTCAGACAACTATCGACATTGTAAACTGAATCAAGCGAGATGACAACGGAGTCTCCGTCCTCATAAAGATAAACCACTGTCGCAATGAGCGAATCCGGTCTCCCCTCGAGGATTACATTTCTCGATGTCCCAACAAACTCCAATGTATCTTCCAAACCGTCCGGATGATTGTCGATTACCGTGAAATACAACCTCGATGTGTCTATGGCTACTCCCGTCGTGTCCTGAATCAAAAATATCATCCTCTGGTTGGCGCAGGAAGAAAACGACCCACAGGGTAACGGGCACAAAACCTCAGCATAAGCCGGGGTGCAATACCTAATCTCAAACACACAAGTGTCATACCCCCAGTTGCAGAAAGAATCTCGAGCTGCGACAACAAGCGTGCATTCTGGACAGGAAACAGCAGGTACAGACCAGATATAGGATGTATCGGGAACCTCATAACGCTCATCGATGCCGCAACCAAAGAAGTGAAGTGAACAAGGCTGGTTTATCCAAAAAGAATCTATAACAGACCATTCAAATGTGTATTCTTCGCCAGAAAAGACTGTTGAGGGACAATCGCTGATTGTAACCGTTGGAGGACGGGAGTCAAGACAAGCTGTAGCAAAATCCTCACCGCGTAATCCTCCACTTATCACCATCCTCCCCTTGCAAGTCTCAGACCTGTGCACCCACCAATACCGATAAGAATAGGTTACCTGGACAGGATAAGCCGATTCAACAGCCACAAAGTTACTTACAAACGGAGCATAATCCCCCTCATGATAATATGAAATATCACCAGCATCGAGGATGTAAGATGTGTCAATTATACCATCATCGGAAACATCAATCTCAATTAAATTACTATCCGAGAATGAAACTATAGAGTATTGCACCCTCGGAAACCCATGCGAGCCGACGCTACCGGTAGGAGGTAAAACATATCGTCTGGACAGCTTTTCCTCAGGAAAAAGCTGGAAAGCATACATATATCTCCTGCGCTCATGGCTTCCCCACGGGTCGGTCGCATTTATATCCGAGATGTATGCAACCATAACAGGCTTATCGGATGAAACAGAAATCTCTGCCTCAGAGACATAGGTAACTAAATCACCTGCATCAGCAGAATAGGAGATCCCGTTTATTACGAGATTTGTAGCATCCTCCGTCGCAACAACCTCAACCCTCGAATCCAGCGAATTAACATCCAGGGTATAAGGATGAACCTGAGGAGCAAAATAACTCATACCCAAACAGTCGACAGGCAAAAGATAGTAAGCAGCGGTAGCACTATACCAATCCGAAGAGTGAAAAGAGTTTACTACTATTATCTTTTTGTCGTTATCCGTGTAGATGTGAGCTGGATGTGCAATGGTGGAGAAAGTATTATTCTCACCACTGTCAAGGGTAAATGTAAAATCAACAGTTCCCGAATAATCCGAATCGACATTAACTACCGTGCCATCATCTATAGCAAACACCGTTGTGAAATCGGCAGGCGGAACAGCATATTCACTACCAGCCAACTCGGCAGGATATATCGTGTAACTCAGACCTCCATCCTCATATAGACCGTAATCCGAACACCTATACCCGTAAAAGCACCAGAGCGGCTTAGTCGAAAATATATGCATACCAACAGCCATAATGGGCACCGAATAAGACCTGCTTTCATTAGCATCCAAAGCAAAAGAGGAATCAGGTGATCCATCATTATCAAAATCTATCTCCACATCGGTCGAATCATAATGAGCACGGAGGTAAAGCCGATTCGTGTGACCACTGGCACAGGCAGTATAATCTATTGTATAAGGAAGCCAGTAGTCATACGAGAACAAGGAGACCGCAACTTGGAAACCACACCCTTCACTGTCCGGCATATCCTCGCTCATATCCCACCGAAAACAATGCGAATCGGGTGCCGTGGGAATAATGCCAGTGCCCAAATCTCCAGCGGTATCTGAAAGTGTGCTAAACCATCCCTCTCCCGCTTCAGTCCATGTCGCCCCACCATCGGCGCTCATCTGTACAGATATATCAGCTGTATCACCACTCAGGATGTAGCATATTGTTACTATATTCTGGCTATCGCAGTCGGTCTCCTCGGAAAACCAGACAGAATCGATGGAAGGTTGCCCCCAAGCAGCGATAGATAAAATGGCTACAAAAACAACTGCAAACCAAAATTTATTCCTCACAAAATCCTCCTATCTTCATTGTTTATTATATCTATCGTTCTATAAAAATCAATGGTTTTTCTTGCAAAAATGAAGGAGATCGACTATACTATTAGCTGGAGGGGAGGAGATGAAAAAAATTCTAAACATAATTCTTATCCTTATCTTTTTCGCCTTCCTCTATAATCTTGTCGATATGATGTTCAAGCGGCAAAAGGAGGGTGGGCTGAAAGAGATAACTGTAGCAGGAAACATCCTTGAACAGCTCAAGAAGGAAAGCGCCAATCCGACACTTCTCCTATTCGGGGAAAAGGGGAATGATGAGACGGAAAAAATGATTAAAATTCTAAAAGAACTCAAGCTTGACTATGGCTCGAGGCTAAATATCAACTTTGTCGATCTCGAGAAGAACCAGAATGTCAAAAAGAAATACAATATCATAAGGGTTCCTACTCTTTATGTAATAACCACACAAGGACAGGTCGCTCATAGGATTGTCGGAGTTGTTCAGAAGGAGAGATTAAGATTCTTGCTCAAGGAGGCAGGTCTGCGCAAGAAATGGAACCCGCTGGAATAAGGTGTTAATACAGATAGTAGAATGTTACGAGGAGCGAACGATCTGGCTGAATGACACCATTCGAATTATTTAGAAGGTCGCGTAGAATAATGTTTATCTTAAAATTCTTCGCCATATTGAAGCTCAAAGATGAGTTCAGATAGCCATACCCTCCGGTAAGATCATTGTTTGTATCGGACAGTGCAGGATCGTATTCGAGATGAACAGTTACAAACTCGGTGAGATCTACATCGAATCCGAGAAAGGGAGAAACGGATTCGCTATCATTCCGCTCAAGCGTGTATCCGACCCCAGCGTGAATTCCAGCATTCCCAAGAGGGTAGTAGAAGTTCTTGCTCAGAGCGAGATACACACCTACGGACCTGTACTGATAACGCTCCTGCTCCTCGAGATAAGCTCCCCTGCCGGACGATGAGAAGCCGATGGATATTGCCGGATAAGTGTACCCCTCGTTTATGCACCTTAATCTTATCTCCCCCTCTGGGTGTGGCGATAGAACAGGTTTCCCGCTACCTATAACATTCGTCGCAGAGTACGAGAGCCCGATGTTTATTCTGTCGAAAAACCCAAACAGTAGCTCAAATCTGACCCCACCTTCCGAGAATATCTCCGTATCGAGCCTGTATGTCGAGCGGGGAATTATTCCTGATGTCGGTCTGTCAACTATGTAGAGCGGCTGGTAGGAAACAGCGAAAACACCGGATGGAAGAACAATCAGTATAATGGCAAATAAAAAACCTCTTCGCATCAGAACCTGTATCCCACTCCGAGGAACAATAGTTGATTATCGTATGCCTCCGTAAATTCCGAGTGTCTGTCCTTACGGCTAAAATAGCCTGCGTTGTATGCAGCATCGATCGTCAGCTGGTTTGCTACAAGCACACTCCCACCAAATGTGAAATAGTCCCTGTCGTTCTCTATCTTGCGGACAGTATATGGTATTGGGTCGGTGAAATATCCCGCCCGCAACCTTACATTTAACGGCAGGGTCACCTCGGCGCCAAGATGCAGTGAGATAACATCCCTGTAAGAATCGGGAATATAGCGGTTTTCATACAATATCCAGTCGGGGCTCTTGTATTCCAACTGTCTCCAGTCAGTCCAGTAGACATCGGCAGCAAGCGTCAGGAATGACAGCCTAAATGCAGCACCTGCCCCAAGCGTATATGGAAGAGAGTATCTGTACTCCTCGGTAATCCCCGATGTCTCCGTGTAGACCTCAACCGTGTCGGTAAGGGAATCTGTCCTCTGCGTCCCTTCTTCTGTGACAGTGAGGGTTATCGGGAAGTTGACCACCATCCCAAGCTCGAGGAATTTCCAGGGAATAAATGTCATACCAAACTTCGCACCGAGCCCAGAATACTCATATTTGATATTGTCATCGAAAATAATCGAATCCCCCGAGGGAAAAGCCTCCTCCATCGTCCATGTGTAGTTCTCCACCCCGCTCCAGAAATCAATAGCTCCTCCCATAGATACACCTGGTGCGACCTGTATCCCACCAGACAGGTTAAACGCCTCCAACCCACCACCTGTCACCTCGAGACCATCCCTTCTAACCCCGTCCGCGTCTGTCCCGCAAACACGAAACACCCTGTCAAAGCTTGCTATCCTGTTGATGGAGATACCGAATGCAGCTCCACCCCTCTCAGCAGGCAGCGGAATCACTCCACCAAGGGAGTTCAGCGCCAGCTTCCCCTTCGACCTGCTCGATTCTGTCCCATAGTACGTTGTAGTATTCTCCGTGTTCTCATAAGAGAATGTTCCACCAACACTTAGTGCCTTGAGATAGCCAAGCCTCGCTGGATTGTAGAACCCCGCCGTATAATCCTCTGCAACCGCTATGTGAGTCCCACCCATACCAAGCGCGCGGACACCAATATCGCAGTAAGAATCAACCAACCTTATCTCGCTCGCTTCTCCCTCCACACCGGACAAAATCTGCCCGAAAACAAAACAGGGGAGAAATAGCATAACAACAGTCAGTATAACCCTTTTCATAATCCTCGCCTCCTCTCCGCTGGCGTATGTCTTTCCTCCTTCTTCTCTGTATCTTCCTCTTCAGATTTCTTCTCTTCCTTTGAACCACCAATAGCCCTCATCGCATCGAGCAACGTCCTGCCGAAGCTGCGCCTCCTCTCATACCGCCTTCTCTCCCTCGGCTGAACAGGAGCATGCTCATAGTCATCATGGTAGTAATCATACCACCATGGGTAGTAATAATAGTAGTCCCAGTGATAGCACCAGGGACATCTCATACAACACGGCTCCTGCCATTCCTCCTTATCCTCCCTTCGGCGCTCGCTAATCTTAGGACGAGGTAACTTGATAACCGTGTAGCAGGAGGAAAATAAAAGCGGAACCACAACCAAAAGGACAATCGAAAAGATCTTTTTCATTTTATCACTCCCAGCTTTTTCCCGACATACTCAAACTTCTTGACAGCAAAGGAGAGCTCTTCGATGGTATGCGTTGCCATAAACGAGACGCGAATCAGGCATCTGTTTGGCTCAACGGCAGGAGGGACAACAGGGTTTACAAAAACCCCCTCATCCTGGAGCATTCTGCACATCTTGAAGCAGGTGAGCATATCACCAACGACGACAGGAATAATCGGAGTCTCGGTATTGCCGACATCGAATCCGAGGCGACGAAGCTCGCTCTGCATAAAATGAGTGTTCCGCCAGAGATTCTCGCGACGCTCAGGCTCGCTTATCAAGATATCCAGCGCGCAGGAGACTGCTGCAACCGACGCAGGGGGTAGACTCGCCGAGAATATGAGCGCCCGAGAATGATGCTTGAGATAGTCAATGACCACCCTGTCCCCTGCAACAAACCCTCCGATGGATGCAAGCGACTTGCTGAATGTCCCCATAATGAGGGCGACCCTATCCGTTAAGCCGAAATGTGCCGCCGTTCCCTCTCCATTCGGACCCAGAACCCCTATGGCGTGCGCATCATCGACCATAACCTCCGCATTGTACCTCTCCGCAAGCTCAACAATCTCAGGCAATCTGGCAATGTCACCGTCCATACTGAACACGCCATCAACAACTATCAGTTTCCCAGCTTCGCGTGGGCAGGAGGATAGCCTCTGTTCAAGCTCATCCATGTCGTTATGTCGGAATCTGAGTGCCCTCCCGAACGCAAGCCGAGCACCATCCACAATGCTCGCATGATCGAGCCGGTCGGTAAATACATAATCTCCCCTACCAACCAGGGTAGATATAACACCCTGATTCACCATAAACCCTGTACTGTAAAGGAGTGCCGCTTCCTTGCCAACAAACCTGGCAAGCTTCTCCTCAAGCTCGATATGAATATCAAGCGTCCCGTTCAGGAAACGCGAGCCAGCACAGCCTGTCCCAAACCGCCTGATAGCCTCAATCGCCGCTTCCTTCACACGCGGGTCATTGGTCAGACCGAGATAGCTGTTCGAGCCGAGCATCAAAACACGCTTGCCGTCCATCACAACCTCGGCATCCTGCTCGGAGGATATCGGGCGGAAATACGGATACAGCCCCATCGAGCGAACATCTTCCGCATCAGTATAATTGTGGCATTTATCCAGAAGTCCCATCATTGAAAATATAAACTCCCACACAGGAAATGCAATAGAAAATAATTCGAGAATTCTTCCCTCGATAGATTGTGATATTTTTCTCTTGACATTCCAATTTAATAATTATGTTGTTTGTAAAATTAAGCAATGTGAAATGGATAACGCTTTAGGCAAAAGTAACAGCTCAATGGGAGGCAAAGAGGCATGAAATACGAGATTACCCGCAAGGAAGACCTCAATCCGGAGGATTATCTAATCGAGGTTGTAGCACCTCAGGTGGCAGAAAGATTCCAACCTGGACATTTCGCGGTTTTGATTACTGTTCCTAATGGCGAAAGAATCCCGATGTCAATTCAAAAAGCAGAAAATGGTAAAATAACAATGTTCATTAAAAGATTAGGTAAAACATCGAGAGAACTTGATACCTTCAAGGTAGGAGACTCACTTGAAGCAGTTATCGGACCTATGGGAAATCCACCCGAAATCAAAAAATATGGCAATGTTGTCTTTGCTTCTGATTTAGTTTGTGGGCATGCAGAAAATTACTCTATGTGCAGGGAATTGCGAAAAATAGAAGGAAATCATGTAATTTCTATGCAAACTTTTCCTTCAAGTAGATATGTATATCCAGAAAGGGAGCTTTGCAGAGATGTATGTGATGAATATTATCTTACAACCTTAGATGGCTCTCGCGGAATTAAGGGACATTATCGTGAAATACTAAAGGATATGCTTGATAAAGGTAAAGTGGATATGATATTTGCAGGTGGAGATATACCTGGATTACGAGAGTTAGCAAAACTCA
>JAGGUN010000020.1 GCA_021158465.1 bacterium
TGCCCGAGCAGTTCGCAATAAATGTTTTCCCCAATCCGTTCAACTCGTCCGTCGCCATCACTGCGCCTGCTGGAGCAGAAATAGAGATATACGATTTACTTGGCAACCCTGTATGGAGCAAAACCATCCCTCGGTCAGCTCAAGCAAAGCTGGTCTGGCAACCCGATGAAACCGTTGCAAGCGGAATATATCTTGTCAAGGCGTCCTGTGAAGGGAAATGTGCAACAAGAAAATTGGTATATCTAAAATAGAAAGGAGTTTCGATGGCAGAGTTTGAGCCTAAGATAGTCGGTTTCTTCTGCAACTGGTGCACGGCGGCTGCCGCCGATATGGTGGGGACATCGAGGATGCAGTATCCGCCGAATGTCCGCCCAATCCGTGTCAACTGCACAGGCAGCGTGGACTCGTCCTATGTTATAAGGGCACTCCTGACCGGTGCCGATGGTGTGATTGTCGGAGGATGCCATCCAGGAGATTGCCATTACCTCTCCGGGAACTACAAGGCTCGCCGGAGGGTGGCAATCCTCAAGCAGGTCCTGGATACCCTCGGACTCGATAGCGACAGGGTTCAGCTTGAATGGATCTCTGCAGCCGAGGGGAAGAAGTTCGTGGATACGATGAAACAGTTCACCGAGAAGATTCGCGAGAAAGGCAAGAACCCACTCGCCTCGAACTGGCTTGCATAGAAAGGAGCAACAATGGATATAGGGAAAAGGATATCCGCCAAAAGCATCTCTGGGGAGGTAACAGGTATCATCGGCTCCCTGCTGGAGAGAGGCTTAATGGATGGAGTAGTGGCACTCAAGAAATCGGGCAAGGGGTATGCGTACTCTCTCCTGACAAAAGGAGCGGAGATGACCGATGTTGACCCGCTTGCTCCATATCTTCCGACGAGTGCTGCCAATATCGCCGCTAAACTCTCCAGAAAAGGAACACCGAAAAAGAAGATAGCGCTTTTTGTCCGCCCCTGCGAGATGCGGGCGATAGTTGAACTCATCAAGCTGCTACAGGTGGATGAGGCTCTATATTTTGTCGAGCTCGACTGTCCAGGAACGCTCACATCAAGGTATCTCACGGAGCATGGCATACCAAACTCCGATGAGTTTTTAAACTCGGTCGATAAATACAGGGATTCCATCAGACCCGCCTGCTCTGCCTGCACAGATGTAAGGACGGACCAGTCGGATGTGGCAATCCGCTTCCTCGGGACAGGTGGACAACTTTATATCCTCGGAAAGAGCGAAAAAGGGTGTGAACTTGTAAAGAACCTGTTCCCCGATGCCGAAAATATAGAGGAACCAGCTTTACCCGATGGTATTGCGAACTCTCGCAAGCAAGAGGAGGAAAAGCTGTTCCAGTTCTTTGACAAGAATATTAGTGGTCTGGATAATTTATTAAACACATTTGCCAACTGTATGAACTGTCATAATTGTATGCATGTATGCCCGATATGTTTTTGCCGTGAGTGTTTCTTTGATTCGACTGCACTCGATTTTGAGGGTGAGCATTTTGTCGAGCTTGCGGCTCGCCGCGGTGATATGCGTCTTCCCGATAGCACATTTCTTTTCCATATCGGGCGGATGAACCATATGGCTATTTCCTGTGTTGGCTGTGGATTCTGCGAGGATGCCTGCCCGGTGGAGATACCACTTCTTACAGTGTTCAAGAGGGTTGGCAGGGATGTTCAGGCGCTGTTCGATTATTCCGCTGGTAGGTCGCGTCTGGACGAACACCCGCTGAAAACATTCAGAGAGGAAGAGCTTGAACCCAGATAATTGCTCACAGAAAAAACTTGACATATTTTCGAAGTTTTAATATATATTTATTTAGCTCCGGACTGGTTAGGGGGAAGTATGAGAAAAGTGATAGGGGTTTGTGTAAGATTGGTCAAGTTTCTGGCGGTATTTCTTCCGTTGCTGGCTGTAGCGTTTTCCACTGCTCGCGTTCCGTACAATCCTTCTGGGTCGAAGAGAGATGTAATACTGGCAAAGACCTCTCGTAAGCCTTTTTCCAGGAAGAATGTTGTGAACGCTCTATCCCGTCTTGGGATAGTTGATACCGAGGTTCCTGACTGGGTGAAGCAGAGGGTAAGGGATTATATTGCCACCTCTCCGAGTCAGGATTTGAAGGCTTTTAATGCTTACAAGGCAAGGGATTGGGATAGGCTTTCCCAGATACTTACACCCCGTCGCAGGCGAGGGATGGTCTCTTCCCCGAAGGATATTACCTCCGACCCGAATGACTGGCGTTACGACCAGCGAGTAAACTCGCTCTATTCAGGGGAGCAGGGGCAGTGCGATATTGAGGTCGGCTCTGATGGGACCATTTATGTAGCCTATATGTTCTTCCCGTCTTCTGGTGGTGGGCATGTTTATTTCTGTAAATCGACGGATGGAGGGGCGAGCTTCGCTCCCCCTGTGCTCATCGATGATATCGGAGATAACAACCGCCCGAGGATTGCTGTTTGGGGAACAGGTCCGACGGCAAGGGTGTATGTCGCTTATGTCTATTGGTATGACTATCCGGACCTGGATATCTACTGTGGTTACTCTGTGAATGGAGGAGCGAGTTTCTCGATAAAAGCGGTAGCGACCAGCACCGAGTATGAGGACGCTCCTTCTATTGCAGTGGATAACTCGAACTATGTTTATATCGCCTGGGGGCAGGCGATAACATCTGGTGGTGGTTGTGATGAGGAGACTATAAACACATATATTATGTGTCAGACATTTAGCAATATAGCTTCAAGTCCAATAAATAGCTATTATATAGCCCACACCGATGGTCATCAGGAATGGGCGCCTTCAATCGATGTTTATGGTGGTGGATATTCCAGTACGCTCCATTGCGCGTATATGTATGATTACGGTGGTGATAGCTCGGATGATTATGATATTCGCTATCGCAAGGTAACGAATGCAGGAAGTTCTTCTCCTTCTGTCGGTAGCGTGGTCTGGGTTGCCGCTTCCACATCGAACGAGTGGATAAATGCACGCTCCCTTACCGTTGGTGGTGGGAACAATCCGTATATCACTTACTCGATAGAGGGCACTACCGGTGATGAGGATGTGTATTGCAGGCGCTCGACCGACGGTGGCTCAAGTTTTCTCCCTTCTGTTACTATCGCTTCAAACAGCTGGGAGTCGATGGATGCTGTGATAGACCTCGATGTCGATGGTAACCCGTTCATCGTCTGGAGAGATAACAGAAATGGTGACACGGATATGTATATGCGTTATTCCAACGATGGTGGGAGTGTGTTTGAGCCGGAGATAAAGGTGAATAGAGGCACGGATCACAACGATCAGTATTGGCCTTCTGTTGCGGTCTGGCGGACGCCGGGGAAACGCCGGGTGGATGTTGTCTGGTGGGATCGGCGCACTGATGATGGAGATATTTACTACAATGCGAACCTGCAGTATAGATTGCAATTAAATATTTCTGTTGCTCCTGGTGGTTTACCGTTCTCTGGCACCGATGTTTGGTGGAGTGCTTTTGAGAGTTCAATGGACACAACGGTTAGTCCGAGGACTCTTGTTGTCTGGAATGACCCTGAATATTATGTCAGGATAGATGAGTTTGCCAATGGTAGTTCATCGACGGAGCGCTGGGCTTGTCAGGCTCCATCATCTGGCTGGAGCTTTCTCCCCGATGCTTACTGGCGCCGCTATATGACATCTGGCGAGACATATGATGTCGTCTATTATCATCAATTCTATTCAACGCTTGGCTACACGAACGGTTCTGGTTGTTCGCATCCGTTTCCAAATGTGGCTCTGACATACACGACTTTTGGTGTTCTTCAGGATACTCATCCCCCTGTCACCGACTGGATAGACAGGGGAACGACATACGATTATCAAGGTTATGTTCTTCTCGACCCGCATCAGAGATGGGCAACTCAATCGGCAGATACGACAGGAACGGTGTATTCGCCTGTTTCTGTTTCACCTCCATATTATCATCAGTGGTTGCCGACTGTGTTTCTCGTTGGTCCCGATGCTGGCAATTCGGTCTGGCATATCCAGAGAAGCCTTTATGGCTCGCCTGTCCTCGAGAGCGGGCTCTATGATTCCTGGTCTGATTGGGTCGACTGTGAGACTCCCCTCGAATTCTCAGATGTTACAACCGGTGGCTGGCATGCGATAGATTCCACGCTCTTCTCCGGTTCATACTTCATAGCTACCATCAGGTATGTTCCGCTGGTCAATGTTTTTGTCACCAACAGCTTTGGCTATGGTCAGATGATAGTTGACGGTGTGACTTACGATGTTCCCGATACATTTTCTTGGGTACCGGGGACGGAGCATACACTTTCTGCTATCTCTCCTCAGACATTTGGGGATACGATAAGGTATGTCTTCACTGGCTGGTCGGACGGTGAGTCGAGTGCGACCAGAACGGTGATCGTTCCGGAATATGATGCTTCTTACACTGCGAACTTCTCGATTCAGTATCATCTAACGCTGACATACACCGGTCCAACAGGCGGTCATACGCCTGTGCTGACGGGTGAAGGCTGGTATGATGCTGGAACCAGTGTCCCCATAACGGCAACGGAATCTTTCGATTCCTCTGATGTGGTCCGCTACGGCTTCGATCACTGGTCATCTGACCCGGTGGGTGCTGTAATAGATGATTCCACAAGCTCATCTGCCAGTGTCCTTATGGACCACTCGTATCAACTGACGGCAAATTATATGGTTCAGTTCAGGTTCGATGTGTTTAACCCCGATGGTTATGATTCCCCTGTTCCCGCTGTTGGTCAGCATTGGTACTCTGATGGCGCAACGGTTGAGGGAAGTGTTACATCCCCTGACACTGTTTATCATATGTATTGCACAGGGTATGATGGAACGGGTTCGCTCTCGAGCGGCACAGGAAGCAGTTTCTCCTTCGTAATACATTCTCCGTCTTCTGTCACCTGGCACTGGGATGAACAGGTAACGCTTGAGGTCATATCCGATGTCGGTTCGCCGGAGCCACCTGTTGGTATCAACTACTTTGACCCTGGAACGGTGGTCAACGCCTCTGTTCCTGACGATATTGTAGATGTCTCTGACGGGGTGAGGCTTGCCTGTGTCAGTCATACCGGCACGGGTAGCGCCCCATCCGGTGATGGCTCGTCCGTTTCGTTCACAATAACGGAGAATTCTACCCTGACTTGGAATTGGGTTTATCAGTACAGGTTTATCGTAAACAATCCGATGGGGATCGATGACCCTCGTCCGCCAGCTGGCGAGCACTGGTATGATGAAGGCTCATTTATCGCAGGTGGGGTTGACTCTCCATCTGGTGGATATTTCTGTGGAGGGTATTTAGCTACAGGTTCGCTTGTTTCTGCTCCTTACGATACATTCGAGTTTGAGATATACTCGCCGACGACGATTACCTGGCGGTGGATAAACTTCACCGAGGTCGAGTCGCTGACGGTCATAACGGATTATGGCAATCCTCGTCCTCACGGTAGGACATATTATGAGCGAGGGACGGCGGTTACCGTTGTTGTTACATCACCCTTCTATGCCCCCTGGGAGGATGATGGCGTGAGGCATACCTGCACAGGATATACCGATTCCTCATCGGTAGGTGTCTTCACCGGCTCCGATACGATGCTTGTCATAACACTCGATGAGAGCCACTGGGTCAGCTTCTCCTGGGAGACGGAGTACCGCTTTGTTGTGAACAATCCATCAGGTTACGATGACCCTGAGCCTGAGGCTGGCGAGCACTGGTATGTAGAGGGGTCGACGGTCACGGGGAGCGTGACATCACCGGTCGAGGATTCTGTCTTCTGCGATGGGTATGAGGGAACGGGCTCGCTCACCGATGGGGTGACCTCATCGTTCTCGTTTGTGATAATGGAGCCGTCGAGTATCACCTGGCTCTGGAGTGTGCACGCTTACGACCTTGTAGTTGTCTCCGATTACGGCACACCGACCCCGGCTGTTGGAACACACAGGTATCCCGAAGGGACAGAGATTACAGCGTGTGTTAATCTCGTTCATCCGGTTGTGGATGGGGAAAGATACATCTGCACTGGCTGGACGGGAACAGGTAGCGTTGAGCCAGAGGGAGCTGATACAACGATAACTTTTGTTATTATGGAGAACTCATCTATCCAGTGGAACTGGCTGCATCAGTATAGGTTTGTCGTTTCAAATCCTGGCAGGCACGACAACCCTGTTCCTCCTGTTGGCGAATACTGGTATGAGGCAGGAACAGAGGTTGTAGGCTATATGACTGATCCTATCGTCGACACATTCTATTGCGTTGGATACAACGGCACAGGTGACCTTGAGTCTCGGCTTGGATATACCGAGTTTGCATTTGAGGTAAACGCTCCTTCATCCGTCGAATGGCTGTGGGTAGGGGAGTCGAACGCAGTCTCGCTAACAGTCTCAACCGATATGGGTGAGCCTGAGCCGACCGTCGGCGTTCATTGGTATCCGCGAGATACCGAGGTTCACTGTTATATAGGCGATGTAATCCCCGTTGCCGATGGTGAGAGGTATCACTGTTTTGGTTATGAGGGAAGTGGTAGTGTTCCGATGTCCGGGAGTGAGACATCTTTTACGGTTATCTTGAGGGAGAATTCGACCTTGCATTGGGTATGGCGTTATGAGTATAGGTTTATCGTGAACAATCCTGAGGGGCACGATGCTCCTGTTCCTGCTGTTGGTGAGCATTGGTATGAGGCAGGAACAGAGGTTACAGGTTATGTTACCTCACCCGATGGGGACTACTACTGTATAGGTTATGATGGAACAGGTTCGCTTCCCAGTGGTTCTGCAAGTGCGTTTTCCTTTGTGATAGAATCTCCTTCAACTGTTACCTGGCTATGGGCAACGGATGTTGTTCGGCTTGATGTTTTCTCAGATTTCGGTCCGACGGACCCACCGGTTGGAACAACGTACTGGGTGAGAGGCACAACGGTTAACGCATATGCACCTGCCTGGGTTCTTGCAGATGACACGGCAGGGGTTCGATACCTCTGCACTGGCTGGAGAGGGACGGGAGATGTTCCCCCGACAGGAGAGACGAACTCATTCTCATTCGAGATAAACAACAACTCTACGATTACTTGGCACTGGCAGAAGCAGTTTGAACTTACCCTCGAGTATTCAGGTGTCCCATCTGGTGTTGAGCAGACAGGTTCAGGATGGTATGATCAAGGAGATACGGCGGATATTTCCACGAGCGAGTGGGTCGAGATAGCTGGAGCCCATTTTGGTTTTCTCATCTGGAGGGGCGATTCAACGGATGTGACAATAGGGAATCCCAACTGGGCATCCACCTATGTTGTTATGGATGCCCCGCATACGCTCGAGGCAGTGTACACCTCTGCTGTCGAATGTATCATTGTGAAGGAGCCTTATCACACCTGGGGTAGTATCTTTGTGGATGGGATTGAGTATCCTGATTCTGGAAGCATAACGAAGTGGTGGGGGGTCGGCTCTATCCACGAGATAGGGGTGACAGCGATAGATTCACTCGGAAGGGAGAGGTATCTCTTTCAGTTCTGGTCTGATGGAGGGGACACATTCCACACGGTTGGTCCTGTCCGAGAGGCGATGGTTTTCACTGCTCACTATCTCAAGCAGTATTTCTGCACGATAGCAAAGGAGCCTGCTGAGAATTATGGATACATCTTTGTTGGCAGGACACCGTTTTTGAGGGCTTGCTATTGGTCGGACTGGATGAATGAGGACACATTATTTGAGGTTGAGGTAAGTGAGCTCGATGCTAATGAACCTGGTGGAGCGATGTATATATTCGACCACTGGTCTGACGGCGGGGAGAGGCGGCATACTGTTGGTCCGCTGAGTGGGCATTTTGACCTTGTTGCATACTATAACAGCCGATATAAGATAACGATAAGCAAGGACCCATCAGATGATATTTATGGCACCATTACCCTTGGTGATACCACCTATACGGGTGAGCCCGGGGTTTGGACTGTTTCCACCTGGGTTGCGGGGGGAGAGGTTTATCCTATGACCGTTTCTACACCTGATATTGGCAGAGCTTACATTTATACCTTTGACCACTGGTCTGATGGCGGGGAGCTTCTGCACAATATAGGTCCTGTGGACACGATGCAATCATATGTTGCTTACTATCATCGGGACACCCTTGTCCTCTCCTTCGAGATAACACCGGATAATGTGTGGGATCTGGGTTCTATTTACACTGGAACCACAGTGAGGATGGAGGAAGGAGAGGAGTTTAACATAGAGAACAGAAGCTCCATTCCTGTTGATTTTGGATTAGAGATATACTCTACCGGGCATGTTTGGAGAGCGAGTTATACATCTTCGGTGGATAGATTCGCTCTATCTGGTCGTTTTCAGGATACTCGTCCGGATGCGTATCTGTGTCCAGCCGATAGGATAAAGCATGGTATGGTGCTTTGGGCAAGTGCGATATTCTTTGGTCCCGGTGGGTTCAATGTTCCACCTCCACCTGACCCGGAGAGGTTCGAAAAGCTCTGGATGGAGTTCGCGGCACCCACTGTTACCTCTACATACGAGAGACAAACAATCATAGTGAAGCTGTTTGTACGCCCGCATCTGTAAAAAGGGGTTGCAAGAGTTAATTTTTGGGGTATAATATATAATAATGATTTTCTTAATTTCCTTTATAAAATTTTGGAGGATAAGAAATAAGAGGGGGGATATGTGATGAGACGATATCTGGTGGTTCTGGCTTTGTTGTTCCTTTTTGTGTATCCTCTTCTTGCATATGAGGATATGGTAGCGGACAACCCGTATGAGCTTAAGATGCGTGTGCACAAGCTCAAGGAGGATAACCGTCCTCACAAGATAATCGTGGATGATGGGAAGATGCCTCCGCACCCGGTCACGCTCTCGGAGATAGCGTACAAGAAGGCGATGGGCAAGAACCCTGATGGGAAGGTCTTTTCCAAGGCGGAGAGAGGTTATGCCATACCGATTTTCGAGAAGTATAATCTTCCGTATCCGAGCGTCTTTGATTTTCCTGAGATAGCCTCTCGTGCGGTAAGGAGGTCTGCTCCTCCTCCGATTGAGCCTTCGGATATTCTCTCTCCCTTTGAGTTTAGTGACCACGATGTTCTCGTCTCTATTGCCACAGCTCGCCCTCAGCGCCAGCCGTCCATTGCAACAACGGATGATGGTTGGATTATATGCGTCTGGGGGGAGCAGGTCGGTGAGGGGACGAACGCCATAATGTCTTCTCGCTCGACCGATGGTGGGGTAACATTCGAGTCTGCTCGGATTGTCGACGATATCGGTGTCAACTATATGCCACGGGTAGATGTATATGGAAGCGGGAATACTGCGAAGGTCCATGTTGTCTACAATTATATCGAGATGCAGACATATATGATATTTGACACATCTGGCACATACCTTGGCACGGATACCGTCTATGAGGGTGATGTCTACTACACCCGTTCCAACAACGGTGGTAGAACTTACGGACATTATCAGACCATTGCGAACAACGATATAAACCTCATTATATTCGGGTTTACCTACGATGAAAACGGTGCGGACATCTTTGTAGACGATATGAACAATGTCTATATCTCCTATTATTCACAGGCGGATGAAGGGCATATTATCTCGGTTGTCACCTGGATCATCTGGATTATCGTGACCGGAGGGTTGCCTCCGTTTTGGTGGGATTACACCTGGTATAAGGTCTGTATGCGTGTTTCTGGTGATGGTGGTATAAATTTCAACAGCCAGGAGGATGTCGAGAACGAATGGTTTGTGGATAACTCTTACTGTGCTGTGGGGGTTAAAGGTTCAGGTAGTTCGGCGACTGCCTATGTCCCTTATACCAATACTGGAGTCTTATCGCTGTTCGGTGCTGACCTGTATTTTAAGTGGGTTGATGACCCGCTTGGCTCCTTCTCCCCGAGCGATGAGACATATATTGATGTCGGGTATGTTATTCCTGGTGGTTGTGCCGCAGGTAATGGCGACGATGTTTTCATCGGCTACAGTCAGGTCTTCAGCTCTTCTGATTATGATGTCTATTATGCCCATTCCTCGGATGGCGGTTCGAGCTTTGCGACTCAGATGGTTGCAGTGTCTGGTGCTGACGAGTATGAGCCTCGTCTTGCCGTCGATGATGCAGGCAACCCGTTTATGACCTGGACCGATGCAAGGACTATTGACTATAGCATTTACACCAAATGGTCTGAGGATGGTGGAGCAACCCTTCGCAGTGATGATTTCCGGGTCGACCATGACCCGACTGGGGTAGATCAGTATTGGCCAGATGTTAGCATGTTCCTTGGTGATAGTGTCCGAAGGGTTGATTTCGACTGGTGGGACACAAGGGATGACGCCTTCGGAGACATTTACTATTGCAACGGTTTCTGGTGGAAGACTATACTTCATATTATGTTGAACGACACGCTCGCTCATCCGATGGAGGGAACGATAACGATAACCTATACATCTGCTGGACAGCTCATTGAGCGTGAGATAAGCACAGGCGATTATATCATATATCACGACTCGGCGACCACCATAACACTGGACCAGATGTCTTCAGGTTCTGATGATAATGAGCGCTGGATATGGTCGGAATCGGGCAACTGGGAGCAGACCCCGCCTCATCCAGGGATGGAATACACGATAGTCTACTATGACCAGGTTCATACCACCTTCACAGCGGAAAAGGGTAATGGTCCTGCTTGTACGCACACTGTTCCAACAGGAATTCCGTTTACTTACGAGTTCTTCGGAGTACCCGCTGATGCAACTACGCTCCTTTATCATTGGGCTGATGTTGGAGGTGAGTATCATTATGCTCCCGCTTATCCGTCTGACCCGCATATGGTCGAGCGCTGGTATACGCCCGAGCCCGATGGTATCGTTATGACAGATACCGTCTCTCCTGTTTATTATCATCAGTGGAAGGCGGAGTTCAGAACGCCGTTGAAGCTTAATGACCCGAGATGTTGCACACACGATGTCCCTGAATTTAGCCTCGCCGAGAGGTATTATGCCGATGTGAATGTTGGTGGCACAACCCCGCTTATCGGTTGGGCTGACTGTGGCAGCCAGTATCGGTATGAGAACCCGCATATGGTATCGGAGACCGAGCGCTGGCATATCCCGGAGGACTCGACAGGTGTTGTGACGGGTATCGGTCCTTATCAGCCTGGTGCTTACCATCAGTGGCTACCGAGCATTATCTTGATCGGTCCCAGCTGTGAGGATGGAAATACTGTTTATACCGAGCATCACACCCAGGACGGTGAGGATGATATCGACATAAATCTCTGCAATGTCTATTCTGATTGGACTGACTGCTGCGGTGAATTGACGATGTCCGAGTATACGACCTGGGGCTGGATTGCCAGAGACCCGCGCAGCTGGCCCACTGTGACATCTGCTTTTGTCGCTTCGATTAGGTATGGGAATGTTATCACTGTTCACCTTGAGAACGATTTCGGATACGGTCCTATGGTTGTCGATGGCGACACCATTATGACGCCCTTCATCACAGGTTGGGTTCCTGGGAGCGAGCACATACTTGAGGCAGTAGACCCGATTGAGTATGGTGCTATCCGTTATGTGTTCGACCACTGGTCAGATGGCGGGGAGAGGGTACATTCGGTCGTTGTGACAACACTTGACACAACATTTACTGCATACTTTAACAGGGAGTATTATCTCGACATTATCTCCGATTATGGCTCACCCTATGGTGAGGGCTGGTATGCGGAGGGAGGTTATGCCACATTCGGTGTCGATTCGATAGATGTAACCGGGACGATAAGGTATATTTTCCAGGGCTGGACAGGAACGGGGGATGGCTCGTATACTGGTCCAGATGCCTCTCATACCGTTGTTATGAACAATCCGATAGTGGAAGAGGCTGACTGGCTGACCCAGTACTACCTTGAGGTTACATATACCGGTTGCGATACACTCATACCATCTCAGTCAGGAGAGGGCTGGTATGATGCTGGGGCGCTTGCACCGATTGCGACACAAGAGCTCTGCTGGGATACAAGAGATTCTGTAAGATACATCTTTGACCACTGGGAGTCAGACCCTGATGGTGGCTTTTTTGTGAGCGAGTTCGCTGATACAACAGGGCTTCTTATGGACCAGCCTTATGTTGCAACGGCGGTCTATAAGCCGCAGTATAGGTTTGTGGTCTATAACCCTACCGGTAATGATGACCCTGTTCCTCCTGTTGGAACATACTGGTACGACGAGGGCGATACGGTAACAGGTAGCGTTACCTCGCCTGCAGGTGATGTCTTTTGCATCGGATATGATGGGACAGGCTCGCTTCCAGATGGCACTCGTCCCAGCTTCTGGTTTGAGATATATGAGCCATCGAGCGTTACCTGGTTATGGGGAGATATGTTCTTCATCGAGGTTATAGATACGACCGAATGGCTTGTTCAGGCGGCTCATGGAGTTCCTCCTGGACCAACTGGTACGGACGCCGAGACGACATATTTTGCGCCGGGGACTCGGGTCGATTGCTATGTCGATTCGATATACGATCTCGGCTCGCTCGGGATGCGGTTCACCTGCACCGGCTGGGAAGGGACAGGTTCGGTTCCTGCTTCTGGCACCGATAACAACTTCACCATTCCGTCGATTATGGAGAACTCCAGCCTTATCTGGCAGTGGAGTGTCGAGGATAAATTTACCGTTACAGGTGAGAACATAATAACCCATGAGACGCTTGAGATAGGTTCTCCTGTGCCTGACTATGGAGAGTATTGGTATTCGGCAGGCACGGAGGTCAGTGGTTATGTTGAGGAAAGAATAGTCTGGCACGATGGGGTTCGCTACTTCCTGGGAGGTTATACTGGGACAGGTTCGCTTCCGAGCGGGTATGATAGCACCTTCACTTTCGAGATAGGTGCTCCTTCGTCTGTGACCTGGCTCTGGATACCGGAGGGTGAGGTAGAGAGTCTGACGGTTATATCGCCTTACTGCGCCGAAGGCTGTGTTCCGCCTGTTGGAGTGAGTTACTATATACGAGGGTCAGTAATTACTGCCTGGACGAGCGTTTCTTGTGATATATATCCGGATTGTATGAGGGCTGTCTGCACCGGTTGGACTGGAACGGGTCCTGTTCCGCCGTCTGGCACGGGATATTACACTGATCCGTTTGTAATGGACTCTTCGGGCAGTATCACCTGGAATTGGAGGCGCGAATACAGGTTGCTCATAAACAATCCTGGTGACCATGATGCTCCGTTCCCGCCTGAGGGAGAACATTGGTATGCTGAGGGTGTGACGGTATCCGGTTTTGTGAACTCGCCGGATTCGTCAGGGGATACGACATACTACTGCACTGGATTTGATTATACAGGGCGCTGCCTTACCGGACCGACGGATACGACGGCTTTCTCCTATGTTGCGACCTGCTGCGTTGAGCTTACCTGGAACTGGACTGCGGAGCTTTTGCCCCTCATTGTCATATCTGATTACGGTTCACCTGTCCCTGCTGGCACTACCTATTATCCGCCTGGGACCGAGATCACCGCTTATGTTATAACCCCCGTCGACGGTGAATCGGATGGCATAAGGTATGTCTGCACTGGTTGGATAGGTTCTGGCTCTGTGCCTGAAACGGGTTCTACCCCCTCGGTGAACTTCGAGATTTACGATACGACTGTGATAGAGTGGCAGTGGCAGCGTCAGATACGGCTGGATATCTCCCAGAACATACCAGGGGATGCAATAGATACGCCTATTCCGCCTCTTGGTGAGCATTGGTATGACGATGGTAGCGAGGTGTATGGGAATGTTACGAGTGAGCCTGTTGTTGTGGGAACTGATACCTTTGTCTGCACGGGGCATATAATAACGGTTGGTACGGCAGCTCCCGATACGAGTCCGCAGGCAGAGTTTGAGATAACCCTTTCCGAGCCAACACAGATTGAGTGGCAGTGGCATAATATAGATAGTTGTGTTACCCTTACCGTTATCTCTCCTTATGGTTCACCGGATCCTTATGGGACGACCTGGTGGCTTATCGGGACGACTGTCGATGCTACGGTTGACAGCTTTGTCTGGGTCAGCGGCGTTAGGTATGTTTGCACTGGCTGGAGAGGGACAGGCTCTGTTCCCAGCACGGGCACGGGCAACCGTACAGCATTTGTTATATATGAGAATTCAACACTCATCTGGGAATGGACATGCAATCCGTCCTTTACTGTGAACAACCCTGCTGGCTATGGTGCCCCCGAGCCGGATGTCGGCACATATTATTATCCTGTAGGAACGGTTGTCTCCGGTGCGATGCACGACAACCCTTACATTACTGGTTCTGACACATTTTACTGCATTGGCTACTATGGCACAGGGAACCTGCCGGCTGTCTCTCCGCAGACAGATTTTACCTTTACGATTACCGAGAACACGAGCATTACCTGGAGATGGGCAGATGAGGCGGTCTCTCTTACCGTTATTTCTCCTTATGGTTCACCACATCCTTATGGTACGACCTGGTGGGTTCCGGGCAGTGATGTCCACGCGGAGGTTGATGAGTATGTTACAATTGGTGGGTATAGGTATGTCTGCACCGGCTGGACAGGGACCGGTTCTGTTCCCAGTTCTGGAGATGACAACGAGGTAGATTTTGTGATATGGGAGAACTCAAC
Source organism: bacterium (assembly GCA_021158465.1). GTDB lineage: Bacteria > UBP14 > UBA6098 > 4484-93 > 4484-93 > 4484-93. The sequence goes on from JAGGUN010000020.1 coordinate 14,642, forward strand.
CCTCACCTGGGAGTGGTCGAGTCTGTTGCGTATGGTTATATCTAACCCTGGAGGGCATGATGCCCCTGATCCGCCGGAGGGTACCTACTGGTATCAGTACGGGGATACGGTCTCGGGTGAGATAACAGAGAACCCGTCGGGGGATTATGCCTGCATCGGCTATGTAGGTACAGGTTCTGCACCGTCTTCCAGTCCGCAGACAGAGTTCTCTTTTGTGATATATGAGCCTTCGAGCATCACCTGGCGCTGGGCGCCGCTCGATTCTGTGGCAAGGCTTATCGTCATATCTGACTATGATTCCCCGCATCCTTACGGCACAACATATTGGTATATTGGCTCGGAGGTGAACGCCTATGTCGACTCAGCTGTGGTAATGGACACAACATACCGTGTCAGGTGCACCGGTTGGGCAGGAGAAGGTTCTGTTCCCGATTCTGGAGATGTCAATTGGGTAAACTTCGTCATCTGGGAGAATTCCACACTTATCTGGAACTGGGAGGAGCAGTACTACATAAACCTCACCTATACTGGTTGCAGGGGTGCTGTTCCGGAGCAGAGAGGTGAGGGCTGGTACGCTCTGGATGATACTGCCTGGATTGAGACGGAGACCCCTGTCTATGATGGTCCTGCATGCTATGGCTTTGTCCGCTGGCAGACAGACGGTTCTCGTGTCCCAATAGATGATTCACTTTCAGCTTCAACGTTTGTTAGGGTGGACTGTCCTCACACTTTGACCGCCATATACGCTCCTGCCGTTCACGCCGTTGTTCAGAAGGACCCTGAAGAAGACGATGTAGGAAGTATCTTCGTTGATGGCGAGTGGTATGATTCTACTTATGCGATGTCGTTCTGGTGGGGGAATGGGAGCTACCATGATATCGGTGTCAGCACGCCGGATTCTGCGCTGGACGCCGTGTATAACTTTGACCACTGGTCGGATGATGGCGATACCATCCACAGAGTAGGTCCTATCATCTCTGATACCGTCTTAACTGCCTACTATAACACCAATTACCTCTGTGTTGTCGGCAAGAATCCGCCGGAGCCTTTTGGCTGGATAAAGATCGATAGAGTGCTGTATGACACGACAGGCACGGTTCTTGCCTGGTGGGCTGTTGGCTCGGTGCATGAACTGGAGGTCTCTACCCCCGATATAAGTGATACAACGGTTTACATCTTCCGCCAATGGATGGATGGCACAACTGAGCCTGTGGACACAACCCCTCCTATCAGAGGCTCCGATTACTTCATTGCCGAGTACGACAAGAAATATAGGATAAAGATACAGAAACAGCCGCCTCATCCTTACGGATACATCCTGTTCGATGATACCCTTTACTACGACGAGTCAGAGCTTACATTCTGGGTAGATAGTCTTGCCACCCACACGATAGGTGTCAGTAAGTATGATATCGATACGACCTTCCCGGAGAGCACGAGCGCCGTCTCTGCCGAGTCGGTCTACACATTCATTCGCTGGTCGGATGCTGGCGCGTTGGTCCATTCGATTGGTCCTATCACCGAGGGAGGAGTCTACACCGCCTGGTACAGCGTTGATGAGGCAGTTCTTTCCTTTGAGCTTTCGAGTATGCACTGGTACATCGGGGATGTGGTGAACAACCAGACAGTCACTATGCCTGATACGGCGATGATTGGGGTGACCAATACAGGGAATCTACCTATCGATCTCGGACTTGTTGTATTCGATGTCAATCCAAGGGTATGGGAACCTGGTCGTGTCCAGGGTTACAACCGTTTTGTCCTGCGAGCGATATTCAACGACGAGACGACTCACCCGGCTTCCTTCGGAGAGGTAAGTGACTTCTTGAAGCGTGAAATAACCTGGGCGAATGCAACATTCTTTGGTCCTGGAGGGTTTGCCATCGAGCCTGCTCCTTCTCTCGAAAGTACCGAAAACCTCTGGATGCAGTTCATAGCGCCGTTTTGCAGTTCTGTTATAGGTGAAGTTGTCGTGACTGTGAAGATGTATGCGAAGCCTCATCTTCCGTAGGTGAGCTGATATAGAAAATTAGATAGTATAGATAGAGCAAAAACCAAGGAGAGAAGAATGAAAAAGCCCGGTCTCTTTATACCAGTTTTATTGCCATTTCTGTTTACTATTTTAAGCGCTAAAGGCGCGTTCTGTTCTATTGCCGACAATGTTGCGGTGACTTCATCTTCGGGTACTGATGTCTCGCAGGATATCTACACGGCAAAGAACGGCGAGGTTTACATTACCTACATCGATTCCGGTGCCACAGAAGGGGTGCTTATGTTTGCAAAGAGCAGCGATGGGGGGGAGACCTTTTCTACCCCTGTGGTAGTCGATGCTGGGAATATTGACCATCACCCGAGGATAAGGGTTTTTGAATCGACGACGAATACTATTTACATTCTTTTCAGCAGGGTTTCGGGCTCGGGCAACGATGTTTACCTTGCTCGTTCCACCGATGACGGAGCTACATTCACTATCCTTCCTGTGGTTACCAATCAGCATTGCTGGGATTGGGCAGACCTTGCCGTCGATACGGTAGGTTATATCTATGTTGTCTATTCAGATGACCTAAGCGGTGTTCATAATGTTTATATGATTGTTTCGGCGGATTCTGGGGCGAGTTTTGGCTCTCCGTTTGTTGTGACAGCGACCGGATGGGAGGAGTTTGGTCCCGTGATAGCTGTTCGTGGTGGAGGAGCAGCATCTGTTGCCTATGTGGCATATATGGATATTCAGTGGGATGGAAGCAAGAACATTCGGTATCGCAAGATAGAGAACGCTGGCAGTTCTCCTGTAATAACAGAGAGTGTGAATGTAGGAAGAACCTCTCACGAGGAGACTATTATTCCTGGGTGTTTGGCAGTTTCTGGGGGAGACACTGCTCACATTGTTTATACATACTCGAATTCTTCATCTCATTTCACGGTAATCTATAAAAGGATAGTAGGGCGTTATATGAGTACCGAGGTTTTGACTCCTTTTGACTCGGTAAACTACAACCCCAGGGTAGACTTGGATGCATATTCCAATGTGTTTGTAGTATGGACAGATGCTTCTTCTGCTGATACCCAGGTTGTTCTGGCAATTTGGGAAGATGATGGTCCATTTTCCTTCAGGGTGTTTGTAAATGATACGGTTCCGGTTGCTGGGAATTTTTCTCCTGCCGTTTCGGTTACCCGTGAGATGTATAAGAGAAGGGTTGGTATAGCCTGGCTTGACACGAGGTCTGGCAATATTGATGTTTATGCCTCGGTCAGGCTTCAGTTCAGGAACGGTTTACAACCGGATCTTGCCTTTGGTGGGCTTTCAACGGCGGCGGGATTTGTGCCGGTGGTTCATTATACCTGGGGCGATTCGATCCCTGGAACGCTTACATTTGTCCCTGAGGATTCGCTTGTTGCCTGGTGTGATTCTGGCTCTGTTATGGGTAGCTATGCCTTCTCGACAGGTTCTGGGATGTTTGAGAGGTGGGCTTGTCTTATGGATTCCTCCTGGAATTTGTATAACATTGATGACGGAGGCAACTTCTGGGTAGTTACATACTATCATCAGTATTATGTCACCCCAAGTGTAGAGGTGTACACTGGAGGTGAACCGCTTACTGAGGATAATGGGATTGTTATTTGTGGGACTCAACTTGGTGTAACGGATACACTCGATACCCTCTGGAGTGGCCATAGTGGTGAGTGTTGGTTAGACAGGGCTACATATCTTGTTTATAGTCCTTATTCGCTTGGTTCGACCGACACAGAAAGGTGGCAGGCGAACTACCGTGGTGACCCTGTCTCCTATTTTATCTTTAACTTTGGTTCACGGCTTGCGGTCTACTATCATCAGTATCGTTGTGATGTGGAGCTTGATGGTACCGATGCGTCTCATACGGTCTGGTATGAGGAACATCGTTTCTTTGGCGCTTCTGAGCCGAGGTCGGGAATGTATGGGACTGTTGTCACCTGGACGGACAGGGGGTTTGTTATAGATTTCTCCGACTCTACAACCGGTTCTCCTCCTTACAGAACGCTTGACCCGACCTTCTGGACAGTGACAGGGCATCTCGTTAAGACGATAAGATACGCAGAGCATCCTTTGCCTCCGACTCCGACCAGTATGGTAATGACAGCTGTCAGTCCGCATTCGATACAGGTGGAGTGGGAAGATTTCCTCCACGAGGATGCTTATTTCATTGCTAATTGGTCAGACACGACGCTTGTTCCTGGAACGGACACACTTCCTCCGAATACACTGATCGATACCGTGTATGGGCTTCTCGAAAACACAGAATATCACTGGCTTGTTGTTGGTATTGTTACCACTGGTCATATCTTCACGGAAGATGATGTAGCGTATACATTGTGTGAACCTCCGACTGGTGCAACCCTTGTCGATGATGGAGACGGCTTTATCTTTATGGCTGTGGATGAGTTTCCTAACGATGATGAGGGGCTTTCTGGTTACTTCTGGGAGTGTGTTGAGGGTGGAGAGTTTGGTGGAAGGGATACTGTTGTCTCAGGCAGGAATGTTGTGCTTATAACCGGTCTTGAGAACGGGCACTGGTTCACATATCATGTTCATTATGTCAACGGGGATGGGATTGTAACCCCGGAGTATGAGGAGATAAGGGTTTATGTTGGTGAAGCCAGGGATTATCCTCTTTCTTGGGGAGAGTGCTTACAGCGTGGCTGGAATATGGTCTCGGTCTCTGTGGACCCTATTCCGCAGACACCTTTTATTCAGTTCTCTGACGACATCTGGCCCTTCTATACTACCACTGTTAACTCGAATGTTTACGCATATGCTGAGAGTGTTGGCGTTTTCTATGTTCCGAGCAACCTCTATCGGGGAGATGGGTTCTTCCTTTACCTCTGGGATGAGTGCACTTATGTCGATGTCCACGGCATATCGAATTTCAGGGATGTGACCAAGTATCTTTCCAACACACCAACGAGCCGAGACCCAGGGTGGCATATAATTGGCAACCCGTTCCTACGAAACATCTATTGGAGTGATATCATCTCAGCACCGGGTACAATGAACTTGTACAACTTTTACTACCATTGGACTGGTTATGGGTGGGCGTTCTACTCTCCGTATTTCTCTGTTGGGGGATTAACAAACTCCATTCCAGCTTGGATGGGCATAGAAGTGCTTGCAGGTTCTGGTGGGGCGATGGTCCAGATGCAGTATCCTCAGCATTATCCTAAAGCCAGGAACCAGCGAGGGGAAGGTTTGATTTCCAGCATCCAGATTTCAGCTGCATCCGAAGATGCTGAAGACAGATACAACTTTGCTTTCCTCGTAGAGGAAGGTAGAATGAAGGATTATCTCTTCCCGGAGAATCCACCTCCTACGACTGATTTTGTTGCTCTGTATTTCATAGGTCAGAAGGATTTCGATTACACCACAACCGGTGTTGAGGAGTTTGATGGAAAGAGGGATGAATACAGGTTCGACTTTGAAGTGCGGCGGGTTGGTGGTTCTCATGATGCTCCTGTTTATTTGCGTTTTGACACCGATACCCTTCCTGATGGATATTCTGCCTTCATCATCGACAGGGAAACAGGAGAAGAGTTTGAGCTCTCATCTATTGGTGAGTATAGTTACAAGCCCGATGGGAACTTTGTTGGTAACCCTTATCAGGAGTGGATTTGTCCTATGCTTGCTATGGACAAGTACCCTGGTGATGTTCACCGCTTCACACTTGTTATAAAGAGGGCGTCTGAGATTGACAGGTTTGCCCCAGTTTGTGATGGCTTTGTTTGCCTCTATCCGAACCCGTTTAACCTTGCTACACAATTGGTCATCAATCTGACAGAGGAATCTAAGGTTACGCTTGAGGTATATAACATCCTTGGTCAGCGTGTTTCTCTGATAGAATCGGGTAGGGTTCCTGCTGGAGTCCATACATACACCTGGAGCGGGAAGTCGGATGGTGGAGAGCCTCTGCCTTCAGGGGTATATCTTGTCTTGCTCAGAGTGGATGAATCGAGATTTACTCAAAAGTTGATGCTTCTGAAATAGAATGCCTATGTGTATTAGACTTGGTTCTAAAGCAGGGTTCCTCCTTCTGCCCCGCTTTTTTCTTTTTTCCTACGGTTCTTACTAATCGTTTCGCCGTTCTTATTGGTCGTTTTTTATTGACTAAAGAGCGCAAATAGACTATAATGATATAAGTAATTTTTATAAATTTCTTAATGGATACGGAGGGATAAGATGTTAAAAGAGGGTAAGAGGGTGCCGGTGCAGATAGACCTCGATGAGGCGCATGCGGAGGGGGTCTATTCCAATCTTGTGGTGGTTTCCCATTCACATTCAGAATTTATTTTGGATTTTGTCCGAATACTCCCCGGAATGAAGAAGGGAAAGGTATATTCGAGGGTGGTGATGAGCCCGCAGAATACGAAGATGCTGCTTAGGACCCTTCAGGACAACATTGGCAAGTATGAGAGTAAGTTTGGGGAGATAAGTGTAACCAAGGATTCTTCCCGCCACATAGGGTTTGATATTGATAAGGAGGGGAAGTAGATAAGTGCTGGGAGAGGGTAGTAATCGAGAAATTTCTGATGGTTTCTAAACAGTATCTTGGGACCTCTGATACAAGGTTTCTGGCTTCTCTTCTTGGGATGTTGACGAGAGTTAGGAATGCGAGAAGCCTCCAGGAGAAGCTTGACCTTCTGGTAGAGGGGATAGCCCTTTGCGGCTGGCGACGCGTTCATCTTTACCTTATAGACCATGATAGGAAAAAGCTTGTATCGTCTGCGTATTTTGGGTTGTTACCCGAGGAGGTTGAGTATCTTCGGAAGAACCCGATGAGTTATAGTGAGTTTGAGCGCATTATTCACTCAGCGGGTGATTCCTGCCGTGTCGGGATAGCATACTATATCCCAGTTGCGGTTCAGAGTAAGATTGTGGGTAGTGAGTTTGCTGAGAGGGCGGTTGCTTCACATATTCCGAAAGAAGAGTTCAATGGATGGAATCCGAACGACTTCCTGGTTGTGCCGATATATGACAGGAAAAAGGTGATAATCGGTGTAGTAAGCATAGATGACCCTGTTGACGGTAAGCCTCCGACCGTTGATGATATGCGCCCTGTTGAGCTTTTTATCGACTATATGACCAGCCTCCTTGGTGAGCAGGAGATGCTGAAGTATATCGACCGGGTGGAAAGTATTCTATCGAAGGTATTCGAGGCTTCTCCTGTTGGGATGTTCATTCTCTCGAAGAGTTTTAACATCGTTGACCTTAACCCGATGGTAGGCAAGATATTTGGAAGGAAGCGGGAGGAGTTGCTTGGTTCGCCAATCTGGGAGATATTCAGCTACAGGAAGCAGTGGGATGGTGTCAGAAAGAGCGTTAAAGAGGGTGGAGTGGTTCGTCGCGATGTTCTGTTTCGCCGTGGTGTGAATGAGAGTTTCTGGGGATATCTTTCCATAGTTGGTGTAAAGGGGGAGGGGGGAGATTTTTTGGGCTATCTTGCTGCTGTTCAGGATATATCTGGCGAGCGGAGCTTGAAAGAATACATTCTCAGAGCGGAAAGGCTTATCGGGCTCGGGACGCTCTCGGCTGATATGGCTCTTGCGCTCTCGAATGCGCTCTATGCTATTGTCGGATTTGTAGAGGAGCTCTCTCGTAGCAAGAGCGTAGAGGATATCTCTGCGTATTCCGATGAAATCCTCCGTCTGTCCGACGAGATGAAGAGGATGCTTAAAGAGTTTGTTTCTTACTCGCTCAGCAGAAGGAAGGGGGGGTCATCTCGAGTAAATCTGAAACGGGGCATTGAGAAGGTACTAAGCCTCCTTTTTCTCCTCGGCAAGACACAGGGGGTCGAGATTAAGAAGGAACTCGAGGAGAACTTATTTGTCAGGGCGAACTCTGCGGATATAGAACATCTGCTTATGAATGTTCTCCTAAACGCTTTTGAATCTCTTCGTAACAGGAAAGAGAAGCGTGTTGAGATTGCTCTTAAAAGGTCGGAGGAAGGGATTGTTGTTAAGGTGTCCGACACTGGCTGTGGGATAAAGAAGGAGCATCTTTCCAGGGTGTTCGAACCGTTTTTCACCTATGGGAAGGAGCCGATGAATGTTGGACTTGGGCTTTATTCTTCCCAGATGATAGCGGAGAAATATGGTGGTAGGATAGATATATCCAGCAGGGCAAATGTCGGTACCGAGCTTGTCATAGTTTTTCGGGACGGTGGTTAATGGCTTCGATACTTGTGGTCGACGATGACGAGCGGGTGAGGGAGGTGCTCAACCTTCAGCTCGTTCGATCCGGGCATAAGGTCACGCTTACCTCCGATGGCGATGAGGCGATCCGCCTCCCCGATCTTGGTTCGTTTGATGTGGTTATAACGGATATCAGGATGCCTCGTGTTAGTGGCGAAGAGGTGGTCAGGTTCATCCTCGAGCGGTTTCCCACGCTTCCGGTGATAGTTCTAACGGGTGTTATAGACATCGATATGGCTATCAGGGTTATGAGGATGGGGGCGTTCGACTACCTTATCAAGCCCGTTAGGCGTGAGGACCTGCTTTTTGTTATAGCCAAAGCCCTCCAGTTCAAAAGGCTCAAGGAGGAGAACATTCGACTTGAGGAGGAGAATCGTCGGTACCAGAGCGAGCTTGAGGAAAAGATAAGGGAACGGACCCGTGAACTCACTGAGGCGTTAGACAAGCTTAAAAGGTCATACATCGATACTGTGAAGTCTTTCTCAGCGCTGATAGAGGCGAAGGATCCGGCTCTTGTCGGACATGGGGAAAGGGTGGCGTTTTACGCGAAGAGGATCCTTGCACATTTTGACCACTCCGAAAAGGATGCTTCTGTGCTTGAGTTTGCATCCATCCTCCATGATATTGGAAAGGTGGTGATAGATTCTGCTATTCTGAGAAAGATTGGTCCTCTATCCAGTATGGATAGGCTTCTTTTGAAGGACCATCCTGTAATAGGTGCGGAGGTGATAAAACATATAGAGTTTCTCAGTCCGGCGGCGGATATAATTAGGCATCACCATGAGCATTTCGATGGAACAGGGTACCCTGATGGGTTATCTGGTGAGGAGATACCGTTTCTTGCGAGAATACTCACTGTAGCGGACTCGTTTGACGCTATGGTAACCGACAGACCATATCGTGAGGCTCTGGATGTTGACTATGTGATTAATTATATGATCCAGCAGAAGGGGAAGATTTACGATCCAAGGGTTGTGGATGTGTTCGTTGGGAATAAGATATACGAGGCGAAGATAAAGGATGAAGAGTACATTTTCGGATGAGGCAGGGGTTCTGGAGGAGCCTTCTCTAAGGTGTAATGTCCAGATTGAGCAAGTGTTTGAGGGGCCACTGGACCTGCTTTTGTATCTTATCCGGCGGGACGAATTGGATATATACGATATCCCTATCTCCTATATAGCGGATCAGTATATTCAGTATCTTGAGAGGATGAAGGCGTATGATATTCGGCTTGCCAGCGAGTACCTGGTGATGGCGTCGACTTTGCTCAATATCAAGGCAAGAATGCTTTTACCGTCGAGTTGGAGCGCCTCTCCCGAGGAGCCTGTCGACCCGAGGAAGGAGCTCACGGAAAGGTTACTTGCCAGGAAATATGTCAAGGAGCTGGCGGCAGACCTCATGGGGAAACTGGAGGAAGAGGGGCACTATCTGCCCGCAATGAATGTTGCGCCTGTTCAGGGGGATGGTGGCGAGGAGGAGGTTGAGCTTGATTGGTTCCAGTTCATCGAGGCGTTTTACCTTGTAATGAGGCATGAACTTGAAGAGCTTCCCTTTACACCGTTCGAAGAGGTAAAGATTGAGGAACGGATGGAATACCTCCTCGCTAAGCTTGGCGAGAAGAATAGGATGAGGTTCGACGAGCTACTCATAGAGATTCCCAACAGGCTCTTTCTGGTTGCAACATTCGTTGCTCTTTTGGAGCTTATGCGGCTCCGTAAGGTCACAGTTAGACAAACCGGTAGCTTCGGGAGAATATGGATATACAGAAAACGCTAAACATGAAGGGGTTGGTTGAGGCGCTTGTTATCGCTTCTCGGGAACCTGTTTCGCCAGAGCGAATAGGAGAACTCTTGGATGTTGAGAAACAAGAGGTAGAGGATATTATCTCCGGTCTTAACAAAGAATATGAAGAATCTGGTCGTGGATTCAGGCTGAGGTTTATTGCAGGAGGGTATCAGTATTATACACTCCCAGAATTCCACGAGTATATAAAACCGTTTCTTGGTGAGCCGAAGACAAGACTTTCTGCATCAGCCCTTGAGGTGCTTGCTGTGATTGCGCTTAAGCAGCCTGTGACCCGCTCCGAGATAGAGAGGGTAAGAGGTGTGAATTCATTGCACTCTTTGCATAGGTTGGTTGGGCTTGGGCTTGTAAATATCGTCGGCAGGAAAAAGGGAACAGGTAGCCCGTTTATATATACGCTTTCCGACAAGTTTTATCAGCGGTTTGGTTTGAAAGGGGCAGACGATTTGCCCACGATGGAGGAGTTGGAGGAGATATTTAGGCAGGAATATGGGGATATGGAGGATTAACAGGTATCTTGCCGCTTGTGGGTTGGGTTCGAGGAGGTCGGTCGAAAAGCTGGTAAGAGACGGCAGGGTTAAGATTAATGGAGAGACTGTAACCTCCTTTGCTTCCGTAGTGGGAGAAGGGGATATGGTTACCCTCAACGGAAGGGTAGTATCCCCTGAAAAGAAGATTTATTTGGCATTCAACAAGCCGAGCGGTTCTATTGTGTCATGGAAGGACCCTGCTGGTAGAGAAACAATTTACAAGTATATTCACATCCCTGAAAGGGTTTTCTATGTGGGGAGATTGGATTATAACACATCGGGGCTCCTGCTTTTGACCAACGATGGGGAGCTTGCCTTCAGGCTGACCCACCCGTCGTATCAGGTAGAGAGAGAGTATCTTGCCACAGTTTGCTCTCCGTTATCGAGGGAACAGATAAACGGTTTGAGGCTTGGTAGGTTCTCACTCGATGGTAAGCCTCTTAGTAAGATAAAGGTTGACTTCCTTGGGAGAAAGGATAAGGGGTTTCTATATCGAATGGTGCTTACAGAGGGCAGGTATAGGGAGATAAGGAGGATATTCGAGAAGTTGGGGACAAGGCTTTTGTCTCTTCACAGGACTGGATATGGTGTGGTTCGTCTTGGCAGGCTTCCTGTCGGGAGGTGGCGGCACCTTTCGAAGCGAGAAGTTGCAGAACTTAGAAGGAGTGTTGGAATTGCCTGATAGAAGTTCCCCGATAGGGATATTCGATTCGGGTATAGGTGGGTTGACTGTTTACCGGAGGTTACTTGAGCTTCTACCGAACGAGAGATTTGTCTATCTGGGTGATACAGCAAGGTACCCTTATGGTCCTCGTTCTGCTGAAATAGTCAAGCGGTTTGCCGTTCAGGGTGCACGGTTTCTGCTCGATTTCGATGTGAAGCTTCTGGTAGTTGCCTGCAATACGGCAAGCTCCGTTGCTCTCGATACCCTGAGGGAGGTGAGTTCTACTCCTGTGGTTGGTGTAATCCTTCCAGGTGCAAGGATGGCATCCAGGGTGACGAAGAGCGGTAGGATTGGTGTTATAGGCACAGTGGGTACCATCCGCTCTGGAGCTTACAAAAGGGAGATATCTGTCCTTGCAAAGGGAACTGAGATATACGAGGTGCCCTGCCCGCTTTTTGTCCCCCTTGCTGAGGAGGGGTTTTTCGATGGAGAGATCCCCGAGATGGTAGCTCATTACTACCTTGATGGACTAAAGGAGAAGGGGATTGATACGCTTGTGCTTGGGTGCACGCATTATCCGCTTTTGAAGCGGGTCATCAGCAGGGTTATGGGCAACAGAGTATATCTTGTTGATTCCGCTGTCGCAGCGGCGGAGGAGACAGCAGATCTTCTGTCATTAAAGGGAATTGCCTCGCCAGAGAGAAGTGGAGAAGACATACTCTATGTAACGGATGCCCCGGAGCGTTTTCGAACGGTTAGCAAGCTTTTTATGGGATATCCGATAGATAATGTGGTAAAAATAGAACCTTTTTTGTAACGGGGGTAAGATGAGAGGGAAGATGAATAAGCTCTTTATAGGTGCACTGCTTTTGCTGGTGGCTTGCGCTTCGCTGGAAGCGGCGCCTATCCACTCGATACTTTTGCCTGTGGATGTAGTTGTCCAAGATTCTTCTGAGGCTGGCATCCCTTATATGGGGTATTTTGCCGTGGGTTATTATGACACCTTGGGCACGGCGTATCCTCTCCTTTTCGACTATCATCCTCCTGATGAACCGCGCCCCGTGGCAAGCGCCCGGTCTTATGTCGTTATATTTGTGGATGGAGGGTTGTATATAAACAATTATCAGCACTATATCAACCCTGCTGCCCCTCCTGAGGTGGCGGGGTATCTTAGCCAGTACTGTGTGAGTGCTTCGCGCCTTGCAGGTAGCACTATCAGCACAGAGTTTTATATCCCTATCGGGGGAGCAGGTGGTATTCGAGTGGAACAGAACCTCACTCCTATGGTCTGGCCATCGACGGGGGAGAAGACCGTTAGATTCGAGTATAACATAACAAACGAGGATGCTTCGTTTCACACAGTTGGGCTTCTGCTTGTTCTTGACCTGCTGATACAGGATGAGGCAGGTGATCGTGCTCCTGTTCAGACGGGACCGTTCTATACATCGACTGAGCTTATGCTTGAGAGGAGGATACCGCAAGACTGGTTTGCCTTTCACGATACTCCGGGAGAATCCACAACGACAGTCGGTATAGGGCATGTAAGGCGTCTTGGAGCGACCAACCCGAGCATATTTGCTATATTCGATGCCAGAACCGACCGTGGTATCTATCCTATCTACTGGGATTTTGATGTGGACACTACCTGGGAGTACGGTGATGTCGCTGTTGCACTAAGGTGGGACCCCGAGAGAATAAACCCTGGGGAGAGGATGGACATTGTAACATACTATGGTCCTGGAGCATATTCTATCCCACCGGATACCGGACTTGTTCTCATTCCGCCAACCATCGACATCGGAGGCGTGGATTGCCACCTTTTCCCCGACACCCTTGACTATCTTCTCCTTGCTCAAAATATGTCATCTGCTGGTAACCCCTGCGATTCTGTGCAGGTTTGTATCGAGCTTCCAGATGGGATATACTTTATTGATACCCTCGGGGCAATCTCTCCATCGCGGGACTCCTGTGTCTATACCGAGCCGATGCTCCTCAATGTGGAAGAATTTGGTAATGCCCCATTTCTCCTGTGGATAGATGCTTCTGCTTATACCTCGGACACAACGGTTGTTATACATTCGAGCGCAAGCAGTGTAACTGCTGGTTTTGTGCCGGTTGATGTATACGATACCCTGTTTATCCCGTTCATATCTGGCGAGGTTCCGCAGATTGTGAATATGAGTCCTGCTGGTTGCATTAACTGTGATTCTGTTATGCTTTCCGCTCTTATTAGCTCGGTCAACCCGCTGGATACCCTTTCCATCCGTTTTTCCATCAATGGACATGATACATCTGGTGCTCGCTTTAACCCGGTCAGTGGTAGATATGAATTCTCGATGAGCCCGCTTACCAACGGGCAGGTGATAGAATATTGCGTCTACAATCTTGTAGATATCTATGGATGTAGAGCGGATTCCACCTGTGAAACGATAA
>JAGGUN010000028.1 GCA_021158465.1 bacterium
ATATTTATATGGATATATTTTGTTTCTCTTAAATAAGCTGTCTGCTTTGAATTCAATTACACAATCACCATAGAATGGCACATAATCACTAAGAATATCACACATGCTAACAGTATCTTCGTCATAACCGTTAATCCTTTTTCCAATTGGTGCAAGAAACTTTTTCTCTAACAGACTTATCAAGTTTATCTGACTTGTAGCATGATACAAATATTTAGGAAGTATATCTTGTTTTTTATTCATTCCCCCCCCTCCAACCCCAAGTAATTGTTAACCTTTGTAGATCTGGGAAACGGCTCTTCTGCTATCTTCAAAGGTTTTCTGAATCTTTCTACAATTCCCTTTATGTAGTTTTCGTTGACCTCAATCATAACGAAATCTCTTTTTAGTGTTTTTGCCACATATCCTGTTGTTCCAGTTCCAGCCACAGGATCCAAGATTAGATCACCCTTTTTAGTAGATGTCAAAATAACTCTTTTTAGTAATTCTATGGGCTTTTGTGTAGAATGTAGTCTTTTACCGTTTTCATCTTTCAATCGCTCTTTTCCACTACATATTGGTAGAACCCATACATTAGCCCCAACTTTGCCAATCCCAAACTCCTTTGCCAAATCTTTATTAAATGTGTATTTCTTCGCCTTTTTATCTTTTACAGCCCATATTAGAGTTTCCGTTGCGTTTGTAAATCTAACACCTAACCAGTTAGGCATAGGATTTGTTTTTACCCAATGAACATCATTAAGAATCCAAAATCCCAAGTCCTGCATAATCTTACCAATCCTAAAAATACTATGATAGGTAGCAATAACCCAGATGGTGGCATTAGGCTTCATTACCCTTTTAAGCTCTGTTAGAATATTTTTGATGAAATTGTCATATTCCTCAAATGATGCAAATTTATCCCAGTCATCATTCACTGCATCTACTTCAGTTTTAACTGTCCATCTTTTCAATTTTTTGTTTGGTAGTTGGAGAAAATAAGGTGGATCCATGAAGATCATATCTACAAACTCTTCTGGTAATTTCCTTAGTACTTTTAATGCATCCCCTAAGATTACTTTGTTCAATATTTCTTGTGATGAATATGCTTTGATCTCCGGTGTATCTTTGATTGCAAGACCGTTTTCCGTGTTCCCGCCCAACAAATTACTGGTAAATAACCCTTCTTGAGTTTTCACATCTCCTCCGTAGGGTGTGATGCGGAATTTCTGATAGCCTGTTCATGCCCGTCGTTTTGAAGCTCCGGTGGAGGGACTCGAACCCCCAACCTAGTGGTTAACAGCCACCCGCTCTACCATTGAGCTACACCGGAGTATGAGATAAGCAAAATTCATTATAAGAAAATTTCCGACTATGTCAAGCAAATATCATAAGCCGAGCGAGAGCAGCAGAAACCCGACAAGATACCCTACAACCAGATTGTAAAATTTGAGCTTGAAAGAATCATCGAGCGAGAACCCAAGAAGTGGCAGCAGACCGTGCCCATCCTGAACGATGGAATTTACCAGAAGAACAGAAAAGGGGAGCATCCCCTTGGCAAAGAGTGTCAGGAAGAGAAGGTTCGGTCCCGATATCGGCGCAATGCCGACAACACCTGCCAGAAGCATCACGAGGACAAGATTGTCCGTCGTCAACTGCTGAAGATTAAACGAGGAGTCAAGCACCTCGATAACGAGAATACTCCCGAAAAGCCATAGGAATATCTTCCAGATGTGCTTTTTGATTATATGCTCCCAGATATGCTTCGTGAGGAAATGAGGCAGATGAATCCATCTTCCCGTATCATAAGGTGGATGAGAGACGATCTTGCACTTCTTGCAGACCTGTATCCCGAGCCGACTGACGATCGTATCTCCAATCGCTCCAAAAAGTATCCCCAGAAGAAAAAGCGCTCCCCAGAGAACGGCAATCTGCCCGACTCCAAAAGAAACCGTCGGATCAGACGCCATAGCAAGCATAACAAAAGCCTCATCACCGCTGGTGGCAATAAGAGCTGCCACCATTGCACCAAAACTGAACACCCCCGACATATAGAACGAATCGGCAAGAAATGTCCCAGAACAGCCAGGAATAATACCCAGAACCGAGGCTAACAGATACTGAACAAAACTCCGTTTTACAATGTTCTTCTCGAGCCATTCCCTAGCTTTTATCTCCAGTATCTCCACAACAATCATAAGCACAAAGACAATCCCCGTTATCCTCAGCGAGACAAAAAGTATCCTCTGGAAGGCAATCCAGCCACCGGTGAGAATGAATTTGTGCGCAAGATTCTCAAGCATATCCCCTCCATTCCTATGAAATTGCTTGACAGTTCGAATAAAAAAGTATATTATAGAAGATTAGAAAACAAATTTCAACCTATAATAAAGGAGGAATGGCAATGAGGATATTTTTTGCTTGTTTCCTGGTCATCTTGTGCTGGGGGGTAGCGATGGCAGGGGACATATCATCGATTCTACCTCACACTGAGAAAGAGGCGGCTTTAGATATGGATGTTGACACGGTTGCCTTCTGGGACATGGAGTCCGGAACGGACGAGTTTACATTCTACCCGAACATAGACACCGTCTACTGGCATATATCCGATTTTAACGCCTATGAGGGGAACTCCTACTGGTGCGGACTTGAGGATGTAGAGGGGTACGACAACCGTTGGCTACAGTATCTTGAAAGTCCTGTTATTTCTCTCCCAACAACCGAAACTATAACCCTTTCTTTTCAGGCGAGCTACAACTGCGAGGAGCCGATGGAAGAACCCGATACCATTGGGGGAGAGGCTTACGATGGCTGGGATGGTTGGAATGTCAGGATATCAACCGATGGTGGGGACAGCTGGACAGTTATTGTTCCTGAGGGTGGATACGACGGAACGAGTTTCTACGCCTTCGGCATAAACGCTGAGGGCAGTGGTATCCCCGCCTTTGGTGGAGCAAGTGATGGCTGGGTTTCTCCGGTATTCGACATAAGCAGTTACGCTGGGATGGATGTAAAGATTGCGATAGTGTTTGCCTCCGACCCGGCATACTGCACCATCAATCACAATGAGGGACCAGGCTCCTGGGACCCTGATATGTTTGGGCTTATTGTGGACAACATTCTCGTATCGACAGGGGATGGAGGAATAGTTTTCTCGGATAATGCTGGGGATACTGGCGAGGCACAGATGGTTGGCAGAAACGCTCATCCCTACCATTGGGTTATAACCGAGGACGAGAGCTTCTCGCCAACACACTCGTTCGTGGCTTATGCCGACCCTTATGTCGATATATCGCTCGTCTCACCACCTGTCAGGATACCTGGTGGAACAGATTCACTTACATTTGTCAGTTTCTATGTTTATGCCGACCTGCCCGATGTCGACAGCGATGATGATGGATACCTTGACGACTACTATATCGTTTATGCCACGAACGATGACGGTATCACCTGGACACCTCTTATCCTTGACTGGGGTCGCGACAGCTATGCCGAAGGGTGGTCTCTTATGGAGGAGGATTCTGTTCTGGCAAGGAGTTGGAGCGATGGCACTCCGTTCAGGCTTGAGCTGACAGAATTTGCGGGGGAGACGATAAGGCTCCGCTGGAATATAAACTCCGACCCCGATGCCATAGGCGGTGGGCTTTACATAGACGATGTGACAGTGTATACATATCGTGGATTGCATAGGGATGTCGGCGTTGGGTATATCGCAACAACACCGATAATCCTCAATGTCGATATCAACTTTACCGCTATGCTCATCAACGAGGGGCTTGACGATGTATCCGGTGTGCCTGCATTCTACTACATCTTCGATGAAGAGATGAACGATATGGGGCACGGAGCTCTTGCCCCATGGGCAAATATCGTTGCCGGCGGGTTTGAATACAAGACATTCACCTGGCGCCCGACGGTGGCGGGAAACTATTCCTGCCTCGTCTACACAGGACTCACCGGCGATGAGAATACGGCAAACGACTCCCTCTGGTTCGACTTCACCGTGCCTGAGGCAAGTGTAAGAAACCTCGGCTACGATGACGGTATGATAGACACATTCTATGTTACCGTCGGAGGTGAGACATATGGACCGTTTTCATACTGGTTCACCGATACAACAGAGGGTTCTGCCTTTGCCGTTGGGTTCACTCCCGGAGCAGTGGACACTGTCAGGCTTACGGAGGTATCTTATTATGTTATGACAACAGTGCCGTTCAATGTTCAGATATATTCTGACGCAGACGGTCCCGATATGGAGCTTATAACCCCTGTTCTTATCGAGCCTGATAGTGCAGGTACCTGGGTAAGATACACATTTTCCGCTCCTTTGGACCTGCCTGCCGATGAGGATTTCTATGTTGCTGCGGTTCTACCAGAGACAGGGCATTATGGAATATATATCGGTGCCGATATGAGCACACCACACGACCATCACTCCTGGGTCAATCCCGGCGGAGCAGGATGGGCTAACTTTGAGGACTACTATATTGCCCCGATAAACGACATCGACCTGCTCATTCGAGCAAAGGTATACATCGGCTCCGGCATCACAGCTGAGCTGGGAAATACACCGAAGCAGTATGCACTCTATCAGAACTTCCCGAACCCGTTCAATCCACAGACAAAGATAAGATTCGACTTGCCGAAAGAGGATAATGTGAGAATTGAGCTATTCAACATACTCGGCGAGAAGGTAGCTACAATTGTGGACAAGAGGCTTCCAGCTGGGAGGTTCTCTGTCACCTGGGATGGAACGGACGACTCCGGGAAACCCCTCCCTTCTGGAACATACTTCTACCGTCTGCGCACAGACAACTTTACAAAGACGAGCAAGATGTTGCTTCTGAAGTAGTCTTTTACCATCTGTTCATACGATAGCCCCCGGAAAGACTCCGGGGGTTTTTTAACGCACCAGAAGGAAAATAAAGGAAAAAACAATAAGGAGCAAAACGGGCAGAAATAGGAGCTTATATACCTTCCCCCAGTCTGCACCAAAGTATATCTTGCTCAAGGCGAGGCAGAGATGAACAGGTGACAGAAGCACCCCTGCGAACCCGCTCGAATAGACAAAAGCAGCAAGCGGCAGGTTTCCCGATATAATCGGCAGAACAACAGCAAAGCTTATCCCGATATAGGCAAAGTTCACACCGGTCACAAGACCGAGAAAAAACGGAATAATAAACAGGATAAAGAGCTCAGGGAGTCCAAGTGCAGAAAGAACAGCTGGCAGACCATCAAGCGCACCTGAAGCCTCGATGACCCGCTTGAACACCATAACGGAGAGGACCAGAACGAGTATCTCAAACGAGAAAGCATCCCTAAGAATGGAGAAAAACAATTTCGATGAGAGAGCCTTACGGAGAAGAAGCATAACGAGAAAAACGAGGGATATAAGAGCAAGTGCAACGGCGATGTCAACACCACCAAGAACAGAACACACAATTATCACCCAGACAAACCAAAGTCGGAGGAGAAAATTAAGAATATCACGGAAGCTAACCTTTCCATCCCTTTTCGCCCCTATCCTCGGAAGCGGCAGGATGAAAAATATAAGCCCAAGAAGAATCATAAAAAGGGTAAAAGGGAACTGAGAAGCCATCAGACAGGTTACCGGGACATCAAGCATCTCAGAGGCAAGGATAAGCCCCGGGTAAAGTGGCCAGCAGTATTCCCAGAGATGCCTGAACCAATAGTTTATGGCGAGTTTTTCCTCCGGCGGCAGGGAAAAAACAGCTGCACTCTTCTCAAAAAGCGGTGCAGAGAACACCGCTCCACCTGGCATCGGCAGAAGCCCGATGACAGCAGGCAGAATGGTAACAGCTGGTCTCGGCTCACGAAAAAGTCGCGAAACAGATTCAACTATTGCATCTGCCTCACCCGTCTGCTTGAGCATTATCCCAATAAGGGCAATAAGGTAAACTACAACATACAACCTGATGGTGGAGAAGGAGAAGATCGTCAGAAAGAGGCTTCTGGAAAAGCTAAGCAAAGGCATTGAGAAAAAAAGAGCCCAGAGAAAGCTTAATGCCAGAAACGAAAATCCAACAGGCAGTTTCAACCTTAAGAGGACAATAAATATAACAGATAAGATAGCGATTCTAAGAAGAAGGAACATCAGTCCTCCAGAAGGAGGGATTCGCCGTTATCGAGGATTCTCACCCTATTCTGCATATCCGGGCGGGACTCCAGCTCCCGCCGAAGCTCCCAGATCGGTCTATCCGGATGCTCCAGTCCGACAATGAATGACCCCCAGTGAGATGGCACCATATACATTGCCCCGAGATCATCGAACATCGAAAGAGCCTCCCGCGAGTCCATATGAACACGCCTGTAGATAAAATACGGAGCTCCACCCCCTATCGGGATGATGGCAACTGTCAGGTTAAACATCTGCTTGAGATACGACAGGTCGAAGTAGCCCGTGTCCCCGATAAAGAGAATCTTCTTGCCTATTACATACCCGACAGCCTCATCAAGCCGCAGGAAGGATAACAACCTGTGCTCCCCGTGGCGGACAGAAAAGGGATAAATCTCCACCTCCTTAAACAGAAACCGTTTCCCAGGCTCGACAAGAACCCTATCTTTGACACCCCACATTTTCAGAACCTTCCCGGAATACCGTGGCGCAAAGACAACAGGCGAACCGGAAAGAGAAAGAAGGCTTCTCTTTTCAAGATGGTCGATGTGTGAATGAGAAACAAGGATGGCATCAACAGGCTTATCTGGTGGATGCGCCCTCCTGTGCCGCCGGAAGAGTATAAGCCTGTCTGAAAACTGCGGGTCAGTCACAAAGAGGAGCCCCCCGAGTTCTATCAGAAAGCTCGCGTGCCCCAGAAAGGTTATCCTGGTCATACCCTCCTAATCTAAAGAGTGCCTTCCTCTTGTCAATATGAATTTGCCCTTGCAACTTATCACTCCCTCTGTTATATTAAAAATATGAAATCGGGATTTATAAAAAGGCTTACCATCAGGAACTACGGGATAATAGATGAGCTCAACCTGGAGTTCTCATCTGGCTTGAACCTCCTAACAGGTGAAACGGGAGCAGGCAAATCGCTCGTCATCGGTGCCTTAGAGTTTGTCCTGGGTGAACGCAAGCCAAAAGAGGTAATAAAAACAGGCAGAGATTTCAGTGAGGTAAGCGTGGAGTTCTTCTGTCCCGAGGGAATAGGGCTTGAACCGTTCGGCACACATGAGAAGGGAACAGTTACAATCAGTCGCAGGATTGCTCGCACGGGTAGAGGAGGTACAAGTATTAACGGAACTCCAACAACCCTCGATACGGTGTCAAGAATCGGTGAGGCTCTCGTTGACATCCACGGACAGCACGAGCATCAGTCGCTCCTCAATCCGAGGCACCAGCAGGAGCTGTTTGACAGATATGTCGGAATAAAAGAGCAGGTGGATGAGTTCTCATCCCTTTTGAACAAGATCAGACGAAAAGAAGCAACTCTCAAAGCCCTGAAGCAGAAGGAAGAGGAAAACAGGCGGATTAGGGAATTGAAGGAATTCCAGCTGAACGAGCTTACAAATGCTGACCTAAAAGAGGGTGAACTGGAGGAAATTCAGGACAATATCTCAGAAATGGAAAATGTCGAGAAGATAAACCTACTACTCGATGAGCTCCGCTCGATCATTGACTCTATCCCCATGACTCGGATATTGCAGGCATCGGAGAAACTTGCCAGATTGAACAGAAGGTTTCAGGAACTTTCATCGCTTGCAAGCGAGCTCACGACGGTATCCGAGGAGCTTGCACGCTCACTGCGTGAAACGGCTTCCTCCATCGAGTTCGACCATGAGAAACTCGACAAGATGAGACTAAGGCTCTCCTTCCTCCAGAGACTTATGGAAAAATACAATACAGATTATCAAGGACTGCTTGAGCTTCGAGAGAGTCTGAGCCGATTCGAGGATGAGGTTTTTCTCAACAAGGAGAGAATCGATAAGCTCGAAAGGGAGATAACTGAAGAGAAGAAACTCCTTGTCGAGCTTGGGGAGAAACTGCACACATCGAGGGTAACAGCAAAGAAGAGGTTCGAGGAAAAAATAGAGAAGAACCTCTCCCTATTAGGGATGGAAGATGCGGACTTTCTGGTCGAGATAGAGCAGGGGAAAGAGCCGACACCGTTTGGGTTCGACAGGCTGGAGTTCTTCATAAGGACAAACCCTGGTGAGCTGCACAAGCCGTTCCGGGCGGTTGCCTCTGGAGGAGAGGTATCGCGGATCATGCTCGCCTGCAAATCGGTCGTATCATCGGTGGACAACATCCCCGTTATGGTGTTCGATGAGATAGATGTTGGCATCGGCGGAAGAACAGCAAATCGAGTGGCTTCAATGCTCAAAAAGATATCAGACGAACACCAACTGATAGTTGTCACACATCTTCCACAGATAGCGAGAATAGAAGGGAATCATATAAGGATAGAGAAGAAAACAGATGGGAAGCGGACAAATGTTGTAGTCAAAACCCTCAACAAGGAGGAGAAAGAAGAGGAGCTAAAGCGGATGCTGGGGGTAGAATAGCAATGAGGATAGGTCCTGTCTTCACACTGCCAAACCTACTCACAATGACAAGACTGGCTCTCCTACCTGTGCTTTGCTATCTTCTCCTCAGATCAGAGTTCTTCGGCTGGCTACCCCCCGTTATTGTTGGCTGCGCAATGATAGCAACCGACAACCTCGACGGATATATCGCGCGAAAAACAAGGACATCATCTAATCTTGGCAAGATACTTGACCCACTCTCCGACAAGCTCATCCTGAACGGGCTTGCACTGACC
Organism: bacterium; assembly: GCA_021158465.1. Taxonomy (GTDB): domain Bacteria; phylum UBP14; class UBA6098; order 4484-93; family 4484-93; genus 4484-93. The sequence goes on from JAGGUN010000028.1 coordinate 8,763, forward strand.
CTTGTTATACTCGGCAGGATACCGTTCTGGCTTTTCCTCCTTATCTTCGTAAGAGACCTCATCCTGCTCATCATCGGAGCGGTATCCTTGTTCAAACAGAGGATACTGCTTATCCCACCAATCTGGGGTAGGCTGACATCACTTACACTGGGAGTAAGCCTTATACTGCTCTTTATAAAATCTCCTGTGGGTATTGCAGGGCTTGGACTCTCGGTCATCTTTATGGCAATCTCCACCTATATCTACGCTGTAAGATATAGGAAGGTCTTCTCAATCGAAAGGAGCTATCGGTATGCAGGTTCTGGTAATAGGGCTGGGAAGCTTCGGCTTTAAGGTCGCTCAGACCTTAGCAGAAAGGAATGTTCCTTTCCTTGGAATAGATAGAGACCAGGACCGAGTGGACGAGTTCAATGAGATTTCTCCATCGGCGATAAGATTAGACGCAACGAACTTAGAGAGCCTGGAACAGCTGGGGCTAAAGCAGTTCGACACAGCGATAATCTCACTTGGTAATAGAATTGAACCGAGCGTCCTTGTGACCCTCTTCCTCAAAGAAGCGGGAGTGAAGAGGATAATCGTGAAGGGGATATCGAGGGAGCACAGGGAAGTGCTGAAGAAGGTAGGTGCCACGGATGTGCTGTTTCCTGAGGAGGAAGGGGCGGTAAGGCTCGCGAACTCCCTGACCATCCCGAACCTGCTCGACCATATCCCGCTAACCGAGGGATACAGTATCGTCGAGATGACGCTCCCTAAGGGGTTTGATGGAAAGTCCCTACTTGAGCTGGAGATACGGAAAAAATACAACATCGAGGTAATCGCCATAAAGCGAGAGAAAGAGGTCATCGTCATACCATCGGCACTTGAGGTAATGAACAAGGGCGATACGCTGGTCGTCATCGGCAAAAATGAGGATATAGACAACCTACGAGGAAGATAACAGCTCCTCCCAGCGCAATCTGGCAAGCTTAACAAGCGAAAGAAGTTCCTCAAACCTCTCCTGTTTCTCCAGAAGATACTGCAACCTTGAGAGGGCAGGCGAGATAAACCCCAGGAAACGAGTTTTTCCCATACCATTACCCAGATACCCGTAGGCACCGAGAGCCTGAAGAAGCCTCTGAATACATGTCAAGTAAAACGCTTCCTCCACAAATGGGAAATCAGGCTGAGAAAGGGTTTGATAGTATCTGAAGAGGAAATCGATCTCTGGAATCGGCAGAAAGACATAGGGGTCGAACAGAAGCGATGCAACATCATAAAATGCAGGACCACGACAAGCCGACTGGAAATCGAGCAGACGAATAGCGCCAGACTTTATAAATATATTCTCCGACTGAAAATCCCTGTGCATAAAGCCTACAGGCGTCGATGAAACAAGCCTCACAAGACGGGAAAAATCTCCCCATACACCACCAGGAACGGATAATCCAACCGTCTTCTCTATGAACTCCCGCGCAAAATATTCCGTCTCTTGAAAGAGGTTCTCCCTGCCGAAGATAGGAAGAGAAGATGTATCCACATCCTTCTCCATTGCAACAAGCACATCGATAACATAAAGATAGATGTTGCGTCTGCCGGATACACCCGCCCTCTTCACGAAGGATGACAAACTCTCATCCCCCACATCCTCGAGCAGGACAAACCCGAGCTTTACATTCTCTTGGAAGATTCGGGGAACCGCAACCCCGCTTCGCGACAGAAGATGGGCAATACGAATATATCTGGAAAGAGAAGACCTGTCAGCATCGAGCATAAGGACAAGACTGCCCTCCTTTGTAGCCACCCGAAAAAACTGTCTGTTTGAGCCCCCATCACCGACAGGAGATACAGCCAGAACCCCATCTGGAAAAAGATGTCGAAGAATATGTTTCACATCCATCAAACCTTGACCTCCCCAAACGGTGTAACAATCATACCTTCTTTGTCCCCTGAGACCACAGAACCCGACCAGATAATCGTATCCTGAATCGAAGGGGAACCAGAAACAGCAATATTTTCCCCTCCCACAACAAAACCAGAAAGAGAACATCCTGAAAGCGAATCATCTGCAAGACAAATCCTGTCCTTGCATCCAAACTCTTTCCCATAGCCGGAGAGTATAGCATCCTTATGTGCAGAAAAATAGCTACTTATGTCTCCTATCTCATACCACAGGGATTCTGTCTGCAGATACAGGACCCTCCGACGTTTATCCTTCGGCAGATGAGCAAAGAACGAGATCCACGGATGCTTTCCCTCCGGAATGTAGCGGATAACCCCTCGGGAGACAACAGCAACCCCAGCATATGTCAGACAAAAAGCAGCACCAGACGGCTTAACTACCCCACCAACCTTACCATCAGGGAGAACAGAAAGCGTATTCCTCTTCGGGTCATCGACACAGAGCAGGGTGACAAGCGAACCTTCCTTTTTGTGATAATCCAAAAGACGCTCGAGCGGAAAGAAAGACACCGCATCACAGTTGTGGATAAGAACGGTCTCCGGAAGATAAGAGTAAAGGGCGTGCAGTGTCCCTCCTGTGTCAAGCAGCTCCTCCTCAGCGAAAAGATGAAAAGATACATCTTTGAATTTTCGGGCAAGATTGCAGGATACAAACGATGAGACCATCTCACCGAGATGATGCGTGTTGATAAAAATATCATAAATCCCGGCTGAGCGGACAGAAGAGATTACCCGCTCGAGGATAGGTATATTGAAGAACGGGAAGAGCGGCTTGGGAAGAAAGCGTGAAAAGGGCAAAAACCGCTTCCCGTATCCCGCGGAGAAAACAACGGACGCAATATCACTCATAGAGGAGAAACTCCTTTACTTCTTTTTGAAAAGGCAATATCTGTCTCTGAAAAACTGCTCGGAAGTCGCCTATCGGTGCATCGGCATCTATCATCTCACGAACCTTCTCATCCCCAGAGAGAATATCAAACGGCAGATGGGTGTAGTCATACTCATAGGGCGGATTGCGGTAAGCGAAGCTGTCGCCAAAGAGATGACGCGCTGCCTTTATTATAGCGATATAGGTAAGCACAGGCTCGAAACTGCCTCTATCTGTCACATAAAGCTGGGCTCCAAAGCAGAGTTCATCCTTGTATTTTCCGAATGTGGGACGGAAGCGGTGCTCTCTCAGCGCAAAACCGGAAAGATTTTCCTTCCTCACCCTCTCGATGAGAAGTCGTGGCTCAATGTAGGGCGCACCGAACAGTTCAAACGGAAGAGTTGTTCCCCTGCCCTCGGAGATGTTCGTTCCCTCAAGAAGGCAGGCACCCGGATAGACTATCGCAGTCGAGAGAGAAGGCATATTGGGCGACGGTAGCACCCATGCTATGCCTGTGTCGTCGTAATACATCCAGCGTCGCCATTCGGTAAGCGGAATAATCTCGAGCTCGCATCCTATTCCAAACCTGGAGTTAAGATACATAGCCAGCTCCCCGACTGTCAGGGCATACCGAATAGGAACCGGATACATCCCGACAAAGGAGATAAGCTCTTCGCTGACGAGACCGCCTTCCGTCTTCTCTCCACCTATCGGGTTGGGACGGTCGAGGACGACAACTTTCGTCCCTGTTCTGCTCGATACCTTCATACAGCCCGCAAGCGACCAGATAAATGTGTAGTATCTCGCACCAACATCCTGAATATCGTAGAAGAGAACATCGATATCGGATAGAAGCTCATCGGTCGGCTCGAGCCGCTTACCATAAAGAGAGAATACGGGCAGCGAAAACCGCTTATCGAAATAATCCTCCGACTCTACCATATTATCCTGAAGCTCTGAGAAAAGCCCATGCTGAACCGAGAAAGCCTTGATAAGATGAACAGTATCGGATGAGGCAAGTATCTCCAAGAGATGGCAAAAGTTCCTATCGACGGATGTCTGGTTGACAACTGCCCCGACACGGGCTCCCTTTATCTTCGCAAGATAGGAAGATAGTCTCTCAATGCCTGCCGTCACCATCGCAGTGGAAATTTAAGCAAGAAACCGCCCGCAAACAAATACTATTTGACAATCGGGGCAAAATTTTTATCATAAGGTCGGTATGAAAAGGGTTACCATCTTGCTTCCTTTTTTGCTTGTTCTCTCCTGCACCACAACCGTCCCTGTGAAACAGGAGAATATCTTCATTGCAGAGGGCAAGCGGTATTTTTCCAACGGAGACTACAGAAAGGCGTCGGCTGCCTTTCATTCGGCGCTTGTGGACAACCCAGAAAATGCGGATGCATACCTCTGGCTCGGGAAGCTGAAGCTTGCGAAGTCGGACACATTCCGGGCAGAGATATTCCTCCGGAAGGCGATAAGCATTAACAAGAAACTCCCGGAAGGGTACGCCCTATTAGGTGATATCTATCTCGCCCGCTCAGACACCCAGAGGGCTTACTTCTTTTTTGACCACTGCCCGAAGGACAATCGATTTTACCCGAAACTGCACCTTCGCTTGGCTGAGGATGCTCTCTTCAAGGGGGACGAGGTCCGAGCGAGAGAGGAGTTTGAGAAGGTTTTATCTGCTGTTCCCGAGGCAGCAGAGGGAAAATGTGCTCTCGGGGCTATTGCATACCTTTCAGGAAACTACGATGAGGCAGAGGATGCACTTCGTTGCTCATACATAAGGGGGAAAATCCCGCTTGCCTACCTCCTCCTCGCAAACAGCCTCGAGAAAAGAGAGAATCTCGAGGAGGCTTACTATATCCTCACAAGGCTGGTAAGGAACTTCCCAGAATATGCAGAAAAACACAACCTGTCCGGAAGGCTACCAGCTATCAAAGAGAAGATAACTACCCAGATAGCAGAAGATGAGCCGAAGGTAGACTTCTCCCTCGAAAGGGGAACGAACCTAACCGTCGGGATATACTCGGAAACAGGAGACCCTGTAAAGTTACTTTTCGAGGGGTTCATCACAAGAGGCAAATACTCGCTGACATGGGACGGAACAGTGGATTCCGGCGTCCAGGCACCACCGGGGATATACATAGGGGCAGTCGACTCGGAACTGCTCATCAAAACAAAAATCTTCAGGAAAAAGTAATTGAGAAAAAGATTCCTGATAATATCCCTTATACTCGTCCTTACTGCAGGGAAAAGCCACAGTAAGGTTAATGTATCAGCCGATCTTGGTCAAGAAAAAGCTTCTGTAAAGATCATTATCTACGATGGGTTTCCGCAGGAAGAAAGGGAAAGGCTTCGCCTTCTTCACAAGCAAGCCCGCAGGGAAAAAGGTATATCACTTCTCAAGGATTTCTTCGAGCAGAGTCAAAAGCCCGTTCTCAGCGTACTCCGCCAAGAGGAGAAGCTTGGGAATGCTGACAGCATACTACCCTTGTGGATAAACAATGTAATACTTGCCCGTATGAACAATGAGGCTGCCCAGCACCTCGTGAGGGAAGAGAAATCGCTTCCCGAGCTTGTCATCCTCCCTATTGTTAGGAAGCCTGCTCTTCTGAGAAGGGAGCCTTCTCTCCCTGAAGAGCTTGCTTGGGGTGTTGAGAAGATAGGAGCTGATTCTGTTTGGATAAGGTATGGTTACACCGGGCGAGCAGTCCTCGTTGCAATCCTCGACACGGGGCTCGAGATAACCCATCCGGACATAACCGACAGGCTGTTTATAAATGAGCTGGAGATACCCTACAACGGAAGAGATGATGACAGCAACGGTTTCGTGGACGACTACATCGGGGTGAACCTTATCTCCGGCGGACTCCCATACGATGACCATGGGCACGGAACCCATTGCACCGGGACGATAGCTGGCAACGGAAGGAACGGAATAGGGACCGGGGTTGCACCTGAAGCGACTGTTCTTCCTATAAAGATACTGGACCGTACCGGAAGCGGCGACGAATCGGACTGTTGGCTTGGGATTCAGTATGCAGTTGAGATGGGGGCAGATGTCGTGAGCCTATCCGTTGGCTGGGACTACGACGAGGACCCTGACAGAGGAGCATTCAGGGAGGCTTGTGACAACGCTGTTGCCTGTGGAACGGTTCTATGTGTTGCCGCCGGAAACGAGGATGAATCCGCAGGAGTACCCAACAACCTCAGAACACCAGGGGATGTCCCTTCGGTTATAACCGTTGGTGCTACTGACGCCGATGACGAACTGGCTTCCTTCTCATCCGTTGGTCCTGTATGTTGGGAGGATATCGAACCTTACCTTGATTATCCGTATCCACCTGGACTTGTAAAGCCAGATGTTGTTGCTCCCGGGGTGAACATAACATCGACCGTTCTCGGGGGAGGGTATGAGGGTGGCTGGGACGGAACATCTATGTCTGCACCACACATAGCAGGCACTGTTGTCTTGCTCCTTTCGGGGAGACCATCACTTTCTCCGGAGGATGTCAAATCCGTCATCGAGTCGACCGCTGTTGACCTCGGCGAGCCTGGAAAGGACAATCGATACGGCTCAGGAAGAGTAGATGCCATCCGAGCGATGGAGCGGATGCTTGGTGCCACAGGAGAGCTCTGCTTCTCTTTCCCACATAACGGCAGGATATATCTGCTTGAATCGAATCAAACCATCGAGACATCCCCTGATGAGCCTCTACACTGTATCAGATCCCCTGGTGGTGTGGACTACACGATAGTTGCAACGGCAGTCGGTTTCTCCCCAGAGACGCTTCTGGTTCACCTCCCGATCGACACGACACTGGAGATCGAGCCTTCTCCTGTCCCTCTTCCTACAGCAGATGTGAGAATCCGGCTCTTCGACAAGTTATCAGGTGAGCTTATCCCTCATTTCGAGCTATCATCCGGTGTTGACTCCATTGTGGATGGCATCGGGTTCACCAGACTTCCCGTTGGTGAGAGCCGGCTCACCTTCGAGGCTTGCGGGTATATGCCTGAGGAGAGGAGATTTTCCGTTTACTCGGATACAATCTTGAACATACTTCTCCTCCCGGCTATGAACCTTGAGGAATCGGATGGTGGGTTCTCTTCCACCGGCGATTGGGAATGGGGGATACCGTCCGGAGACTCGCCTCCTCCACGCTCGGGTAGCAGGTGTTGGGCAACGAACCTCGAGGGGATGTACTCCAACTCTACCGAATCCGTTCTCTCCACCGCTGATATACCTCTGCATTCAGATAGTGCTTGGTTCGGTTTTTATCAATTCTACCAGTTCGAGGCAACGAGCTGGGGTCTTTGGGACGGTGGAAATGTCCGTCTTTCCGTTGATGGTGGCGAATCAGAGATAATATACCCGACAAATCTTTTCTACGATGGGATAATCGACCCATACGACACAATCCTTGCATACGAGCCAGCGTTCTCGGGTGAACAGACCGGGAACTTCTGGCATTTCGCTCGGTTCGACATCGGGGAATACTCTGGGCATACAGTCAGGATAATGTTCCGCACAGGTGAGGATGATAACACTACACGGCTCGGTTGGTACATAGATGACATTGCACTCGTCGACACATTCCGATTCACACCTCTTCTACTACATTCAGCACACCCAGATGTTGAGGCAGGGGAAGAGGCTGTAATATCCGCTCTTGTCGTTCCGAGGGATACGCCGATAACTGGAGTATACCTTTTCTGGAGGGCAGGAGCAGGAGACTTCTCTCCTATGGAGATGGTGCCCCTGCCAGGAGATAGTTTCTCTATCCATCTTCCCGACACACTCCCACCCGAGGGGGATGTGGAATACTACATCCTTGCACTCGATTCCGACCACGACACAGCAGTAACTGATACCTTTTCCTTCCACATAGGCGAGGATACTACACCACCTCTCATCCGGACACGGTTCGTCTCACCGACACTCCGCTCCATACCACCATACACGGTCCTGGCAAGTATCACCGACAACCTGGGCGTGGACACAGAGACCGTTCACCTTTACGCAAGGAGAACAGATACCCCTTGGGAAAGCTTCCCACCTACCTCAGTAGAGGATTCTGTTTTCTCCTTTGAGATACCGCTCGCACTATCAGCAGAGGATAGCATTATCTTTTACATAGAAGCCTGTGATGTATCCTCTCATCACAACTGTTCCCGTGAGCCTGCAGATGGGTGCTTTACAATAGTCGTAACGGACGAGATGACTTTTGACCTCGAGAGCCTTCCTTCCCTGTTTACCTTAGATAGCATCTGGCAGTGGGGAGAACTTGGAACAGAGCCGTTCTCAGCGCACTCTGGCACACATCTCCTGGGGACAATTCTCGGCGGATACTACCCGAATGAACGGTTTGCCAGGATGACCCTCCAGCTCGATCTATCCGGATGTGAGACAGCGTTTTTATCATTCTACCAGATATACCACTTCGAGGAGCCGTCCCCGTATGCACCAGACGGCGGAAATATAAAGCTCATCACCGATGGGGGAGAGCATATAGTTGTGCCAGAGAGCCTCTACACGGGCGTCATCTCCTATTCAAACCCGTTCATACCGGGGGAACTGTGCTTCGGAGGCGAGAGTTCGCTCTGGGAGCAGCAGATTATCGACCTATCCGACTGGGCTGATGGAAACCTCACTGTTGCATTCGACTTTGCCTCAGATAGCGAGAACAGCGACTGGGGGTGGTATATAGACGATATAACAGTCTCAACACACAACATAAGAATCGGTGAGGAAACTACCCCCGATGCGGCATCAATCGGGAACCCATTCCCAAACCCGGTTAACAGTTTGCTCTCCATTAATGTATTCTCACCCCAAAAGAGCTTAATACGGCTTGAGTTGTTCAATGTCCGCGGCGAAAAGGTTGCGAAGGCAGAAAAGTATATAGAGGGAAAGGAGAGCATTTCATTCAATCTTGCAAATCTTGCTTCCGGTGTGTATATTTATAAGATAAAAGCAGACAAGATAACCAAGAGCGGAAAAGTGATTCTTCTGAAATGAAGAGAGGTGAGAGCCTAATATCCATCTTTGGGAGGATTGGCTCACTTGGTTTCACCTTATCAATTCTGATATTCGGGGGGTTTTTTGGTGGGTTATTCCTCGACAAGTTCCTCGACACAGGGGTTGTTTTCCGCTTTGTTGGACTCGCATTCGGGATACTGCTCTCCATCTGGAACCTCTTCTATGTTGGACTTCCACCAAAAGATAGGAGGTAGTGGTTATAAGATTGATATTGACAAAGGGAGATTCTCCTTTAATATAGAGTTATGGTGGGAGAGTTATTGTGAACCTAAACGAGTTTCTGGCCTTCGTTGTTAAGAAAGGGGCATCGGACATACATTTCAAGGTAGGCAGTCCCCCACTCCTGCGGATATACGGGGACCTGGTTGCCGTCAAGGGGAGACCACTCTCTCCAAGGGACACATCTGCGCTTGCCTTCACCTTTATGAGCAAGTCTCCAAAGAGGCGGTTCTCCTCCTTCTTTGAGGTGGATACCACATACACGATACCGAATGTTGCGCGCTTCCGTGTGAATATATATAGACAGCGAGGGAACTTCTCCATCGCTATGAGATACATCCCTTTGAGGATTCCGTCGTTCGAGGCGCTGAACATTCCAGAGGTTGTCAAGAAGCTTGCTATGGAGCCGAGGGGGCTTGTGCTTGTGACAGGCGTCACCGGAAGTGGTAAGACAACTACGCTTGCAGCGATGATAAACTACATCAATATGCACAAGCGAGCGCATATAATAACCATCGAGGACCCGGTCGAGTTCATTCACAAGGATATAAAGAGCCACATCGAGGAGCGAGAGGTTGGGCTTGACACAGGTAGTTTTGTTTCGGCGCTTCGCTCCGCCCTTCGCCAGGACCCGGATGTAATTATGATAGGTGAGATGCGAGACAGGGAAACGATAGAAACTGCTCTCCATGCCGCCGAGACAGGGCATCTGGTATTCTCCACATTCCACACAACGAACGCCGTCGAGACGATTAACGGTATCGTTGGATATTTCCCGCCGGAGAGCGCAGAACAGGTACTTGTCCAGATTGCAGCAAACCTAAAGGGGGTGATAGGACAAAGGCTTATAAAGAGGAAGGATGGGGCAGGGAGGATACTTGCAGCTGAGGTGCTCGTATCTACACCAACAATACGCTCCTGCATCATCACACCTGAGCGGTTCAACGAGATACCGACATATATGGAGCGAGGGCGCTCAGAATACGGTATGCAGACATTCGACCAGGCAGTGCTGGACCTCTATCGAAAAGGGCTCATTTCATATCAAGCGGCGTTGGAGAACGCATCTGTCCCAACAGAGTTTGAGAGAAAACTGCAGTTCGAGGAGTAACCCCATTTGAAAATCCTTGCGTCGGGCTTTGGAACCGGATATTCACCTGTCGCACCTGGGACTGCTGGTTCGCTCCTTGCCTATGTTATCCTCTTTTTCATCCCAACAAAAAATCTTATCTATCCGGTAGCGCTTATCGCATTTACCCTGTTCGCAATCTATATCTCAGGTGTTGCCGAGAAGTCCTGGGGAACGGATTCCAGAAAGATAGTTATAGACGAAATGGCAGGAGCAGGGTTTGCAATCGCTTTTATACCAAAAATCGAATGGGTCTTCATTGTGAATTTTCTTATCTTCAGGCTATTAGATGTCGTCAAACCTCCGCCTGCAAACTTCTTCAACAAAAGGAAAGGAGGAGCAGATGTTGTCCTCGATGATGTCACTGCAGGGATATATACCAACCTTCTGACCTGGTGGATAGTCGTTCTGAAGGAAAGGCTTGTATGAACCTGTTTATCATCTCGGTCGGGAACGAATTGGTCTCCGGCAGAACAGTTGACACAAATTCGAACCTCATATCGAAGAGTTTATCGGCTATCGGTGTGGAGACCGTTGGAAAAATCTCCGTTCCTGACGAAAAGAAGGCGATCAAGGAGGCGATTCAGTTCGCCATAGGGAGGGCAGATGCCGTTATCATAACCGGTGGCTTGGGGCCTACCCCCGATGATGTAACGGTGGAGGCGATATCCGAGTTTCTCGGGGAAAAGCTTGTATTCCACAAGGATGTTCTCGACAGTATAAGGGAGCATTTCGACTCCCAGGGTCTCGTTATGCCAGAGAACAACATCCGTCAGGCATATCTGCCGGAATCCGCTACACCGATTCCAAACAATGTGGGAACAGCTCCGGGTCTCTTCATCAAGAAGGATGGCAAAAGGATATTTGCCATTCCCGGTTTCCCCTCCGAGATGGAGGCAATGTTGAACGGCTTCATCATCCCAAAACTTTCTGGCACAGAGGAATTGACAGAACGGTTTGAGTCCTTCTCCACAGCACAGGTACCAGAGTCTCAGATACTCACGATGCTTGAAAAAAAGCTATCGAAGAGCAGCCTGAAACAGATAAGGTTCTATCCATCATACACAGGGATTAACCTCCAAGTACCGAAGGAAACAGCTCCAGCAGTTAGGGAACTTCTCTCGGATTATATCGTTGCAAACGGCGAAAAGAAGCTTGAGCAGGTGATAGGCGAGATTTTACGAACTCGGGGTCAGACCCTATCTGTTGCAGAATCCTGCTCTGGGGGTATGCTTGCATCCCGAATAGTCTCTGTTTCTGGCAGCTCGGACTACTTCCTGGCAGGTATTGTCTCGTATTCAAACGAGGCAAAGAAAAAACTGCTTGGAGTGCGCGAGGAGACACTCCGTAAGTTCGGTGCAGTATCACCAGAAACAGCAGCAGAGATGGCAGAGGGCGCACGAAAGATACACAACTGCGACTTTGCTTTATCCACAACGGGCATCGCAGGACCAACGGGTGGAACAAGGGAAAAACCGGTCGGGCTTGTCTATATCGGTCTGGCAACGAAAGAAGGGTGGAGTGTCCGAAGGTACTTTATGCCATCGGAAAGGAACATCTTCCGACTGAAGACCACACAGGCTGCGTTGAACATCCTCTGGGTATACCTTACGGGAAGATGGGGACGCTACAAGTTCTTAGACGGCTCCGAGGAGATATGAAAGAAAAGGGACTTGTCAGGGCATTCATAGCAATCCAACTGCCAGCCTCCATCCGGGAGAGGCTCATCCGTGAGGTTCAGGCTCCACTTAAGCAGCTTCCAGATAAGATAACATTCGTGAAGGAAGAGAATATCCATCTGACACTGAGGTTCTTAGGTGAGGTACCGAAGGAGAAGCTGAATGAACTCATCAGGATACTCGATGAAACGGAATTCGGGATACCTCCGTTCGAGCTTACGGTAAAGGGTATAGGTTTCTTCGGCTCGAGGCGTTCACCCAGGGTCATCTGGGTCGGTACAGAAACAAAAGAAGAACTGAACGCTTTATCCCAAAAAATTGACCAACTCGTTCGCTCGGTTGGTCTGCCCAAGAGAGACCACTTCTTCTCGCCGCATCTGACACTCGGTAGGGTAAGGCACACAAGGGACGGCGAGAAAATTGCAAATATCCTTGAAAAGCACGATTTTTCGGATAGATTTACGGTCGACAGGTTCGTTGTATTCAAAAGTCAGCTAACATGTGAAGGTCCAATCCATACAGCGCTCTTCTCGAAGAGGTTGCAAGGGGGAAACGATGAAGAAAAGCGATGAAGAAAAGAAGAGGAGGTCCTTGGATCTTGCCCTTGCTCAGATAGAGAAGCAGTTCGGCAAGGGATCAATTATGCGTCTTGGGGCAAAGGGAGAAAAGGGCGAAATAGGGGTTATCCCCACGGGCTCGATAGCCCTCGACTATGCCCTGGGCATAGGAGGCATCCCAAGGGGGCGAATAACGGAGATATACGGGCAGGAATCCTCGGGGAAGACCACGCTTGCACTCCATATAATAGCTGAGGCACAAAAGAGGGGTGGAATTGCGGCTTTTATAGATGCAGAACATGCACTTGACCCCAAATATGCCCGCGCCCTCGGCGTTGACACCGATAACCTGCTCATCTCCCAGCCAGACTACGGCGAGCAGGCGTTGGAGATAGCGGAAGCTCTCACGAGAAGTGCTGCCGTTGATGCTATCGTCGTGGACTCTGTGGCAGCACTTGTCCCCCGCCAGGAGATAGAAGGAACTATGTCCGACACCTCCGTTGGTCTGCAGGCACGCCTTATGTCAAAGGCACTGAGAAAGCTCTCAGGAGCCATCTCCAAGTCGAACACATCGATCATCTTCATCAATCAGACCCGCATGAAGATAGGGGTTATCTACGGTGACCCACGCACCACATCCGGCGGAGTGGCACTCAAGTTTTACTCCTCCATCAGAATAGAGGTGAGGAAGGCGGGAAACATAGGTACATCCGACTCACCAACAGGAATAGCAATAATTGCAAAAGTGGTCAAGAACAAGCTTGCTCCTCCGTTCAGAACAGCGAAGTTTGATATCATCTATGGTGAAGGAATATCGCACGAGGGTGAACTTTTGAGCCTCGGCTCGGACATCGGTGTAGTCAACAAGAGCGGAACCTGGTACTCTTACGGGGAAACGCGACTTGGTCAGGGGTATGAGAACGCAAGGATATTCTTAAAGGAGCATCCCAAGATAAGAGATGAAATAGAAGAAAAGGTAAGGGCATCACTCGGACTTGCACCGGAAAAGAAGGAGGCGGAGAGCAACTGAGTTCCTCCCAGATAGAACGCTAAAGGATTTACGGTCGCTCCAGATGTCTTGGGTAATCCGCAATCCGAAGGGACCACCTTCATTATCTGGGTGTTGGAGGAATCTTTATTGAACCCTCCGCCCAAATCAAAATATAGAAAATTTTTTATCTTTCGCAACTTTTTTATGAGGTTCGAGAATTTCGTTGCGCGAAGGCTTTTCCGTGTCCGAACGAGGGCACACTTTATCTCCGTAGCAGCATTCTTTGCCATAGGAGGAATAGCTGTCGGTGTTGCAGCTCTTGTGATCGTATTATCCGTTATGAACGGTCTGGAATCTGAGGTCCGCTCACGGATAATAGGGATAACATCGCATATAAATGTCTATTCGTTCAAGCCGGAGATGCTCGAGGACTGGAGCAGCATAATAACCAGGCTGGACAGCATTCCAAAGGTTGTCTCATCCGCTCCCTTTGTTCAGGGGAATGCTGCGATATCAAGCGCGGGAGGCGAGGACGGTATTATGCTGCGTGGGGTTCTCCCGGAGCTCGAGCAGGATGTTACACGGTTCGGCAAAAACATCATATCAGGAGAATTCTACCTTCCAGACCCAGATTCACTTGAGACAGAAGCAATCGTTCTCGGGAATTACCTTGCGGACAAGCTCGGCGTCATCCCGGGGGACACGGTCAGGGTATACACTCTAAAAAGCAGCTCGAAATTCACCTCCATATTTCACAGACCCAGGGTAAGAAAGTTCCTTGTTACGGGAGTATTTGAGACAGGTATGTATGACTTCGATGCGGCGCTGGCGCTTGTGCATCTGAAATCTGCGCAGAACATCTACGGAATGGGCAAGAAGATAACAGGAATAGAGGTGCGGATAACAAACTTCAATCAGGCAAAAAAGATGGCAAAGGAGATCTCCAGGAAGCTCGGATACCTGTTTTACGCCACATCATGGATAGATATGAACAAGAACCTCTTCGCCTGGATAACTATCGAGAAATGGGGTATGTTTCTCCTCTTGAGCCTGATTGTTCTTGTGGCGGCGTTCAACATCATATCGACGCTCATTATGGTAGCAATGGAGAAGAGGGAGGACATAGGAATCCTGAAAGCTATCGGAGCGACAAAGAAAAACATCCACAGGATATTTGTTTATCAGGGACTACGGGTCGGTATAACAGGAACAGCAATAGGTATTACTATAGGTTTTGTCTTCTGTCTTCTGCAGATGCGCTACCACATCATCTCGCTACCGCCGGAGGTGTACTCAATCTCTGCTCTCCCTGTGGATATGAGGTTGCCCGACTTTATTGCTATATCAGCAGGCTCCATCCTGCTATCGCTCTTATCCACCATCTACCCGGCAACAAGGGCGGCATCGCTTATGCCACTGGATACGATAAGGCAGAGGGAGTAAAACGGCTTGACAAAGGAGATGGTTTCGATATAATTTAGGTGGTTGCCGAAGTGGCGGAAATGGCAGACGCGCTGCGTTCAGGTCGCAGTGAGTGAAAGCTCGTGGGGGTTCGACTCCCCCCTTCGGCAGTATGAAAGCAATTTGGATGAAGCACAGCGAACTGTCCATCCGCTATTATATGCTCCCAAGGGGTAAGATTACGAAGCAACCACAGACCAGAATTTTATGATTTCCACAACCCGTGGATATTACAGTATCCCCTCGCTTCAATATCATCTGCTTTTATCCCGAATTCTGCCTCTGGCTTGCCTGCCGGGGTTAAGAACCTCCTGCA
The DNA here is from genome assembly GCA_021158465.1 of bacterium. Lineage (GTDB taxonomy): Bacteria > UBP14 > UBA6098 > 4484-93 > 4484-93 > 4484-93. Next base: position 23,967 of record JAGGUN010000028.1, read on the forward strand.
AACCTTACCATCCCAAATTACTTCAATCCATTCTATATAATGCTTCTCTTCCATTGGATGAGGAACCGAGCCAATTTTTACCTTTACGCTATTATCTGTCTTTTCTATTACCGGAGTGTGTTTCTCCCTGCCGACATCCTCTGTCTTTTCATCAAGCAAATCCATCGGCTGTCCGCAGCATACAAGCTCACCGGCTCCAGTATGCAGAACCTCAACGATGTTTCCGCAAATGTTGCACCTATAGATTTGTCTTTGTTCGGTCATTTCTTCCCCTCAACTTAGAAGTCTTTTTTCTCCTGTTATCTTCTGAATATCACTAATATCCTGACTTGCCTCCAGACAACCGAGATACTTGCCATCTTCATTCCTCAGGGCAAAATACTGTATCAGAACCTTGTGTTTCTCCTTACTTTCCCCGATAGGGAGGTCAATCCAGAAAGTTGCTTCGTCCCGTTTTCCATCTTTCATCTCCCTCAAAATCTGCTCGACCTTGCCGAGGCTTCTTTTCGGATGACAATCGCGAACATCCCTACCGATAACCCCAACAGGTCTCTTGAATATCCTCGTTTCGTGCTTATTCCAACCCAGGACCCTATCATTTTCATCAATAACCGAAATCTGAACAGGGATTGTTTCCAACACGGCATTCAACACATCATCGGGCAGTTCCCCGGTCATTTCTCATCACCTCCTAATATTCTTCACATCTAAGCTCAAAGTAATTCTTCGGATGACTGCACGACGGGCATTTCTCCGGCGGTCTTTCTCCTTCGTGTATATATCCGCATTTCCTGCACATCCAATAAACCTTCCCATCTTTCTTGAATACCGTGTTTCCCTCGACCTCTTTCAGCAATTTTTCAAATCTCCATTCGTGATGTTTCTCTGCAACGGCAATCGCTCTCAATCTCGCAGCAATCTCCGGGAGTCCTTCCTTTTCAGCGACATCTGCAAACTCCGGATACATTTTGGTATGTTCATAGTTTTCACCGGCAATCGCAGCTTTCAAGTTCTCTGCAGTGCTACCCAAAATCGTCGGAACCACAGCCTTAACCTCGATTTCATCAAGATTCTCGTTGCTCCTCTTTTTTAAGTCGTTAATCAATCTGAATAACCACTTTGCATGTTCTTCTTCATTTTCTGCGGTGAGCAAGAAAACCTCCGCAATCTGCTCAAACCCTTCTTTCTTGGCAATCTTCGCATAGAAGGTATAGCGGTTTCTCGCCTGACTTTCACCAATGAAAGCATTTGCCAGATTCTCGATGCTGTTTTTCATAATTTTTACCTCCTCTAATGTTTTGTTATTTCCACTTCGACCTACCTGCTATGTCCACAGGGCGAAGCACCACCAGCTTCACCGGCAATATATCGCTTTACCGCCTCCTCAACCGTTCCAGTTGCACCTGTCTGAGGCTCTATACCGAGCTGCTGGAAAAACCCTATTGCACGAGGTCCCATCCCACCGGAGATAATCACATCCGCACCGAGAGACCTAATAAACTCCGGCATCACCCCGCTCCGATGACTGCCAGCATAGGGGTTCTTATGCACGGTATTAGCCACAATTTTATCACCCTCTACCTCGACGACAACATAATACGGGCATCTGCCAAAATGCTGGGAGACAGGACTCTTCAACCCCTCGCCCGTGTCTGCGGAAACGGCTATCTTCTTCATATCTACTACCTCCAATTATCAGGAAGATTCCTTCTGTTTCATCGCATATTTTGCCCAGAGAATTAGAGCCAGCCCAACAAAGAGGCGGACAAGTCCACCTGCAAGAACCAGCCCATGAAAAAACCAGATGTCGTAAATAAGCGAGAATATTGTCAGACCTGCTCCAACACCAAGCCCTCGCAGCAAGCCTGCGCTTGAGATATTCTATGATAATTGCTACAATCGGGATGGACAACGCAAACACTATTGCAACAATCGGAACCAAAATCTCCATCGGGAGCACCTCCACGCTATAAGTTCGGATTAAATATAGCAAATTCTAAACTGAAACCAAACCAATTTTTTGTTTGACTACACCTGCTCAAATGTTATCTTGTTTTCCAATATCTCAGGAGGCAGAATATGAAAGATGAACTCACAAAATCGGCAGAGATAGTCATAACCCAGTGTGTCGCCTTGAGGAAGAACGAAAACATCCTCGTGCTGTTCGATGCGCCAGAGAGGAGAATTGCCAACGCCCTGTTCGAGGTGGGGAAGCGGTATGCCAACGAGGCTATCGCAGTTGAGATAACCCCTCGTGCAAACCACGGCGAGGAGCCACCCGATATGGTCGCCGAGATTATGCCGCTCTTCGATGTTATCCTCATTCCGACATCACGCTCGCTCTCACACACCGATGCCAGAAGAGCTGCCTGCGCAAGAGGTGCCCGGATTGCAACCCTGCCGGGGATAATCGAGGATACATTCATCAGAACACTAAACGCCGACTACAACAGGATAGCCGAACTCTCGAACAAGCTCGCCCATCTTCTGACCGAGGCAAAGAGAGCAAGGGTAGTAACGGATATCGGAACGGACATAACGATGTCGCTCGAAACGAGAAAGGGACACGCCGATACGGGTATTCTCCACAAGCCAGGCGATTTCTCCAATCTGCCGGCAGGCGAGGCATACATTGCACCGCTCGAGGGCACAGCTGAGGGGGTGTACATAGTCGATGGTTCGATGAAGGACTCCGGTGTGCTCCAGCCAAACGAATACATCACGATAACGGTCAGGGATGGCTATGCCACCGAGATAAAGGGAGGAAAATCGGCAGAGGATATAATCCACACGGTTGAGAGATACGGAAAGGACGCCCTCAACATTGCAGAACTGGGTATCGGAACGAACTACAAGGCAAAAATAATCGGCAATGTTTTAGAGGATGAGAAGGTATTATCAACGGTGCACATTGCAATCGGCGACAACAAGTCTATGGGTGGAAATGTCAATGTTCCGAGCCATCTCGATGGCATCATCCGAAACCCGACACTATTTCTCGATGATAAGATGATTATGGAAAAAGGGGAAATCCTCGTATAAGATAAGGAGAAACCGATGAAAAAAGCTATCATTACCGTTGCTTTTGTCCTTCTTCTCACAGAGAGCCTCCTTGCCATCGATGCTATGGATATGCAGAACTTCATCTACCTTCGGGACAGCGGTATAGTTCTGCCGCACCTTCATCCGATAGCAGGTATCGACTATATCTCCACCTCCACAGACAAAACATACGACCGCGAGTGGGACAAAGAGGACATATACGGGACATACAAGAGGTCAGTCATATGGTACTCAATCGGCTTCGGGCTCGGCGATATGTTCGAGACGAGGCTGTTCATTCCGACACTCACCCACTCCCTGGAGAGCGATTATCCAACTGTTCGCAAGGATGAGTCCTCCGGCGCATCCGACATCTGGCTGACAACGAAGTTCGCTTTTATCCAGAAGCCTTACCTTTCGTTCAGGTTTGGTGTGAAATTCCCGACCGGCGATGATAACCCCCCGTCCAACAAGCTCCCAACAGGTGATGGGCAAACTGACCTCGATTTCTCGATATTATCCGCTTATCAGCCAGAGCAGGCTGGTGTCGCATATAATGTTTCGGTCGGATACAGACTGCGCTTCGAGCAGGAGGAATCTCCTCAATCCAGTGGATATGATTTCGACCCGGCAGATGAGGGACATTTTGCACTGTATATCGGTGGAAAACCGGTCGAGTATTTTGGCATACTATTCGGCGGCAACGGCTTTATCTCAACCAGCGATGACAGGATCTCATCCAGTGGTTTCTCACACAACCTCGATGACACCTGGCGAGCATACTTCCAGGTCGGAACGATAATCAAAGGCTACTCACCGGTGGGTGTCAATTTGAGAGCAGATTTCCATTTTGATGTTGCAGGCAAGAACGAACCAGCCGGCTTCACCTGGGGGGTGGGGGTCGAATATATCCCAAAGTTCTACTGAAAACGGTTGCAAAAAAGAGAAGTCGAATTATATTGGGTTGAAACCCAGCATCTAACAGCTCAAGGAGGTCTCAATGGCGGAGGCAATCAATATAAGGACACCTCTAACAGAGGAGGTTGTCCGCAGCCTGAAGGCAGGGGATTCTGTGCTCATCTCGGGTGTTATATATACTGCAAGGGATGCTGCACACAAAAGGCTTGTCGAGCTGATTGAGAAGGGTGAGCCTCTCCCGTTTGACATCGAGGGGCAGATAATCTACTATGTCGGTCCTGCACCAGCAAAACCAGGATACCCAATCGGTCCCGCCGGACCAACGACAAGCTACCGTATGGACCCGTATGCACCGATCCTAATCGAGAACGGGCTACGCGGTATGATAGGCAAGGGACCGAGAAGAAAAACAGTAGAAGAAGCAATGAAGAAGTTTGGTGCGGTATACTTCGCTGCAACCGGGGGAGCAGCAGCACTCATCGCCAAGAGTATAAAGAAAGCGGAGGTTATAGCCTACCCCGAGCTCGGCGCCGAGGCAATAAGGCAGCTCGTTGTTGAGGGTTTCCCGGCAATAGTCGCACAGGACTCACACGGCGGAAACCTGTACAAGGAAGGTCAAAGGAAATATAGAGCCGAATAGAAGAAGGGCTACTTTCGCCCGTGGAAGCCTCTCAAAAAGGAGACTGGAATGAAAACGGTATGCAAACTTGAGCCAGACAAAAAGTATGTGGATAAGGTCGCTTCAATCAGCCTCGAGCGGATAAACAAGTGCTACCAGTGTGGGGCATGCACATCAGGCTGTCCATCTGCCTATCTTATGGAGATCAAACCAAATCAGGTAACGATGCTTCTGCAGGTTGGCGATTCAAAAACATTACTGGAAAGCGAAACCCCTTGGTTGTGCCTCGCCTGCTACCAGTGTGAGAAGCGCTGCCCACAGGGGATAAGTATCGCACGGATACTCGAGGCGGTCAGAGAAACTGTTTTGCGCAAGGGAATAGATACTACCTCTCTTTCCGATGTCAAGGAAATAGAGGAGCTTCCATCGGTAGCACTGGTAGCAAACTTCAGAAAGATGACATCATAACAGTTGCTATGCGATATATCGCCATCCTTGTCACACTACTTCTACCTGTTGCACCCTTATTCTCTCAGGGTAGCTTTGAGGACAAAATATTAGACAAAATACTCTCGTCGGACACATTCTCTCCTGCCCCTCCAGAAGGCAATCCTCCCCTTGCATTCGCCGAAAGCCTCTACGCCACAGAGGAATACGATGAGGCAAAAGGAGAATACAAAAGGGCAATCTTTCTGTCGGAGGACAAATCGGTCATTAGGTTCGCCACATATAAGCTCTCCGTTTGCCTGCTAAGGGAAAAGAACTTCGAGGATGCTCTACACATCCTATCCAGTTTCGATTATGACCAGGACGACACAATAAGCATCACCGCACACCTTCTGTCAGTCCTTCTGTTTGCGCTCTTGGGGAAAAAGGAGTCTGTCCACTTTGAGCTCGCAAACCTGACATCAAGAGGAGAACCAGAGATCCTTCCTAAGATCCTGTATGTCAAGGGCTGGGCTGAACTTATCCTCGGAGATATCGAAGGAGCAAAAAGGTCTTTTGAGACGGCCGTGAACACAGAAAACGACATACCTGAGCGCGACAGAAGCTACTCGCTCCTCCGGGAGATAAAGGGGTTCCGACCGCTCTATGTTTCACCGGAAGAGGCAAGATGGCTCTCTGTTGCCATCCCCGGGGCAGGACAGATGTATGCGGGAGAGATAAAAGAGGGGATAAACTCCCTCGCTCTAAACCTGCTTCTCGGCGGTGCAACGGTGTCATATCTGTTTAAGGGAGGATATATTCAGGCAGCGACCATAGCAACTTTTCTTTGGTCAAGATACTGGTGGGGAAGCAATATAAATGCTGCAAGGCTTGCCGAAGAAAAAAACAAGAGGATAAATCGCGAATTCGTCCTGAAACTTGTGAGGGAATATGGTATATAGGGTCGCTACAACATCTGTTCTCATTCTGCTCTCTCTTTTCGGAACACCTCGGGGCGAAACAAAGGACATACCTATATTGGAGAGGCTGGATTCCCTCGAAACAGAGGAAGCAGTGGACACCCTCGACACAAGAACAGTTTCCTGCTTCTTTGAGGCAGCCATCCTTTTCTACCAGCACTTCATCACCACACAAGACGCTCAGGAGTGCCAGTTTCGTCCATCCTGCTCGGAGTTTGCTCTTGCCTCATTTAGGCTAACGGATCCCGTTCAGGCGTATCTTATGACAACAGACAGGCTCATCCGCTGCAACCCAACAGCAAGAAAATATTACGACAAGGACAAAGAGAACTTCCTTGTTGACCCACCCGAGGAGCATATACTATGGTGATGAGGAAAACGATGTTTCTTCTACTCCTTCTGATACCCTTCTGTGCACAAGCTCAGGAGCCGGTTGAGCTTCGGGTACCGAAGGCAGAGAAGAAGCCGTTCGGAAAAGAAGAGATCATATCCTTCGCTGACTTTCTGTTTCGTGAGGGAGATTACGAGAGAGCCGCCACCGAGTATAGACGGTTCTGTTTCTTGTATCCTGAGGAGAACGATGTACCGTACGCGCTTTTCCAGGCGGGGGTATCCCTCGAAAAGTGCGGCAGATACAAGACTGCAAGGAAGCTTTTTAAGCAGTTCTATCGGAAGAGAGGAGACAAAAAAGCCTCGATCGCTTCCTCGTACAGGATCGCCTGCACTTACATAGAAGAAAAGTATTATCCGACCGCCGTAAAGTATCTCGGCAACTATGAAAACAGCTGGGGGAAACTACCAACCCAGATGAGGTATCTTAGAGGATATGCCTATCTCAAGATGGGTTCATATAGTGATGCTATTGAGGAGCTATCCTCTCTGAATGTCAAAGGAAGCTCGCTTTCCTCCGCGACATACTTCCTCATCTCCAAAGCGAAGCAAGGGGCGGTTCTGCCGAGGAAATCTCCTGTGGTATCTGGGCTTTTGTCGGCAGTGGTTCCTGGAGCAGGTAGGGCATACTGCGATAAGTGGGGAGATGCGATATTCTCGCTCCTTTCCGTCGGCATCCCGGCTGGCATAGGTTACGCCCTGATGGAAAAAGATAGAGGCTTCTCCAACGCCTGCTTTTTCCTCTCTGTAAGCTTCTACCTCTCGGATATCTACGGCTCGACCGTCGACGCTATAAAGTATAACAGGGATACAGAGCGCCACTTCCAGGAAAGCATTGACCGCGATATCCCTGTCGCTCCAACAGAGATATTCTCCGACTATTCGAGCATCGAAAACAAATGAACAGAGGAGGAAAGAGGATAATCTGGGAGGTCTTGAGAAAGCTCGTTCACCTCGGTGCTCTCGTAATCCCTACCCTTTACTGGTTCCTCCCCTGGAAGTTCTCAATAACTGTTTTATCCCTCGTTACATTCGGTGTCGTGTTAGCAGATGTTTCGCGCCTCATACATACACCCCTTACCCGTTTCATATACAGGAAAGTTGGTCACATGCTCCGCAGGCATGAGTACAAGAAATTTACAGGAGCATCGTATATTCTGACAGCGAGTCTACTGGTGATACTTGTCTTCCCGAAACCGATTGCGGTTACTGTCCTCGTGTATATAATTGTGGGTGACACCGCAGCTTCCATCTTTGGAAAGCTTTTCGGCAGGACAAAGCTCACAAGAGGGAAAAGCCTTGAGGGTTCTCTCGCCTTCCTAACCTTTGCATTCCTTGCGTCGGTTCCTGTGCCATATGTGCCAACCACAACGAAATTCCTCGGGGCAATGTTCGCAACATTCATCGAGTTCTTACCGCTCAAGCTCGATGACAACCTGACAGTTCCTGTGCTAACTGGGCTCTTCTTGAAAATCATTGCTGGAACACTTGTTGGATGAATTTATTTTCTTGACAAAACAGAAACAATAGATACATTGAGTTTTGTAAGTTAATTTTCAAAAGGAGGGTTAGTTAGGTATGGCTCGTGGTCGTGTAAAGCGGTTCGATGAAAAGAAGGGATACGGTTTCATTGAGGCAGAAGGAATAGATAGGGACATCTTCGTCCACTATTCTGATGTTGTTGGTGAAGGTTTCCGTACCCTTACCCCCGGTGATGAGGTCGAATTCGACCTGACCGAGGGAGAAAAAGGATTAAAGGCAACCAATGTGCGAAAGATATAGCAAGAGGTTGGGATCCGAGAAAAACCCCATCAGGTGATGGGGTTTTTTATTTATTTTTTTCTTGATTTTTTCCGCTCCTTTGATTAAAATAGATTTTGGGGGAATAAAGAAAACTTGCCCTCGGACTAAGAAGAGGTAGTTAAAGCCTAATATAATAGGAGAGAATCTATGAGAAAATTGACACTGGTTCTTTTCTGTGTCCTTGTAGGAGGGAGTCTTTTTGCGCAGGGGAACCTGGGGTATGAGGACAACACAGGTGCCCGTCCCCTTGGGATGGGGAGGACATTTGTTGCCCTTGCCGATGACGGGTATGCCGCTTTGTGGAACCCCGCCGGTGCTGATATGTTCATTGAACGGACACTCTCCGGAATGTTCTCTCGATTGTATCTCGGACTGGACAACGATGCAATATATGAGGGGTTCATCTCCTACACACACCATTTCGAGAAGACTGGCTCGCCTGCCCTGTCTTATATCCAGTTAGAGAGTGTTCGCTATCGGGAGATGAATCTTGCACTTACTTACAGTAAGAGGTTACCCAGGAACTTGTATCCCAGAGGGATGAGCTTTGGTGCGACATTCCATATCCTGCGGAACCAGTATATTCGCTCCAACTTTGACTACGAGCCACAGTTGGGGGATGCCGAGCATCACATCGGTGACCCGCTCAATGACCCAATCTTCCGTAACGGCTGGGGAAAGACCAATTTCACACTCGATTTTGGCTTTCTCATGAGGCTCAAGCACAATCTGTCCCTGGGATTTGCAGCATCGAACATCCTTCAACCGGATATGTCACTCACCGGTGACCCTGAAGCGGGGCATTACCCGATGACACTGAGGTTCGGCACCGCTTATCGGTATCACGACTTTCTTGTCGCTGCTGCGGACTTGCGCTATATCAACGAGAGTATAAACGGGAAGAACAGGTTGAAGCCACACATAGGCGCAGAATGGTGGTTTTCCGACGGAATGGTTGCTATCCGTACCGGCTGGAATCCAGAGGAATACTCTGCAGGCTTTACCTATCGGACAAAAGCGACCCTCGACCTTCAGCTCGATTATGCGTTTGTGTATCCGCTCTCCACAGTGAGGGAAACAGGGGCAACATCGCACAAGCTTTCTGCGACCATGCGTTTCCTACCTCCTCCAAAGCCTCTAATAGACCTCTCCTTACGCTCGACCGATATGTCTGTATATCCGAGGAACGCTATCCTCGGTGAGCCCGTGACAATAACAGCAAAGATTGAAAACCTCGGAGAAAAGAAGGTAAGCGACTTTAAGGTAACGCTTTACTACCAGTCGCCTGACGCAGGATGGGTGCTTGTGGACGAGCCAAGGACGATAAAGAAGGGGGTAAAGGTCGGCGAGGCACTGGAGGTTTCCTGGAAGTGGGTTCCTCCAGCAAAGGGGCATTATCAGTTGTTCTCCGCTGTTGACGATGATGGGAGTCTGATTCCAGAGATAAGTGGAAGTCTCGATGAGATCGATGAGGAAAACAACAAGGGAGCAGTGGAGTTGGATGTTTTTCCGCTGCCAACAGGGACGATCACGCCGGAGGAGTTAAAACTTGAGATCGCCCAGGTAACCCTTGTCCGCGAGGAGGAGCCGATAGTCCCTATCGTGTTCTACGACCCGATGCAGACAAGGATAGACCCCAGATTCGAGAAGCTCCTCTCTACGATCGTCAACAGGATGTCCAATAACCCTGACATCGAGCTTATCCTTTACGGCTACTATGACCCCGAGACTGAAGGGATGGGTTATTCCGTATATGGTGAGAAACTTGCGAAAGAGAGAGCGCTTGTTCTCCGCTCGCATCTGCTCTCTATGAACCCGTCTCTCAGGGGCAGGATCCGCGTCGCATCTCCTACGGAATACGACCCATCCGCAGGCAGAGCAGGAAAGCAGGAGGAGCGTCTACCGGATGACATTCCAAGGATACAGGCGGAGAACCGTCGTGTGGAGATAAAATCACGGGTCATCGGGTTCGAGGACTGGCAGGCGTCCATCCCGTTCGAGAAGAACTCCTCCAAAGTAGAGAAGGCAAAGCTTCATAACCTCCGGGCAAAAGCAAGCGATATAAAGAGGATACTTGAGGACAATCCTGAAGCCATATTGCTCTTTGAGGGGCTCGCCACAGAAGATGAGAAAGACAATTGGTCCCTTACCTTCGACAGAGCCTACAATGCAAAACAGGCTCTCAAGAGCATACTTGGAGAAGAAGCGTTTGAGAGGTTCGAGAATCGGATATTCATCAAAGGTAACACAGACAGGTTCACAGAGGAGCCGAAGGCGGTTGCTTATCTATCTGGAGAAGGGTTAATCTACCGCCCAATGGAAGGGACGATGGCCGCCAAGGAATACGAGATGGAGGAGGACCAGCAGAACTTTGTGAAGGTAAAAGCAGAGGCTGAGGCAGGGATAGATTCCTTCCGGGTCAGCATAATAGATGAAGACGGGAACCTGTTCAGGGTTCTTGCCGAGGGTGCTGGCACCCCGCCAAGGGGAATCCCTTGGAACTGGAAGGATGAGAACGGCAACCTCTTGAACCCAGCCCGGAAGTATTTCTGCAAGCTCGAGCTAAAGGATAAGCTTGGACAGCGGTTCGAGACCATCTCCGATACAATAAGGGTAAAGGTAACAGAGAGGGAACAGTTGACAGAGACCCTTATCCTTGTGCAGTTCAACTTTGACGAGAAGGTGTCTGAGTCGAAGTTCCTCGAGAGCCGTGTTGAGTATGTCGCACGCAAGTTCATTGAGAGGGCGCTCGAGCCGAAGAAGCGGCTTGTGGCAGTCGTCGGCGGGCACACAGATGTGGTCGGCATGAGATACCGCAACGAGGAGCTGAGCATCGAGAGAGCAAAAAAGGAAGAAGCAAACCTCCGCCAGTATCTCATTTACCTTTTGGGACTATCCAACAACAGGGAGCTGAACAGCTGGCTCAGAGCTCACAATACCGTGCTAACATACAGAGGATACAGAGACACAAAGCCGTATGTAATTGACAAGTGGCAGGAAGGGAAATTTGTAACAGAAGAGATAGGCAACAATGAGCTCCCAGAGGGCAGGACTATCAATCGCCGAGTCGTAGTAGAGTTCTATATGGAGAAGGCAGGAGAAAAACCGAAGGAGCTCCTACCACCACAGTCACTTAAGAAATAGGAAGAAACAAATAGGAGAACTTTGTAAGGGGACATCTGTTTTTGTCCCCTCTTTTATTTTTGTTTGCCGATATTTCTTCTTGACAAGGGGATTTTATTTTTTAACTTGATTAAGCAATTTCTTGTCAGGGAGAGAGAAATAGTGAACCTCAAAAAAGGAGCGTATAGAATGAGAAAGAATTTAGTAGTGGCTATGGTTATGGCTCTTTTTGCTCTTCTAAGCATAACGAGTGGGGCATATTCTGCCTCTGTCAGTCTCAGTGAACCCCTTAACGGGACGACAACATCCAACCCGTTCCAGGAGGTTTACTATGTGTTCACTGATGCTTCCGATGTCGATCCTTCGACAATCCTCTTGACAGTGACCATTGATGGGGTGCCTGAGACATACCATTATATGATGCCCGAACTCACCTGGGACCCGTCCAGGCTCTACTTTATTCCATCTGTTGCGTTCGAGGATGGAGACATAGTTGAGCTTGAGCTTGTTGCAGAAACGTTCTCGGGAGAACCGGTAGATGGGTGCCCGCTAACAAGCACATTCTCCGTTGATATGTCAGGACCCTATGTCCTCCGTTTTGCACCCGAGTATGTTGTTATTGACACCCTCGGAACCCTTGCTCCTCCTGTATTCACCGAGAGGAATATCCCGTTCGAGATGGAGATAACCGATGACTACGGCGAGATAAATCCTCATTCGGTTCGAGTTCAACTAACCTCTGCTTCCTACACCCACACGCTTACCTATTCTGGAACATACCGCTTCTATTGGGTGGAGACCGATTCGTCTGTTATCATCTCGTTCTACCCCGATTCGGTTGGTATCCTCTGGGAGGCAGAGGACCACATAACCGTTCGGATAGTATCAGCAGAGGATATGCCTGACTATGGTGAGGCAAACACCCTTCAAGGAAGTGAGCTAAACGAGTTCGAGTTCTTCATAAGCGCAACTGGACCAACCGCCGAATACATCTTCCCCGAGGATAGTAGCTTCACATCGTGCACCGATTTAGAGCCTGTGCTTCACATCCATGATGTGGACGGTGTCCTCGCAGATTCGACTCATCCCATAACGATCGATGTGAACGGAATAGAGTTTTCCTACCCGGCTGACGAGAACCTTACCTGGGACGAAACGACGGGTATGCTGACATACCATCCGCTTTCCCCATATCCCGACGGTAGTGCGATAACTGTTTCGCTCCTCGAGGCTTACGATTCGCTGGGAAATCCAGTTGAGCCTGAGGGGATGATATCTTGGACATTCTTTGTCGACAGGACACCGCCTGTGGTTGACCTTATGTCCAACTGGCCTCCGAACGGTTACACGACAATGAACAGGCTCGAACATATAAGCTTTAGGACATACGACATCTTCGGTGACGCAATCCGCCCTGTGGACTCCGACAATATTCATGTGATTATCCAGAAGAGCGATGGGACAAGATATGAGTATTTTTCCGTCGGCTCCCTCATTCCGGAGTATGATTCTGTACCCGAGATACTGTGGGATGGATACACCTGGGAGTTTGCTCCAGAGTCGCTGGGTATAAGCTGGAACCCTGGCGACACGATCTATGTGTCGATATATGAGGTCAGAGATAACATTGACTACTGCGCACCCAACATAACTTATGTTGGACCGTTTGTCTGGGAGTTTTATGTAGCCTCTGGACCGCAGGTTGAGATCGTTCAGCCGCTTCCTCGCTCGACATCCAATTGCCCGGACCAGGTTGTTCATCTTATCCTCCACGACGAGGACGGAATCGACCCGGCAAGCGTTCTGCTCGAGGTGAACGGGACAGTGTATGACACAGGATACATCTATGAGGTATGCGATACATTCTGGTATGGCGTCGAGTGCGACACGATCCATCCTCTTCTTGTTCTTGATTCTATTGTCTACTTCAGGTCACCGGTGCCTTTTGAGAACCATGAGGAGGTGGAGGTATCGCTTCTCTCAGCTGCTGATATCCATGGGAACCAGTTTGAGGGGAGACCGCTCTCCTGGTCGTTCATAATGGATATGGACCCACCCATTCCAGGGAACCCGTTCCCTGCAGATGGAGCTTATTTCAACGCTCACGACATCTCTCTTGAAATCTACGATTCGTTATCCCACGATGTTTACTTAGACAATATGATGGTTGTCATCAATAATGCGTATAGGTACATCTATCCTGGGAATATGCTCTGGTGGGACCCTGTTGCCGAGAGGCTGCATTTCTATCCCGACTCAACCGATATGCCTCTCGTGGATGGTGAGGTCTTAAACATCTGTGTCTACAACATTTCCGACAATCCGACACACCACGACTGCACCGTCTACGGCAACCTTTATGATGGACCTTACTGCTGGAGCTTCACTTACGACGAGAGTCCGCCCGTTGTTGGCGATGTCGTCCCTGCAACAGGGACATTCTCTGCTTGCGACACACAGCAACTCTCGATTGAGATAACTGATCCTGCCGGTGTTGACCCATCAAGCATCATGCTCGTTGTGAACGGACACCTCTACACAACCTCATCTCCTTATCTTGACTATGACGGGACATACCTTGTCTTCACTCCACCTGAGGCTTACACTACAAGTGGAACCGTGGTCAACTGGGCAGTTATCCAGATGGCTGATCTCGCTGGCAATCTTATCGACGGAACCCCAGCCACCGGTCACTTCACTGTCGACCTCGCGCCACCTGTTGTCGCCTCTACATTCCCAGAGGATGGTGAGTTTGTCACACACCCGATCGACCATATATCATTCGATGTCTATGATGTGCTCTCTGATGTGAACTGGAGCAGTGCCAGCTTCACTGTAACCGTGACAACAGATGACGTGCCTGAGGTGTTCGAGATACCAGCAGGTTCGGAGGCTATAGATTTCTATGGAAACACCGTTCTGCTCAATCTGGAGGCGGCAGGCATCGCGTTTACCCTCGGCGGTCAGGAGGTCGAGGTGAACTTTACAATAGCCGACAACCCTGACTACGCCTGCGACGAGGCAAACATCCTCGAGGAGACGCTCAACTTCACCATAGACCCCGGTTGGAAAGTTGATTTCGTTGTCTGGGACACACTGGTGGACATAAGCTGTACCTTCGACACCATATGGGGCATAGACGGGTTTGGTGACAGCTTCGTCGTTGCCATAGACACAACCTGCGACACAACAATCACAGAAGCCTGGACACCTATTCTGACATTCGGAGCAACATATGAGGGAACGCCGGGATACGACCCAGGTCTCGATGTAGAGGCTCCCCCCTCAGGACCCGGTCCTGGTCCCAGCCAGCCTGCATTTGTAATCGATGGTGGAATGAGACTGACATCAGACTACCGCGGGCTTATGGATGAGACTTTCGAGTGGATGCTTGCCTGTGGCGATGAAGCCGGCACACTTATCTGGTTCCCGGATGAGATACCCGATGGGATTAACCTCGTGATGAACGGCTACCTCGATATGAGGACAACCGACCACTACGACTACAATGCGGGGGATGTTATACTCATCAATATGTACCGCGATATCATCTCGCTCAACGCTGGCTGGAACCTTGTTTCTGTGCCGGTCGAACCCATCGATCCCAGCGTCGATGCCGTGTTTGTCGAGCCGATAGTCTCTATACTTCCCGAGGAGATGCGCCCCGCGTGGAGAGAGATCATAAAGGGGAGCATCTGGCACTACAACCCAACGCTCAGGAGATACGAACCGGTCGTGAATGTTGAGCCAGGGAAGGGATACTTCATCCTCTCCCCCGTTATCACCTCGAGCCATACGGAAACAGTAATAGAAGACACCGAAACGACCTATGTTGAGGTAATCGATACCATCTTCGATGGGAACATCTCCTTCACCGTTCCCGGTGCCCCGGTTATGACATTCACCGAACGGCTTACCCGTGGCTGGAACACGCTTGGGAGCGTATATAACTTCGGTGGAGTGCCTATCTCCGACTGGACAATCGACCCTGAAGGCTCCCTAACAGGAGGTCTTCTCTTCTCCTACAATACCGAAACCTGCGGATACGATAGGGAGACAGGGGTTAGAGCAGGAATCGGATATTGGATATTCGTAATGCCGCCGTACGGTTTCGACTACGCCGATGTCACGATCGATGCCGGTATCCTCACCAAGAGCCTACCTGTGGCATCAACAATCGAAACCCCGAGCTGGGTAGCTAACATCTCCATCTCCTCCGATGACAGAACAAAAACCCTGACAGTCGGGCTCGATGAGAATGCAACGGATAGCTACGATGCCTCGTTTGACCTACCAATGCCACCTGCCCTTCCCGGCGCATTCGATGCCTGCATCTTAGAGAACGACGAGTTGGGAAGGTATAGTGTTAGTGTGAAGAAAGAAGGTCCCTGGACGCTTTGTATCAACTCAGCTGCCGTTGTCCAGTCCGACGCTGAGCTTTACATCCTCGTAGATAACAGATGGACAAACATTCAGGTTCCCGTTTCTGTTCCCGCTGGCGAGTATCTACTGAGAGCAATGGCCGAGAGTTCTGCTATCCCCACAGAGTTCGCACTCCTTCCAAATGTGCCGAACCCGTTCAATCCCGCAACAGAAATAGCTTTCAACCTGCCGAACGAGTGTAGGGTTGAGCTTTCCATCTACAACGCAATCGGTTCGAAGGTTCGCACGCTCGTGGATGAAACCTTGCCTGGCGGCCATCACACAGTGGTATGGGATGGAAGGGACAACACAGGCAAGCCGGTGCCGACAGGTGTATATTTCTACCGCCTGACATCGGATGAGTTCACATCTACACGCAAGATGCTGCTCTTGAAGTAGGCTCCTATATTCGCGATTGCCAAAGCCCCTCTTATGTTGGAGGGGCTTTTTTTGTTGCCTTTCCTGGCTCTATTGATTATATTTTTCTCTATAAATAGACTCAAGAAAGAGAAGATATGGTTTCAAAGGTTCTCTCTGCTGCTCTTCTCGGTATCGATGCTTATGCCGTCGAGGTTGAGACGGACATCTCGTTCAAGGTGCCGTCATTCAACATAGTAGGCTTGCCGGACAACGCCGTTAGGGAGAGCAGAGAACGGGTGACATCAGCCCTGAGGAATGCAGGATTTGTCATACCTCAGGGAAGGATAGTAATAAACCTTGCACCAGCGGACATCAAGAAGGAAGGCAGCGGATTTGACCTCCCTATTGCCATCGGACTCCTTGCCGCTTCAGGGAGCATCTCACAGAAGAGCGTTGAAGGGTTCCTAATGGTTGGTGAACTTTCCCTTGATGGCAAACTTGCACCTGTTCGTGGAACGCTATCCATCAGTATGCTTGCCAAGGGGCTTGACCTGAAGGGACTCATTGTTCCGAAGGCGAACGGCAAGGAAGCAGCTATTGTCAGCGGTGTCGATGTCTTCCCTGTGAATAACCTACAGGAGGCAGTTAGCTTCTTCCTGTACAGGAACATCGAGCCATACAGGCTGAAGGCGGAGGAGGTGTTCACGGATGAGCCTACCTCAGTTCTGGATTTTTCCGATGTCCGCGGACAGAGAACAGCGAAGCGAGCACTCGAGGTAGCAGCGGCAGGTGGACACAACGTCCTTATGATAGGACCTCCCGGCTCAGGTAAGACGATGTTAGCCCGACGATTCCCAACGATACTTCCACCTCTGACACTCGATGAGGCTCTCGAGACAACAAAGGTGCACTCCGTTGCAGGCATCCTACCACCGAACAGTCCATTGGTTATGGAGCGACCGTTTCGCTCTCCACACCACACAATCTCCGACGCCGGGCTCATCGGAGGCGGCGCATACCCACGTCCGGGAGAGGTATCACTCGCTCACAACGGGGTGCTGTTCTTGGATGAGTTCCCTGAATTCAAGAGGAATGTGTTGGAGGTTTTGCGACAACCGATGGAGGATGGGGCTGTCACAATCTCCCGTGCTGCAATGACACTTACATTCCCTGCAAGGTTCACGCTGCTTGCTGCAATGAACCCCTGTCCCTGCGGATACTTCGGTGACCCATATCACACCTGTACCTGCACATCATCCCAGATACAGAACTATATCTCTCGCATCTCTGGCCCGCTCCTCGACAGAATCGATATCCACATCGAGGTGCCAACGGTCAGATACAAGGAGCTCGCAGATAAACAGGAGAGCGAGCCATCAAAAGAGATCCGCAAAAGGGTCATAAGGGCGAGGGAGAGACAACTCGAGCGGTTCCGAGGCTACAAGAGGATATACTGCAACGCCCAAATGGAAACCCGCTTAATTCGAACCATCTGCACCATCGATGAGCGAAGCCAAGAGCTTATGAAGATGGCAATAACCAAACTGGGGCTATCAGCACGGGCATACGACAGGGTGCTCAAGGTCTCCAGAACTATCGCCGACCTCGAAGGAAAAGAGGAGATATTACCACACCATGTCTCCGAGGCAATCCAGTATAGAACACTTGATAGAAAATTCTGGGTCTAACCAGCCGGAACAGCAACCACAAGCCCCCAATCCCTGTCAGAGATAAAAAGTGTGTCACCAAGCAGAGAGACCCCGTATGCATAAGGAGTTAACACCTGCCCAACAAGCGAGGTAAAATCGAATATCAGCACACCCTCGCTACCCGACGCGGAAAACAGATATCTCTCGGATAACGCCACCTCACGAACATAACCTTCCTCTGTATCAAGTCGGAAAAGAAAGGAAGGATGCTCCGGGTCACTGACATCCACCACACTAACCCCACCCGTGCCATCGGCAACATAGGCAACTCCCCCATCTACCGTAACATCCTCTGCCTCGTTATAGGTGTCGATATGCGCAACTATCCTCGGCAAGCCAGGATTGGAGACATCGAGGATGTACAACCCGACCTCGTCTTCCGCAACGAAAAGGAGCGTATCGAGTAGGAAAACCCCGTTCGTGTAGCCAGGAAGAGCGAACATTTCTCCCCTCTGAACGAGAAACCCTGGCTCGGAGAGGTCAAAGCAAAGCACACCATCGTCCCTGTCGGCAACGAAGAGAAAAAGCGTATCACGGATATAACCGCCCGCAACATCCCTCGCCTGGCGGGAAAAAGCTTGATATACATACACAGGCTCCTCTATGTTGGTTATATCATAGAGGAGCAAGTTCCCACGATAATCGGCAACAACGAGCGAGGCTGTTCCAATGTCGGCGAAGCAGGACTTCGCCATATCGATGGTGCTAAACTCTACCATAAGCACGGGAGATGTCGGTTCGGCAATATCGAATATCGCAACTCCGCCTTCACCCTCCGCCAGAAAAAGATACGGTGGAGAGACGAAGCCCTTTTGCGGTATCCCGGTAACAGGGGAGCAACTGGTTATCTGGTATGGATACTGGACAAGTTCGAACTCCCAGACATCAGAGAAGACAGAGACCTCATCGCCGCCCGTTGAGGCACCGACCTGCCAGCTGTATCTGCCAGGGGACAAAAACCTATCCACACGCCAGGATGAGCCCGTCTCACGATGGACAAGAATAAGGGTATCGGCTCGCCAAAGCCTAACCTCATAGAATACTGCCCCAGAAAAGTTCGACCAGTCAAGCCAAACCTGCGTGGTAACTACAGTCGAACCGTCATCCGGAAAGACAAGGCGAACATACTCGACCGGACCTGTCGGGAGCCTTTGCTTCCCGCAGGAAAAAAGAATAATGGGTACAAACAAAACAAACAGCTTCCTCATAGCACCTTATATTAACCACAGAAAGGATTATTGTCAACCGAATTTTGCTTGCCTTTTCCCCAATTACCAGATATATTTAGAACCCTTAAACAAGGAGTGACAGCTTGAAGGTACTTGTCACGGGTGGAGCAGGTTTCATCGGTTCGCACATAGTCGATAGGCTGATTAGAGCAGGACACTCAGTAGCCGTTGTAGACGACCTATCAACCGGTAAAGAGGAAAACATAAACTCTGAAGCCAGGTTTTATAAGCTTTCCATCCTATCGGAGAAACTGGAAGCCGTCTTCGAAATGGAGAGACCGGATATAGTCAATCATCACGCGGCGCAGATAAACCTTCGGCGCTCGATCAAAGACCCGTTCAATGACATCGAGACAAATATCAAGGGAACGGTAAACATCTTAGAGAACTGCAAGAGATACAATGTAAAGAGGTTGATATTCGCCTCCACGGGCGGAGCTCTCTATGGTGAGCAGGAGTATCTCCCAGCCGACGAGAAGCACCCGATATCACCACTCTCACCCTACGGGATAGACAAACTCACCGCCGAGAAGTATCTGGCTTACTACGCTGAGCTGTTCGGGATAGAATATGTTGCACTCCGCTACTCCAATGTTTACGGTCCAAGGCAGAACCCAGAGGGCGAGGCAGGGGTTATCTCCATATTCATCGAGAGGATGCTCAGGGGGGCAGATGTCTTCATAAACGGTGATGGAACACAGACAAGGGATTTCGTCTTTGTCGGTGATGTGGTCGAGGCGAATATACTCGCAATGTCAAGAGGGAAGAACATCTCGCTCAATATCGGCACAGGAAAGGAGACATCCGTCAACACGGTATTCAAGAAGTTGAGCGAGCTGACCAGATACAAAAAAGAGCCAAGATACGCCCCACCTATTCCAGGTGAGGTAACAAGAAGCTGTCTCGACAGCGGAGCAGCAAGAAGAATACTTGGCTGGAGTCCCAAGAGCTCGTTTGACCAGGGACTTGCCCAAACGGTTGAATACTTCAAGCATCAGAACTCGGTATGAGATGGACTGTTCTTGGAAGTGGGGCAGGTAAGATAACAGCTGAAAGGTCACCTGCATCACATCTGCTGGAAACGGACAACGGAAAGATATATCTCTTCGATGCAGGCGACGGCACAACAAAGAAGCTATATTCCATCGGAAAGAACCCCTCCTCCCTGGACGCCCTCTTCATCTCACATCTTCACCCTGACCACTGGGGCGGGTTCCCTCTCCTCATACAGACAATGCATTTGGAGAAAAGAAGCTCTCCCCTCCCTGTCTTCATTCCTGAGGAGGGGATAACTACCCTTAGGCGAATGCTCGAGATGGGATATCTGTTCAAAGAGATACTCGAATTCGAGATACGGTTTCTCCCGATACTCAAAAACCCCCTTCTCTCCGACGGAGGAATTACCATCTCTGCCTATCCAACAAGACATCTAAAAAAATACTTCCCGCTCGGGCATCTGCACCCGGCGAACCTTATGGAATCGTTCTGCTTTAGGATCGAAGCAGGTGAGAAAACAATCGTCTACTCTGCCGACCTCGCCGCCGTCGATGACATAACAGAGGCAGCAGACACAGGAGGAGAACTCCTTGTTATGGAGGGAATGCATACAAAAAGAGAAGAGCTCGAACCCTTCCTGAAATTCCATCCGTTCTCACACATCGTTATCACACATATCCCACCAAACAACAAGAGCTGGAAGGATGAAGACAATATTATTATTTCTTATGATGGATTTTACATTGAAATATAAAGGGAAATATGAGGTACATAACTTGCATCAAACAGGTTCCAAACACGACTGATGTTAGGATAAATCCTGAGACTAACACGCTTGTTCGTGAGGGCGTAGAATCGGTTGTTAACCCGTTCGATATGTATGCGATTGAGCTTGCTTTGTCCTTGAGGGAGAAATTCGGTGGTGAGGTGATAGGCATCTCGATGGGGCCGCCTCAGGCAGAGGAAGCGCTTCGGGAAGCGATATCAGTTGGTGTTGACAGGGCTTACCTGGTAACGGACAAATCTTTTGCGGGTGCAGATACGCTTGCCACCTCGAGGACGCTTGTCACTGCGATAAGATACATTGGAGGGGCAGATGTAATACTTGTTGGCAAGCAGGCGATCGACGGTGACACGGCACAGGTTGGACCGGGGATTGCTGAGAGCATGAACATAGGGCAGGTGACATTCGTGCGTGATGTTACAGAAATAGGCGATGGTACCCTGCGTGTCCTTCGCATAACAGACAAGGGTAGAAGCGAGGTGGAGGCGGAGCTACCTGTTCTTCTGAGTGTTACCAAGCTTGACAGGGAGCCACGGTTGCCATCTCTGCGTGGGAAGTTGCGCGCAAAGAAGGAGAAAATAGAACATTTGGATGCAAAGGTTCTCAATCTACCGGAAGGGTCAGTTGGGCTCGCCGGCTCACCTACACAGGTTATAAGGATATTCACACCACAAAAGCACACTCAAGGAGAGATAAAGCGAGGGAAGCCTGATGAGTTAGGTAGCTGGCTCGTAGAAAAGCTCAGAGGGGTTTTGTAATGGGCAATCGGTGGAAGCTTATCCTCTCGCCTGGTCGGAACGGGTTCTTTCATATGGCACTTGATGAGATGCTCATCGGGATAGCAGAGGAAACAGGCGAGACCTTCCTGAGGTTCTACACATGGGAACCGCCCTGTGTCTCCGTCGGTATGTTTCAGGATACAGCAGGGTTAGATATACCGAAGATTCTATCCCTGGGGTATCAGGTTGTCCGTCGTCCGACAGGTGGTCGGGCGGTTCTCCATAAGGATGAGATAACCTACTCCATCATATTCCCACCAGAACACCCGATAACCACCCTTTCCACGATAGAAAGCTACCGTCTCATCTCCAAGGCGCTCATAAACGGGCTTATCTCAATTGGTGTGCCGGCGCAACTTTCCCGTGGCAGATCGGGGTATGAGCGCAATGTTTCCTGCTTTGCCAGCACAAGTCGACACGAGATAACTCTATTCGGCAGAAAGCTGGTCGGCTCAGCACAGAGAAGAACCCATAAAACACTTCTTCAGCACGGCTCGATACTCACCGACTACGACAAGAGAGCCTGGAAGAGCATTAGAGCTGGGAAGAGATACCCCTCGACGATAAAAGAGGCTCTCGGATACATCCCCCCGTTCGAGAAAACCGCGAGAGCTCTCGCCAAAGGGTTTAAAGAACTGTTCGATGCGGAACTCGAGCCCGTCTCTGATACCAATTTCCTATCCCAAAAACTTAAGAAACTCATCGAAGAGAAACGCAAGCTCTTCTCCGAAATCCAACAATAAAAATGTAAAAAACATTTGCATCTTGCAAGATTTGGTATAATATTATTATAAATTAGGGTAGTTCCGCGATCCTCAAGTAGAAAGGAGACAGTTATGGATATGGAGTATATTGACCTTTTAGAGGAGCAGATTGACAAGGCAATAAATAAGATAGCTCGTCTGACCCAGGAGAAGAAGGATTTGCTTGAGAATATAAGCGAGCTTGAATCAAAGATTCAACAGCTAACAGACGAGATAGGGCATCTAAGGGAAGAAAACAGTTCTCTAACCCTCAAACTCTCTCAGATGCCTGAGATTTCAGAGAGTAAGGAAAGGGAGATAAGAAGGCGTTTGGAGGAGCTTAAGAACAAGATTGAGAGTCACCTTGGGGAGTAACTTTAACATAGATTGAGAGGTCTTCACTGGAAAAGTGGGTAATCCAAAGCGCACAATCGTTATAAATATTGGCGGTAGAGAGTATATTCTTGCGAGTTCTGTAGATGAGGATTACGCCTTTGATGTTGCGAGGTATGTGGACGCCAAGTTCAGAGAGGTATCGGCTCAGAACACAGGCTCACCACCTGCCAAGCTTGCAATTCTCACTGCTCTTAACATAGCGGATGAGCTTTTCAGGGAACGTAAGAAGTCTGAACTTGCAAGTTTCGAGGATGCAGAAAAGCTGAAAAAACTCTACCAGAAGCTTTCCCAGGCGCTCACCGAAGAGTAGCCCACTATCCAGCTTGTGACCTCCCCTCGAAAAGGAGGAATTATGAGTACCCTATCGACAGGATTTTCTGTGTTGGTGTTTCTCATCGCTGGGATTGCGGGGCTTGCTGGCGGATACCTTATGAGCCAAGCATTTGCCAGAAAGAAGATTGCGGACGCAACCGAGAAAGCTGCTCAAATACTCAAAGAGGCGGATAAAGAGATTGAGATAAAGAAGAAGGAACTGGAGCTCAAGGCACGGACCGAATGGCTGAACGCTAAGGCGGATTTTGAGCACCAGACACAGGCTCAGAGGGCAAAGCTCGAAAGGCTCGAGAAGAAACTCTATGAGAAGGAAGAGAGGATCAGCAAGAGGGCAGCCCTCTTGCATCAGAAGGAAAAAGAACTCCAATCCACAGAGCGAGCCATTAAGAACAAGGAGATGATGCTGAGGGCGAGAGAACGGGAGCTGGAGGAGTTAATAGAGAAACAGAACAAGCAGCTCGAGCAGATAGCGAAGTTGACGGAGGAGGAAGCAAAGCAGATTCTCATGGAGAACCTTGAGGCAAAAGCTCGAGCGGAGGCAGCGGCCAGAGTCAAGGAGATAAAGGAGAGGGCAGAGAAGGAAGCAGAGAGAGAGGCAAAGAACATTATCACCCAGGCTATCCAGAGGGTTGCAGCTGAGCATACTATCGAATCTACTGTTTCTGTTGTGCCGCTCCCGAATGATGAGATGAAGGGACGCATCATCGGGCGAGAAGGAAGAAATATACGAGCTTTCGAGGTAGCGACTGGTGTGGATGTCATAGTTGACGATACGCCAGAGGCGGTGATACTCTCCGCATACGATCCCATTCGAAGGGAGATTGCAAGGATTGCACTTGAGAAGCTCGTGCTTGACGGTAGGATTCACCCTTCTCGGATAGAGGAGGTGGTCAAGAAATCTGAGAAGGAGGTTGAGATGCTCATCCAGGAAAGCGGTGAGCAGACTGCGTTTGAACTCGGCATACACGACCTCCACCCGGAGCTTACAAGGTTACTTGGGAGACTTCGCTTCAGGACAAGCTATGGTCAGAACGTGCTGGAGCACTCCCGCGAGGTTGCACAGCTCGCAGGCTTTATGGCGACCGAACTCGACCTCGACAGCGCTCTTGCGACAAGAGCTGGGCTCCTACACGACATCGGCAAGGCTGTGGACAAAGGGACGGAAGGAACACATACACAGCTTGGATACGAACTTGCCAAAAAATATGGAGAGAACGAGGTCGTCTTGAACGCCATAGCTGCCCACCATGAGGATGTTGAGGTAACATCACTCTACACTGTTCTTGTGCAGGCTGCTGATGCCATCTCCGGCGCGCGCCCGGGTGCAAGAAGGGAGACCTTCGAAAACTACATAAAGCGGCTCGAAAAGCTGGAAAGCCTGGCGGATTCGTTCGATGGGGTAGCAAAAACATATGCAATTCAAGCAGGAAGAGAGATAAGGGTTATGGTTGAGCCAGAGCGGGTGTCGGACACTGACTCCCAGAGACTAGCCGCCGAGATAGCACAGAAGATCCAGGAAGAGATGGAATACCCTGGACAGATAAAGGTAACCGTTATCCGTGAAACAAGAGCTGTAAGCTATGCGAAATGAACAACTCTTGAGGATTCTGTTCATAGCGGATATATACGGTGTCCCAGGCAGGCGGGCAACCCACAAACTGCTTCCATCTATCATTGAGCAGTTCAATGTGGACTTTGTCATCGCCAACGGAGAAAACATAGCCGGAGGGTTCGGCATAACAAAGCCGTTGGCGAGGAAACTCATCTCCTATGGGGTGAATATCATTACCTTAGGAAATCACTTCTGGGACAGAGAAGAAATTCACAACGAGCTGGATAATATAGAATATCTCCTGCGACCGGCAAATTACCCAGAAACTGTCCCTGGAAAGGGATATACCGTCATCGAGCTCCCTGAAAAGGGTATCCAACTGGGGGTAATAAACCTTCAGGGAAGGGTTTTTATGCCGCTAATCGATTGCCCCTTCCAGAAGGCAAACAGCATCCTTCATAAGATTAAGAACAAGACGAATGTTATCTTTGTTGACTTCCATGCTGAGGCAACTTCAGAGAAGAAGGCGATGGGTTATTTTCTCGACGGGAGGGTATCGGCTGTAGTCGGCACACATACGCACATCCAGACAGCTGATGAGTGCATCCTTCCAAACGGAACAGCATATATAACAGACACCGGTATGACAGGACCGCACAACTCTGTTATCGGTGTCAAGAAGGAAGCGGTGATCGAGCATTTCCTAAATGGGGTTTCTGTCCGCTTCTCCACAGCACAGGCGGGGGTGCGTTTTGAGGGAGTGATCGTCGACATCGACACAAAAAGTGGCAAGGGTTACTCCATCCAGAGGATATCGATACCTGTCGAGATTCAGAACAAGAACCAGAAGGAACGGAAATGACCAGAGAAGAGGCATACAATCTTGTCGTTCGATCTACAAAGAACAAGAACCTTATTAAGCATATGCTTGCTGTCGAGGCTGGGATGCGTGCCCTCGCCGAGCGGTTTGGTGAGGATCCCGACATATGGGGATTAGCAGGACTCTTGCATGACCTCGACTACGAGGAGACAAAAGACAATTTCTCCCGCCACGGATTTGTGACAAGAGAGAAGCTTCTGCCTCTCGGCATCGATGAAAGGATACTCGATGCTATCGTCTCCCATGCAGGACACCCTGAGCATCTACCCAAAACCTCAATGGAGATAGCTCTTTACTCCATCGACCCATTGACAGGGCTTATCGTTGCCTCAGCCCTTATGCACCCGACAAAGAGCCTAAAGGGAGTTACCACAGAATTCATCCTCAAGCGCTTCAAGGAGAAGCGGTTCGCTGCTGGGGCTAACAGAGAGCAGATAAGATACTGCGAAAAACTCGGATTATCGCTGAAAGAGTTTATTGAGATAGTCTTGAACGGAATGAGGGAGGTATCAGATGAGCTCGGACTTTAGATGTTTTCTGCTATTCGTTTGCCTTATTTCATTGTCTTCCTGTGAGAAGGGGCTCATCCCTTCAACCCCAGGAGTTGACACTGTCTACACGGTCGCCTTCGAGTCATCCGCCAGCGGGGACATGAACATCTATACCGTTTCTTCAACAGGAGACGAGATCCGACAGATTACCAACTCTCCCTACAACGATATATCACCACGCTTCTCTCCTGACGGGCAAAGGGTTGTATATCTCTCCAACTATGATGTATTCATCTGTAACACAGACGGTACAGGAAGGGTTCAGCTGACCGACACGCCGGATACAGAGTGTGGATGCGTCTTCTCACCAGACGGAAACAGCATCGCTTTCTCGAGGGATGAAGGAGGCAACGAGAACATCTTTGTTATGGATATTGCATCAGGAGAGGAACGAAGGCTTACCACAGCATCCTGCAGGGACTTCAGACCGCTTTTCACGCCTGATGGCGAAACCATTATCTTTCTCTCCGATAGGGATTCACGGGGTATCTACACACTTTACAGCTGCAACCTTTTAACCGGAGAAGTCAGGCGGCTCAATCACTCTCTATATCCCCAGCTTGAGCCAAATATCTCACCATCGGGGGATATGATCGCCTTCAAGAAGGTGTTTGGAGTTGATTCCGACATCTACTATCTCAGTTATCCAGGGCTTACAGAGCATCTCCTCTTCGACGATGCCGGCCAGGCAGGAAACCCTGTCTTCTCCACCGATGGAAGCACAATCGCCTTCACCAGGGAGATAGATTACACAGACAAAATATACATACTGGATATAGCAACAGGCGATACAACCCGGATAAGCGATATAGGCGAGGGGATAAACTATGCTTCTCCGTGCTGGTCGCCCGATGGGACCGAGCTTGTTTATGCCTCGGACAAATCGGGGCAATGGAAGATATACAGGTTCATTCTTGAGACAGGGGAAGAGATCCTGCTTACAGATATTGCAGCACCTGCAACAAATCCTGTGGTCTCGCCAGATTAGATATGAGAAGGGAATGTATTAGGAATTTTTCCATCGTTGCCCACATTGATCACGGCAAGAGCACGCTCGCTGACAGGATTCTCGAGATAACGGGCACAGTGGAGCCATCCTGTATGGTTGAGCAGGTCCTGGATGATATGGAGCTTGAGCGTGAGCGCGGGATAACGATAAAATCCCATGCCGTGAAGCTCTCCACATATCGAGGATACGAGCTTAACCTCATCGACACACCTGGGCATGTCGATTTCTCGTACGAGGTGTCAAGGGCTCTCGCTGCCTGTGAGGGTGTGGTACTACTCGTCGACGCCACGCAGGGAATCGAGGCTCAAACGCTCTCCAATCTCTATCTTGCCTTAGAGAACGACCTTGTTATAATACCTGTAATAAACAAGATAGACCTGCGCTCAGCGAGAATAGAGGAAACGAGAAACTGCCTTGTTGAGCTTCTAAGCATATCCCCTGATGAGGTGCTGCTCGTCTCCGCCAAGACAGGGGAAGGTGTGGAAGAGCTTTTGGAACGTATAATAGAGGTTATCCCTCCGCCTGAGGGTAGTCCCGATTCCCATCTAAAGGCTCTCATATTCGATAGCGTCTACAACCCTTATCGTGGGGTTATCCCCTACATACGGGTATTTGACGGGACTATAAAGAGAGGGGATAAAATCCTTATGTTCTCATCTGGGCTTACCTTCGATGTCGATGAGGTCGGGTATCTCGGTATGAAATACGAGCCTACAGATGTTCTGGAAGCAGGAGAGGTAGGATACCTAATGGCTAATATAAAAGATATTGCCCACACGAGAATAGGGGATACAATAACAAACGCCGAGAAGCCTGCAGAATCCCCTTTGCCGGGGTATCGTGAGGCAAAGCCTATGGTCTTCAGCGGGTTTTACCCTGCCAACAACGAGGAGTTCGAGGAGTTACGGGAAGCTCTTTCAAAACTCAAGCTGAATGATGCATCACTCGTATTCGAGCCGGAGACATCGGCTGCTCTTGGCTTCGGTTTTAGGTGCGGCTTTCTGGGACTTTTGCACCTCGAGGTAACACAGGAGAGGCTCGAGCGGGAATACGGTCTCGACCTCGTCGCAACAGCACCAAATGTCAAATACAAGGTGAACCTAAGAACAGGGGAAACTATTTTCGTAGAGAACCCCACCAAGCTTCCCGCTTTCCATCTCATTGATTCGATAGAGGAGCCGATCGTCCGAGGGGAGATAATCACACCGAATGAGTTCATAGGAGCAATAATCCAGGTTCTCCGCGAGAGACGAGGCGAGATGCTTACAACGGAAACGCTCGACACAAAAAGGGTAGTTATCCGGTTTGAGATGCCTCTATCAGAGATAATATTCGATTTCTTCGACAAACTCAAATCCGCAACGAGAGGGTACGGTTCTCTTGACTACGAGCTAATCGGCTTCAGGAAGGCGGAGCTTGTGAAGCTTGACATCCGCATAAACGGCGAGGTAGTTGATGCACTATCGACAATCGTTCACAAGAAGAAATCCTACATCTGGGGTCAGCGTCTGGTATCGAAGCTGAAACAGCTTATTCCGAGGCAACTTTTCGAGGTGGTGATACAGGCGGCAATCGGCTCGCGGGTTATCTCGCGTGCGGTGGTCAAACCACTCCGGAAGAACGTCACCGCAAAGTGCTACGGTGGGGATGTAACGAGGAAGCGCAAACTGCTCGAGAAGCAGAAGGCTGGTAAGAAACGAATGAAAACGATAGGCAAAGCTCAGATACCCCAGGAGGCGTTCTTTGCCCTCCTCAAAATCGAGAGGTAGTAATGACGCAGGAAGAGACGCTGGCAATACTTCGCGAAACAGGCGCCTTGCTCGAGGGGCACTTTCTCCTCTCAAGTGGACTCCATAGCGGCTTCTACTTCCAGTGCGCACTTGCTCTTCAGTATCCAGAAAAGGCAGAACTCCTTGCAAGGGGAATAGCTGAGAAACTTCCCCCCACGAAATTCGACGGAGTTATATCCCCTGCTATCGGAGGAATTGTCATCGGGCAGGAGGTAGCAAGACTGCTCGGAGTGAGAGCGATATTCGCTGAACGGGAAGATGGCAAAATGACACTCCGCAGAGGCTTCTCTGTCAAAGACGGAGAACGGTTCCTCGTCGTCGAGGATGTCGTAACAACAGGAAAATCCACGAAAGAAGTAATGGAACTACTCAAGAGCAAAGGTGGCATACCATTCCTTGCAGCCTGCATCGTCAATAGAAGCTCAGAGGAAAACTACCTTGACATTCCGCTTGTTAGTCTTGTCCGTGTCCAGGTAAAAAACTACCCGCCTGGCAACTGCCCTCTATGTGAAAGGGGGGTTCCCATCATCAAGCCTGGAAGCAGATGAAGCTACTCTCTAACAGAGGCAAAGAAGCGGAAGAAGTTATCAAAAGCGATTCCTGAGACAGTCTCCTCAGACATTATTCTGGACAACCGCTCGAAGATAAGCGGAATATCCTCCACTCCTTTCATATCGGATGGGAGGTACCTTATCCCTTCAAGGTCGCTCCCGAGAGCAAGCATATTGGGCGAAAATCTTTCAGAAAGATATAGAATCTGCTCTACGACGGTCTGGACCGTAATATGCTTCCTTGCCCGCCGTGAAAGGAAGCTGGGACAAAGGTTCATCCCTATTATACTCCCTGTGGACTCGATAGCCGAAAGAACCTCATCGGAGGCGTTCCTCGGGATATTGCGAAAATGTCGCACCCCAGAATGGGAGAGAATAGGTGGCTTCTCAGAGATATCAAGAATATCAAAGAATGTGGCATCAGAAGCATGGGAACAGTCAATAATAACCTTTCTCTCGTTAAGGATCCGCACAAGCTTCTCTCCCAGCGGAGAAAGACCTCTGTCCTCCCCAGAGGCAGCGTCAACAGCGGATGTGGCAAACCGGTTCGAATTGTTCCAACAGACGGTGACAACAGACACCCCCTCATCTATCAAAAGCTCGACATCATACAGAGAGTAACCAACAGGATGAAGCCCCTCTATCTCGAGCATCACAGAGAGTATCCCCTTTTCAAGGTTCTGCTCAACATCGGCAGGCTCCCTAATAAGAGCCACCTTGCCATCGGAGAGGGTAACTATCTTTTTGAATTTCTCTATTTGATCCTTTATCTCCTTGAGCCAGGTGCTCCTGTTCCCCGAGCGAGGATCAGCAAAGAGCGAAAAGACGGCAAGCCTCACACCAGAAGCAAGCATTCTCGGAAGGTCTGTCTGACGCCGGGAAGAACCTTTTACAAAGCTCTCTGGAGTATGCACAGAGAGAACATCCATATGGAGGTCTGCTATCGGAGAACTACCTGATATAAACCCCCCTTCCAACCTTCCTCCCCTCTCTCGTCGTTAAAAGCACCGTGTATACCCCGGTGGGGAGAGAACCCGGACGCCAGATATACTCCCTTCCACCGGAGATAACATCAGCAACTACCCTTTCTCCTCTTATGTTAAATATCTCAATCTTTCCTACCGTATCCCTCTTGAAACCTATCCTCAGGGCATCGTTGAACGGATTCGGATAGAGAGATAGAGCAAGCTCTTGCGGATGCATCTGGATAATGTTGTCCGTTCCGGTGTAGCCAAAGAGGTAAAGCACAGAATCCGTTGCGGCAACGACCCTCCTGTCGTCAGCTGTGACACGACGGAAGCCACCGTCGGTCCGATAATACCCAGCTGACAGAAAATCAGGATAAACAGTGAATGCCGAAAGCCCCTCTCCCTCCATTGCAACAAAGAGAACACGCTCCCAGACAGCAAGACCAAAGCTGGGTGCTACCGTCGGTCTCTGAACTGCCTCCACCTCCCCAGATTCGATGTATGCCTCCGTCACATAATCCTCCGTCGAGGCAACAAAGAACCTACTCCCCATTGCCGCAACATCCACCGCATCCTCTGCAATATTCAAACGCCAAGCAACAATCTCAGCCAATCCAGGCTCTGTCACATCAACTACATACAATCTGTTGTTCGATGTTATCACACCGGCAAGACCAGCCGACACAGCAACATCAACACAGCGCGCAAGAATATCAACAGAGCCTACATCAGAGACATCCGGAAGATGTGACACATCATAAATCTTCAACCCTTGGTACCCAGCAGCAAGATAGAGACAATCACCGACCACATCGATATTGCCAACCGTTCCGGTAAATGAGATAGAATCGACAACCGCAGGAGAACAGGGGTCGGATATATCCAGTGCAACAAGTGAACTGCCAAGCGTGTCAGACCTCGAGTAAAAAAGATAATCCCCCCAGATAGCACACCCAAGACCTGTGGCAAAAAACCCCCTGCAAGAAAGAAGGGTTATGCTATCCCCCTCAAGCGAGAAAAGATAAACACCATGGCTCTCCGTTATGACAGCAAGCTTATCTCCGTCAATCTCGATATCAAATATTACATCGGATATACCATATGTATCAGCAAGCTCGAGGTTCTCAGCATCAGGCGGCAAGGATGTGAAAAAGACATTCGCCGTATCGGCATTACCATCGGGGTCTGCGACACAGAAGATTGCCATCTCTGTCCCGTAGAAACCATCTTCTGCTCTCACACGGATAACATTACCAGCAAGGTACTCGAAAACAAAATGCTCCGGCTCCGTTATATCCCAGGTAAGTTCATCCACTGGGGTATCGCGGTCTATCACCATATCATTCAGCGCAATCTCCTCCGCTTCTCCGTATCTTATATAGAATGTATCCGGCGTCGTGATGACAGGTGAGGACGGTCCTACCGAACCGACCCAGAACGGAATGGATATACCAGCCGGATAGCCGTTCAGGGTAACGGTCAGGAGATACTCACCAGGGCATATCTCCACATCGGGCATCCAGACAGCATTATCCGCTTCACTCTCACCTGGCCTCAGAGTATGGAAGACAATAACAGGAAGAACAATCTCCGGATACTCCCAGATAGAAGTTCCTTCCCTTGTAACAGTCCACCAGCATAGGTTGCCTGACCTCGCCTCCCATTCTACAACCGATGAGCCGATATTCCTCACCCGAAATCCAAAGGAAGCCCTCTCAAACCCCTCAGGGTAGGTGCGCATATCCGTCCCAACATAGAGTTCAAGTGACCCGACCGTGTCGTAAGCCTCGTTCTCGAAAACCTGCCCAAACAGGAAAGAGAAAGAGGCAAATACAAAGATTATAACCAGAGAAAACCTCATCTTTGCTCTCCTGTTTTTGTTTATTATATATTGCACTGGACAAAAAATCAAGGGAGAACTGCTCCCGATTTTCCCTATCAACAATACTTGACGAAAACAAATATTTGCTTATATTTATTCAAACTTTGACAGGCGAGAGTGGCGGAACAGGCAGACGCGCTGGACTTAGGATCCAGTCCGTTCAATCGGGTAGGGGTTCAAATCCCCTCTCTCGCAGTTTTCCCTCAATAAGAAAGGAGAGAGATGGACTACTCGATAGAGGCGATAAATGACTATATGAGAAGGATAACGGTAAAGATTCCGAAAGATGAGCTGGAGAAGAGCTACAGGGACAAGCTCGAAGAATACAGGCAAGAGGTTGCCATTCCTGGGTTCCGCAAGGGGAAGGTGCCGTATAAGCTGTTCGAGGCAAAGTTTGGCGAGGATGTGAGGTCTGAGGTTACAGAATCCATATTAGAGGAGACTACCAGGGATATATATGAGAAGGAGGAGTTGAGGATTATCGGGCAGGCAAAGCTCACTGATACACAGGAAGAGAAGGACGAGACGATATGGACATTGGAGGTAGAGGTTATCCCGAAGGTCGAGCTGAAGAGATACACAGGGTTTAACCTCAAACGAGTGGTCTCTTCCGTGTCCAATGAGGAGATAGAGACTGCCATCAGGTCGCTCCAGGAACAGCAGGCAGAATTTATCCCTAAGGAGATCGTCGAGGAGGGAGACTACCTGCTCATCGACTACATAGCTGAAGGAGAGAAGAAGCCGACCGAATACAATCTCGTTATGAGAGGGAAGCTCCTCGATACATTTGGTGGGCTCTTGGGCGCGCACCCAGGAGAAACCCGGAAGCTCAAGGTTCATCTTCCCGAGGATCTTCAGGGCGAGAAAAGGGGTAAAACCGAGTATGCCGAGATAACGGTGAAAGAGATAAAGAAAAAGGTCCTCCCAGAAGTGAACGATGAGTTTGCCGCGACCATCGGCAACTACAAGAGTATTAAGGAGTTAAAAGAAAAAATAAGAGAGTCGATACAAAAGAGGAAAGAGGAAAGTTCCATTCGTCGGCTTCGTGATGACGCAGTGGCAGCACTCATCGAGGCTAACCCGTTCGAACTTCCTCCGTCACTCATCGAGGCAGAGGCAGAGAAAAGGGCTGAAACTATGGTAAAAAGCGGATATATAAGAGAGGAACAGAAGGAACTCTTCCGCAAGCAGTCGAAGGAAAAGATCATATTTCGTCTCAAGAGGGAGATACTGCTTGCCAGAATCGCCGAGAAGGAGAATATCGAACCACCAGAGGAGACGGTGGAAGAGAGGGTTAACCAGATGGCAAGATCCTACAATGTTGATCCGAACAAGCTGTTCGCTGAACTCTCTAAGACGGGAGAATTAGAGCAGATAGAGGAAGAGGTTAAGCTTGAGGAAGCGCTGAACTTTGTAATCGAAAACAGCAATGTTGATGAGATAACAGAAGAAAACCCCAAGGAGGAGAAATAATGTATATACCGATAGTAGTTGAGCAAACAGGGAGAGGCGAGCGAGCCTACGACATATACTCACGCCTCCTGAAGGACAGGATAATCTTTGTTGGGACAACGGTCGATGATAATGTTGCTAACCTTGTGACAGCTCAGATGTTATTCCTCGAGGCGGAGGACCCGAACAGGGACATCCACCTCTATATCAACTCTCCTGGTGGGTATGTGACATCTGGTCTGGCGATATACGATACGATGCAGTTTGTAAAGCCTGATGTTGCAACAACTTGCATAGGTCAGGCGTCCTCAATGGCGGCAATCCTGCTGGCAGGAGGAGCACCCAACAAAAGGGCAGCTCTCCCCAACTCGAGGATTATGATACATCAGCCCTGGGGGGGTGTCCAGGGACAAGTTACAGACATCGAGATACATACGAAAGAGCTACAAACACTCAAGAGAAATCTCATCAAGATCTTGGCAAAGCACACGGGACGCTCAGTAGAGCAGATAGAGAAGGATACAGAAAGGAACTATTTTATGTCTCCTGATGAAGCAAAGGAGTATGGGATAATAGACAAGATCTATTCTGTTAAGGAGGCAAAGGCGTGAGGCAAGAGAATAAGGCGGAGGAGCGTTGCAGTTTCTGTGGGCGTCGGGCATCAGAGGTCAACAGGCTCATAGCGGGGCCTGGAGTCTACATCTGCGACCACTGCGTTCGGGTATGCAACGCCATGCTCAAGGAAGACGCACTAAAACTCGAGCATTTCGCGAACGGCAGGCTCCCGACCCCAGAGGAGATAAAACAGTTTCTCGACTTGTATATCATCGGGCAGGAGGAGGCAAAAAAGACCGTCTCTGTCGCTGTATACAACCACTACAAGAGGATACGCTCGACAGTCCTCTCTGATGATGTTGAGTTGGAAAAGAGCAATATTCTGCTCATCGGTCCCACAGGAACAGGAAAGACCCTCATTGCACAAACACTTGCCAGATACCTCTCTGTTCCTTTCGCAATAGGGGATGCAACGAGTCTGACCGAGGCAGGCTATGTTGGCGAGGATGTGGAAAACCTGATTGTGAGGCTCCTTCAGTCGGCGAATTACGATGTCTCCCGCACCGAGGTGGGGATCGTATATATCGACGAGATTGACAAGATAACCAGAAAGTCCGAGTCTGCCTCAATCACCAGGGATGTCTCCGGCGAGGGGGTTCAGCAGGCGCTATTAAAAATCCTCGAGGGAACAATTTCCAATGTTCCCCCACAAGGGGGGAGGAAACATCCCGAACAGGCGTTTGTCCAGGTGGACACAAAGAACATTCTGTTCATTGCGGGCGGCTCATTCGATGGATTAGACAAGATCATAAAGAGAAGGCTATCGAGGAAGTCCATCGGGTTCGAGAGCAAGAGAAGGGATATAGATAGCCTTTCCACAGGGGAAGTACTCAATCTTGTCGAGCCGGACGACCTTGTGAAATACGGGCTTATACCCGAGCTTGTCGGCAGGTTCCCTGTCTGTGTCGGCTTGGATGACCTCGACAAATCGGCGCTCCTCGACATACTCACCAAGCCCAAAAACGCTCTTGTCAAACAGTACAAGAGGCTGTTTCAGATGGAGGGGGTAGAGCTCGAATTCACCGATGAGGCTCTGAGGACCGTGGTAGAGCAGACACTCGAGAAGAAGACAGGAGCCAGGGGGCTGAGAACCATCCTCGAAACGAGGATGCGGGATGTTATGTTCGAGTTGCCATCACTCGAGAACATCGAAAAGTGTATCATCACAAAAGATCTCATCCTGGGAAATGGAAAACCCGTTTTCGTCACCAAAAAAGAGAAGAAAACCGCCTGATGAGAAAAAAAACGGTCCTTTCTCTTCTTCCTATCGCTGTGCTTACCCTCGACCAAATAACAAAGGTGCTTGTCAGGAACTCTATCCCACCAAATGTTACCAGGAGGGTTCTGGGTGATTTCTTTTCCATATCCAATGTGAGAAACAGAGGAGGTGCTTTCGGAACACAGCTCGGGAGCAGCTACTTCTATATTGCGGTCTCCATCGCTGCGATTGCCCTGATCTTTCTCTATCATATCAAGAGCAAAAGGAGCTCCACTCTTGTCGATGTATCGCTTATGCTTATCCTTGGCGGCGCACTGGGAAACCTGAGCGACAGGATAGCTCTCGGTTATGTAACCGATTTCTTAGACTTCGGAATCGGGGAGCTGCGTTGGCCCGCATTCAACGTGGCTGACTCCTCCATAACTATCGGGGTAATATTGCTTTTGCTGTCGAACTTTATCGAGAAAGATGAAAAGGATAGAACTGAAGGTTGCACCTAATATAATAGGGCGTAAGAGGCTTGACCTATTTGTCGTAGAGAGCGGAGTTGGGCTATCGCGCTCACAGGTTAGGAAACTGATAGGCGAAAAGAGGATATATGTTGAAGGTAAAGGGGCAAAGCCAGGCTTTATCCTTCACGGTGGCGAGACGGTGGTAATCGAACTACCCGATGAGGTCAAGCAGTTCTACAAACCAGAGAATATCCCCATCGACATTGTTTATGAGGACAATTATATCGTCGTAGTGAACAAGCCCGCGGGTATGGTCGTTCATCCTGCTCCTGGCAACCTAACCGGAACACTCGTCAACGCTATGCTATACCATACGCGGTTGTCCGACGAGAAGGTCTCTGGCAGACCTGGTGTTGTTCATCGACTCGACAAGGACACGACAGGGCTCCTGATTATGGCAAAGGATACAAAGGCGCATCTCATCCTCGCAGAGGCGATAAGAAGAAGAGAGGTCAAAAGGGAGTATATCGCCGTCATCTGGGGAGGTGTGCCGGATAAAGGGGAGATATTTGCCCCGATAGGTCGCGACCCTCACAACCGCCTGAAGATGGCTGTCGTTTCAAACGGGAAGGTATCCCACACAGAGTATACGCTCATAGCCCGCTTCAGCTTTCTATCCCTGGTGCGAGTAAGGCTCAAAACAGGAAGAACACACCAGATTCGGGTTCATTTCTCACATATCGGGCATCCCATCTTCGGAGACCCTGTGTACGGTGGTCGGGAAACGCATCTTGCAGGGATAATACCAGAGGCAAAAGCAGAGGCGAAGAGTCTCCTCTCTCTCATAGAAAGACAGGCTCTCCACGCACATAAGCTCAGCTTCCGACATCCGATAACAAACGAAAAACTCGAGTTCCTGGCTCCTCTGCCAGAGGATATGAAATCTGTCATCGATAAACTTATCGAAGAAGATGGAGGAGGTCATATAGAACATTCTTTAATATATTGACTTGTGTGCTTCTGAAATTATAATAAGAGGACAAAAACCAAATCTCAAGGAGAAGAACCAATGAGATACCCTTTTACAGTCCCCCTTATCGTTTCCTTTCTCGCTTTACCTTTCTGTATGGGCGCTGGCGAGCTTGCCAGTGTTAAGATGACGACCGATTCGCTTCTTATCACGATACCTGTCCATATCAACGGGAAAGGACCGTTTAACTTCATCATCGACACAGGTGCTATGGCATCGGTGCTCGGGAGAAAGACAGCAGATTCCCTCGAACTCAAGTTGCAGGATATGCCCCTCCCCGTCATGACAGGCGGCGTAGGAGATGAGGGAAAGATGGATGAGCTCAAGCTCGTAACGGTTGACAGCATCTCCATTGGAAGGCTCACAAGGGAACCACAGATGTTCATTGTTATGGACATCTCGCACCTCGCAGAAGCAACGAAGCTTCCTATCTCCGGCATTATAGGGTACGACATCCTTTCGCCTTACCTTGTAACTCTCTACTTCAAGGAAAAAGAGGCAACCTTCTCCGATCCACCGGAAAAACTGAGCGAAGATGCGATTCCGTTCGAGCTAAGGCTGAACCACATATATGTCGACTGCGAGATAAATGGGGTGAAAAGACCGTTCCTCTTCGACACAGGAGCATCGGAAAGTGCCATATCGACGGAGTTCATCGACACATTTGCCCTGAAAGAGGAATTTGAAGCGGCGGAGATAGACACAGCGATCGGAGCAGAGGGAACGGCGGGCGAGGTTAAGGTCATAACCCTGGCAGAGGTAAAGATAGGTGGGAGGGTAATACCTGATGTAAGGCTTGCAGCAATCGACCTGTCAAACTTATCCTCTATGCTCGGCGAGCCGATATATGGTGTTATCGGGAACTCAGTTATGAGGCGCTACTGCGTGATCTTAGACTACACAAACAGGGCTGTTTATCTTAGGTAGTTACTTTCCTCCTTTCTCCGTCTGAGCTTCGGCGATTATCTTCTGCATAACATCAGGGGGCGCCTCTTCATAGTGGGAAAACTTCATCCGGAATATCCCTCTTCCTTGTGTTATAGCCCGAAGTGAGATAGAGTACCTATACATCTCCGCGGCAGGGACATAAGCTCTTATCCTCTGGAAAGCCCC
The DNA here is from genome assembly GCA_021158465.1 of bacterium. Taxonomy (GTDB): domain Bacteria; phylum UBP14; class UBA6098; order 4484-93; family 4484-93; genus 4484-93. The sequence goes on from JAGGUN010000028.1 coordinate 62,083, forward strand.
GTGCGACTCCATACCAACTATCTTTCCTCTACGGCTGGAGAGGTCTCCCATAACATCCCCCATAAACTCCTCCGGAACAATAACAGTAACCTCATTTATCGGTTCAAGTATAACAGGATCTGCCTCCATAAACGCCTTTTTGAACCCCATCGATGCTGCGACCTTGAACGCCAATTCAGATGAATCAACAGGATGATATGAGCCATAGAACAGCGTCACCCTGACATCAACGACCTTGTATCCAGCAAGTACTCCCGCCTCCATCGTCTCCCGGACTCCCTTCTCAACAGCAGGAATAAACCTGGATGGAACAACACCGCCGACTATCTCATCGAGGAATTCGAACCCTTCTCCCCTCGGCAACGGCTCAAGCCTCAGAAACACATCTCCATACTGCCCATGCCCACCTGTCTGCTTCTTATATTTGCCCTGTGCCTCCGCTTTCTTCCTGATTGTCTCACGATAGTGGATCTTTGGGCGAGTCAGTTCCACATTGACACCGAACCGCTCCTTGAGCTTTTGCACCACGGTCTCAAGATGGATCTCTCCTTGTCCCTCGATTATCGTCTGCTTGAGCTCAGGGTCAACATGGAAGAGGAATGTAGGGTCCTCCTCATGCAACTTGGAAAGCCCCATAGCGACCTTATCTTCTTCACCCTTCTTGGCGGGCTTAATCGCCTCCGTTATGAGCGGTGGCGGAAACTCAATCGCGGGATACAGGATCGGAGCCGCCCCATCACAGAGGGTGTCACCTGTCACTGTGTTCTTCAGCTTAACAAGCATTCCGATATCCCCTGCACACAGAGAGGAAACATCCTCTCTCTTCTTCCCGTTTGCAACGAGCAGTTGACCAACCCTCTCGGTAAAGTTCTTGCCTGGGTTAAAAAGGTCACCCCCAGGTGTGAGCTTACCAGAGATAAGCCTGAATACAGCAATCTCCCCAACATGAGCCTCGGAGAGCGTCTTGAACACAAAAAGCGATACCGGCTCATCCACGGAAAAATGTCTCTCCGTGTTCGGTTCCTCCTCATCAGGGGATGAGTACCCCCTGACAGCAGGCAGGTCAGAAGGAGCAGGAGCTGCTTTAGAAATGAGCTCCAACATCTCCCTCACCCCGATATTCCTCACAGCAGAACCAGCAAAAACAGGATATATCTCCCTGGCAAGTATCGCCTTCTTCAACCCAGAAAGGACCTCCTTCTCAGAAAGCTCCATTGTCTCGAGATACTTTTCCAACAGGAGGTCGTCGCTCTCGGCAATCCGCTCCACTATCGTCTCATGAAGCGAGTCAACATCGATAGAATCAGGTATATCAATCTCTCTTACCCTACCCTCCCCATCGACCCTGTAAGCCTTCTTCCTCAGGAGATCGACGATGCCTGATAGCTCTTCTCCCTCACCTATCGGCACAGAAAAGGCAACCGCCTTATCACCAAAGGAGTCCTGTATCGACTTCAGGGCAGATGCAAAATCCGAATGCTCTTTATCACACTTATTGATGAAGAAGAAGGCAGGAACACACCTCTGGGCAAGATACTCCCAAGCAATCTCCGTTCCAACCTCAACGCCCGCCTGTGCAGAGACAGGCAACACCACCAGGTCAACCGCTCTAAGTCCTGCAATAACCTCACCAATAAAATCGGCAAAACCTGGCGCGTCAACGATGTTTATCTTCTTACCGTTCCAGTCGATATGCATAAAGGAAAGGTAGATCGAGTTCCCCCGTTCGATCTCATTCGGATGATAGTCAGAGACGGTGTTTCCTTGCTCAACCGAACCGATACGGGAGATGACTCCAGACGCTTTGAGCATTGCTTCAACAAGGGTCGTCTTACCCGTTCCGCTGTGGGAAGCAAGCATAATATTCCGAATATCCTCTGTGGCGTACTCTTTCAACATCACCCCCTTTTATTGTAGTACCCAATATCGGGAACAGGAGTTCATTTTATCAGTAAAACGGCGTTTGTCAAGGCAAAAATCTTGACTTATCTTTTCTTTTTGATAAATTGGAGGTTTGATAACCGATGAAGATAGACATAAGCAAAATACCACTCGGCGAAAGCGAGCTGAACTTCGAGGTCACCTCGGAGGAACTGGGGCTCGGCAAAGAGGATGTAGGGGTACCCGAGCCGCTCGCTGTTTCTATTCACTTCTCCCGCTTGGAGAGGAAGATAATCGCACAGGGCAGGTTAACAGGAAAGGTAATTCTCACCTGTTCTCGGTGTCTGAAGCCGTTCGAGGATCGGATAGATGAAAGGTTCTCCTTTGTAATTGAGCTTGTCAACACTGCTCCGTCCCTGGTATGCTTGGATGACGAAGATGTCGTGCAGGCGTCACCCTACGGCGCCGTTGTTGAGATAAAAAGCGAGCTACACGATACTGTCGTACTCTCTATCCCGATGATGCCTATATGTAGCGAAGACTGCCAAGGAACAGCTCCCGGAAAGTGGAAGATATACACGGACGAAAGGAGATAGCATGGCTCTTCCGAAAAGGAGACACTCGAAGTCGAGGAGTCGAAAAAGAAGAACCCACTGGAAGATAACCGTTCCGACAGTTCAGGTGTGCCCTCATTGCCGTCAGCTGAAACTTGCTCATCACATCTGTCCCCACTGTGGGTACTACAACGGTAGGCAGGTGATAAGCGTCAAAGAAATCGAGTGATGGCTGACAAGATCTGCATTATAGTGGATGCATCCAGCGGAGATTCCCCTTGTGAGGTAGTGACGAAAGGCGCGATCGATGCCCTATACAGTGTAGGGGGTTTTGACATCCTCCTCACAGGGGAGAAGGAGAGAATAGGAGAGACCCTCTCTAAGCTGGACTACCCGAAGGAGAGGGTAAACCTCCTTCCTGCCGATGCTGGTTTTCCCATGGCAGAGAAGACAACGAGTATCAAGAAGCTACTTTACTCCTCCATCGGGCGGGGGCTCGAGGTTTTAAGGGAAGGAAAGGGTGATGGCTTCTGCTCCATGGGGAACACTGCTGCTGTTGTCTCTGGCGCTGTAGCAACTCTTGGAAGGCTACCTGGTGTGGTAAGACCTGCTCTTCTCACACACTTGCCAAGCAAGGAAGGGGACATTGTCTTCCTTGATGCTGGCGCAACGGTGGATGCTCAGCCAGAGGTGCTGGCACAGTTTGCACTTATGGGCTCCGGATACGCTAAGGAGATACTAAACATAGAGAATCCAAAGGTCGCCCTCCTGTCTATCGGTGAGGAGGAAACAAAGGGAAATACCGCCTCGAAGGCTGCGTACCAGATTATAAGCAGAATCCAAGGTATAAACTTCATCGGGAACATAGAAGGAACACATATCCTCACAGGTAAAGCTGATGTTATCGTCTGTGATGGGTTCGTTGGAAACATCCTACTTAAGTTCACAGAGAGCATCTTCGAGGTTATCAGCTCCTTTTACAAGAAAGAGGATACCGACAGATGCAACCTTGAGGAGATAAAAAGCCGCTTTGACTATTCCGAGCAGGGAGGAGCACTACTTCTCGGTGTCAACGGTGTCGTTGTCGTTGGGCATGGACGCTCAAACGCAAAAGCAGTAAAGAACGCAGTGCTCCTGACTCTAAAGATGGTAAGACACAGGATACTCAGAAGGATAGGTGAGATTAGATGGTACGCTCGTACATAAGGGGGATTGGAGCCTATGTCCCCGACGGGGTTTTAAGCAATGCCGACCTTGAGAAGATCGTTGAGACCTCCGACGGGTGGATAACAACTCGGTCTGGGATTAAGACACGCCATGTATCGGATGAAAACACGCCATCATCCGAGCTTGCCACAAGGGCAGCAAAGGTTGCACTTGATAATGCGGGTATGAAAGCGTCGGAGCTTGACCTTATTCTGCTTGGGACAGTCTGTCCTGATATGCTTTTCCCTTCCACTGCCTGCCTGGTAGCCCATAAACTTGGCACGAAGGATATACCCGCTTTCGATTTCTCAGCAGGGTGTACAGGTTTTATCTACGGGCTCGCAATCGCCGATTCGTTCATCAAGTCGGGCTTCTACAAGAACATCCTTGTCATCGGGGTTGAGGAGTTGAGCAAGGTGATGAACTGGAACGACCGTGGAACCTGCGTCCTTTTCGGTGATGGTGCAGGAGCTGCCGTTGTTTCCCCAACAGAGGATAGCGAGAAAGGGGTTTTAGACTGGACGCTCTCCGCCAACGGTTTCTACGGCGACTTCATCCGCATGCCAGCAGGTGGCTCTCTGCTTCCCGCAAGCGAAGAAACGGTCAAGGGGAGCCTGCACACGGTATTTATGAGAGGAAATGAGGTGTTCAAGCTCGCCATCAGGTTGATGACCGAAGCAGGGAAGACTGTTCTTGAAAGGTCGGAGGTTCCCCCACAGAAGGTTGCATGGCTCATTCCCCACCAGGCGAACATCCGCATCATGGAGGCGGTCGCATCACGGCTTGGAATACCAAAAGAGAGGGTGGTTGTCACGATAGACAAATACGGCAACACCTCGGCAGCCTCCATCCCGATGGCTATGTATGATGCGAGGAAAAGCTTCTCTCAAGGTGATTATATCCTTCTCGTCGCCTTTGGCTCGGGCTTTACCTGGGGCTCTGTTCTTCTGAGGTGGTAATGAAGAGGCTAAATATCCTTGTTGTCTGTGGTGGCACGAGTCCAGAAGCAGATGTCTCCCGAGAGACAGGCAAAGCACTCTTCAACTCCTGCAAAAGGCTTGGACACAATGCCACGCTCCTCGACATACCAGAGAGTGAGTTCATGAGGACACCCGACACGCTTGAAAGGTTTGACCTCGTTGTTATCGGATACCATGGGACGCTCGGCGAGGATGGACACATTCAAGCCTACCTTGAAACAGTTGGCATCCCGTTCACTGGTTCCGGGATGATGGCAAGTAGTATCTGTATGAACAAGGAGCTAACCAAGCGGATATTTCAGGACCTCGGGATACCAACACCTCCCTGGTCTATAATCGGGATAGACGATAACAGAGCAGTAATAAGCGAGAAAGTATCGCATCTTCACTATCCGCTCTTCGTTAAACCAAACTCCCAAGGCTCCACCATTGGTGGGAGCTTCGTCGTGAATAGCTCTTCCCTTCTGGACGCACTTCATCTTGCTTTCAAGCACGGCAAGAAAGCTATTGTTGAGGAGTATATACCCGGCAGGGAGCTAACCGTGGGTATTGTCGGGGAGACCGTTCTACCACCGCTGGAGATTGTTCCAAAAGGGGGGTTATACGACTATAAGCACAAGTACCAGGACGGTTTGACAGAATATATTGCCCCAGCAAAGATCCCAGAAGCAGTGGCAAAGTCGCTTAAGAGGGACAGTTGGCGAGCCTTCACAGCAATCGGCTGCAGCGGGTACGCCAGAGCAGACATAAGGTACGATGGAGAGAACTATTACTTTCTCGAGATAAACAGTCTCCCAGGGATGACATCACATTCTCTTGTGCCGAAGGCTGCGGCTGCTATCGGAATGAGTTTCGACAACATCGTAGAAAGAATCATAGATGAAGCAATCAACAGAAGGAGGAGATATGTTCAATAAGGCGATCTTGATCGGCAGGCTTGGCAACGACCCGGAACAGCGCTTCACCCCATCTGGTCTTCCCATCACCACATTCAGCCTCGCCACTAACTATGTCTACCGTGACAAGGACGGCAACAGCATCCGGGAAACAGACTGGCATAATGTTGTATTCATTGGGAGACAAGCTGAGGTGGCAAAGGATTACCTGCACAAGGGGAGCCTCGTTCTCGTGGAGGGAAGAATCAGAACAAACACTTGGGAGGATTCAAACGGTGTGCGCCACTACCGGACCGAGATAGTTGGCTTCCCCTACGGGCTGAAAATGCTGGACAAGAAACCTCCAGTAGAAACAGGGGAGGGACAGGAGGAACTTCCCCCCTCCGATTCAACAGAAGACGATATCCCGTTTTAATTATATCCACTGTTCACAACAAGAGAAAATATCTCTTGCGGGAGATGCTTCTCCAGGAACTCTCTGATAAGGTTTTTTACCTCTGCAGCGGTCTTCATCCCAAGCACCTGTCCTGCTAATCTTGAGCAGTCCCGATAGGAGAGTGCCCGCATAACCGCCTTAACAACCGGCAGCTTTCTCGGTGGCATAGAAAGTTCATCAACACCAAGCCCCAGAAGCAGTGGGGTTGCCCAAGGATCGCCCGCCATCTCTCCGCACACACCGACCCATATCTTGTTCCTGTGGGCACCCGAAATAGTGTCACGAATGAGCCTTAATACAGCAGGATGAAACGGTTGATAAAGCCTTGACACCTTCCCGTTTCCCCTATCGACAGCAAGTGTATACTGGGTAAGGTCATTCGTCCCAATACTAAAGAAATCAACCTCTTCCGCAAAATCCCTCGCCCTTATTGCGACAGAAGGGACCTCAACCATTATCCCGAACCGGATATCCTCATCATACGGAATACCCTTATCAGTGAGCTCTTGCTTTGCCTTCTCGAGGAGCTCTTTTGCCTCCTTGAGCTCATCAATATCGGATATCATAGGAATCATTATCTTGATGTTCCTAGTGGGGTACGAGGCAGCAAGTATCGCCCTCATCTGTGTCAGGAAAAGGGTTGGAACATCAAGTCCTATCCTTATTGCCCGCCAGCCCAGAAACGGGTTCGCTTCGAGCGGAAAGCTTATCCCAGGAACAACCTTATCACCACCAAAATCGAAGCTCCTTATAATGACAGAGTTGGGGTATACCTCCCTTGCAACAAATGAGTAAATCTCCCTCTGCTCCTCCTCTGTCGGCAGCGAATTTCGGCTGATATACAGCACCTCCGTGCGGAAAAGCCCGACCCCTTCTGCGTTGTATTTCTTGACTATGTCGATCTCCTCCGGTATCTCGATGTTGGCGGAGACGGTTATCTGCTGACCGTCCTTCGTTTGGCCGGCAAGCGGAATAAACGAGAGTAGCTTCTCCTCGCGGAGCTCTGTCCTCTGTTGAATCTTGCGGAACCGCTCTATTACCTCATCAGGCGGGTTTACATAAACCATACCATGCTTGCCGTCGAGTATGAGCATATCCCCTGTGTTAACCTCTGAGACAGCATCCTGAACGCTCACAACGGCGGGGATATCCATCGTTTGAGCCATAATGCTGACATGGGAGGTAGGTCCTCCTTTCTCCGTTACTATCCCCTTATACTTCCCGTGGAACAGGCTTGCTGTCTCAGACGGTGCAAGCCGCTCTATGACAAGCACAGACTCGGTCTCCGGCTCCTCGATACCCCTTCTCTCGCCAACACCCTCAAGATTGGAGAGCAACCTACAAAGCAGATCCTCCATATCCCCCCGAAGCCTGCCACCCCAAGGAACAGTCTCAAGAAACGGACTCAAATAATGAACGACCAAATGCCCTGCATTTAACCGTAGTTCAGCAATCTTTTTCTCTATATCCTTTATAACAGGCTCATTCAGAAGCAGTATCTGTGCCTCAATGATACGGGCTTTATCTTCACCCATAACCTCAGCAAGCTTATCCCTGGCTTCTTCAAGCTGAGTGTTGGTAATAGAAACAGCCTTCCGAAAACGCTCCTGCTCCTCCTCCACCTCCGCATCTGCAAGGGTTCGCTTATCAACAGTAATCAGATCCCGTCTGATAACATAAGCAGGAGCTATAACTATCCCTTCGGATGCTCCTATTCCCTTAAGTGTCTTCATAATCGTCTTCCAAAAAGCGTTCAAATTTACCATTTCTTAAGGAAAAATCAAGCAATTTTTTGATTGATTAACCATCACCAGAGCTTATATTGAAACCCAGTATGAAAAAGAGAGTAAGGCTACTCTATCTTGCCCTCCTTGACATCTCAAAGGAGATAGGCGGAACAATACATATAAGAGAAGTCGTAACGAACCTCTCCTCCTTTGGAATCGATACCACACTCATCACTCCCTCGTCGAAGAGAACAGCACACTCCTTTGCCAGACGGTATATACGGCTGTCGGACAACCTCCGGAAAAGGAGTAAATTTTTCACCTCCTTATTTTTCATTATCGGCATAGTAAAGCTGTTTTTTATACTCCTCTTCGAGGCACCAAAACACGACATTATTTACACAAGGAACCATTTTGCCCTTATCTCTGCTCTCATCCCTGCTTGGGTATTTGGAAAGAAAATCATATACGAGGTGAACGGCATCCCCTCGGAGGAGATAAAGAGCACTGACAGGGGGATTATCTCACATCTATTCGTTCTCGGTTTTCGGCTTGTCGAGAAGTTCGCCGCAAGGAAAGCCTGTCACATCATAGCGGTAACAGAAGGGATCAAGCAGAAGCTTATCTCCCGCGGTATCGAGGAGAAAAAGATAACCGTCATAAGAAACGGTGTCAACACTTCGCTCTTCAAACCGTACAGTGGAAAGCGCATTCTCGAATTCAGGAAAAAATACGGCTTCAAGGAAACAGACAGGATAATAACATTTGTCGGTAACCTCGCTCCTTGGACGAACCTCGAGATGGTCTTCGATATACTGCCCGAGCTCCTTCTCCGCTTCCACAATCTGAGGTTTGTAATAGCAGGAGATGGGGAAAAGTTTAAGGCTTATAAGTCGTATGCCGCTGTTTTCCCAAACAACGCTTTCCTTCTGGGTCATCTCCCGCAAAAGAAGGTGGTCGAGATAGTGAATATCTCAAATGTCTGCCTCGCTCTTGTGGAGAATAGACGGATGGAGGCGATCGGTCTCTCACCACTAAAGCTTCTCGAATACTTAGCCTGCAGGAAACCTACTATCGCGACACGGGTGAAGGGGTATGAGTTTATCGAAAAAGAGGGAGTAGGATACCTCGTTGGCTTCGGCGATAGAGAAAGGTTAAAGGAGAAGCTCATCTCACTTCTCTCCCAACCTAACCTTTGCAAAGAGATGGGCGAACGCGGCAGGAAACTTGCCGAGAAGAACTCCTGGAAGCAGGTCTCAGAAAGGGTAAGCAAGGTTATCCAGAGCTGTCTATGCGGATACTCTTCATAAAGATATCTGATTCAACCTTCATAAGGAAGGATGAGGAAATCCTCCGGCGGCATTTCAAGCTCGACAGCATCCGTTTCCGCTATCCGAACCGGTTCCTCCTGCCGATAAAACTTATTCAGCTCTTTCTCTGGCTCGTTCTTCACGGCAGGAAATACGATGTTATCTTCTATTACTTCATAGACTTTCACTCACTTCCGATAACTGTTTTCGGGAAGCTCTTCGGAGTGAAGACTGCTGTTGTTATAGGTGGATACGATGCAGTGCATATTCCTGAACTGGGATACGGTGTCTACAACAACCCAATAAGGGGAGCTATTGCTCGCCTTTCCCTAAAACATACAGACCTTCTCCTGCCTAAGGATGACTCTCTTATCCACAAAAAAGAAACATTCACCAATAAACTGACCCTTATACAGGGGTTCAAGAACTTTGTTGGGAGTGTAAAAGGAAAGGTGAAGGTCGTCTACAACGGATACAGCTCCCCACACCTCTCCGAAAATGATATAAGAAAGAAGGAGAATACTATTCTCTCCGTTGGTTTCGCTCCAACGAAGAGAGATTTCTTAATAAAGGGGCACGACCTTTTCGTAAAGACTGCCGGCATTATGCCGGGATACAGGTTCGTGTTAGTCGGCGTAAGAAGGAAGCTCGTTGAAAGCCTCATCAAGGATATTCCAGAAAATCTCGAAATCACAGGTCCTGTCAGCCAAGAGAAGGTATCTCGTTATATGAAACGAGCAAAGATTTACTGCCAGCTATCGTTGGCAGAGGGTATGCCGAACGCTCTGTGCGAGGCGATGTTGCACGGATGCATCCCTGTCGGCTCATCGGCAGGAGGAATCCCAAATGTCATAGGTGACACGGGAGCGATCGTCAAAAAGAAGGACGCAAGGCTTGTGAGAGATGCGATCCTGCAGGCGATGAAGCTTGATCCGCACAAACCGATTGAGCGGATAAGGAACAGGTTCCCCTTGGAGAGACGAGAGAGAGAACTGAAAGAAGCGATAGAGGAACTTGCCGGAGGATAATGGTAATAGATGATATAAAGAGTTCCTTCAAGAACTATGCCTTTGTTGTCCTTGGGACAATACTGAAGGCGCTTGTCGGTTTCGGTTGCCTCCTTATCATAACACATATCCTTTCGCCTGCCGACTACGGAAGGTTAAACCTGTTTCTTATGGTCACTTCCCTTGGAAGTATTCTACTCGGCTGGACACAATCGGCTGTCGTCCGATTTGGCAAGGAGGAGATGCTTGAGAGAAGAGGTTTTCAGAAAACATTCTCCTCTATCTTCCTCCTCTTCCTCATCAACCTTTCTGTTGCTCTCGCTCTCTTTCTTGCCTTTCGCGGGAAGGTGACAAGCTACGTTGGCTTCACCAGTTCGGGGCTTTCCGTCATCCTGCTCTTCCCACTTTACTGCTTTTTCTCATCGGCAAATCAGATACTTCTGCGCTTCTTCCAAACGGATAGCAAATTTCTCTTCTATTCTTTTCTCCCTCCCGCTTCTCGGCTCATCCAGCTTATGCTCCTTGCTCTTCTCTCATCTGGGTTGATAAGGGGAGAGCTAACGAGTATCCTATGGATAATAACCGTTGCAGAGATAGCCATCTTTCCTGTGCCTTTCCTCTTCTACATCGGACGGTTCTTACCGTTCAAGTTCTCACCCAGCTGGACAAAGGAGATACTTATCTTTGCTGTCCCCCTTTTCATCTCCAGTATCTCAGGGTACATCCTCAACTTCATCGACATATTCGTGATAAATAATTTCCTTCCCAAGGATATGGTTGGCTATTATTCACTCTACTACAAGCTGTTCGAATACCTCGCCCTCATCCCTTCCCTGACCATATCTATCACATATCCGATTTACACAACCCTCCACCTCGAGAAGAAGGACAAGCTTCTTAAACAGTATATTGAAAAGATAAACCCTGTATTTGGATTTGCATGGTCAGTCGCTCTGGGAGTTGTTCTTATGTTTCACAGGGAAATTCTCTCCATCTTTGGCAGGGAATTTACTACGGGTGGCATTACATTCGCAATTCTTGTGTTTGTTGTGGCACCACGGATTATATGGTATCCTGTTTCTCCTATATTTTCGACACATAAGCTTACCAAACAAGCAATGTATGCAACCGTCTCTATGAGCATAGCAAATATTATCTTAGACCTTCTGCTTGTGCCTTGCTTGGGGATAACAGGTGCCGCTGTCGCAACAGGAATATCGTTCCTTCTCGCCACAAGCATCTGTGTATGGCTCATAAAAAAACATACAGGGATAAGCGTCTGGAACGGTTATCCGCAGATACTACCGGCTTTGCTTGTCCTTCTTGTAGTAATATCCGTTGACAGCCTCCCGGTAAGAATTATATTATCAGCATTATTGCTTGCTCTTTCCTACATCGTTGCAAAAAGAGAGGGGATATTCAGCGAGGACACAAGATACATCCTTGAGAAGATAGATATACCAGCTCCCGTAAAAAACTTATTGCTGAGATTCTTTTAATCTCAAGAGAGGGGGAAGGACACAGGAAGAATATTCAAGGTTGAATACAACCTCCGAAGGGGTATTTGGCAACAACCCAGCCCTGAAAAAGGAAATTCCTGAAGGTAGGAGGGGACAAGTGTGTGATACCTGAAGCTATAGCGATAACTAACAACAGAAAGGAGACATCGCAACAGCGTCTTCACCGCTCCGTAAAATGAGAATCGCTTTCGTCATATACGGTTTCCTCCCAGTGCACATCGGAGGAACGGAGGTAGCTACACACCATCTCGCAAAGCATCTAATAAGTGAAGGTCACGAGGTTCACATAATAACCATCCGCGACAGCAGGCAGCCAAAAGAGGAAACAACGGATGGAATATACATCCACCGAGTGAGCAACCGGCTCAGGCAAAGAAGGCTTACAAACTGGCTCTTCCGACTGGGCGCGTTGAAGAAGATAGCCGAAATCAATCCTGACATAATCCATTGTCAGGACATATGGTCAGGGATAATAGGAGTTGTGTCAAAGAAACTGCTGGGGAAACCGTACATCGTCTGCGCGCAGGGAACAGATGTCTACTCCAGCTGGAAACACAAAAAAACTGTAACGAGGATTGTATCAAAAAACGCGGACGCCGTTGTCGCACTGACAGAGGATATGAGAAAAAGATTACTTGATATGTACAAAAGGGAGGTCTATATCGTCCCAAACGGAGTAGAACTCTCTCGGTTCGAGGGTATATCGAGGCAGAACTCCAGAAAGAAACTGGGTATAAAGAGCAATGAGAAGATCATCCTCTTCATCGGAACACTGCGTCCTGTCAAAGGGGTAAAATACCTCATAAAGGCGATGAAAACCGTCTTCGAAACACACCCCGAGGCAAGGCTACTCATCGTCGGCAGTGGGGAAGAAAAAGAGAAACTGAGGACCCTTGTAAGGGAGTTGAATATAGAAAAACAGATAACCTTCGTGGGGAGGGTGGAAAACGAGTTAGTCCCGGAGTATATGGCGGCAGCGGACATATTTGTTCTACCAAGCCTCAGGGAGGGTATGAGTATAGCGATACTTGAGGCTATGGCATCCGGCTTGCCGATAGTAACGACAGATACCTGTGGGATGTCAGAGGTTATCAGAGACAGCAAAAACGGGTTCCTCGTCGAGCCCAAAAAGTCGGACCAACTTGCCGAAAAAATCTCACTGCTCCTGCAAGACGAGAACCTAAGAAAAGAAATCTCAACGAACAACAAGGAGGATGCAAAAAGGTACAACTGGAAAAAGATCACAGCTGAACTGGAAGAAATATACCGTAAACTCCTTGGAAAATGAAGGGGGACACATGTCAAGCTACCTTATAACAGGTGGAGGTGGTTTCATCGGCTCAAATATAGCGCGATACCTTGTCGAGAGCGGAGAAGAGGTACGCATATTAGACAACTTCTCCACCGGCAGGCGCGAGAACCTGGCAGGGCTCGAGGAAGATATCGAGCTTGTCGAGGGAGACATCCGGGATGTGTTCACCGTTATGCGTTCACTGGATGGTATAGACTACATCCTCCATCAGGCGGCACTCCCTTCTGTTCCGCGCTCGGTGGCAGACCCACTTACAACAAATAATGTTAATCTCATTGGAACCCTGAATCTACTCGAGGCAGCAAAAGATTTCCCGATAAAGCGGATCATTATCGCCTCATCATCATCGGTATACGGCGACACGGACATTCTTCCCAAGAAGGAAAGCCTTATGCCTGCTCCCCTTTCCCCGTACGCTGCGAGCAAGCTTGCCGTCGAATATTACGCAAAAGTATTCTACAATGTCTACGGGGTGGACTCGGTCATCCTTCGGTATTTCAACATCTTCGGACCAAACCAGGACCCCACAAGCCAGTATTCGGCTGTTGTCCCGAAATTTATAACGAGCATCCTGCATGGCAACCCGGTGACCATATTTGGCGATGGTGAACAGTCAAGAGACTTCACCTTTGTTGATAATGTCGTTATGGCAAACATCCTCGCCACAAAAGCCGATGGCATCTCTGGGGAAGTAATAAATATAGCGTCTGGGGTAGAAACCACGATAAACGAGCTTGTCGAAGCGATCGAATCAATCGTCGGAAAGAAGGCAAAAAAGGTATATCTCCCTGAGAGACCAGGAGATGTCAGGCGCTCCTTGGCAGACATATCAAAGGCAAAAAAACTGCTGGGATACTCCGTTATCACAGACTTTAAGTCAGGTCTAAAAAAGAGCATAGATTTCTTCAAGAAAACGGATAGGGGGGAATGATTATGGCAACAATAATACTCCTCATCATTGTTATTGCGCTGCTTCTGGCAGTGATATTTATGCTAAAAGGAGGACAAGGGGGAGAGAAAGCCGATGTGCTAAAAGCCCAGTTGGAATCGCTTGAGCGCAATCTCTCCGACAGGATGAACCAGACAGCGCTCATAACGAACCGTGTATCCGAGAGCCTCGGAACCCTGAAGGAAAAACTGGAAAACCTGGACTCACTGAATGAGAGGGTAAACGAACTAAACGCGATATTCTCCTCTCCAAAACTCCGCGGAGGTATGGGCGAATTCCTAATGGAGAACCTCATCTCGTCGGTTATACCGAAGGGTTTCTATGAGTTCCAACACAGGTTTCAATCGGGAGAAACCGTCGACGCGGCAATATTCTTAGGAAACAGAATAATCCCTGTCGATTCCAAATTTCCCCTGGAGAGCTTCAAAAAGATGCTTGCCTCGACCGAAGAGAAGGAAAGGGAACAAGCCAGGAAAGGCTTCTTCAGGGACAGCTACAACCATATAGATGCAATATCGAGGAAGTACATAAAGCCAAACGAAGGAACCGTCGATTTCGCTCTTATGTATATCCCAGCAGAGAATGTCTATTATGAGCTTCTCGTCCACGGTCCAGAGAAGGACATCTACGAGTTCTCCCTCCAGCGAAAAGTGATTCCTGTTTCCCCGGCGACATTCCTAGCCTACCTGCAGACAATATCCGTTGGCATAAAGGGATATCAGTTGGAAAAGAATGTTAAGGCTGTTCTCGAGGAACTCTCCTCTCTTCAGCATGAGACAGGGTATCTCGAAAAACTGTTTGGAACGCTCGGCGGGCATATCGAGAATACATCGAAAAAATATTACGAGACGATAAAATGCTTCCAGAATTTCACAACGAGGCTGCGCAATATCCTCAAGGTATGACCCCTCTATCGAAAAGAGAGATACCGTTTGCCGTTCTGCTCTGCCTCACTCTGATAACAGTTGAGCTTTTCGTCTTCCCATACAGGGGGATAACAAACGATGGCAGGGCATATCTTGCTGTATCCGAATCCCCGTTCTCTTCTGATGCGCCGGCACCGTACTCAAACAGACTGCTTGCCCCGCTGATAGTCCACTTCCTGCCGTTCCAACACGAGACCGGCTTTCGTGTGGTAAGCTCCGTCTCCCTTTTCCTCCTCCTTGCCCTTGGATATATCTTCCTGAGAAGATGCAGGGTGTCACCCACTGCATCCGGCATTGTAATTGCTCTCTTCGCCCTCTCCGATGTTGTGCTTTACAATCTCCAACATCCTATCCTTGTCGATCCGCTCTCGTATCTGCTGATTCTGGCAGCCTTTCTGACAATAAAAGAGGATAGGCTCTTTGCTGCATCGGTTATCCTAACATTCGCTGTCCTTGCTAAGGAATCAGCTCTCTTCGTCCTGCCGATGTTCTATTTCCTCGACAGGGGAAGGGAGAAACTTTTCGACCACGAACCGCTGAAAAAAACCGTTCTTTGCTCAATCCTTCCACTTACAGCATATATCGCAATCTACCACACAAGCGCGGAGTCTCTACCCTTTAACTGGGTAAATATCTCTCTAACAAGAGGAGCTGCACCGAGACTGCTTTTCGGGACATTCGGACTTCTTTGGCTATCCTTCATCGGAGGAATCTCAAAAGCAGAAAGAGCTTCTATGAGGATGCTCTTTTTCATAATCTTTGCCTTGGTCCCGATCCCGTTCGTTACAGACACCTGGAGGATGCTTTACCTCCTCTTCCCAGTGGTGCTTCTTTTCTCCGGGATATACTTCGACCACATACCAGGAAAAGAGAAATACATACTCATCCCCATCTTCACAGCAGGCTTTCTCATCACGAACACGGAGATTGCATCCAATCTGCTCCATATTGTTCTACCGGGGAATAGCATCGCCTATGCAGGAACGGTCATTGGGATTCTTCTGGTCCACGCACCGTTTCTCAAAGAGAAATGGTATATCCCCGCTCTGCTTTCTGCTGTTGTCATCGTCGGGTTCATTGCTCTCGAGCTCTTTCTCACCTCGGAGTTCAATCGTGGCGTCGAGGCGCTCAAAGGTGGGAAACCATATATTGCAGGGAAGCGGTTTGAGCGGGTAGTCGCCTTTCACCCCGATTTTATCCCTGCTATCGTAAACCTTGCCATCGTGAGGATAAACGAGGGGGAAATCGACGATGCGGAGAGATTATTTCGACAAGCACTCTCCCACTCCCCAAACGAACCCGTATTAAGCTTCTATCTCGGTTCACTTCTATACCAGAAGGGAGAACGGCAGGAGGCTATTCGGTATCTCGAGAAGGCTTCCTCTATCCCCGAGGCAAAAAGATTGTGCAACGAGATTAAAAGCAATCTTACCCCTTGAAAAATTCCAAAAGTTTGCTATCTTGAAGGGGTATGAAAAGGTCAATTGCTCTTATCCTCGGTTCTTGCTTTTTCTTGCTTGCCATGTTCTCGCTCCTGACATACATAAAACCCGCTAAGGAGAAGCTCGAGGCGGGCATAGTATCGTCGGGGAAACTGACGGAGAAGTGGGTGAGAGACCACGACCTCTCCCTTCGGGAGGCAATGTATTATGACAAGCTCCCCAATGGTGCTGTGAAGTGCCGTCTCTGCCCGTGGGAGTGCACAATCCCTGAGGGTGAACGAGGGATATGCGGAGCAAGAGCAAACATAGGTGGCACCCTGCGGACGCTTGTCTATGGCAAGCCTGTCGCCGTGCACATCGACCCGGTAGAGAAGAAACCGGTCTTCCATTTCCTGCCGGGGACAAAGGCTTTCTCGATTGCAACAGCCGGCTGCAACCTCGGATGCATCTTCTGTCAGAACTGGACTATCTCACAGATAAAGCCGGAGGACGCTGTTCACTATAACCTCCCACCAGAGGAGGTCGTCAGGCAGGCAAAGACCACCGGATGCTCATCCATCGCATACACCTACTCCGAGCCGTCGATATTCTACGAGTATATGCTCGAGACAGCGAAGCTCGCACATAAAGAGGGGCTAAAGAACATCTGGGTGACAGCAGCATTCATAAACGAGGAGCCCCTGCGAGAGCTTTGCAAATACATCGACGCAGCAAATATTGACCTGAAGGGAATAACGGAGGATTACTACCAGGAGTATGTCAAGGGACAACTTGCCCCTGTGCAGAGAAGCATCAAGATCGCACTCGAGGAGGGCGTATTTGTCGAGATAACAAACCTTATCATCCCAGGGGGAAATGACTCCGAGGATGATATAAGGAAGCTCTGCCAGTGGATATACGACAACCTTGGCCCCGATGTGCCGCTGCATTTCTCCAGGTTCTTCCCCCATTATAAGCTGACCGACCGTCCACCGACACCGCTCAAAACACTCCTGCGTGCGAGGGAAATAGCAAAAGAGGTCGGGATCCGGTATGTCTATATCGGCAATGTCCCCGGCACAGAATACGAGACGACATACTGCCCAAAATGTGGCAAGGAGCTTGTTGTCCGGCGAGGCTTCTGGATAGAGAAGAACCTCATAAAGGATGGAAGGTGCCCATACTGTGGAGAGAAAATCCCGGGGGTATGGGAATAGAATGAACACTCCCGTCCTTATAATAGATGATGAGAAGCTCCAGAGGGAACTTCTCTCCGGTTTCCTGAAAGAGAACGAATATCCTATCTTCGAGGCAGGAACACTCGCCGAAGCGAAAAACATCCTCTCCAATCAATATGTCGGCATCGCCCTTGTCGACCGCAGGCTCCCCGATGGAGACGGTGTGGAGTTTATAAAGGAGATGAAACGGATCTCCCCCCACACTGTGTTTGTCGTTATAACAGCGTATGGGGATATCCCATCCACCGTCGATGGAATGAAGAGCGGAGCAGTCGATTACATCGAGAAGCCTGTGAACCTGAAACATCTCCTCGAGATACTCAAAAGCTCATCCGAACTGCTATTTTCACGGGAGGATATAAAGAAGGTAGAGGAGGTAGCAATCTCGCTGCCAGACTACTTCATCTGCCAATCACCTGCTATGAGACATATCCTTTCCCTTGTCTCCCGTGTCGCACCGACAGAGACAAGTATCCTGCTTGAGGGGGAAACAGGGGTCGGCAAGGAAATGGTCGCAAGGCTCATTCACAAGCTTTCACCAAGGAAGGATGGAGCATTCGTCCCTGTGAACTGTGCTGCGATCCCTGAGGGGCTTTTAGAAAGCGAGCTGTTCGGGTACGAGAAGGGCGCATTTACCGGGGCAGAGAGAGAAAAGCCTGGGATATTCGAGGAGGCAGATGGTGGAACACTTTTCTTAGACGAGGTGACCGAGCTTCCGCTTCCGCTTCAGGCAAAGCTCCTCCGCTTCCTCCAGGACGGGAGCTTCAGAAGGCTGGGTGGTAGAAAGCAGATGCACTCATCGGTCAGGGTCATCTCAGCGACGAACAGGGATATAAGAGAACTCGTTGCTCAGGCTCGCTTCCGTGAGGACCTCTTCTGGCGGCTCGATGTCATTCACATAAAGATCCCCCCTCTCAGAGAAAGAAGAGAGGACATACTCCCACTGGCAAAATTCTTCCTTGAGAGATTCTCAAAAAGGGACAAGAAAAAGGTCAGCGGTTTTACACCTTCTGCTATAAAGAAGCTTGAAACCTCAAGCTTTCCCGGGAACATCCGTCAGCTCGCAAACGCAATAGAGTACGCCGTTGCTACATCCCGTGGAGATGTTATCACAGAGGAGGATCTCCCTCCTCTCGAGAAGGGCGCAGAGAACCTCTCCCTCAAAGAGATAGAAAAACAACATATCGAATATATCCTCCGCTTGTGCAACTACAATATCTCAAAAGCAGCAGAGATTCTGGGAATACATCGGAATACTCTCTATCAGAAGATACAGGAGTATGGAATAAAGAAGGAGCGGGGATGAGCCCCTCCTGGGAATACCATATCTACACAAAGATACTCTCCTCCGTCATCATCGCCGTTACCCTGATACTCGTTGCCCATCTCCTCAAAGGAGTGGTCAGCAGGTATGTAAAGGAACCTGTCCGCCGCCGCTCTACAACGAGGAAACTATACCTCTTTTTCTTCATCGTCGGGGCAATGCTTATCGGTTCAGTTTGGGCAGAATTCATCGGGAACCTATCGACCATCATTGGACTCTTTGGAGCGGGCGTTGCAATTGCCTTGAAAGACATATTCACTGGCATCCTTGGCTGGCTGTATCTGGTCATTGCCAAACCGCTTTCACTCGGCGACAGGATAGAGCTCGACGGTATAAAAGGGGATGTCGTGGACATCTCGATGCTACAGGTGTCAGTTCTCGAGATAGGCAACTGGACAGGTGGAGAACAAAGCACGGGAAGGGTTGTATTTCTGCCAACATCAATGATACTCACCAAAAAGACAATTAACTACACAAAAACCTTCCCGTTTATCTGGGACGAGATAAGCTTCCTCATAACCTTCGAGAGCAACTGGAGACGAGCCGCTAAAATCCTCGAGGATATACTAAACGAACATCAGGAAAAGATAACTGCAGAGGCAAAAAAGGCGTTCCACAAAGCAGAGCAGATGTTAGGGGCAAAGTATAGCGTCCTAACACCGACAGTCTACTTCAAGGTAACAGATTCCGGTGTCCAACTCTGGGGTAGATTCCTTGTTGAGGCTCGCAAAAGAAGGAGCGTCGAAAGCGAGCTATCAGACAGAATACTCGAGGCTTTTGGCAGGGAAGAGGATATAAACTTCGCTTACACAACATATAGAATAGTGAACGGAGAGAAAGGATGAATACAGCGGTTTTGGGGCTCCAGTGGGGAGATGAGGGGAAGGCAAAGATAATCGATTCTATCGCCAGCGATTTCGACACAATCGTGCGCTTCTCCGGTGGCGCAAACGCCGGACATACAGTTGTATCAGATGATACCAAGTTTGTCTTTCACCTCGTTCCATCAGGAATACTGCACCCCGGCAAAAAATGCATCATAGCCCGTGGTGTGAACATCGACCCGTTTACACTCGTTGAGGAAATAGAAAAACTCGAGAGAAACGGCATCGAAACAAAAAATAGACTCTTTATCTCATTCTCTGCTTTCCTCGTTCTGCCATACCACAAATATCAGGACACCTACCAGGAACGGAGACGACATATCGGCACGACCCGCCAAGGAATAGGACCATCCTATACAGACAAAATCGACAGAGTCGGCATTAGGATGTATGACCTCCTCCAACCCAAGATAATGCTCGAAAAAATAAAATTTATCTACAATGAGAAAAAAAACTCCTTCCCTGGAATATTTGAAATGGAAGATATCCACCCAGAACCGCTCGTCGAGCAGATAATAGAGGCATCAAAGACAATCATTCCGCTTCTGACCGACACAAGGGTTATGCTGCTCGAAAGCGTAGAAAATGGGGAAAGCGTGCTCTTCGAAGGCGCCCAAGGGGCACTACTTGATATAGACTTTGGCACATACCCGTATGTAACATCGAGCTCTTGCACCGTCGGAGGGATATTCAACGGAACAGGTGTTCCACCCGACCTTCTTGACAGGGTAATAGGTGTGGCGAAATGCTACACAACAAGGGTTGGAGAGGGGCCATTCCCGACGGAGATCACCTGTAAGAAGAAGGCTGAACGCTTGCGGGAAAGAGGGGGCGAATTCGGTTCGACCACTGGGCGACCGAGGCGAGTCGGCTGGCTTGACCTTGTTGCTCTGAAATATGCTTGCCAGATAAACGGGGTATCAGAGCTCGCTCTAACCAAGCTTGATGTCCTCTCCGGAATGAGCTCCGTTCCAGTCGCAACAGAATATACAATAAACGGAGAGAGGTTGACCAACTTCCCGGAGAACCTGCACATCATCAGAAGGGTTACTCCGGTCTATCGTGAGCTTGCTGGTTGGAATGATGAGGAACTTTCGGGCATAAGTGGAAATGTTTTAGACTATATCGAGACCATCGAGCGGTTCACGGGTGTTCCTGTCAGATTCATTTCAACTGGGGCAGAAAGGGACAATCTTATCCGAAGATAGCCCTCACCTGAAAACGACAACTTTTCTTATCTGATTAAAGCTCCCTGCCTTCATCCTGCAGAGATAAACCCCTCTGGGGAGTGATGCTGTCTGAACCTCAAAGCGGTATATCCCTTTTCTCTGTTTGCCGAACACCGGAACAAGCAGCTTCTGCCCAAGAATGTTATAGATAGCTATCTCCACCATCTCCTCCCTTGGCACACCATAAAAGAAGAGCGCCACATCAGTTGTCGGATTAGGAAAGGCAGAGGTAAGGAAATACCCTTTTATATCCTCGACTCCCGAGAGATACGGGTTAGGGAGCAAGGAAACAAAGGTCGTGTCACATCCGAAGCAGCCTCTTGCATCCTCCACGCAGACCGAGACCTCTGTCCCACCCTCGAGGAATACGGTCTGTTCCGATGTATCTTGGAATGAGAATAGGCTCTCAGGCTCCCAGTGGTAATCGTAAGGAGGTGTGCCACCATTTACATGGGCGATAAGATGAGCCGGCGTTAGAAGATATATCGATGTATCCGCTCCCAGTGCCACATCGAGGTGTGGGTCAATACGAACAAAGACGCTATCTCTCACTTCCGTACCGTTTATGTCAGTGACAGTCAGGTAGAACCAGCTATCTTCCTCAACATAGGCAACAGGAGTCTTTGCCGTCGAGTCAGAGAGACCGTTCCCTGGAGACCACAGGTAGCTATATTCCGGTGGGTCGTGCCCATAGCAGGGCGCACCGCCTGAGACATCAGGGACAAGCTCAACAGAATCGGGAACACAGATGGTTATCGTATCGGGGAGCGAAACCCTGAGCGTATCGATACCGATTATATATGTCCATCGCCCTATCCCTGATTCGCCATATCTTATCTTGAAGTATCCAACAATCCCCCAGGACGCGCCCCAAGAGTTTCGGGCATACCAGCAGGAGTCAGCATCGTTCCAACCGACAAGGACAACCACATGAAGCGCCTCAAAATCACCCGATATATGCTCATATATTCCATAGTGATAACCGTTGAAATCCGTATAGACCTCCATCTGGGAGATAACAGGCTCTATCATAAGAGCCTCCTTTATCGCCTGGATATCCGCAACCGTGTCAGTTACAAGTTGAACCGACCGGATCTTCCTTGCAGAAAATTCCCAGTCATCACAGATATTGCACGGCTCACTGATAGCACGATACCGATAGCAATCTTCATCTGGAATACCTGTATCCATCACATAGACGAGAGCCCAGTATGGACTGCCGCCCATACAGTTTCCTCCGCCAAAGCAGTCGGAAACGAGTGTTTGCTCGGACAGATCGAGATCGAGCTCTGGGTTCGAGGTAACGATATTGTAAGTTCCCTCCACCTGTCCAACAGCTGCAAAAGCCCAGCAAGAACCACATTGCCTCTGGTCTCGAACAGGGGACATCCAGTCAACCCCCATACCTGTCCAGTCATGCCAGGAGAGGGAATCCGGTAAGTCCTTGCGGTTTCTCTTCTTGAACCTCGGCACAGAGAACGGCTCCGGCTGGACTATTTCACCGTATGTTCGCATCCGTTCAGCCCTTGTCATACCTGTTCGCTCGTTATCGGCTGCGCGCCAGCTTGCACCACGCTCCTCAAGCACACCGTTCAGACACCCAACGTCTATCCTCCCATCGGAATAGGTTATCTGCGAGGAGACACTGCCTACAAAAAGCAAAAGAAAAACGACAACAAGGAATACACCTTTCATACCCTGTACCTTTCTATCGTTGCATCGTCCGCGGCGACGGCAGAGATAATCTTATCTCTCCCCCCAATGGACAGCAAAACCTCTCCTCTCCCGCCAAGCTTCGGCGAAAAGCGAACAACCATGCTGGAAAGGAGTTCGAGCATCTCTTCTGATACCTCGGACGGTGCAAGAAACACAGCAGAGGGACCAGCACACCTCAAGCACTCGATATGTCCAATATTTTCCACATTCTCTAAACTGTAGATGCTATCAAGCTCATCGGATTCCGTCTTATCCCTTGCTACAGAAAGGATTACATTATTTATCTTAAACATTCTCCCAAACTTTACAATATCTGTAGCCGGGAAGTGCAGGTTCCCCGATTCAATCAGAGCAAAAACCCTTCTGGCAAATCCAGGGTCTGTTAGAAGACATCCGCCCGCAGGACTGATAAACTCTTTTATACCAAACTTCTTTGCAAGCTCGAACTGTCGAGCTCTTCCTCTTCCTCGTATATCTAGGAGCGTTTCCCTCTTGACAAATCCTGATTTTTCAAGCTCTGTCTCAGGAAGATTCTTTGCCGTAAGTGGTCGTAATATCCTGCCTTGGATACCAGAACGCTTATCGAGGAAAATAAGCGCATCTCTCCTCTGCGAGAACGGTCTCTGTCCGACGACTTCGCCTGTAATAATGCCTCTCGCCCCAACAAGTTTTGCCACCTCCCACCCTTTTCTGTAGAGATACAGCCTACAATCGAGGCAGGGGTTAGCGTTCTTGCCATACCCGAACGAGGGCGAGCGAACGAGCTCGAGATAATCTTCTCCGACAGGAAGCTCTACTACCTCGCACCCTGCCGCCTCGTGGAAATACCGCTTCACCTCCCTCGAGAACCTACCTGGATAGAAGGGCAAAAGCATCTTCACGGCAAGGATAGAGTATCCCGCCTCGCTCATAAGCCGAGTAGCAAGTATTGAATCGAGCCCACCGGAAAACAGGGAAACAAAGCCATACCTTCTCTCAAACCGAACGGAACTTCCCATCCCGTAGAGCCTTTGTCACATTCTCAAGCTCACGATAGAGCACCCTGTCTTCATCCAGGGGCTTAACCATTTGCCTGAGCTTATTGTAAAGAGATATCCCCGCAGGGGAGAGGGAGTTCTTCTCGACAAACTCCACACCCTGAGCAGCGGCGATAAGTTGAGCTGCCACCACCGTCTCTGTGTTCTCCAGAACCTGCATAAGCTTTCTTGCCGATGCTCCCCCCATACTCATATGGTCCTCCTGGTCGGCGGAAACAGGAATTGAATCAACGACAGTTGGATGAGACAGCATCTTGTTCTCACTAACAAGGTCAGCAACGGAGTACTGAAGCAGCATAAGCCCTGAGTTTAATCCACCATCCGGAGTCAAGAACGCAGGAAGTCCGGAGAGAGCAGGGTTAAATAGTCTGTTTATATGCCGCTCAGCAAAGCTGGAGAGATCCGCCAAGGCAAGGGTCAGATACTCGAGGGCAAGAGCAACATACTCACCGTGGAAGTTCCCTCCAGAAAGCACCTCCTTTTTCTCAGGGAAGATAAGCGGATTATCACTAGCGGAGTTCATCTCAACGGCAATTACCTTCCTGACATGCTCCAGCACATCGAAGAACGCTCCAACAACCTGTGGCAGACAGCGTATAGAGTAAGCATCTTGGACCCTGCTGCTCCTCTTCGCGCCGGTCAAATGGGAACCAGATAGCAATTCTGTCATCCTTTTGGCAACAAAGAGCTGCCCGGGAAACGGTCTGACCTTGTGTATCCGCTCATCAAACGGTTCCTGCCTCCCTCCCAGAACCTCAATTGTTAGAGCAGAAATTCTGAGGAAGCTGTCGAGCAGATTTCTTGACCGCATCACGACAAGCGCCCCGATACCTGTCATAATCTGACAGCCGTTTATAAGAGCAAGCCCCTCTTTATATGATAGGGAGAGCGGTTCCATCTTCTTCCTGCGGAGGACAAGTATTGCAGGCAGACGTCCACCATTTGAGAACACCTCCCCTTCTCCAATAAGCGGCAGGGACATCTGGGCAAGTTGGGTAAGGTCTCCACTTGCACCGATTGAACCCCTGTTATACACCACAGGGACGATCCCTTCGTTTAGGAACTCGAGCAGTCGCTCGACGAGCTCCACCCTAACACCCGAGAACCCTTTCGCAAGAGAATTTGCCCGAAGGAGCATCGCAGCCCTTACAATCTCCGGTGAAAGAGGTTCACCATTTGAGACCGCATGGCTCCTTAAAATCCGCATCTGCATCTCCTCGGCAGACCCCTTATCCACCCTGACACCAGCAAACTCGCCCACTCCTGTCGTTACACCATATACAGGCTCACCCTCATCGATGAGGCGAAGAAGTACCCTACGCGATTCATCCATCCTCTCGCGAGCAGCATCCGCCAGCTCAACTCTCTCCTTCTCAACAGCAACAGCCCATACATCATCCACCGATAGGTTCTCCCCATCTATCTTTACCATAGCCACCTCCTCGATTATCCTGAGAGCATACTGTCAAATATCCTGTCTGCCAGCATCTCAACAGCCTCGCGAACCGCCTCGTCCTCGCTGGCGTCCGCCTCAAACACTCCAAAACCGGTTATCTTCTTCGTCCATATCTCCTCGCCTTTCGTTAAGTCGAAGAAGGTAACCTCACACTCGATGCGGATGATATACTCTCTTACCTCCTCCTCGCGCGTGTATGTGTACGCCTCCTTTTTGAACCTTGTTACCCTCAAAGTTAGTGTCCCCTCTGCCGATTCCCTCGATGTAAGCGTGAAGGCGTGGCTACCGACAAGCCTACCCCGGAGAGCCTCTTCGAGCATCTCGGGAAGCTCAAACCGGTCTGTGCTATTTTCAAAAGGGGATTCGATAAAAACCTTCCTAATGGATAAGCTCTTCGCCTTGTCCTCGAACGAGTAAAAACAACCAGAAACAAAAGCAAGGATTAGCAGAACCCAACTATGCCTTCTCAAAGTCAACCACCACCTTTCCAGATTTTATAACCTTCAACACGGGGTTCACCCCATATCGATACGGAAGCATCCTGTGGTTGGAGAGAGCAAGGACGAGTATATCCGCCTTCTTCCCAACGGTTATGCTACCGATCTCATCCCCCCTCCCTATGGCGAATGCAGCATTTATCGTCGCCGCTGTTATCGCCTCAGCAACCGTCATTTTAAGATTAACACAGGCGAGTGTGAGCATCATCGGCATACTCGGACAGAAATTTGAGCCGGGGTTAAAGTCAGTTGCTATTGCAACAGGTGCACCCGCTTCAATAAGCCTCCTCGCTGGAGCATGGTTGCTGAGTCCAAGGAAGAATGTGGTCCCTGGTAGAAGAACAGGGATCGTGTTCGATGAGGCAAGCGCTTCTATTCCACTGTTAGATATCGCGACGAGATGGTCTGCCGAGATAGCCCCGACCTCTACAGCCAGCTCGGCACCACCCAAAGAAACCATCTCGTCAGCATGCAACTTCAAGCCGAAGCCAAGACCCTTCGCTGACTTAAGATACCTCCTCGAATCATCTATATCGAACACTCCCTCCTCACAGAAAATATCAACAAACCTCGCAAGACTCCTCCTTTTCACCTCGGGGAGCATCTCGCTTATCACCAGGTCAAGATACTCTTTCCTTCTGCCTGCAAACTCCGGCGGTACCTCATGTGCTCCAAGGAATGTCGGGACAACATCTACCGGATGCAGCCTATCTGCCTCCTTTATCACCTCGAGCATCTTCATCTCGGACTCTACCGACAGCCCGTATCCACTTTTTACCTCTACTGTGGTGGTACCATGTTCAAGCATAATATCAAGGTGTGACAGTGTCGCATTGAGAAGCTCTTCAAATGTCGCCTGACGGACAAACTCAACCGAACGGTTTATCCCACCACCTCTCCTCGCAATCTCCATATACGAGACGCCGGAGTTCCTGAGCTCGAACTCATCCTCCCGTGTCCCAACGAAACAGCTATGGGTATGTGCATCGACAAAACCGGGGAGAACAAGCTTCCCGGAGGCGTCGATTATGGTCGTCCCCGGATGTATCTCGGCATCTTCCAAGACCTCGTTTGTGCTACCGCAGGCTACAATTCTGTCCCCCTCAATAGCAACAGCACCATCGGTTACTATCACCGGCTTGCCCATATCCTTTCCACGAACAGGGGAGAAACCAACCTGTTTGTCAAGGGTCAGAAGCTCATCTGCACCGAGTATCAGAATGTCCGCTCTCATAGCCCTCCTTTTTTAAGTTTTCATTATAAGAGGTTATGCAAAGAAAATCAACATTTTTCTCTTGACAAGAGCATCCTAAAAAATTAGATATTAAAGGGAAGCCGCCGCAAGAGAATAAACATGGGAGACCCAATGGGTAAAAGGTATACTTTCTTAACCGTCTTTTTGCTCCTTACCATCCTTTGGGGTGAAGCTTTTGCTTACCCTCCGAGAAGGGGTCAAAAAGAAGGCTCTCACTGGGGCTTTTATGTCGCCCCGATGCTTTCCTCCGAGAGGGTTGGACTCCGGCTCGATAACATCAAGTCTGCCTACAAGGATTCCGTCGCCATCGCCTTCGGAGTTGATGGAAGGGGTAAACTCGGTCTTGGCGGCAGAGTGGGGCTCTTCACACGGCTCGCAAATGGTCAACGAATTGACCTTGCTGTATCCGTCGATTACTTCGGTTCAACATTCTCCTTCTTCGAGTACTCAGGGACCAGTCTCTCCATCTACGAGTATGATCTCACAGGGCTTGAGATTTCCCCGAGAATCGTCTGGTCAGCCCATATACCCGAGGGGTTCGAACCCTATGTCTCCATCGGATACGCCTATACCTCTCTTACGCTAAATGATGTCTCAACGGGGGTTCACGGTTTTAGCATCGCCACAGGAACAAGGGTAACATTTGCTGATGTCTACGGTTTCTGGGCGGAGTTATCTGCCTCTCCGCTCGGAACCGTTGCATTCCAATACCCAAACGGAAAAGCCCCTTTTGAATACGCCCACAGACTCGAAGGAGGTACATTCTGCCTCCATGCAGGATTTGATTTCCCCGTCTCTTTCGCCGGCGCAACAAAAAGGTAAAATAAGAAAAGGAGTAAACAATGAGGAAGAAGCTATCTGTCTTGTTAAGTTTGATGGTATTTCCCTTAATCATAGGTTGTGCAGGGACAAAGCAGCTTCCCTATCCCTGTGACAGGCTCTATGAGCCAGGGGTAATGCGTGTTACCACCCGCCCTGATATCGAGCTTTTCCCGTCCGTTTCTCCTGACGGGAAATGGATAGCATTTGCCTCCTGCGACCAGATCTGCGAGACAAGTTTCGACATCTGGACTGTCTCAAACGCTCCGGGGCATCCTGTTCGCGTGACACACACACCATCCGACGAACTGCACCCAGAATGGATATACGGGAGGAATAGGATAATCTTCGACTCGGACAGGCTAATGGGCGAGCGCACGATATGGGTTGTCCACTCCGAGGGAGCAAAGAGCGCGATGAAGCCGTTCTCCACGGGGAAATATGAGGTAAAACCTGCGGTCTCTCCAGATTCAAAGAAGATCGCATTTGTTGCTTGCTCTGCGATAGAGTATTACTTCAGCTGTATGGACTTCTGCGACCCGTGGGAAGATGACCCTCTTGACCCGTGCGAGATGATATATACTGTGAACCTCGATGGCACATTCCTCAAACAGCTCGTTCAAGGGACAGATCCTGCCTGGAGCCCTGATGGAAGAAGGCTCGCGTTCACAGCAAACTATGCCGGCAACAACGATATCTATACAATGGACGCGAACGGTGGCAATCTGACACAGATAACATTCTCTCCATCAGACGACCGAGAACCTTGCTGGAGCCCCGACGGTAACTGGATTGCATTCGCTTCCGACCGTGCAGGGAACCCTGATATCTGGATAAGCAGAGCAGATGGCGGTGAGGTGATCCAGCTTACCACATTCCCCTCGTTCGATGCAGCCCCCGCATGGAGCAGAGACGGTTACATCTACTTCCACTCAAACAGGGAAGAAGGCAACTGGGATATCTGGAGGCTTATGCCACCTATCAAACTGAAAAAGAAACCCCAAAAAGCTAAGGAACTCGCCCCACTTTCTCCAAGTACATCAGCAAGGATTGAGGTCCTCAACTCCACGGGCGTTCCGAAGCTCGCTGCAAGTGTGGCTCAGGACCTGTCCGATAAAGGGTACAATATAGTAAGCATCGGCAATTCAAAGAAAGAACGAAACCTCGCATCAACAAAGGTATACTACGCGCCAGGGTTCAAAACAGCCGCACTTGAGGTAGCAAGACAGCTTCCCGGAGTCCAGCGAGTCATCGAAAAAGCAGACATACAGAACGACATCGTTGTCGTGGTAGGAGAGGATCTGGCAAAGAAAAGATAAAAAGGTCACTTGAAAAGCCCCGGTCCTTCGGGACTCCTTCCAAGATGCTTATAAGCAAGAGGAGTGGCAATCCTCCCCTTCGGCGTCCTGGCGATAAACCCCCTCAGGATAAGGTATGGTTCGTATACCTCCTCAATCGTGCCGGCATCTTCACCAACGGAAACAGCTATCGTCGATAGCCCAACAGGACCACCCGAAAACTTCTCAACTATCGTGACCAGTATCCGCTTATCCATCTCACCCAGACCGAACTCATCTATCTGGAATAGGGAGAGTGCATCCAAGGCAACGGTTTTCGTAATCCTGCCGTCCGAGCGGACAAGAGCAAAATCCCTGATACGCCGGAGGAGCCTGTTCGCAATCCTCGGCGTTCCACGGGAGCGCCCAGCAATCTCTGCGCCAGCCGCCTCCGTCAATTCCACAGATAGTATCCTGGCAGAACGGATAAGTATCCTGTGTATATCCTCTGGAGAGTAGTAGTCAAGCCTCTCAGCTATCCCAAACCTCGAGCGAAAAGCCGGGGAGAGAAGCCCTGCCCGGGTCGTCGCAGCAACAAGGGTAAAGTAGGGAAGTGATAACCTAACACTCCTCGCTCCCGGCCCCTTATCAAGCACTATACTGAGCGAGAAATCCTCCATCGCCGAATAAAGATACTCCTCAACCGCCCGAGGAAGCCTATGCACCTCATCAATAAACAACACATCCCCATCCGATAGCGATGTCAAGATCCCCGCAAGGTCACCCGGCTTCTCGAGAGCAGGACCAGATGTGTCACAGCAGGATACACCAAGCTCATTGGCAATGATGTGAGCAAGCGTTGTCTTCCCAAGTCCAGACGGACCATAGAATAGACAATGGTCAAGAGCCTCACTACGCACACGAGCAGCCTCTATAAAAATCGAGAGCTTCTCCTTAACCCGTCTCTGTCCGACAAACTCAGAGAGCCTACTCGGACGAAGCCGCTCCTCAAACCGTGCCTCCTCCGGCTCCCGCTCCGAGGACAACAACCTACTCAAAACACCCCCCATCTAAACCTGCAAAAAAATATGCTGTATCTGCAAAAATCCTTTGCACCTCCGCACTGCTTAACCATTATCGCTTTCAAAATCAATAGATTACATCCATCAACCCTCCTGGCACGCCTTTTGCTAACCAACTTATGGAATTTATCCTCCTTCCTCCTCTCTTTCACGGGGCGGCTGGACCCTGTGTGGTTCGGTCGCCTTATCTCAAAAGCAGCATCTTCTTTGCCTCGCTATATTCACCTGCTGTGAGCTTATAAAGATAGAGTCCTGACGGGAGAACCGTTCCCTGCTCGTCTTTCCCGTCCCAAAGGAGGGAATTTGTGCCTCCAGCTGGAAGCTCAAACTGCTTTATCTTCTCTCCAAGGAGGTTAAATATCTCCAAGGTTGCTCGGTCCATCCCTTCGGGTATGGAAACCGTTATTCTTGTTTCCGGGTTGAACGGATTGGGATAGTTTTGGGAAAGATAGAATCTATCGGGATGCCGATTGCTCTCAACTCGAGCGAAGACATAGACAGAGAGCTCTATTGTTACAGTCGTTGTGTAATCGTCGGGATCAGCGGTTATACAGAGCTCGAGCTGGATAGTTGTATCCTGAGGGACCACGCCCGTAGAGAGGGAGAACGGTGAAGAATCATTTGCCACAGTAAAGCCTGGACTAATGGTGCCGTAGAAGGCGTTTGCACGGTCAACGGTCACAAAATCAGCTGTCGATGATAGGGTTGCATTGACCATATATGCCCTGGCCCCACCACCGTTTTTGAGAGAGACGACTAATCCAAAATCCTCGTTTTGGTCCACGAACCCGTTACCGTTTCCGCCTGGTGGTGGATCACTAACTGCAAGTCCAACAGGGTAAATCCAGGGTGACGGGGAAAGCTCCTCCGGGGGATATGTCGTGAACTTTATCGCCCTTCCATCTATGAGTGGCTCGGCATTCTCAGCGTATGAATTGTGGTAGAGATACTGGATCCCGATAGTCTCCGTGTGGTCTTCGATCCCAACAGCGTTGCTTGAGGCGTTATCGATGTCTTGATACTGGAAAACTATCTCTCCATCTCCTGTTGGTGTGGGGTAATACCCGGGGTCATACAGAATAACCTCGAATGTTTCACGGTTGTAAGGGTAGCCGTAATGCGCTGCCTCTTTATACTCAATAATAAAGCGGTGGTTTGCCTCGTCGGTATATTGATAGACATCACCGTATCCAGAGGAGGTGCGTAAGTCCAGGTCGTCCCAGAACGGTGCAACTATTCTTTTTGCCTCGCCCAGATGCGGAATATTATGCTCATGTATCCCACTACCACCAGACCAGGTCTCGGTGCCGAGCGCCAGGAACCCGTTCGTGCAAACAGAGATATTCTCATAATCGATCCCGTAATACTTGAATGTGAACGGGAGTGGGATAGTTGTTATATCGTCATCTCTGTCAGTTATGGCAGATATTGCAGAGCCTGTCGAGCTTATCTCAACCCAAGAGTACGAGGGAGCATGCCCTGTGAGCGTATCGGTATCGTCATAGCAGTAGTATCCGTACGAGTCAGGACCGACCGGCAGATTATACTCCGAGCCACCACAGGGCAGGTATCCTGTTAATGTATCGATATACGGGTAGGTGCCGCCGTTACCAAAAACGAATAGGGTATAGGGAAGGGAATCTGGTAGTATCTCCTCTGGGTTAATCGATGTTGCGAACGGGTTGTGGTCGTTTGAGACCGTTTCGTTGGTGTCAACAGGAGGGAAGCTTGCCACAGAGTCAACGACAAATGCGTATTCCTCGGGTAGTCTCAATTTGAGCGTACCTCCATCGAGCGCTCCCTGTCCATCGTTGTGGATAGCAAATGATATTTGGGGTGTTTCGCCTGTCCAGACAAGTCCATCCCCGTTGCCATGCGGTGGAGCATCATCCACATAAGAGAATACAACAGAAATCCTCGCCGCTGCAACAGTGAGGTTCGGGCTTGCTGCCTCCCAGGTATGGAGCAGGTTATCATGCGTCGTGACAGTGAAATGCAGCACCTGGAAGCTTGTGCAGGCAGATGATACCTCGAACTCAAACGGCACCTCAGATGTTACCTCCCCACCGTAAGGTATCCTGTCGAGGTAGACCGAGTCGACATTGATTGTGACAAACTCCGAGTCATCGGTTGTAAGGCGTGCCCAGACACCGTTCGCCTGCTCCGAACCATAGTTCTTGACAATAATGTAAAGCTCAACCCTCTCGCCAGGGTTCAGCATACCGTCACCGTTTCCACCGGAGGAGTCATCGAGGATACAATCATAGTAGATTGCATAGGGTCCCTCTGTGCCAGGCGAGGCAAACCCCTCGTATTTCAGGTAATTCGGTTTGGTGACGGTTATATTCAGTGTGTCAAAATTGACAATATCGAGCGACAGGTTGACAGAGCCATCCGCACCCGTGTATCCTGTCTCATAGACCGTCGAGTCCATATAGCAGCAGACGAGAGCACCGGAGACAGGGGAACCTGCCGATGTTACGGAGACGGGAAAATCTATATGCCCCATACCGACAATAGGTGGATGGGAAACATCCAGTTCCTGCGGCGTATCCGTCCACATACACAGCTCCGGATCACCCAGGATGTTGTAAGAATAGTACTCCTTGCGGGTATAACCGTTCACTCCCATATTGTCGAACATATAGTTCTTACCCTCAACCATGCATACCCCCAGCCGATGGATGTCGTCATCGCAGAGCGCAACATAGAACCCGCGGTGCAATGCAGAGCGCTCATGGACATTGCTCGATATCTCTGTTGAGCCGTAAAAGGCAACAGCTCCGGATAGATTGCCACCGTTGTGAGCCCTCGTCCAAGTCTCACAGACATGATCATCATCGGCGTAATCACCTGTTCCACAGGTGACAGAGAGTATTACAGGCATCATAGCACCGTTTGTCGCAGCATCGGGGTTCATACCCCCGAACGGTGGCCACCAGTCGACAACAGACTGCCCCCTGAAGTTCATAAATGTTATACCCCAGTTGACATCACGGAAGACATCATCGGCATCGTCACCACCATCCATGTGGTAGTAGCTGACGGTATCATAACCGATAGATAGCAGTTTATCTTTTATAAACATCAAGGTGTTGTAATAGCTGGTATCATCCTCATCGTGGTCCTCTCTCATAAAGTTCGTTGCCCTCTTGAACCAGTCAGGGTCAGACATCGGAGGCTCGGTTTCATAGATTATCTGCTTGGTGGTAACAACCAAGGCGTCGGTAGAATTGTCGCAGGACAGCCTGCCAACAAAGATATCCGCGACATCGTCATCACCTTCGAGTGTTGCATAGTAGTTGTCGGTAGCCCAGTAAGAGACATTCCCCGTTGGGACGCCATCGACATCACCAACAAAGACGACATATTCCGGCGGAATATCCCAGGAGTCATAGGCATCCTGTATGTAGGATTTTATCGATGATGAGCTTGTTCCCGTCTCGCTTGTCGTTACAAGCTTTGGATACAATCCTTTCTTAAACTTCCACTGGTAGAGCGATTCGGCATAGGTCGAGTATGTCGGCGCAGTTATTATAAGGTATTTGCCACCGGAGTAAGCTCCCGTCTTCGTTTGTCTTGATACTGGCTTGGGCATATAGTCGTAGTTGATAACGATGTTCCTTACCATCCGCTCATAATCTTCCCCTGGCAAAAGCCGTGAGTTCCAGTCGGGATTGGGAGATATACTGCGAACCTTCACGCGGAAGACGGTTGCTATCTCCACAGTATGCTTTGCCGGATTGTACCTTACAGGCGTGAGCCTGACACCGAGGACACGCAGACCGCGCATAACAGCGATGTCGGAGACTTCTGCTATATTATCTGGGAAGAAGCTATCGGTCGAATAGAGCTCGGTGTCCATTAGAAAATCCTTCGGCTCGGTGAATCCGGTTTCTCTATTCTGAAACGGGACAACATCAACACCACAGAGAGTTTCTGTCTTTATCGGGGTCGCAGTAACCTCATATCTTGCAGCCTCTGGAACTCCAACCCTCACAATCCGATGAGGTAAAGCAGGCTTTCCCTCCTCCGTCAAAAAGCCCATATCGGGAACAACGAGCTTTACCCAGTTCCCGCTGAAGAACTCCGTCTTCTCGAGATTGTATTCGCCTATCCTTACCTGAAATTCCACCCTCTGGATATCAGAGTGCAGAAGACGGACATCTATATTCTCTCCGATATAGGAAGCAAACCCAATCCCAGCAAATACAAGGGAAAATAGGATAACAAAAAACCACCGCATCTTTCGTCCTCCCTATCAGTCCATTGTGAACATCTGATATCTCCCTTTGCCTGATATCTCGATCTCTGTATTCGGGGAAAACCCGTCCTCAAGCAGGTTTGTAATGTCATTGTTTAGGTTCAAATCGAACCCAGGAACACACAAAGCCCTCAACGCAAAATAGTATGTCCCCGGTGAGAGTATCTCAACCCCGTCAGGCAGAGCAGGAAAGGCAAGAGTGGTTTTCTGGGTTATCCCCCTCCAGACAGGAACAAGCCTCCCCCCTTCATCAAGTGTGCCAATCGAAAGCACATAGAGATCTGCGTTGCCATGCCAGGAGAAGTACGGTCTCGAATCTACAACAGAATCGAGCTCAACCCTCGGTATCTCCATAAGGTTGCTAACATAAACCGTTCTCCTTGTGTCGAGCGGGATATTCTTCATAATCCGCTCAAGCCTGTTACCCTCCATATCGGAGGCAAAAACAGTCAGATTAAAGTTGTCAATCAGAAGTGAATTTGACCTTGTAAGATAAAGTATCCCCGGTACCCAGGTAATATCCTCCGGGAGATCGGGGGTACGATACAGAGACAGCGGATATACCCCGTTCACGACCCCTGGCAGGTTCTCCTCCGTCAGCCACGGATGCACACCGAAGCTTATCCCGAAGCCAGAAGGTGGTGAGGAATAGACTATATTCATCTCCTCGGGCTTGGATGTGTAAAGCGTCTCCACCAGCTCGAAATCGCCCGTCACATCAAAAAGAGGAGACAACCTATTGAATACATCCTCAACAGTGTTGCCGAGGATATTCACTCGAACATTCTCCCCCTCAGGCACATTCTCAACAACAACAGTCGTATCCTCCGTATTGGGCGGAAGAACAAGCATAGGAGAGCTTGCTCCGTTGGATGTATGAGCCCAAAGATAGAGCGGTGCTTTCTGCCCAGATAGATGGATATGCACCGTGCCTGTGTAGTAGTTTCTCTCCGCCGGAGCCTCGGGAAGAGTCGCATCGAATGAACCCGTTACCCCGTAGTATGTCGTCGGCACAAACCCTGGAGCATAAAATGTCACATCGAAGGAGCGTCCATCGTATGAAAGCTCATAGTATCCTGTCTCATCTGTCGTATCCACCGTATCCGGCGTCACAAAAACAAAAGCTCCCTCGACTGGCTCATTATCTTCATCCATAACATACCCAAACAGATTATACTCCGGGGTCTCGGGCGAGTCATCCTCCGGCTCTGTTGTCTTCTCCTCGCAGCCCCAAAACCCAGCAACAAGAAGAATAAGCAGTAGAGCAAGCATCTTTTTCATCTTCTCCCCCTTCGATAAACCTGTTCACTTACCTGTTCTCATTGAGGACAACGCCTCTTTTATCCTCCGCTTGAGTTCAAACTCCTCTCTCTCGGCAGATGGTTTTTCTCCAATCTCCAGGCGGTTTCGAACGGAGCCAAGCTTGGAAGCAAGTTCCTTTACCTTCTCCCTCGTGGACTCCAGGGCAACATCAGAGACCACAACCGTCTCATCCCTCCTGACATTCAAGAAACCACCGGAGAGAACAAACCAATGTTCATCGTTGCTTCCACGAACATAGAGGGTCTCCCCTGGGACAAGTTTTGCCACAAGAGGATAATGCCCAGCAAGGATTCCGAGGCTCCCCTCGGGGGTGAAGCAGGAAAGATACTCTATATCCTCGGAGAACACCTCACCCTCCGGAGTCAGAAGGCGGAATCTAAACTCTGCCATAGTGTATATCTATATTGACAATTCACCTTATTATTTATATTTTAACACTACAAGCTTTCCAATGCAAGATTTTTTTAAAGTAAGGGAGAAGATTGATAGTAAAAACATCTGTCGAGCGTGGGATAAGGTATCTTCAAGTTCTACTTGATTTTCTCGTAATAAACCTCTCCGTCGCTCTCGCATATCTTATCCGCTTCCCGCTGGGGATCATCCCTGTCAGGGTAGCATACCAGACATATCCCGCCTACTTCTATTCTGGCTTTATAATGAGCATTCTCTGGATTCTTATCTTTGGTTTTATGGGGCATTACGGCTCGCTCGATGTAAGAAGGAGCTCCTCCAGGGAGGCTGTTCATCTTGCCGGAGGGGTGTTTGTTTCTGCCGTTGGGACGATGGCTTTGACCTTCATATACCGTAGCTATGCATACTCCCGTCTTGTGCTTGCCTTAACCGTTGTTATAGCATATATCCTCCTCTTCACCGAAAGGAGGGGGCTCTTTTCCTTGACACGGTTCCTTGTTAGGAAAGGGATCGGAACATCACGGATACTTCTCGTCGGGAAGGGAGAGGTTCTGAGTAAGATATTCAACACCCTTAAGACCGATCCGCTCACATCGTCCTCTGTCATTGGCGTCGTTCCAACGGGAGACTGTCCCGACATCCCAAAGGATGCCTTCCTCGACTCCATCGAACGGTTAAAATGGATTCTGATCAGGGAGGGAATAACCGAGCTTATCCTCTGTGATTTTGACATATCGCAGGAGGAGATCTTAAGGATAATATACGAATGCCACAAGGAGAACATTCTGTTCGAGATGGTGCCGAAGATTTATGGTCTACTTTCAGGGAATATACGGATAGACTATATAGACGGCATAGCCACAATCGCCTTTTCCGACCTCGCCCTAAAGGGGTGGCAGAGGGTAGCCAAGCGCGCGATGGATGCCGTCTTTGCCACGATAGCTCTTATTCTCCTTCTGCCACTCTTTGCTGCAACAGCTGTAGCAATAAAGCTCACGAGTCCTGGTCCGGTATTCTTCAAGCAGATTCGGGTCGGCAGAAACGGCAGGCTGTTCTGGATGTGGAAGTTCCGCTCGATGTACCAGGACGCTGAAAAGAGGCTCGCAGACCTTCTCACACTGAACGAAAAGGAGGGACCGATATTCAAGATAAGGAATGACCCGAGAGTAACCCCAATCGGGCGCTTTATAAGACGCTACAGTATAGACGAGCTCCCACAACTATTCAATGTTATGCTCGGCGAAATGTCCCTCGTCGGACCCAGACCACCCCTTCCCTCTGAGGTTGAGAAGTATGAGTCATGGCAGCTAAAAAGGACCGATACAACCCCGGGTATGACAGGTCTGTGGCAGATATCCGGACGCTCCAATACAAGCTTTGCCGATATGGTCAGGCTTGATATAAGCTACATAGAAAACTGGTCGATCTGGCTCGATATATATATCCTGATAAAGACAATCCCTGCTGTGCTCAAGAGCGAGGGAGCGTATTAGACTCCTGCATCACGCAGGCGAAGACCCTTTCTCAAAGATCTGTTCAATCGGCTTGTCCATATTCTCCAGCATCCATTTTGCCGATTCCTCAAGCTCATCCCCAGGACAGGCTCTCAGGAAATCCTGAAACGCCTCGCGAGCCTTCGGATAATCCTTCAGTTGCTCCGAATAGATAAACCCTATCATAAACCTCGCAGCACAAGATTTCTCATAATCAGGATAAATATCAAGCAGCTTCCTATAGCAGGCAATAGCTCCGAGGCTATTCCCTCTTGTCTGTGCATCCTGAGCAATCCTGAAATACTCCTTCGGCGGAATATCGGTAAAACATTCTTCTGCCCTGGTGCTGTCCGCCACACTCTCAAAATGCCTACCAAGCAAGTAAAGAGCTTCATAGTAAAGACCTGTCTTCTCCCTACCTGCAAGAAACAACTTAGCCTTATTGAGATAGTAATAGGCTGTCTTCTTCTCCTTTTCTGCCGCATCGAAAAGGAGCCTAATATATCCATCTTCATATTCCTTTATCCGCGGGCTTTCGGGGAATTCCTTGATGAGCTTTTCATAAAATCTTATTGCTCCGTTCATATCCCCCTCCTCCTTTGCCCGCTCAATGAGGGAAAGGTAGTCCTGCTCGGTTTTTTGCCCCTTCTGACAGCCAGAGAGGGCAACGATAAACGAAAGTAAAACCACCATTACAGAAAGGTAATATTTCATTTTCCCTCCTTTTCATCAGCTTCCAGGAGACTACACCACAGAATATAACCGGAAACACCCCAAACACAAGAAGATTTTACATCCTTTCGGGGGCTTCAATCCCAAGAAGAGCAAGCCCATCCTTTATAACCTCCGCAACAGCGAGAACGAGGGAGAGCATACCCCCCGAGCGTTCCCTATCCTCGGTTATCACCCGATAAACATGATAGAAATGGTGGAAATCCCGAGAGAGAGCCAGAAGATAATCAGTCAGGACATGGGGCTCAAGCTCGCGAGCAGTCCGCGCAACTATATCCGGATACTCCGCAACCCTCCTCGCAAGATGCAGGAATTCCGGTATCTCAAGCAGATTCTCTATGCTTCCCGGCGTTATCCCCCGAAGCTTTGCAAGCCTCTCAATCGAGCGAATCCTGGCGTGGGCATACTTAACATAATATACAGGGTTCTCTTCAGACTCCTTTCTGGCAAGGTCAAGGTCGAAGTCAAGATGAGACCCAGCCCGCCGGTCGAGAAAGAAAAATCTCGCCACATCAGCATCTATCTCGTCCAAAAGCTCATTAAGGGTTACAAGCTCCCCTCTCCGCTTGGACATCTTCCTCCTTTTTCCCTCTTCGACGATATTCACCTGTTGGAGGAGTATAACGGAGAAAGCCTTCTCGTATCCGAAGGCACGGAGAGCGAGCTGCATCCTCTTGATATGCCCATGGTGGTCAGGTCCCCAGATGTCCCACACATGGGCAAAACCTCTCTGGAACTTGTCAAGATGATACGCTATGTCGACAGCAAAGTATGAATACTCTCCGTCAGATTTGACCAACACATAATCCTGTTCCGATTTGGGATCAAGAGAGGTTGCTGCAAACCAAACTGCTCCATTCTTCTTATAAACAAGGTGCTTCTTGTCAAGCTCAGAAACAAGCTTCTTCACCTTCCCCGATGAGCGAAGTTCCCTCTCCGAGACCCAGTTGTCAAAATGTACACCAAACCGCTCGAGCGTCTCTTTTATCTCGGATGTTATGCGGGAGAGTATCCAGTCAGACAGCCTATCGTCCGGAACGCCCTCATCTATCGCCTCCCTGGCATAGTCAAGCAGATATTCCCCGTGGTATCCCTCCTTGGGCACCTCCGCCTCTTCGCCTTGGAGCTGTTTTATCCTTGCCTCCAGCGACTCGGTTAAAAGTCTTATCTGATTCCCCGCATCGTTTAGGTAGTATTCTCCCTTTACATCGTAACCCACTCTTTTCAGTATGTTGACAAGGCTGCTCCCGACAGCAGCTGCTCTTGCCGAAACGACATTCAGCGGTCCTGTCGGGTTGGCGCTGACATATTCAATCTGGACATACTCTCCACCGGATAGCTTGGGGATAAGAGAAGGAAGTTTGCCGGAGATAACATCCTTGATAAGTTTTGAGAAGAAGGTCTTGCCAAAATGAAAGTTGATGTATCCTCCCTGGGCTGATACATTCTCGAACATCTCCGTTCTGGAGGCAAGCTTTCTTGCAATCTTCTCGGAGACAACATCCGGAGGGCTTCCAACCTTTTTTGCAAGCTGGAAGGCAACAGATGTCGATATGTCCCCGAACTCGGGCTTCTTTGGTCTAAAGAGCGGGATAGCCTCCTTATAATCTATTCCAAAGGAGGAGCGGATAGCCTCCCTCACAGCGTCCTCAATCCCCATACACCTCCTCCCTTGTCACATCACCCCAGAGCTTCTCAATCTGATATAATGAACGCGTCTCTGGCAGCATTATGTGAACGATCACATCAAGATAGTCGATAAGCACCCAGGAGAGCGCTTCTTTCCCTTCCATATGGTGCGGGAAAAAACCTTGCTTTTTCAGCTTTTTTACTATCTCATCGGATAGAGCATCTACCTGTGTTGTGCTGTCCGCCGAGCAGATAAGGAAGAAGTCGGTGAAATCTGCCACCTCATGCAGATGGAGCAAAAGGACATCCTTTCCTTTCTTCGAGAAGATTATTTCCGCTATCTTCATGGCAAGCTCTCTTGATTTATCGACCCGGCTTTTCTTTAAGGTATCTTCCATAATCCCTTCCAACAATGATGGTTACATCACAATTGAGTTCTCCCCTTTGCAAGAGGACAGCGTTCTCCTTAGGGGCAAGCATCGAAAGGAGCTTGCTATGCTCAGGGGTAGGCTCCGTGCGCAGAAGGAAAAGCGTTTCCGGATAGTAGGGAATTTCTGCATTATCCACCCGAACAACATCATAGCCGAGCTCCCACAACCTGTCCCGGAACCTACCAGCAAGACCGTTTACTCTTGTCCCGTTCAGAACCTCTATTTTGAGCTTTCCCGACGGCACATACACAGATTTCCCCTCGGGCTTCGGGGTTCTGTTGTCTATATCAACGAAGAGATATCCTATGGCGAACACAGCGATAAAGAGAAGAGAGAGCGCGATGAGCAGCTTATCTATCATCACATCTGCAATATAAAAAGAGATACCTTACCAGTCAAGGGGAAAGCGGCTGGCTCCTTTTGGGGTTCCAAACCACAGATATCTCCCTTCTCGGGTTATTACCTCAACATCGTTCGAGATAAGCCCCTCTTCGGTTGTTAGCATCTTCGTGTCAAAACCTTTTCTGTCGTAGAGGGCAACCCCACCGGATGTGGCAAAAAAGAAGAACCTGTCGACCGGTTCAAAGTCCCTTATTTTTCTGCCGCTGAAGACGAGAACCCCAGGGAAGATAGTTGGCTCACCAGCGAACGAAGGGACAGCAACTATTCCCTTCCTCGACAGGAGAAAGAGGGTATCAGCCGATACCTTCGCTGAGATAACGGGGGCATCGAGTGTTCCATCGTCCTTGGTATACTGGAGAAAGCCGCTATCGTTCCAGGTAAACACCCCATAATCTGTGGCAAACCACAATGTGCTGTCGAAGTATGCGACATCGTTGACCCTCGGAAAATCCGCCCGACGCAGCAGATCCAAGCTCACTCCACCTGAGGAATAAACAGCGATCCCGTCCGTCGTGCCTGCCCACAGTGTATCCTTCCCAAGTGCAAGCGATGTCAGCGCCACAGTCGGTCTGCAGGCTTTAAACCTACCCCTGCGAATATCAAGGAGAGCAAGCCCAAACTCGGTGGCAAAAAAGACCGTATCTCCTGCAATAAGAGCATCCTCCACACGGTCCGCCGGGAAAGAAGGGATATCCTCTGCCCGGAAGATATCCCAAGCATCCCTCTCCTTCTCCCAGACGGTTATCCCCCCGTTACCTGCAAAGAGTACGTAATCATCGGAGACACAGATATTGTCCACCACCGGGGATGCAAGTCCAAAGGGGAGTATATCGAGAAGGTTGCCACCACTTCTCACGCGCAACAACCCCTTCCCCCAGGTGCCGAGGAACTTATTTCCTACGAAGTCTGTGAGACAAGCTGTCACAGGGTATTCATGAAGATGCATATCAGACAGGACACCATCGGGGCGGAAGAAGTAGCCCGTTGGTGGAATATACCCAGGGAAGCTCTCGGGGCAGTCATCCGATGTAGAATCGAAAGGCGACGACACAGGGAAGCTATAAGTCCCAGTGCTCGTCTCGACCTTTAGCCTGTTGCCCGAGACATAAAGCTCCTTTACAGGAGAGTTTATTATCCCACCAACCGCCACGTCGAGGTAATCATACGGGAAGAGGAACCGCTCATCGACCTTATCGTAGCGGACAAGCCCTCCTGTCGTGCCAACATATATAAAACGGCTTCCCTCCGCAAGAGAGGTAACAAAGCGATAATCAGACACGCTTATTATCCCTGTGGCAGTCCAGTCGGATGTAGCCACGGAAGGTAGAGAGAGAACGCCAAACAAAAGGATAGAAAACAGAGCCTTCATCTATTTTTCCAGGTCCCCGAGCAGTTTCTCTAACTCCTTTACCCGAGCCTTGAGCCTCTCGTTTTCCTCTTTCAAGAGCCGCACTTCCTCTGAAATATCCTTTCGGTTCCCGGAGAGCCTGAGTCTCTTTCTTACATTCTCAAGGGATGCGAGACAGTCTCTCCGCTCCTCCAATATTCTTCTCCAGAGCCTCGCATCGAACAACCAATGGGAATCAGGATACAGCTCCTCGAGTTTGGAGAAGCTTACGATAGCGTCATCATATTCGTTGAGGATAACCTGCGTATACCCAAGTTTGAAGAGTGCCTCATCTGCGACCCGGCTTTCTGGGAAGTTGTCGACCACTTGACGGTAACCGAACTCCGCCGCTTCAAACTTGTGCTCCTTCAGCCTTGCTTCCGCGCGATTGAACCAATCGAGGGCATCAGTCGGAGTCTGCTGCTTAACAGGGGCACAGGAAAAAACAAAAAGCAAAAGAAAGGATGAAAGAACCAGTTTCCTCATCTCTCGTGCGCTCCTAATACCTTATCCTGACTGTGTAGGTAAGCGTCTTCTCTCCATCGGCTGGAACGGGCAAGTAAAACTCCCCCGTGTGCTGGTCCTTCTTGTGAAACTTAGCATTCTTATCCTTTATCGTCCAGTCACCAAAGAAATGCTCGACAACGGTCACTATTATATCCTCTTCCTTATGATTGCGAACGGTTATCTCGTATGTGTCCTCGTGAACGGTCCTCGAGAGCCTCTTATAATCCGTCTTCTTTCGCTCTGCCACGACATCAAACGCATCTCCCAGATACACCCGCACCTTCTCATCCACCGGCGTATGTTCTATCCTATCTTCACCGACAAACTGAAGGGCACCTGTTCTATCCTCCTTATAGACGCGAACCTTCCCCTCGGGAAGCGGCATACCCAGTCCTGCTTCCTCAGAATTGACAAACTCCATCACAACTCGAACCTTGCTATACCTTGCCCCATCGTAGATATACTCCTTGCGGGCGTCTACTGTATGCTCAGGAAAAAGGGAGAGCTGCTTGGTCTCATTGCTCCCAACCGTTGTCGGACGGGTGAGTGTGTAGAGATGATACTCGAAGAAGCTCTCCTCAACGAACGGCTTTTCCTCGTCCGATATACCAGCTCCCTTCGCAAGAAACCGTGCCTCTGTATGTTCGGGTCTCACAAGATGCACCCTCCCTGCGACAAGTTTCAGTTTCGCATCAGGGAAAGCGGTTCCTGAGCGGTTCTCTATCGTCACCCAGCCAGAAAGACCAAGTTCTTCATCATCCTTATCAACAACAGCGACATAGTCAGCAGACCAGTTGACACCGCCTGTGATATAGGAGAGTTCAAACCTTCTTTTCCCCGCTTTTTCCCCACGATAGAGCCAGACCAGTGTCGGCTTTGTGATAAGTCCAGAAGGTAGCGATGGGAAGTCAAGCGTAAGTATCTTGTCCGTCTTCACAGAGACAATTCCCCCATCCTTCTTCTTGATTATGCAGTCGGAGGGGGAAGATGAGAGCAATTTCCCCTCAAAATCCTCCTTCGATTCTGTCCTGATATGAATTGTCTGATCAAGATACCTTTCAAGCAGCTTGGTTGTTCCAACAAGGTCGTACTGGTAGTTCTGCTCAAGTATTGTAAGCGGCGCCCCAGCCAAGACAGAGAAATGCACGGATGTTGGCTCAATCGAAGAAGGGACATCGGTGAGTTTGAACACCCCCTCCTTATCAAAAACCGCTTCCCTGATATCCTTGACGAGGGCTATATTCTGGTTGTAAATCGTGATGGAAAGCTCCCTGGCAGACAGTGCAAGCGGGATGGTAGCCAGAAGCAATGCCGCAGAAAAAACCTTCTTCATAGATTATTCCCCCTTTACAAAAGGTAGCTCAGCTCGAGCGAAAAAGCTGACCTTTTCGCTCTGTGGTTTACTACATTTCCGTTTATCTCACCGAAAAAGCCTTCTGTATCGTGGACATATCTAAACCTGACATACGAGCTTGCCGAGAGCCTCTGCGTGAGCGAGACCCAGAACCTGAACGATCCGTCGTCGCTGTCAAGAACAACAAACTCACCATCCTCGAAGTTCCATAAGAACCCTTTATACATTCCGAGCGATGTAGCAAGCTCACTCTCCCCCTGTATCCCTTGTCGCCAGGTAAGAAAGATAGAACTGCTTCTCTCTATCGAGCCACCGTAGAGGGGAGTAGTTCCATCTGGGAGATGCCAGTAGTACGGCTTCGGGGGGTAATCCATCCGCCCTCGTGTCAAGAGGAGGGAGAGCTCAGTCTGCTTCGTCAGGGAAAGCACGGTGAAAAACCTTGTTTCTCTATCCTCGAAACCGTTCGAAACGATAAACTCGTCGGGGTTCCTTCCTGACAGCTTCTGCCTGACATTTATCTTCAGTCTCCTCGTCGGCTGATAGGTGCCGGAAACCACGACTCTCGAATACAAGGCGTTGTCCGCTCGGCGACACCAGTTATCGAATTCGCTCTTCAGATACAACCTTCCCGTGACCCTTGCCCGAGCAGAGAGATAAATCCCCCTCTCCGGCTGGGGGGTCACGC
Organism: bacterium; assembly: GCA_021158465.1. Lineage (GTDB taxonomy): Bacteria > UBP14 > UBA6098 > 4484-93 > 4484-93 > 4484-93. The sequence goes on from JAGGUN010000028.1 coordinate 106,640, forward strand.
TATTGTAAGCAAGATACGAATACAGTGGACTTCTCAGATAATACTCCTTCCCAAGTATCGTCCCATGAAACCGCTCGTAGTTTGCAAACCCCCTGCTGTAGGGATTAAAGTATGAGGGGTCGCAATCCCGATACAGCAGAAGGATATCTGCTTTGTTGAACTGGGAGTAAAACGAGACGACAAAAGCATCCGAGACCTCATCCGCATGCAGGGCTCTCGAGTATTCGCCTCCTACGGTATAGTTCCCGAAAATCACCCTCCCATCGAGTCCGGCAAATCTGTACATCTTATCCTTTGTGGGGGAGGAAATGGTATAATCGTTGTCAACTGTGGAGACCTTATCCCCTCTGTCGGTGATAGAGCTCAGATCGGGGACAATCTCCTTGGAGTAGTTTGCTTGCCAGAAAGATGCCCCGAGAAGCAAGCTACCCGAGATAAAATGCGAGATATGCCCACCAACAAGTCTCTCCTTTATCCCGTCCTTCAATATCACCCCATCAGAAGAGGAGAGGAGAGAATCAGGGATATAGTCGGGCAGTTCCAGCACAGCTGCCACCGTATCGGGACTGGTAGGAATTACATCCTCCTTCTTGCTGGAGAAGAATATTATACCATCGGTATTATCGCCCACGAGGAACTCTACTCCCGCACCGAAAAGTCCCCTTTCATCCGTCGAGTAGATGTCAGAGAACACCCCCGTGTACCTCTTATCATATCCAAACCCAGTGAGCCTCGGCTTGAAGTATCCGCCTGACTGAAAGCATATTCCCTCACCCCATCCTGCGTTGTAATTACCAAGTATCAACCTTTTCAGGCGAACTACTCCGACCGCCTGTCCCTCGAGGGCAGAAAAGAACTTGAGTTTTTGGTCGTTGGGGTGAAGCCCGTTTCTCCACCCGTTCTGGGAAAGAAGCATTCCGCCGGAAAAGCCGAACCGTGGTCCTCTTATGTACGCCTTCAGATATTCGGATTCCACAGCACCGGTGAGGAAATCCTCATCGGGGGAAAGCTCCGGGTGATACATCCCCATCTCGATGGAGCCTGTGGCAAGCCGACCCTTTTCCTCTTTGAAAGAGACAAAATCCCGCAGACCAAGATAGCTGTAGAAGGTTAGTCCTGGTATGCGGCGTAGTTCCCTGATATCCGATATCTCACCAATCAGTTGCTTATACAAAACTATCCGCCTCGCATCCTGCGGAGAAACACCCCTAAAACCCAGAAGGTCGAAGAATGAGAGCCTGTTCAGGTTAACAGGATTCTTCACCATATCGAGCCAGAGCTCGTAACAACCTCCCTCCTCATCCTCATGGGCAAGCTTCCTATAAAAATCCCCAACTCTCAGGGAAACAGCCAATGTGGTGTCAGGATAGAGAACGATGAGGGGTTTCAGTGTATCGAGCTTCGCTGGAGAAACAACCTCCGTCAGCTCGTAGATACTCTTTATTCCTCCCCTTCCGCGGACGAGATTGTAGACAGCCACCGCTTCGTCCTTGGTTATCGGTAGACTGCTTATCTCCTCCAGCGTAGCCCGATTTATGTCAAGCGGGGCAGAAAGTATAGGTGGCACCCAGAGAAACAGGAAAGTTATAAATACAAATCTTCTCAGTTTCACTCCTTTCTTGTAAACATCCAATATACACTTTCTTAAAGGAAAATCAACTACTTAAGAAGAGAGCGATAGATATCCTCTATCCTTGGGATAATGGCGTTCCAGCTCCCTTTTTCCTCCACAAGATACCGGTTCTTCTCCATTGCATTCCTGCGGAGAGCATCGTTATTCAGTGCCAGGATAATCTTTTGGGCAAGCAGATGAGCTTCCCTGGTTGGGAAGAGATATCCGTTTTCACCGTCCACAATCCATTGGCTGTTCGCCGGGATATCGCTTACCACAGGAAATATCCCAGACGCAAAGGCTTCCAGAAGAGATACACTCGTTCCATCGGAAAGCGAAGTGGACACGTAAACCTTTCCTCTGGAGAGGATCCTGGGTATCTCCTCTCTCGGCACCCTTCCCTTGAAATCGATGAAATCTGCCACACCAAGCTTGTCAGCAAGCGACTCAAGCCTCTCTCTTTCAGTGCCATCACCGACTATAAGGAAACGGGTTCTCGGGAGATGCTCAACCACCTCACCGACAGCACGAATCAGCGTCTCAACATTATAGACGGGGTTCAGATTCCTTATCGAGACGACCAAATCTTCCCTTTCCCCGCCAGGGGAGTAGCAGGTCTCGTCTATCCCGATAGGAAGACAAACTACCTTCCTCCGCGGTATCCCCCAGGAAGAGATAACATCCCTTATCCTCTCGGAAACGGCAATTATCCTGTCCGCTCGCCTGAGGGTGAATATCGCGATCCTTCTCAGGAAGGCAGACCTTCTCGGGAGAGAAAGGACATCCGAACCGTGAGCGGTAACCACAAGCGGCAAAGAGAGAAGCCTTGAAACAAAGACTGCAATAAAACCTGTTGGGATGACAAAATGAGCATGTAACAAACTCACTCGCTTCCTAATGCAAATCCAGAGGGAAAAGAGTAACCCAGAGAGAATATAGAAGAACATCCTGATATATGGGGTTTCCTCGTACTCGGCAAGGATCCTTCCACCCGATGGGAAGATAAAGCGCCAGACACAGACGCTGTTCATCCTCTCAAATACGGGACTCTTGGCAAATATCTTCGGAGTGACAACATCTACCTCCCAGCCGGATGTAGCAAGTCGTTGTGACATTTCGAATATCCCTGAACCTCTGTATCCACCAGGGGAATCCGGGAAACTCGATGTCAGAAAGAGCAGTCTATTCCTTGGCATTCTGGTGTTCCTCAAGCCTCTTCTCAAGTAGTCGGTTCTGCCATTGCACCTTGAACAGTTCCTTCCGCAGTATCACCATCTGCACACCCAAGAAGCCAAGCGAGAGGATCTGAAACCCTGCCAGGAGCAGGATGATAGTGAGGTTCACAAGCGGCCTCTCGGGGTTCAAAGTTCCCTGCCTGAAGAGGACATAAAGATATATTCCTATGCCGATCCCAAGAAGAAGTATGAATAAACCAGCAAACCCGAATATAAGGGCAGGTCTTTCCATCATCGAGAATATAAGATGCGAGCGAGTCGTTGGACCGACTCTGAACTTCGATCTCCCCCTTTTCCTGCCCCGGAGAACCGCCGGCACCTCGACTATCCGATAACCACAGGCTGAAGCCTTCGAGAGTATCTCAAGGTGTATATCTTTCCCTTCCGACTCCAGCAGAAGAGAATCGAGAACCTTCTTCCTATATGCGCGGAAGATCCCTGTGAATGTGTGTATACCCCCTTTGAACGACAACCCCAAAACCATATTGCCAAGCCTGCTGACGAGTAAGCGGAAAAACGGAACATTTTCTGTGCCTCCGCCCTTCATATAGGGCGAACCTACAACGATATCCACATCATCACGCTCAAGCAAGGGCTGGATAAGACGCCCTATCTGGTCAGGGGAGTAGCTGAGGTCAGCATCGACGGTAACAATAATATCTCCCGTGGACGCAGAGAAGCCCTGCCTCATCGCATATCCACGCCCTCTGTTCGGGTAATACGACACGGGAACAACCCTGGAACTCCCTTCAGAAAGGGTTTTTATAACCTTTTCTGTGCAATCCGTCGAACCATCATTGACAAGAACTATCTCATAGGGTATATCAAGTGGAGCAAGCTCGCTCTCTAGCTCGTCGACGAGCAGCGGAATGTTTGCCTCCTCATTATAGACGGGCACAACAATAGAGAGTTTACGACCTTCTTTCACCTTCACTCACCTTGATAAACAGGAGCCTTAACTCCGAGAGAACCCTTTCAACAAACTCCTTCTCCCTCTCGGTCAATCTATCGGAAAATCTTCTGTACAGCATCTCAACTGCGTTGATGCTCCTTCTAGCCTGCTGCAGGTTGAGTTTTGTCTTCCCCTCTACGGGGTTCTTCAACTTCCCGAGCCCCTGTAGGGCACCCGCCTCCAGCATAATGATTATCTCAAGAAAGCTCTCCTCATCAGGAGTAAGCCCTTCAAACAGGTTAGCCATTCTCTCTCCTCACCGGTCTACCTGGTTCCTTCAGCTCAAATACGAACGCCTCTGGGGATATCTCTCCCAACTCCCCCTCTCCTGTCACCGTCAGAAAGAACTGCCCGTTCTCCCGGATGAGCGCGGCAAGGTTCTTCCTCCTTATCGCATCCAGATTGGCAAAGGCGTCATCCACAAGGAAAACTGGTCTCTTTCTTCCCTTTTCCAGCGACGATGTAGCGAGGGAAAGAAGTATTGCAAAAGAGGCAGACCTCATCTCACCCCACGACCCATACTCCCTTATAGGAACCCCATTCAGCTTGACCGTAAGGTCGTCCCTGTGCGGACCGACCGTCGTCTCAAGATACCTTTTGTCCCTCTCCCTCGCAGAATACAAACTCTCAAGGATAGACTTGGATATATTCTCTCTATCCTTTATCGGGAAGGAAGAATGATAAGCTACTTCCACCTTGTCCTTATTATCCGCTATCCTACGATATGTTTCACCAACCCTTTCCTTTATACTGTCGACTATACCGAGCCTTGATCTTACAATTTTTCCACCAAGAGCAGCAATACGTTCGTCGAGAGCATCAAGGTAAATCTCTCCCCCAACAGCCTCACCCGATGCGAGCTTCTTAAGGTAAAAATGTCTCTCCCTGATCAACCTCGAGTAATCGGTTATCGTGGAGGTCATTTCCGGCTCCCGTCGCATTATGGCGAGGTCCATAAGCTCCCTCCGAAGCGACGGAGCCCCTCTGACATACTCTATCTCCTGTGGACCGATGTAAACTATGTTTAATATATTGAACAGATTTGATACCTTCCTTAGCTTTTTCCCGTTATACAATATGCTCTTGCCACTGTTCGCAAGGATCTCTACCCTTATCGACGAAGAATCCGAAAGCCTAAGCGATACACTGCCTGCGTCCTCACCAAATTTTATGCACTCAGAGATTGCTCTGGTCCTGAATGACCTTCCAAATCCGCATATATATATCCCCTCAAGCAGATTGCTCTTCCCAAACCCGTTCTCCCCGATTATTATGTTCTCCTTCTCGGAGAATTCGAGTTCCTCCACACAAAAGTTGCGAAACCTGTAAAGGCGTACACTCTTTACACACATTCTACTCCCCGGGAATATTAGAGGGCATTATGAGAGCAAGGTGATCAAACCCCTCCTCCTTCGGGAACGGCTGAAGCATTACGGTAGACTTTGGGGAGTTAAAGAGCAGTTTTATCCTCTCACAGTCAGCACCTTTGAGTATCTTCAGGAGCGCCTCACTCGAGAACCCGATACAGATACTTTCTCCTGAGTAATCAGCGTCGAGCCTCCGATATGCTTCACCGTATATCTGGGTATCGGATGCGGAAAACTCTATCCTCCCCTCAGAGATCGACAGCTTGACAAGGTGGGTAAGTGGGTTTTCCAGTATCCTGACGCTGTTTAAGGCGTCGATAAAGCTTGTCCGATCGAGAACAATCTCACCCTTTGATTCCCTCGGAATGACCTGCTCATAGGCGGGAAACCTCTCGGATATCAGATTCGAAACGAGTGTATAATTTCCTACCGTAAATATTATCCTCCCTTCCTTTGTCTTCACTTGCACATCCCCGCCATCAAGCAGTTTCAAGAGGGTTGTCAGGGTTCTGTTCGGAATAAGTGGAGAGATAGCTTCACCAAAATAAGGAACCCCTTCTCCAGTAATCCTGACAAAGGAAAGTATATGCCCATCGCTTGCTACTACCCTCATCTGGTCAGGGAAGAACTCAAACAAGACACCAGAAAGGCAGAGCCTGTTTAGGTCGGTGGAAACGGCATACATTGTAAGGCTAAGTGCACGTCTCATTACATCAGACCCGATAGTTGTGGACACCGCACCTGGTATATCCGTATCGAAAACAGGATAGTCGGAGGGAGACCCACCAGCAAGGGAATGTTTTGTATCCTCGCTGAAGCAGATTACCTTATCATCAACAGATTCAATCATCATCTCAGGATAACTACTCTGAGCATAGACAGAAACTATATCCGTCATCTTCTTTGCATCCACACAAACAGTCCCCTCCTCCTCGACCGTTGCCTCGATCGTGCCTCTGAGCATCATATTCCCATCGTTACCACAGAAAGAGAAAGATGAACCCTCCGCCTCTATGAGAAAATTCTTAAGTACCGGTTGTGTTGTCCTCGGCGAGATAACATAGCCTACTTTGCTCACTAATTCCCTCAACGCTATGGGGCTAACCCTAACCTTCATCTTTTATTCCTCCTATTCTATTCCTAAAATCCTTCTCTCTACAAATATTTATAGATAAAAACAATAGTATTGTTGAAAATGTTTATGTGCGTGTAATTGCTTATATACCAAAGAGTTAGCAAAAAATAAGTATGTTTCAAACCTGTTAGTAAGTGGTGGAAATATAGTAATAGATTTTATGTTCTCCGAGTTATGCACCTTCACCAACGGTTTTCCTACATTTGACCAACAGGTTATGCACATATCTATGTTAATTTAGATTAAACCTATTCCAAAGTCAACACAATTTTTAGGGTAAGTTCACTTCGATGGACCGTGGGTGAGGGAGTCCCTTATCTCCTCTACCATCCTCCTGACCTTTTCATCCCTCTTTATCAGGTCTTCTATCTTGTTGCAAGCGTGTACCACCGTGGAGTGGTCTCTTCCCCCGAAGCGGAGTCCTATACTCTTGAGTGAGGATGAGGTTAGCGTTCGAGAGAGATACATAGCGAGCTGTCTGGCGAATGCGATGTCCTTTGTCCTTTTCTTCTCGCAGAGGCTGTTCTCCTGGAGGTCAAAGTATCGAGCTACCTGCCTTTGGATGTCACTTATTGTGAGTCCCCTATAACTTACTCTTCTCTTCTGAGATAGGACCTTCCTTGCCAGGTCGACGGTTATCTCCCTTCCGTATAGTGATGCGTGTGCAATGAGCTTGATAAGAGCTCCTTCTAAGGCTCGGATGTTCGATGTGATATTGTGGGCTATATACTCGATTACACTGTCGGACAGATCGAGGTTGTCGAACTCCGCCTTGTTCTTGAGTATGGCTACCCTGCTCTCGAAATCCGGTGGCTTTATATCTACCACCAGCCCCCATTTGAAGCGGGACAGAAGCCTCTCCTCGATACCATCTATCTCCTCAGGTGGGCAGTCAGCGGTCAGCACTATCTGGTGGTTTACCTGGTGGAGAGCGTTAAAGGTGTGGAAGAATTGACCCTGAGTACTTTCCTTTCCGCTAAGAAACTGAATGTCGTCCATCAGGAGAACATCAACGCTTCTATACGCCCTCGTGAACTCCTGAATCCTATTTCTTGATAGGGCGTTGATGAAATTGTATGTGAATTTTTCGCTGGTAGCATATATGACCTTTTTCCCAGGATCCTCCTCCGCTATGAAGTTTCCGATAGCCTGAATGAGATGGGTCTTTCCAAGTCCCACCCCTCCGTAGATGAATAGTGGATTGTATTTTGTCTTTCCAGGAGCCTCTGCTACAGCAAGAGCAGCAGTGTATGCCATCCTGTTGAAGTCCCCAACAACGAAGGAATCGAACCTGAACCTCGGATTCAGGAACCGTCCTCGCTCTTCCTTGAAATTGTTTGCCTCTTTCCCTTTGGTGGGGATAATGTAGGCAAGCGTCCCGTCGTGGAGAGGGTAGGCAAAGGAGATCTTTAGGTTCTCCTGTGCAACCTCGCTGACAAACTTGGATACCAGCGGAAGATAATGTTGCTCTATCCACTCCGCCACAAAGAGGTTCTTGACCCTTATAACAAGTGTTCCGTCTGCAGAATTCGGAAGGGCGGTCGCAGAGGAAAACCATGTCTTGAAACTCTGAGGATTTATCTTATCCTGTAGGCGGGTTAAGCAGTATTCCCATATCCTCTTTGGATCATCGCGCATAACAACTCCCTTTATTCAAGATGTCAACAGATTTCAGGAGCTGATGAAGACACATAACCACTTAAAACACAAGGAGTTATAGAGTTATCAACATATTTATCAACAAACTATCAACAGTTTAATCTCTCTACCTCCACCGTCGATACAAATAAAAATAGATCATTACCTATGTCAAGAGAGGATTTGCAAAAAGGGAAAAAAAGTTTATATTGGTTTTTAACACAATGGATTATTGGAAAATGCTAAAAGCTATTATTAGCTGGACTTTTTTTTCTCAAGCGTATTAGGGGGTTATGCGAATAAGGGTGGAAAATATAGGGTGAAGGTATGGCAGACACGATAGAAGTCTACACGGTGTTGCCGGTGCTTCCGTTGAGGGAGCGTGTTGTTTTTCCGAACACGATACATCCTCTGATAGTTGGCAGGGAGCGTTCGGTTGCTGCTCTACAGGAGTCCCTTATGATGGACAAGCAACTGCTCTTGCTGACCCAGAGGGACCCCTCGAAGGATGCTGTCAAGAGCTCCGACCTCTATCGCATTGGAACGGTCGCCTCCATCGAGCAGGTGATAAGGCTTCCGAAAGGAGGGATAAAGGTTCTGGTTGAGGGGGTGGTCCGTGCGAAGGTTCTGCGTTTCAGAGACAGAGGGGATTTTCTCGAGGCTCGGGTTTCTATTCTCGAGCGTAGCGGTTCCTCCCGTGATGTGGAGGAAGAGGCTTTATCGAGGAAGGCGAGGAAGCTGTTTGATGAATACCTCTCGCTCAACCAGGATATACCTGCCGAGGTTCACTACACAATCTCCAGAGAAAAGGATAGACAACGGGTCGCTGACCTCATCTCAACATACCTTGAGACAAGCCCAAAGAACCAGCAAAAGCTCTTGGAGGCGAAAAGCCTCCGGAAACAGTTGGAGATGCTCCTTATCTTCCTCAGGCAGGAGATTGAGATAGTTAAGATGGAGAGGGAGATAGATTCAAGGCTTAAGGATGGGCTTGAGAGTTCGCAGAGGGAATTTATACTTGAGCAGAAGCTTCGGGAGATACAGAAAGAGCTCGGGAGGAGTGCAAACGAGCCTCCTTACATTGCTGATTACGAGAAGAGGCTATCTGACCCTCGCTATCCGGAGTTAGTAAGGAAGAGGGTACAGGAGGAGCTGGTTCGGCTGAAGCTTATGCATCCGACTTCTGCTGAGGCTGATGTTTCGAGGACATACATCGAGACGCTGCTTGAGCTGCCTTGGGGGATATACTCGGAGGATCTGCTCGATCTCGAGAGGGCACGCGACCTGCTCGAAAAGAGCCATTATGGACTTGCCGATGTCAAGGAGAGGTTGATAGAGAAGATCGCCGTTATGAAGTTATCGGGGAGGGTATCCGGCTCCATTCTGACGCTTGTTGGTCCTCCCGGTGTAGGGAAGACATCGCTTGGGCGGGCTGTTGCGAATGCACTCGGTAGGAGGTTTGTCCGGATGTCTCTTGGAGGGGTGTCCGACGAGGCGGAGATACGTGGACACAGGAGGACTTATGTTGGCGCGCTACCGGGACGGATTATATCTATGGTGAAGCGTGCAGGGACAATGAATCCAGTGATACTGCTGGACGAGGTGGACAAGCTGACCAGGGGTGTTCAGGGGGATCCTGCGGCTGCTCTGCTCGAGGTGCTTGACCCGGAACAGAACAGTGGGTTCGTCGACAACTACCTCGCCATAGAGTTTGACCTGTCCTCCGTCCTGTTCATTACCACTGCAAACACTACGGCGGGAATACCTCCTTCCCTTCTTGATAGGATGGAACTCCTCCGTCTACCAGGATACTCAGACTACGAGAAACTCAATATTGCAAAGCGGTTTCTTGTTCCCAAAAGCAAGGAAAAGGTGGGGCTTTCGGATTACGATATACGGTTCACCGACGGGGCGATAAACTGCATCATCCGTGGGTACACCAGGGAGGCAGGCGTCAGGGAGCTTGAGCGGAAGATAGGTTCTATTATGAGGAAGATAGCAAAGCAGATAGTATCAGGGAAGGGTTTTCCTGATAAGTTCTCTGTGACGGCAAGGATGGTAAGGCAGTATCTCGGTCCACCACCGTATCGAGAAGATGACTTCGAGAGACCTCTTATTCCTGGTGAGGCTTTGGGGCTTGCTTGGACCCCTGTTGGTGGTGAAGTTTTGACTGTTGAGGCTGCCATTGTGAACAGGAAGGACCCTCTCCTCCTGACCGGTTCCCTCGGTGATGTTATGAAAGAGTCTGCTCAGGCGGCGTTATCCTACATCAAGTCGAGAGGAAGAGATTTTGGGTTACCGCTGGAAAAACTTGATGGGAAGACGGTCCATATCCATATTCCTGAGGGGGCGATTCCCAAGGATGGACCGTCTGCCGGTGTGACCATCGTCTCTGCCATATTTTCTCTTCTTCGCGGCGTCCCCAATCCGTCGAGCCTGGCAATGACGGGGGAGATAACCCTCTCTGGTAGGGTGCTCCCCGTTGGTGGGATACCCGAAAAACTGCTCGCTGCCAGGCGGCATGGTATCAGGAACATCATTGTTCCCGAGGGAAACCGCCCAGATGTTAGGAAGATGAAGAAAAGGGTTCTTAGGGGTGTCAATATTCACTATGTAAGAACTATGAAAGAGGTAATCGCTCTCTTGAGGGGGAGAGGTAAGTGAAAGGGGTAGTTCTCTCTGGTGGAATGGGTGTCAGGCTCCGTCCCCTGACCAATGTTCTGAATAAACATCTTCTGCCGGTTTATGACCGTCCTATGATATTCTTTCCGCTTCAAACCCTTGCATCGTTTGGCGTAGAGGAGGTGGCGGTTGTTCTTGGTGGCAGGACTCCAGAGCTTGTCCGTGAGCTTATCGGTGATGGCAGGGCGTTCGGGTTCAAGCGAGTTGCCTTCTTCCATCAAGAGAAGCCAGCAGGCACCGCTGATGCTGTCAGGTGCTGTCAGGGGTTTCTCGGTAATGAGAAGTTTGTTGTTCTCCTTGGCGATAACATATTTCTTGGCAGTGTAACTTCCCGTCTAAGGCGCTTTGGGGAGGAAGATTCTGCTTTTACCTTGCTTGCCAGGGCAAAGAACCTTCGGGAGCTTGGGGTTGCTCGCTTCGAAGGGGGTAAACTTGTCGAGATAGTCGAGAAGCCGGATGTTCCACCGTCTCAGTTTGCTGTGACCGGCTTTTACATCTTCCCTGGGGACGCGTTTCGCATGATGGAGGATCTTCCAGAAGATAAGCGGGGTGAGCTTAATCTAACGGAGTTTCTCCGCCTCTACCTCGCAGAGGGTAGGCTCTCCTGGGGAATTTTCGATGGTCTTTGGCTTGATGCGGGCAGCTCTATCAAGGACTATAACGAGGCAATCCTCAAGGTTCGCTCTTTTGCGGAGGGTAGGGTTTGAGGTTCTCCCTCGGGGTAAAGATATTCCTCGGCTATCTTGTTATTCTCGCCTTTGTTGGAGTGCTCTCCTCTGTCTATCTTTGTATCCTCTCATCGTTTGTCAGCTTGACAGAGGAGCTTCGCTCCCTTGCAGACCGATACGCTACCCTTCGCGGGGCGGAGGAAGAGTTGGTGTCCATCCAGCAGAGCCTTATGAAAAGGAGCGTCAACGAGTCAGGAAAAGGCTTCAGCATAAAGGAAGGTTTTGCCTCTGTGGAGAGGAGTTTCGAGCGAGAGAGTAAGAGTTATAGTGCAAGAAGGGACAAGAATCTTCCCTCGATAAAAAAGCGGTTCGCGGAGTATCGTTCCTCTGTTGAGGGGTTGAGAGAGCTCGCCGATTCGGGTAGGTGGCGCGTTCTCCGTGAAAAGCTTTACGAGGGAGGAAGGACAGCTCATCTTCTTCACCTTCTCGAGCGTTCTCCTGCCTTTGTTGAGACAAGACATGCCGTGGAGAGGTTTGAGAGCAAGCTTTCCGCCTATGTTCACTATCAGTTTTACACTCAAAATATTGCCATCCGGATAGGTAAACTGAAGGATATTGCCGTTCTTTTAAAAGAGGATTCATTATCTACTCTCATTCAGGGGGTTGAGGAGGATGTGACTCTGGACGGCGTTGACTCTCTGTTTGCTGTCCTCCGGTGGCTTGAAGGAGAGACGATACAGGGGATAGAGGATGGAGTTTCTGCATCACAAGGGCGAGCTGCTTTTGCCAGGAGGTTCACTATAATATTCACCATAGGACTTTTCGTTATAAGCTTCCTGGTGGCTATCTTTGTCTCACGCCGTATCTCCGAGCCGATGAGGAGACTGCAGGCAGCGACTCGGTACGCGAGCAAAGGGCATTATGACAGGAAAATCCCTGTCACAAGCGATGATGAGACAGGTGAACTAACCAAGGATTTCAACAGGATGCTTGATGAGCTGGGCAAGCTCGACAGAATGAAGTCCGAGTTCGTTGCGAGCATCACCCACGACCTCAAATCCCCTCTCGCCACTATCAAGCAGGCGGTGCAACTGTTGGAGGATGAGATACCAGGTCCTATCGGTGAGCAGCAAAGGCAGGTGCTCTCACAGATAAGCAAGAGTGTTACCAGGCTCTCCCGTTTGATAGCTGACATCCTTGACATCTCCAAGCTTGAGGCGGGCTTATTCAAGATGGAGGTTCTCCCTGTTGATGTTCCGGAGTTCCTGGATGAGATAATTGAGTCGTTTGCCACACAGGCGGAGGCGCGGGGGGTCACTATCCATAAGCAGTTCGGATTCTCGCACTTCAGGATGAAGCTGGACCCTAAGCAGATGGAGCGAGCGGTAGGGAATGTCCTCGCCAACGCAATAAAGTATACTCCGAAAGGTGGTAAGGTTACCGTTCGTGCGAGCCTTTCACCTGCTGACCTTGAGATTGCCATATCGGACACAGGGATCGGCATCCCCAAGGAGTCCGTGGAGCACATATTCGATAAGTTCTATCAGGTTCGCTCCAGTGGGGCGCGAAAAGGCTCGGGACTTGGTCTTGCGATAACGAAGGAGATAGTTGTTGCTCATGGTGGCTCTGTTCGTGTGGAGTCGGAGGAGGGTAAAGGGACAACGGTCTATCTTCTCCTGCCGAGAAGGTTCACCCCCCCTGAATCGCACCAAGCATCTTGAGTAGATACCCCCAGCGAACGCCTCTGGTCGAGACTGTGCAGTATGGCTCCGGGGAACAGCTGACAGCCTCGAGAATTTTCCTGTATATTGCGAGCCCGAACGGAAGAACATCAATTCTTTCCCTGGCGAACGGCAGAAGCTTTTCCAGCCTATCCCTTGGAAGAGCCAAGAACCTTTTCTCTATCTGTTCGATGTCGGCGAGATACATCCTCGTCCCATCTATCATCTCCTCGATATACTCGTCAAGCCCGAGAAAAACTCCTGCTGCCGACGCTATATTCCCTCCAACTGCAAAGAGATGTTCTATTTTCTCTTTGTTCTTGGCGACTGCTGGCAGATACTCATCGAGGATGGAACCACCTTCCTGCTTGACCTTCCATGCCCCTACCGGAAAGGAGAAGCATTCCTTGACGGTTTTTCCTACTCCGTATGCTATCTCGGTTGAACCTCCCCCCACATCGATTGTCATCACCGTTTCTGTGCCCTTTATGTTTTTGTTGTAGGTTGCACCAATGAACGAGAGCTTTGCCTCCTCTTTCCCTGAAATTATGTTAAGTTGCTTACCAAGGGTTTCCTCCAATAGCTGAATGAACTCTTTGTTATTGGAGAGGTTTCTTATTGCCTCTGTCCCGAAAGGGAAGAGCCTTTCCACATTATGTCTCTTGCATGTATCCATGAAGTCTGCGATCGTTTCCTTCGCTATTTCTATTTTTTTCTGTGAGATTTTTCCTGATGCGAGCGCAACTGTGCGGAACTCCTCGTGTATTTTCCTTACACCTGTTATGTCGGAATCGACTATGAGTAGGATGAACGAGTTCGAGCCTATGTCGACCGTTGCCGCTCTCATTTTTTCCTCGCTTTGACCACCAGGTAGAGGGCAAGACCGATTGCCACCCCTATGGCATCCGCAGCGATATCCTCTATGCGTGAGTGTCGCCCTGGGACAAAGCTTTGGTATAGCTCATCGAGGGCTCCAGCTCCTGTCCCGAGGAAGAGGGATAATAGAAGCACCGGAAAGCAGTATCTCCTCCTGTTTTCTAAAATCGCTCCGATAGTCAAGAACCCGACAGGTGTATACTCTATTGTGTGGGCGAGTTTATCCTTTCCGTGCTCGAGGGGAGGGGTATGAGTTAACGAGGAGAACCCGAAGATGAGAGCAAGGTAGAGGAAGAGTGCCACGGTAAACCGGTGTTTAGCCATTTCTCAGCACCTTCTTCAGGAAGATCCCTGTGTACGAGTTAGGGTTTTGCATTACCTCCTCTGGTGTTCCTGTGGCGATCACCCTTCCCCCTTTTTCACCTCCTTCGGGACCGAGGTCAATTATCCAGTCGGCGCACTTTATCACATCGAGGTTATGCTCGATTACGACGACGGTATTCCCCTTCTCAACGAGCCGAGAGAGGACATTAAGAAGCATCTTCACATCGGCGGAGTGCAGTCCAACAGTTGGCTCATCGAGGAAGTAGATCGTTCTTCCTGTCTCACGCTTGGATAGTTCGAGGGAGAGTTTTACCCTTTGTGCCTCGCCACCTGATAGAGTAGTTGCCGACTGACCAAGCTGGATGTAACCGAGCCCAACATCCTGGAGAATCTTGAGCTTCGAGCAGATCGCTGGGATGTTCTCGAAGAACTCTTTCGCCTCGTCGACGGTCATTCTGAGTACATCAGCGATATTCTTTCCTCTGTATCTTATCTCGAGTGTATCCGGGTTGTAGCGCTTCCCCTTGCACCTATCGCACGGAACATAGACATCGGGTAGGAAGTGCATCTCCAATTTTATGTACCCTGCTCCACGGCAGGCTTCACATCTACCCCCTTCTACATTGAAAGAGAACCGTCCCTGTTTGTATCCCCTTGCAACGGATTCCGGCAGAGACGCAAAGAGCTGTCTTATCGGTGTGAATACCCCGGTATATGTTGCGGGGTTAGAGCGGGGCGTCCGTCCGATGGGTGACTGGTCGATATTTATTACCTTATCTATGTAAGCGAGTCCGGATAATGTCTTGTAGGGGAGCGGCTTCACCGCTGCTCGGTGTAGGTACCTCATAAGGGCGGGATAGAGTGTCTGGTTTATCAATGTGCTTTTCCCTGATCCTGACACCCCTGTCACGCAGATGAAACAGCCCAATGGTATCTTGACGGTTATATTTTTCAGGTTGTTTCCCGTTAGTCCGGAGATGACGAGGAACTTCCCGTTCCCGGGGCGTCTTGTTTTTGGAACCTCTATCCTTAGCCTTCCCGAGAGATACTGTCCTGTAACCGACTCTTTAACACGGGATACCTCCTTGGGAGTGCCGGCTGCAACAAGATACCCGCCCTCTCTTCCCGCCTTTGGTCCAAGGTCAACGACGAAGTCAGCTGATCGGATGGTCTCCTCGTCATGCTCAATCACGATTATCGTATTGCCGATGTCTCGCAGTGAGAGGAGCGTCTCGAGTAGTCTCTTGTTGTCTCGCTGGTGTAGCCCGATTGATGGCTCATCGAGGACATAGAGCACCCCGACAAGCTGTGAGCCTATCTGTGTAGCGAGATGGATCCTCTGTGCCTCACCGCTGGAGAGCGTTGATGTCTCTCTGTCAAGCGTCAGGTAATCAACCCCAACATCTACCAGGAAGCCTAGGCGGGATATTATCTCCTTCAGTATCGGGTCGGCGATGAGATGCTCCTTCTCCGTCAAGACGAGGTTCTCAAAGAACGATAGCGCACGCTTTATCGTCATTCGTGTGATCTCTTGGATGGGAACGCCGTTTATCTTTACATTCCTTGCCTCCTGTCTTAGCCTCGACCCGTTACACTCAGGGCAGGGGTAGCGAGTCATAAACCGTTCTATCCAGCTTCTTACTTCGGGAGATGATGTCTGGCGATACCGTCGCCTCAGATTGGGAATGACCCCCTCAAAGTTTGAGATATACTTCCCAGCGAACCTGCCGTTGGAGGAGATATACTCGAACTCGAACAACCTGTTAGTCCCGTAAAGGATGACCCTTTTTACCTCCTCGGGTAGCGAGTTAAAGGGAGCGTTTATGTCGAAACCGAGCTCTCTTGCAAGCGTCTTCACCCTCGAATATATTCCCTTGCCGATTATCTCCCCCCAGGGGCGGACGGCACCTTTGAGGATGGACAAGCTCCCGTCCGGAACGATAAGCTCTGGGTCAAACTCATTGATAAAACCGAGCCCGGAGCAGTGTGGGCAGGCACCGTAAGGCGAATTGAAGGAGAAGAACCGTGGCTCTATCTCCTCATAGGATATCCCGCACGCGGGGCAGGCAAGCTTCTGCGAGAAAATCCTTTCCCTTTTATCGTCGGGCAGATAGAGCTTCATAAGCCCATCCGAATATCGAACAGCTGTCTCTATCGAATCGACAAGACGCCTTCTTATGCCAGGCTTTATGATCAACCTGTCAACAACTATCTCTATGGTGTGTTTCTTATTTTTGTCCAGAGAGATTTTGTCTCCAAGTTCATATATTTTACCATCCACCCTCACGCGGACGAATCCTTCCTTTGAGATGTTCGCCAGAAGGTTTTGGTATTCCCCTTTTCTCCCCCGGACAACGGGGGAAAGGATGAAGGCTCTTGTCCCCTTCGGGAGTGAGAGGATGGCATCTGCCATATCGGATACAGACTGCTTCTCTATCTTTCTGCCGCACCTGTAGCAGTATGGGATACCGATTCTTGCAAAGAGGAGTCGCATATAGTCGTAGATCTCTGTTGCTGTTGCGACGATGGAACGAGGATTATGCGACAAGGCTCTCTGCTCGATGCATATGGCTGGGGACAGCCCCTCTATCTTATCGACATCCGGCTTGCCCATAAGCTCGAGGAACTGGCGGGCGTAAGATGAGAGCGATTCGACATACCGCCTCTGTCCCTCGGCGTATATTGTATCGATAGCGAGCGAGCTTTTCCCTGAACCTGAGACACCTGTTATAACGACGAACTGGTTCCTTGGTATCTCGAGGTCTATATTCTTTAGATTATGCTCTCGGGCGCCCCTTATGATTATCTTGTCTTTCATTGTAAATTTTGTATTATAACAAAAATATCTGCGAAATTCAAGAGGTAATTGCAGTTTCCCCTTTGATAGGGGATGCAGGTTTGCTATTTTAGGGAGCTATGAAATACCTTATCCTGGCGGTTATTCTTCTTTTGCTTTTTGTTCCTCTCCTTGCGGATTGGCCTCTTCCTGGGAGCCGCTCTCTCTCATCGACCTTTGGTGAATATCGTGCTGGTCTTCGTTTCCATGCAGGAATCGATATTAGGACGCCGGTTTTAGCGATGCCCGTTGTTGCTCCTGTAGATGGTTGGGTGGAGAGGATCAGGGTGTCGCCGTGGGGTTACGGGAAGGTGCTATACCTCCGCGGTGTTGATGGCAGAGATTACATCTTCGCTCACCTTTCTGGCTTTGCCTCTTGTCTGGAGGAGGTTGTTGTTGAGGAGCAGGAGAGGCGAGAGAGCTTCTTCGTCGAGCTTTGGTTCTCGGATAAGGAGTTCCCGTTTTCTGCGGGGGATACGATAGCGTTTACGGGTGGAACTGGTGTTGGAAGCTCCCATCTGCATTTTGAGGTGAGGGATGCCAACTCCTGCCCGACGAATCCGCTCGAGCTGGGGTTCTCTTCTATGCCTGATACGACTCCGCCTGTATTCTATTCCCTTGTTGTGGTTCCTCTTGACATTTCATCCCGTGTCAATGGAAGCCTGCTTCCTGTGGAGATTCCTGTTTCCTTCGACGAGCATGGGAAGGTTTACAGAGCGAAAAGGCAGATCTTTGCCTCGGGTGCTCTCGGGTTTGAGGTCTGCGTATATGACTATGAGAGGGAAGAAAACCCGAACCGTCTTGGGGTGTATTCCCTTTCACTTTCCCTCAAAGATAGCACGGTCTTTTCGTTTTCACCGGTGAGTTTCTCCTATGAGGACAATGCCGATGCTGGTTTCCTTTGGGATATAGATTCTGAGGAGAGGTTTAACAAGAGGTTTATCAGGCTTTTCTCTGCTCATCCAACGGATGTTGGTTTCACGAAGGGAGATGGGAAGATAAATTTGTCGGAGAGAGATTCGGTTCTGTTCTTCAGGGTTATAGCGTCGGATATCCATAACAACAGTTCTTCTCTTCTTTTTCCTGTTCATTATTCTCCGCCGGTGAATATCGGCAAGCTCGAAAGAACGGAGGGCGATACATTCCTTTTTTTCTCCTCCCTCTCTGACACCGGTTTCAGCGTTCTTGTGGATGGCGAAAGGGTGCATGGGGCTATCCGTTTCGAGCTGGGTGAGAACAGGCTTGGGGTTGTTCTTCCAGATTCCGTTTCTGGGGAGGTGATAGAGCTTTTTTTCCGAAATTCAAACAGGTTATCTTTAAGCCTGCAGGATACTCGGAATCCGTTTGAGTCGCGAATCTCGTTCGATTACGCCGTGAGGAAGACAGGGCTCTTCTTGTTTTTCAAGTTTGAGCCGCATAGACCCGTTGATCTACTCGTGGAGGCAGCGGGCGATACGGTGAAACCAGCACTCTTCTTCCAGTCAGCCGACAGCGTTGTAACGGCGGTTCCGATAAGAGCAGAGGGGAGGTACAATGTTATCCTTAGGCATGGGGAGATCTCGTGGGAATTTGCTGTGGATGTATGTCGGCTCAAGACAGGGAAGAAACTTTCTCTTCCCGGTTCAACCACCCTTTACATCCCTCCTGGGCAGTCTCTCTTTCTGCCCTTCTGTGCCTTTGAGCTACAGGATGTTCCGACCGTGGCAGAGAATATAGTTTCTCCTATTATTCGGTTCAAGAGTTCTCTTTTCCCTCTAAAGGTGCCAGCCCGCCTGACCGTTTCTCCTGGGGTATCGCTCAGTAGAGCCTATAGGAGGAAAGTTGCGGTTGGACGGTTCTGGCATGACGGATGGTATTTTGTTTCCAGTGGGGAAACTGCTTACATCAGGCTCCCTGGGACATTTGCCCTTGTTCTTGACACCGTCCCACCGGTCGTTATCCCAGGCTCAATCGAGGATGGCGATACACTCTCTTACTCACCTTACATTATCTCGGCTCTCGTTAGGGATAACTTCTCCGGTTTCGACAATCACTGCATACCGACGATGTACATAGATGAGCGGTTTGTCCCGGCGGAGTTCGACCCAGAGTCGGAGAGGTTATTTTACCTGTTGAGGAAACCCCTTTCTCCGGGTGAGCATACCGTTTCTATTGTTGCCGTTGACCGTCTCGGCAACAAAACGGAGTGCGAGTTGGTGTTTTTCATTTGTGGGGAGCAATCTTGTGGCGAATGAGCTCCGCCGCTTCATAGAGGTTTTCTGCGTAGAAATCTGCCTCTATGTCGGTTTCCCCCTCGGGGTTGATGAGGATTGTTTTTGTTCCGGCTGCTTTCCCTGCGAGGATATCTGTGTTGGTGTCCCCGATGGTGAATGAGGATGGTAGGTCAACCTGATGCCTTTCTGCCGCTGCTAATATCATTCCAGGGGATGGTTTGCGGTAGTATCCTGTAGAGTGTGGACAGAAGAGGATGTCATCGATCCTCGCGCTGCGCTTTTTTAGCTCCGCTATCATAAACTGGTGAACCCGCTTTAGCTCCTCCTCCGTCATAACCCCTCGTTCTATTCCTCGCTGGTTTGTCACAACAATTACCAGAACCCCGATGGAGTTCAGAAGAGCAATCCCCTCTGGTGCTTTTGGTAGCAGGATGAACTCATCGGGTGTCGTTATATATCCACCGATTTTTCGCCTGTTTATTACTCCGTCCCTGTCAAGGAATGCTGCAATACGCTTCATTACGCACCGTACTTATCAAGTTTGAGCGAGTGGGCAAGCATAAGGTTTGTCGATTTCTCCGCAGGGAATATTCCGAGTGAGCCTCTCAGGCAGTGCTCCTCGTCGAACCGAGCATCCTTTTGCCATCTGACGAACGGCGAGTACAAGAGGTATGGCACAGGGTGCCAGGAATGGTTTTTCAGAGCCACAGGGGTCGAGTGATCGCCAGTTATAATGAGGACATCCGGTGAGAGCTCAAGTAGTCTCGGGATAAAGCGGTCTGTCTGTTCGATAACCTCGCGTTTCTTCTCGAAGTTCCCGTCCTCCCCGTAGGAGTCCGTTTTCTTTATATGGACGAAGAAGAAGTTGTACTGCTCCCAGTTTTCCTCGAGCGATGCAAACTCTGACTCGATCTCCTCACCCACCGGCAGGAGTGTCATCCCGACGAGCGAGGCGAGCCCTCTATACATAGGATAGCTGGCGATTGCACATGGGCTCAGACGGAACCTCTCTTGGAATGGAGGGATATCTGGCGGACAGGAGAAGCCGCGCAGAAGTATCCCGTTTGCCGGTTTCTTCTCCTTTAGAATGTCGTTTGCCAGATGTGTGAGGAGGTTTATCACCCTTGCAGTCTTCTGTAGCTTTGTGTCATCGGTTCTCAGGAACCGGATCTTCTCGCCGATTATATGCGGGTCTGTGTCGGGTAGACCTTCAGCAAGCCCTCTTCCCCTGAAGATGACAGCGAACCGATGCTCTAAACCTGATCTGAATATAAGCTCGACATCCTCTATCCGCTTTATCTGTGATGATAGGAGTTCGATGAGCTCCTGGTTCTCTTCTGTTGAGAGCCTTCTTTTTCCTGCTCCGCCTCTTCTGTCTATCACGACACCGTTCTCGTCGAGCGTGCAGAAATTCCCGCGTGCGGCTAAATCCTGCTTTCTTACCTCCATCCCGAGGCCGAGGGCTTCGAGTACTCCTCTGCCGATGTTGTATTTCACCGGGTCGTATCCGAAGAGTGCCAGGTGAGCAGGACCGCTCCCGGGGGTTATCCCCCAGTCAACAGGGATAGTCAATCCCAGAGCAGAACGGCGAGCAAGCGAATCCATATTCGGCTTGTTGGCGGCGGATAGAGGAGTTCTCCCGTCTTTATCGGGAATGTCACCCACGCCGTCCATAACCAAAAGGACTATCTTCTTATCGTTCTCCTTTATGAGCGAATCGAGGATGGCCATCTTCTTCCCCCTTCTGTTTGAACCCCAAATTAAGCGGAATGTGGGATCTTGTCAACAAGTTTTGTTGACCTCGGAGCGAAAAATGGTTATAATTTTATCTATATGAAGAAATATGACCTTATTGTCATAGG
This sequence comes from bacterium, assembly GCA_021158465.1. GTDB lineage: Bacteria > UBP14 > UBA6098 > 4484-93 > 4484-93 > 4484-93. The sequence continues at coordinate 127,761 of JAGGUN010000028.1, forward strand.
TGGTGGTCACGCTGGTATCGAGGCATCCGTCGCTGCGAGCCGTATGGGAGTGACTGTTTTGCTCATCAGCCTAAACGAGGCGAATATCGGCGAGATGAGCTGTAACCCGGCTGTGGGAGGGGTCGGTAAGAGTCAGGTGGTCAAGGAGGTGGATGCTCTCGGAGGAGTTATCGGGCTTGCCGCAGACAGGACTGCAATCCAGTATCGTGTGTTAAACAGGAGGAAGGGTGTTGCTGTCCGCTCGACACGCTCCCAGAACGAAAGAAGAATGTATCCTGTTGTGGTCAGGCAGATACTGGATTCCTTTGAGAATCTGACAATCAAGCAGGACGAGGTAACAGGGATTGTGGTCGACGGCAACAGGGTTGTAGGTGTAAAGACAGCCCTCGGAATGGAGTACGCCGCTGACGCCGTAGTAGTTACCACAGGCACATTCCTCGGCGGAATGATATATATTGGTGATAGCCGTATTCCGTCGGGTAGGGCAGGTGACCCGCCATCGAACGAGCTGTCCAGATCGTTGAGAAAGCTCGGTTTCACCCTTTTCCGCTTCAAGACAGGGACACCGCCTCGTGTCGACGGGAGAACGATAGATTTTTCGAAGACCATCCGCCAGGACGGCGATGATGACTACATTCCGTTTTCGATAAGAACAGAAGAACGCCTTGATAAGCATCTGCCTTGCTATCTGACGCACACGAACGAGAAGACGCACAACATAGTCCGCAAGAATATTGAAAGGACAGCCCTCTACGGTGGGCTTATCACAGGGAAGGGACCACGGTACTGCCCGTCTATTGAGGACAAGATAATGAGGTTTCCCAGCAGACAGTCGCACCAGGTGTTTCTTGAGCCTGAGGGAAGATATACGGACGAATACTACCTCAACGGAATATCTACATCACTCCCTGTGGAGGTTCAGCTTGAGATGCTCGCTACAATCCCCGGTCTCCAGAGGGCTGAGATGATAAGACCTGCCTATGCGATTGAGTATGATTGCATCGATCCACGGGAGCTTAAAAGGACGCTCGAGTCGAAGAGGGTAAAGAACCTCTTCTTTGCCGGGCAGATAAACGGCACCTCCGGTTACGAGGAGGCGGCAGGTCAGGGAATAATCGCTGGGATAAATGCTGCTCTTTCTATCCGAGGGGAAGGACCGTTCGTTCTGTCGCGAGGCGAATCGTACATCGGTAGCCTGATAGATGATATCGTTACGAAGGGCGTAGATGAGCCATACAGGCTATTTTCTTCGCGGGTGGAGCACAGGCTTATTCTCCGTGAGGACAACGCATACGAGAGGCTGTTGCCGTATGCAAAACGGTTCGGGCTTCTCGAGGAGCAGCTCATAGGGAGGATTGAGGAGGAGATAGCCCTTATAGCCGAAGAGAAGAAGAGGCTTGAGAAGGTGACTGTTCGGATTGACGGGAGGTCGATGACCGCCTATCAGGCAATCAAGATCCCGGGATACTCTTACGAGAAGCTCGACATTGAAAAAAGGCTTCCTGAGCATCTTTTCTGTAGGCTCGATACGGAAATAAAGTATGAAGGGTATATTGCAAGGGAGAAGAGGAAAGTAGAGCAGATGAAGCGGCTGGAGGGGATGAGCATCCCGCAAGGGATTGACTACGGCTGTGTCCAGAACCTCAGGAACGAGGCGAGGGAGAAGCTTATTCGCGTTCGGCCATCAACGGTTGGGCAGGCATCAAGGATACCGGGGGTGTCGTCCGCTGATATAGAAGCCCTCGTTGTCTTCATCAAGCGGAATTGTTTCACATGAAACATTCGAGATATCTTGTTGAGCGACAAATAGTTGCGCTGAAAAAACTGTTTGAGAAATTCTCCATTCCCTACGATGAAACCTTACTCTCGCAGTTTAGGGAGTATATATCCCTCATAATCGACTGGAGCGACCGTGTTTCTCTCGTTTCCTCGGGCGATGGAGGGTATCTTGTCGACCGGCACATATTTGAGGGTGTTCTTGCCGCGAGGAAGGCGCTTATTCCCTTTTGGGGTAGGCTTCTTGATATTGGTTCCGGTGCGGGGTTTCCGGTTGTCCCGATAAAGCTCATCCGCCCAGACATCCGTTGCTTCGCTCTTGATTCCAACAGGAAGAAGGTTTTGTTTTTGAAGAAGGTTGCGCAAACGCTTGGTTTGCTGGGGTTCGAGCCGTTGTGGACCCGTTTCGAGCTCGTCTCGTTCCCGTTTCGGTTCGACGCGATAACCGTTCGCGCTGTCGGCAACGACGAGGCTATCTTACGGAGGGCAGGTGAGCTTCTTTTACCCACGGGTAAGCTCCTTTTCTTCAAAGCAGACAAAACGAAGACCCCCCTTATAGAGAGAGGAGGGGTAGAGATCCCGCTCGGGGACATCTCGGCTTCTGCCACGAAGAGGGTCATTGTTGTCTTTGGTATCCGGGAAGCAGGTTCCGGATGAGGTATTCTGCTCCGGTGAAGAGCGTGAGAAATGTGACAAAGAGAAGGATGATGTTGAGCAGAAGAGGAATTGTTTCGTATAGTTCCCAGGCGGGGCTTGCTGTTCTTGTGATGTCGTAGGCAAGGAAGAATGTCAATGAGAGCATAAGGCAGGCGGTTTTTATCCTTGCCAGTTGCGATGGCTTGAGGACAGCCTCTTTTCCCCTCATAACTGACAATCTCAGCGCTGTCACGAGGCATTCCCGCCCGATGATGAGGGCTGTTATAAACCAGGGGACAAGTGATGCTATTGAGAGGTAGAGGAGGGCAAACGATGTAAGGAATTTATCTGCTATCGGGTCCCACAGTCTACCCACTTTTGTGGTGAGTTTTAGCCGCCTTGCTATGTAGCCGTCGAGGAAATCGGAGATGGCGGCGAGGATGAAGATCAGGAATCCTATTATCTTTGTCTTCACCGATGGGGAGAGGTAAAGTATAAAGAAGATAGGCGATGCGATGGCTCTGGACAGGGTTAATGATGTTGGGATGTTCATCAATCCTCTCCGAATTTTTCCTCGAACAGTTTGCAGATTGCCTCCACTGCTTCCTCTTCGTCATCACCTTCTGCTACGATTTTCAGATGAGTTCCTCGTGGTGCTTGGAGTGACAGCAGGTTTAGGATGCTCCTTGCGTTGACCTTTTTGTCTCCTTTGATGAGCCATATCTCGCTTTTGAAGTTGCTTGACCTCTGAACGATGAGGACTGCAGGTCTAACATGGAGTCCCAGCTCGTTTGTGACTGTGAGCTCCTTTTCTATCATCTTACCTCTATATCTTTATAAACTGTTTCCCAGGGAGCTGTTTAACAAGTCCTGCCAGTTCCAGCTCAAAGAGCTGGGAGAGTGCATATCCGGGGTCCATATCCGTTTCCCTGGCGATTCTATCTATATGCTTCGGTTCACGGGAAAGTGCCTGATAGACAACCCTCTGTTCAGGGGATAGGTCAGATAGGGTTGGCAGGGCACTGGGAAGCGATTCCTTTGCCGGGAGATACTGCTCTAACTCGCTTATTATGTCCTCCTCGTTCAGTATGAGTTTTGCCTCACCCCTCTGGATGAGTTTGTTCGTTCCGACGCTTTTTGGCTGGTTGGGGCTTCCCGGGAGGGCGAACAGTTTCCTTCCCTGGTCGAGGCAGTATTTTGCTGTTATGAGCGCACCGCTTTTCTCACCTGCTTCGGCGATCAGGGTTCCAAGCGACATCCCAGAGATTATCCTGTTCCGTCTCGGGAAGTTTTCTCCCCTTACCTCCTCACCGAGGAGAAACTCGGATACGATCGCTCCCGTCTCCTTTATCTTTTCGTACAATCTTTTGTTGACCGCCGGATATATAACATCAGCGCCAGAGCCGAGGACAGCGATTGTTCGACCACCTGCCGATAAGGCTCCCTGGTGGGCGGCTGAATCTATTCCCACCGCCATGCCGCTTACGATTGTAAATCCATATCTTGCTAGGGATTGAGCGATGCTTTCTGTAAAGAACCGTCCGTATGTTGTTGGGTTTCTCGTTCCCACTATTGAGATTGAGAAACGGTCTGTTGGAGCGAGTTTTCCGAGGACGAAGAGGAAGAGCGGCGGGTCGTATATCTCCCGGAGCAGGGTAGGGTACTCATCGGAGGTGAACGGGACGAGCACCGCGTTGGTCTTGACCATCTGCTCGATCTGGTGTGCGACGGAATCTGGTGGATGCTCGAAGTTCTGGTATAGGGATTCTGCGACCCGCTCTGGGATGACCTCGGTGAGCTTCTCCTTTGGGGCAGAGAGTATCTTTTCTACCGAACCGAACCTCTCGAGTAGTCTCTTCCCGTAGACACAGCCGAGGTGGGGTGTCTGAGCGAATGTTAGGAACTCCTTAATCTGTTTCATCTTCTTTTATTTCTGAGAGTGTGTGAACTACTGCCCTGAGGAGCTTTTTTATCCCCTCTTTTCTCAGGGCAGAGATAAGGAATATTTCGTTGCCGAAAACTGATCTTAGCTGTTTTTTCTTCTCGTTGGTTATAAGGTCTATCTTGTTCAAGGCGACAATATACCTTTTGCGGGATAGCATCGGCGAGTAGTTGGCAAGTTCTCTTTTAAGCATCTCGAGGCTTTTTTGGGGGTTTTCATCTGTCGCATCTATCAGGAAGAGAAGTAGCCTTGTTCTTTCGATATGCTTGAGGAATTTGATGCCCAGACCTTTTCCTTTGCTTGCCCCATCGATGAGGCCGGGGATATCGGCGACAACGATCGAGGTGTCGTCGAGATTGGCTGTTCCGAGAACGGGTTCTATGGTTGTGAACGGGTATTCTGCGACCTTTGGATGGGCGGAGGATATGGCGGAGATAAGGGTGCTTTTCCCGGCGTTTGGTCTGCCGACGAGTCCGACATCCGCTATTAGCTTAAGCTCCAGGCGGAGGGTTTTCTCTTCGCCTGGCTCACCGCTGGTGTATTTTGTTGGCGCTTGATTCCTCGGTGTGGCAAAATGCTGGTTCCCCAGTCCTCCTTTACCGCCTCTTGCAACCACTGCTTCTTCTCTCTCTTCCTTCAGGTCGGCTATAACCTTACCTGTGGCTTCATCTATGACCACTGTTCCGGTGGGGACAAGCAAGACAATATCCTTACCAGATCTCCCTGACCGGTTGTTCTTTCCCCCAGGCTCTCCGTTTTGGGCGAAGAACCGTTTCCTGAAGCGGAAGTTCGAGAGGGTATGCACGGAGTTTGTTGCCTTGAGTATCACATCGCCGCCTTTTCCCCCATCGCCGCCGTCGGGACCGCCTGCAGGGACAAACTTCTCCCTATGAAAGTGTACTGCCCCGTTTCCGCCGTTCCCTGCCTTCACAAATATCCTCACAGAATCGAGAAACAATTAACCTCTCCTGCTTGAACTTCCTATTATCACCTTCAGTAATTTTGAGAGCATATTTGGTGAGAGCCCTCTTCGCAGGTGTCCCCTGACGGCAAGGGATATACTCCCTGTCTCCTCGGAGACGATGATTGAGACAGCGTCTGTTTCCTCTGTGATACCAACTCCTGCCCTGTGTCTCATTCCGAGGACGCGCTGGTAGCGTGGATTGTTCGATAGAGGTAGAGCACAACCGGCGGCTGTTATTCTGTTTCCCTTGATGATGACCGCTCCGTCGTGCAAAGGTGTTCTCGGTGTGAATATCGTGAGCAGGAGGGGAACAGAGAGTTTCGCAGAGACCGACTTCCCTGTTTCCGTATAGTTCTTGAGCCCGACATCTCGTTCGATGACGATGAGGGCACCTGTTCTTGTCTCGGATAGCTGTTCTGCTGCTCTGACGAGGGTTTCTATGGTTGGTTCGTAGCCGGAGAGCACGATGCGACGGAGGAACGGTAGGTTACCGATCTGGGCGAACAGGTCTCTTAGCTCCTGCTGGAATATAATGAAGAGCAATATTACCCAGTATCTTGTGAGGCTCTTTGAGAGCCAGTTTACCCCTGTGAGGGGCAGCCAAGATAGACCGAACCCAACGGCGAAGAGGATTATTACCCCGAGGAATATCTGGATAGCCTTAGTCTGACGGATGAGCTTCAGCACCCCGTAGGTGGCGAGTGAGAGGAGGATAATGTCGATTATGTCGAGGTATGTTATTGGGAAGAAGCTAATCCTGAACAACATCGCCTTCTCCAACCCTTTTCAGTAGGGTAACGGCGCCCCTCTTACCTTATGTTATATCTCTTCGCCCCGGATTATCTTGTCCACCTGTTCGGCGTCCAGGACTTCTCTTTCGAGCAGGATACCAGCCAGCCGATGGAGTGTATCGATGTTCTGCTCGAGTATCGACATAGCCCTGTCCTGTGCCTCTTGGACGAGGCGGGTTATCTCGGCATCTATGGTTTGTCGTGTCCTTTCGGACACCTCGTCGTGGCGCATAACCTCCATACCGAGGAAGACCTGCTCTTCCTTACCGCCGAGGTTGACAGGTCCCAGCTCCTTACTCATTCCCCATTTGGTAACCATCTTTCGGGCTATCTGAGTTGCTCGCTCGATGTCGTTGCCGGCACCTGTTGTCTCATCTTTGAAGACGAGGAGTTCTGCTGCTCTTCCGCCGAGGAGTTGGGCAAGCTGGGTTGTGAGGTATGACCTCGAGTAGGTGTAGCGGTCAGCCTTAGGGAGAAGGTGTGTCACGCCGAGAGTCAATCCTCTTGGGATGATGGTTACCTTGTATACCGGCTCTGCACCTGGGAGCAGTTTTGCTACCAAGGCATGTCCTGCCTCGTGGTATGCAATCATCCTCTTTTCTTCCGGTGTAATAACGAGGGTTCTTCTCTCGACGCCCATTATTATCTTGTCTTTGGCGTCCTCGAAATCCTCTTGCATGACCTTGTTGTGTCCCTTTCGTGCGGCGAATAGAGCCGCCTCGTTGACGATTGAGGCGAGGTCGGCTCCTGTCAGTCCCGGGGTTGCTCGTGCAATTGCGCTGAGATCCACATCTTCGCCCAAAACGATATTCTTTACATGAACCTTAAGTATCTCCTCCCTTCCTCTGACATCCGGGATATTCACGACGACCCGTCTGTCGAACCTTCCTGGTCGGAGGAGTGCTGGATCAAGGACATCGGGTCGGTTGGTTGCAGCGAGGACTATTACCTCGTCATTCGGTTCGAAGCCGTCCATCTCCACAAGCAGCTGGTTTAGGGTTTGCTCTCTCTCGTCGTGTCCTCCTCCGAGCCCTGCCCCCCTATGGCGTCCGACAGCATCTATCTCATCTATAAACACGATGCATGGAGCGTTCCTTTTTGCCTCGTTAAAGAGGTCCCTGACGCGTGACGCTCCGACGCCGACGAACATCTCTACAAAGTCCGAGCCGGAGATGTGGAAGAATGGAGCCTTTGCTTCTCCAGCCACTGCTTTCGCAAGGAGGGTTTTCCCTGTTCCTGGTGGACCAACGAGGAGAACTCCCTTCGGTATCCGCCCGCCGAGGCGGGTAAACTTCTTGGGACTTCTGAGGAACTGGATTATCTCCTCAAGCTCCTCCTTTGCTTCGTCGACTCCTGCAACATCGGCGAATGTGACCTTGATGACATTTGGCATAAACCTCTTCGCTCTCGATTTCCCGAAGGAGAATACTCCCTTCTGGTTTCCTTGCATCTGACGGAATAAGAAGAGCAAGAAGAGGACAAAGATGAGCCAAGGTAGGAGCGAAAAGATAACGGAATACCATGGTTCCTCCCTGGGATGGGAGCTGATCTTCACGCCCTGTTCGGTTAGGGTGGAGACGAGGGAAGGGTCATCGAACGGGATATAGGTTTTGAAACGGGTAGCCGAATGGGTGCGACCGGATATAGTGACCTTGCGGGGTGTTTTGAAGCTTCCTGTTATCTCCCGCTCGACGAATGCAACGGAATCTATGTTTCCCTCTTCCATCTCCGATATGAACTCCGAATAAGAGATGGAAATAGTCGGTTCCCTGGTCGTGTAGACGAGCTGGATGAGCAGAACAATAATTGCCGTTAAGATTACCCAGAATAGTATCCCTCTGCCGGAGGCAGGTTTTATTGGCGGAGCAGGTGGCTTTTTGTTCTTATTGGCATTCAAAGGAGGTTCTTTTCCTCTTTGCGTTTACAGTCGACGCAGACCTCGGTCCAAGGGACGGCGTTGAGCCTCTCTTTACTTATCAGCTTCCCACAGATGCGGCATTTTCCGTATGTGCCGTCCTCTATCCGTTCCAGTGCTTCCTCTATCTTAACCAGCATCTCTGCCGCCTTTGAGGCGAACAGGTATGAGTTCTCTCGACCGAGATTGTCCATTCCGATGTCTGCAGGGTGGGTGGAGTATGGATTTTCTGCCCGGACGCCGCTGTCGTTGGGGTTTGTGGTGGAGTTCTCCAGTTCCTCTATCTCCTTTTCGAGAGCTCTCCTCCGGATAAGAAGTACTCTCCGGAAGTGCTCAAGTTCTCTTTTTCTCATCCGTTCCCTCCTTTGGTTTTCCTCAAGTAAATTTCCACCTCCGAGTTGTAGATATTCCATTTCTGGGAGAAATCTGCTTCAGATAGAGGCTCGGATAGAAGTTCGAGAGCTAGGGTCTCGCGTTTGATATATTCTGCAAAGTCGCTTGCCGCCTTGACGATCTTCTCAGGTGCAACTATTCCCACATACACTCTGTCGGTTACCTCGAACCCGGCATTTTTCCTTGTATTCTGGATGCGGTTTATGAGCTCGCGTGCTATCCCCTCGCGGATGAGTGCGTCTGTCAGCGTTGTGTCGATAGCGCAGGTTATATCCCCATCGGATGCTACTGACAGCCCTTTGTGGGGTTCTTCCATGACGGTAACATCGTCGATCGATAGCTGTACCGTTTTGCCATTGACATCGAGGTTGATGTTTTTTTCTCGGAGCAGTGTTTCTATGGTTTCCTGGTCCGCTTCTTTTATGAGTTCTGCTATTCTGCTGGATATCTTCCCAAATTTTGGTCCGAGGCTACGGAGGTTTGGAGAGAGTTTCTTAGAGAAGAGTTCTTTTCTATCGCTTGTGATGATTATAGACTTAATGTTCAGCTCGCTCTCGAGGATATCTTTTATGTCATCGTCTAATACCAGGTCATTGGAGAGGACAAGCATTCGGGAGAGAGGTTGTCTGATTTTTATCTTTGATGCGTTTCTTGCTGCTCTTGCCACCGATGCTATCCTTACTGCATAGGACATCTCGTTCTCGAGCGGCTCATTGATCAGTTCTTGCTGTGGTTCAGGGAAGTGTTCAAGGTGGACGGATTCCCTTCCTGTTAGAGCCTTGAAATACCAGTCTGCCGTCATCGGGATGAATGGTGCGATTAGTTTTGTTATGGTGACAAGAGTTTGGTAGAGGGTATGGTATGCAGCCTGTTTGTCTTCTGACCAGCCGGATGACCAGAACCGTTTCCGGCTTCTGCGGACGTACCAGTTAGAGAGGTCATCGAGCAGGAAGGTTTGGATCTTTCGCGCTGCGCGCGTCAGTTGGAAACGTTCGAGCTCTTTCCTGACCGATGCCACGAGGGACTGTGTTCTGGAGGTGAGCCAGCGGTCGAGGAGGGCTGGGGTTCCTTTTGGGGTTTTCTTCGGGTTGAAGCCGTCGATATTGGCGTATAGGGCAAAGAAGGAATAGGTGTTTTTCAGGGTATCGAAGAACTTCTGGCTCGTTTCTCTGACGCCGTCTGGGTCGAATTTTGTTGGGAGCCACGGTTGACTGACCGTTATCATATACCAGCGGAGCGGGTCCGCACCGTGTTTTTCTATCATCTCGAACGGTGAGACGACATTTCCGGCGGATTTGCTCATCTTTTGTCCGCGTTTGTCGAGGATGAGCTCGTTGACGAGCACATTCTTGAAGCAGGACTCACCCGATATAAAGGAGGAGATTGCAAGCAGGGTGTAGAACCAGCCTCGTGTTTGGTCGACTCCCTCGGAGATGAAGTCTGCGGGGAAGTATGATGAGAAGTCCTCCTTATGTTCGAACGGGTAGTGGAGCTGGGAGTATGGCATACTTCCGGAGTCGAACCAGCAGTCGATGACCTCAGGGGTCCTATGCATATCAGCGGAGCAGTCGGGGCAGCGGAGAACTACCTCGTCTATATACGGTTTGTGCGGGTCGAAGTCGTCGGGGAGTGGCTTTTTTGTGAGCTTACGCAGCTGGGACAGGCTCTCGATGGCTATCATCTTACCACAGCCTTCGCATATCCAGATGTTAAGCGGTGTTCCCCAGAAACGCTCCCGCGAGATTGCCCAATCGACATTATGTTTCAGCCATTTCCCGAACCGTCCGGAGCCTATCTCCTTTGGGACCCAGTTTATCTTGCTGTTTAGCTCGATCATCCTCTCCTTGTAGGCAGTTGTCTTGATATACCACGAGCTTCTCGCATACATCATAAGCGGAGTGTTGCACCTCCAGCAGAAGGGATAGGCGTGTACCACCTTCCCGAGCCGGAGGATAAGCTTTCTGGACTTGAGGTCGGAGAGTATCTTGGTGTCTGCTTCCTTGAAGAAGGTCCCTTTGAATTTACCCGACTTTACATAGCCTGACTCGTCTACCAGCTGGAGCATTGGGAGGTCGTACCGCTTCCCCTCCTCAAAATCTTCTTCTCCGAAGGCTGGCGCAATGTGAACGATGCCCGTACCATCCTGGACTGTAACATAGTCTGCGAGGATGACATAGTATCCCTTCTTTTTAAGCTCCTGTGGGAAAGGAGGGATATACTGCTTACCGGAGAGGGTGTCTCCTGGATACTGGTCGAGTATGCGATATTCTCCCTCGAATACTGCCTCTGCTCTGTCCTTTGCAAGTATGAGCTTTTCTCCTTGGTATTCTGCGGTTATATACGAATATTTCGGATTGACGGCGATGGCTACGTTTGACAGGAGGGTCCAGGGGGTTGTTGTCCAGACGAGGAAGTAGCAGTTTTCCTCTCCAACCACTGGTAGTTTGAGGAATACAGACGGGTCCTCGGTGTCCCGGTAGCCCTGTGCTACCTCGTGGTCAGAGAGCCCTGTGCCACAGCGGGGGCAGAACGGAACTACCTTATACCCGCGGTAGATGAGCCCGGATTTGAAGAACTGGGCGAGCAGGTACCAGACGCTTTCTATGTATTCGGGTGTGAAGGTGATGTAAGGGGTTTCCATGTCGAGCCAGTAGCCTATCCGTCGAGTGAGCTTTTCCCATAGGTCCTTGTAGCGGAATACCGATTCTCGGCAAAGTTGGTTGAACTCTGCCACGCCGAACTTAATTATCTCTTGCTTGGAGGAGAATCCGAGGGAACGCTCGACCTCGAGCTCCACAGGGAGTCCGTGAGTGTCCCAGCCTGCTTTCCTTCTGACGAGGTGACCTGTCATCGTCTTATACCGGCAGACGATATCCTTTATCGTCCTCGAGATCACATGGTGAATTCCTGGTTTCCCGTTTGCTGTGGGTGGCCCCTCGTAGAAGATGAAAGGAGGAGAGTTCTCTCTTCTCTTGATAGATTTTTCAAATGTCCTGTTCTTCTGCCAGAAATCGAGTATCTCTTCCTCGAGTGCTCTTTGGTCCGGTGGCTTTCTGTAAGGTTTTCCCATTTCCCCTCTATGCCCTTATGCTCCTTAAAAACTGCAAAATATATCTATAATCAAGAAAAAATCAAGTATTATTTCGGCAAGCGGGTTAAGCGGATAAGGTCGGCAAGTGGACCGGATATCCTCAGGCATATGGTATTCTCTGTCGAATCGGTTATCTTGAACAGCCCTGAGATGCCTCCGCCGGGGATCCAGGCGAGTTTGTCGTTGAAGAAGACCGCCGGGATATACCGCCTCAGGCTGCTGAAATTGAAGCGGGTCTTAAGGTATGATGAGACCTTTTTGTATCCTTCGAGACCCAAAGGGAGGAAGGTTTCACCCTTCTTAGGTGTTCGGACGGTGACCTTTGTGTTGGGTGGGAAAGAGAGAAAGACGGTGCATTCATCGTCTGAGAATCTTTCTGCTCCTCTTTTTGCCGGCTCGAGCAGGATAGTCCCAAGGTTGCAAGGGATGGAGACGGAGTTTGGGATGTGTGAAACCAGCTCTTCCATCTGGAAACAGGAGGGGAGGAAGGAGAACAAAACGAGCTCCTTTTTCACCTCTAAGGTAAGAGCGTATTCTCCCCTTTTTGTCAGCACAAGGAGGTTACTTCTGCCGGAGAGGTTTCTCCAGGTGCTCCTGACAAACGCCGATGTGAACCCTTTGAGCCCTATGCCGAAATGTTGGAGGGCGAATTTTAGTATCTCGCCGAAAAATAGCCTTCCAAGGGAGAGGATCTTCTCTTCGAATAGAAGAAATTGCTCGGACGATAAGAGTGTATTCTGGGCAATTATCTCCCTGCTGACACCCTTCAGGAACTGTTTCTGCTCCTGGATGAGCGATACTGCCGTGTATATATGTTCCCTGGTGTGTGGGTTGAACTTCTCGAGGTATGGGATGAGCTCGAGTCGTATCCTGTTTCTGGAAAAGGAGGGAAAGAGGTTTGTGTGGTCGGTTCGGAAATTGAGTTGGCGTGAGTGAAGATAGGCGAGGATATCCTCACGGAATAGGTCGATGAGTGGCCGGATGTAGAAGCCGCGCTTTGGGGGGATGCCGGACAACCCGTCGATTCCCGTTCCACGGAGCAGGTTGAAGATAAATGTCTCTACTGCATCGTCTGCGGTATGTCCTGTGGCAACGACTCCACCGAAGTCCCTTATGATCTGTGAGAATATCTCCTCCCGTTCCAACCTTGCTTTCTCTTCGGAGAACCTCTTCATCTCGATGTCGCGGATTGCTGTCTGGTAGCCGTACATCGCCGCTATGGTCCTTGTGAACCTCTCATCGGCGTCGGAGTCGCCGCCTCGTGTGTGGTGGTTTATGTGTATAACGCGGATGAAGATTCCGAGTTCATCTTTCAGCGAATGGAGTATGTCGAGTAGTGCAACGGAGTCGGGTCCACCGGAGACAGCAATCCACACCTGCTCGCCACCGGAGAGGAGCCTTTTCTCCTGGATCGTATTTCTTACGGTGTCTAAGACACGCCTGATTGTTTTATTCTGTGAGCCTCTCACGAAGGATCTTTCCCCTTTGCATATCGAGCTCCCTGAGCGGGAGGTTCTCACCTGTGAATGCCCGGATGTGCTCGGGTTTTACCAGATAGAAGAGTTCGAGTATGTTGGTCTTGTCGATTTTGAGAATGCCAAGGACTGCCCCGATGAGCAGCTTGTTGAGTATCCCGATTGCCTCCTCGAGCGAGATGAGAACGGAATGCGTGGCAACCCCGAAGGATTTCATCACCCGATCCTGTATCTCGAGGGGGAGGATGTCGGTAAGCTCCTTACGTGCCTTTGTCTCGGCATCTACTATCTCCTCGGCGAACTCTGTAGCCGAATCGATAATCTCTTCCTCAGAGAGACCAAGGGATGCTTTTGTTGTTGCCTCCACGAGGACAGAGTCGGGTGAGAATATCCTCAACTGCAGGTTGTGTCGAAGCATCATCTCCTTGAGCAGGTCGAATTTCTTGAGGATTATTATCCCAGGGATGAGGAGGAGTACGCCTGCTCGGAAGCCTGTTCCACAGGAGAGGAGGTCGCTCGTCAGGTAACCGAACTGCTTGTCGAAGGCGAACTGGAAGGATTCTTCCAAGGCGTCCTCGATGAAGAACAGCTTTGGGTAGGAGGAGCTTCCACCCTTGCCGGGGGAGGAAACCTTCATTGTTAGGTGATCATGTGAACAGAGAAGGATCAACAGGTTTTCATCCCTGCTGACGAAGGCTGCCGTACCTTTCTGTCTGGATGAGAGGAGCCTTGTGGGGAAGTCTCTCTCGGCAAGGTATCGCCACTCTGAGGGTGGAATCTCGTCGAAAGAGATATGGTACATCTCGTCCCCGAATTGCATCTGTTCGATCTTCTGGGCGATGGAATCGGCGAGTGAGCGCCTCTCCTGTGGGGACATTCTGGCAGGGAATTTGTTCTTGCTGATATTCCTTCGCAAGGTAAATGTATACTCCAGCAGTATATCGGAGGTTCCGAGAGCCTCATATCGGGCAGGCAGGCGTGGTGGAAAAAGTTCTTGTATCATTTCCCCACTTTGTTTAGAATATCCCTTATCATTGCGGCATACTCGAAGTTTTCCTGCTTGATAGCTTCCTGCAATAGTTCTTCAAGGTGCTTTTGACTGCTTGAAAGGATGGTTTTACTTCCTGGAGAAGAGCCTGTATGCTTTGGAAACGGAACGAGCTTCTGCAGGATAGAGTTTATCTGTTCCCTGAAGTGGGTATAGCATTCCGGGCAACCGACAGAGTGGTGCTTGATCATATTCTCAAGCTCCATGCCGCAGGAAGGACAAGGGGGGATTTCTTCGCAGGGTGTAGTTTGTGCCAGTTCCTCGATGACATCGCTTATTATGCTGGAGATGAACTTTTCCGATTCCTGGAACTGCCTTGATCTCAGGTACTGCTCGAAGCAGGCATCGCAGAGGTAGAACTCTTCTTTTCCCCTTCTTGTAACGAAGACAACCTTGTGGGTTGCTGGTTGTCCACACATCTTGCATCGAGCCTTACTCAACTTTCCCCTCCCATTTGATTACTGAGAGCGTACCTCCGCTCAAAAGATACACCTTTTTTGCCCTTTCTGCAAGTTTTATATCGTGAGTTGCAAGCAGAATTGTTAGGTTCTCCTCTTCGTTCATTCGGCAGAGCAGCTCCTCTATCTCGTGTGAGTGTCTCTCATCCAGGTTTCCGGTTGGTTCGTCGGCTATCAAAAACTGAGGGTAGTTGGCGAGTGCTCTGGCGAGGGCTACCCTCTGTTGTTCGCCGCCCGATAGCTGATTAGGGAAATGATGTGCCCTTGAGCTTATCTCGAACTTGTTGAGCAGGGACATTGCTCTACTCCTTGCCTCCTCAAACGCTCTGCCAGCCACAAGGCAGGGGAGCATAACATTCTCGAGTGATGTGAACTCCGGCAGGAGATGATGAAACTGAAACACGAACCCGATGAAACGGTTCCGAAGCTGAGCCATCTTCTCGTCAGAGAGTGAAAGGCAACCTCTTCCGTTGAGAAGGAGCTCTCCTGCTGTTGGACGGTCGAGCAGACCGAGTATGTGCAGAAGTGTGCTCTTACCTGTTCCGCTCTCGCCGGTCACAGCGACAAAGTCGCCAGGATTTATCCTGATGTCTATCCCTGAGAGAACAGTAAGCTCCTCGTTGCCGGAGCGGAAGATTCTCTTTATCCCTCTTGCCTCCACGATTGCCATTAGAGTATATTAAAATAATCCAGGATTAACAATTTTCAACCTGAAAATGCTTTGACGAGGATGCTCTTTTGTGTATATTGGAAAACCTTGTGAGTGGAGAAGCATAGAAAGGAGAAGCAGTGAAGATAAGGTTTCTTGGAGCGGCTCGTGAAGTTACGGGGTCAAGGCATACTGTTTCTATACCGGGAGAATCTGTTCTCCTTGATTGTGGGTTATATCAGGGTAGGAGGAAACTAACCTACGAAAGGAACAAAAACATTCCGAGAGCCGTCATCAATGCCAATGCTATGCTGCTTGGACACGCACACATAGACCATTCGGGTAACATCCCCAATCTTATCTTATCGGGTTTTAGAGGGAAGATTTATGCCACATCGGCAACGGTTGACCTGTGTAGATTTATGCTGCTTGATTCCGCATATCTGCAGGAGAAGGATGTCGAGTATGTGAACAAGAGGAAGAGGAGGCGAGGCGAGGAGCTTGTTGAGCCGCTCTATACGACTCAGGACGCGCTTGAGGCTCTTGACCACTTTGTTCCGAGGTCATACAATAGATGGTTCAAAGTGACGAAGAACATATCTGCCAAGTTCTGTGATGCAGGGCATGTGCTTGGCTCCGCTATAACCCTCCTGCGGGTGAACGATAGAGGGAGGTCGTTGAAGATCGCCTATGCGGTTGACCTTGGAAGGAAAGGGATGCCTATCCTTCGCGACCCGGTGCAGATAAAAGGAGTGGACTATCTTATAATCGAGAGCACCTACGGGAACAGGCTGCATGAGAAGGTGGAGGAATCGGAAAGGATTCTCGAGGATACGGTCAATCGGATCGTAAGACAGAAGGGGAAGCTAATTATACCATCCTTTACGCTCGAGCGGACACAGGAGGTCGTGTATCATCTGCATAACCTTATCGAGGAGAAGCGGATACCAGCTATCCCTATTTTCGTCGACTCTCCGCTTGCTGTTAATATAACATCCGTCTTCCGCAGGCATCCGGAGTGCTTCGACAAGGAGACTATGAGGCTTCTGCGGGGGAGGTCTGACCCGTTCGGATTCGACTATGTCACATACATCCGTGAGGTGGACAGGTCCAAGGCACTGAACGAGATGGAAGGTCCTATGGTTATCATCTCCGCATCTGGTATGGCAGAGGGCGGAAGGATACTACACCACTTGAAGAACAATATCGAAGACCCGAGGAATATCATTATGATAGTCGGATATATGGCGGCTAACACCCTCGGCAGAAGGCTCGTCGAGAAAGAGAGGCAGGTGAAGATATTTGGCGAGTTATACACCAGAAAGGCGGATGTTGTGGTTGCGAATAGTTTCTCTGCTCATGCCGACAGAAATGAACTCATCGAGTATGTCAGAAATATTGGTGAGGGGATAAAACATATCTTTGTTGTGCACGGAGAGGAGTCGCAAGCTATTCCTTTTGCGGAAGCGCTGCGAGAGATGGGATACTCTGTTACCGTTCCACACCTCGGCGACGAGGTAAAGCTCCCCTGATTATTTTAGTATTACAATCTTTTGAATAATGGAGGCTTGCTCACCGTTAAGCAGGAGGAAATATATACCGCTCGGATAATTTGAGAAATCGAATGAGAAGCCGTTCTCTCCGGGGGAGAGAGAAACTATTTTCTCCTGCAATTTCTCTCCGAGGATGTTGTATATTCCGAGATTTGAGCTTGTCTTTCTGCTCGATATAATCTTGAGCTTCACCTGTGCATTTGCCGGGTTCGGGAAGATGGAGACAGAGAACCTCTCCGGTCTCTTTTCCTCGATGGCTGTTGTATCGGCTGTCCAGCGGTAGATGAGAGATGGGGAGCCGACAGCGTATCCGAGGGTTGAATCGATGAATGTTATGTTGTAGATGCGCTCATCCGCTGGCAGAGGGATAATCTCCCAGCTTAGTCCTCCGTCTGTTGTGTGGTAGAGGTCGCCTGATGCGAGGAAACCCTCGTTCTCGTTTATGAAATGCAGTCCGCGAGGGCGTGGTATGTCGAAATCCCAGGAGGTAACATCGGAGAAGTAAGAGATATGCTCCCAGCTCAATCCTCCGTCCGTGGTCTTGAAGATTTTGGAGTTCCCGTTGACAAACCAGCCGAGTGTATCGTTCAGGAAGAATATATCCAGGATTCCTCCGGCGGAGCGGATTTCCAGTGTTTCCCAGCTCTCGCCGCCATCCTCTGTTCTGTATAGTGTGTCGTCGTAGGTGCCGATGAACCCGAGAAGCGAATCGTAGAAATAGACCGAATACATAGGTATCGGCAGGTTGAGCGGTGGGTAATCGTATCGGCTCCAGGTTTCTCCGCCGTCTGTGGAGAATGTAACATTGGATATGCCCTCGCGCCATCTCGTTTGTATCCCGACCGCCCAGATGTGAAGCGAATCGGCAACGGCAATGTCCCAGAACTCCGTCACCGTGTCCTCGAAGCAGGTCCACCAACTGTGCCCACCATCTGTTGTTCTTCTGATGGTGTAGCAGTCATTGAGATTATATATCCTCTGGATGAGGAAGCCGTATCGCGAGTTCCACATATCTATGGTCGGCTCCCATCCGAAGAAGTATGGCTCTGCCCAGATATCCGTGAGGTCGGAGGCGTCTGGATTGCGGAAGTGGTAGATGTATGATTGTACCAGATAGTCCGATATCCAGACATTGCTGTCAGGGGTGGAGCAGATGTGGAGGTATGTGCATATATCGATTGGGAATACCCTGTTCCAGGATGCTCCTCCGTCCTCGGTGAAGTAGACATTCTTGGTTGAGCCGACCCAGACCGTGTCCTCTCCGAGGCTCTTTACGAATGTGTACAGGTCCGAGCGATAAGACGGTGGCTCGATAATCTCCCAGGTTGCCCCCATATCTGATGTTATTGCGATGCAATAATGGACATCCTCACCGGCAGAATAGAGTATGATGTTTCCGCCCGAATACGCTACTTTATAGTATCCGTCGTAAAAGTAATCTATAAGCACAGTATCCCATTCTGCTCCGCCTGTTTCGGTGTACAGTACCCCGAATTCCTTCTGGCTCGGCCAGCAGGTGAGTTCACCGTACATCAGTCCCGGGTAAGTGATTATGAAGGTATCAAGCCCTGTCGGTATCACCGTCCGTATCAATATCGAGGGGGGAAGAGGAGGCGTAAATAACAGGGTGGATGTTTCTCCTCTGTCGTATGTGGCGTAGACTCTATTATCACCTCTCCAGTGGTAGTAATAAACGGAATCGTTGAACCAGGAAACCCGAATGTCGAATCCAAGCCAGTGTGACCTTTCCCAGCTCTCGCCGCCGTCGGTGGTGTAGACGACGAATGCACTATCTGCCGAGCCCCATGCATCACATACTATAGTCAGGGAGTCGATGAAACTGCCTCCTCCGGGGTAAAACCCTGTTCCTGGAATTGTTGAAGGGGCAAGTATGGTATCCCAGGTTGCGCCGGCGTTGGTCGTCTTCAGGATGTAGCGTAAAAAGCCGTAGATTGAGGGGTCATAGGTTCTACACCCGAGGTAGCCGAAATCCTCGGTGAAGAAACGCATACCGGTGAACCCGGAGAACCCTGCACTGGAGGCGGTGATGACCGGCTCGAATGTTCGCCCACAATCTGTTGAACGGAAAACCCCTTTCCACTCATTGAGGAGGTAGTAGACCTCGTCTGATATTTTCTGGATGTCCGAAAACCGTCCCCCTCCTACAGGCGATTTCTGGACGAGTTCCAAACCGGCAAAGAGACAAAAAGGAATAGATAGGATAAAAAGGATTAAAGCCCCCTTAAAAAGGGGGCTTGGTAGGGTGAACTTACTCATTGTCGTTCTCCTCAGGTGGACTGAAGGTTTCCGTGCAACAACCTCTGAGGCACCAATAGGGTTTCAATCGGTATCTGTTCGCGTGTATTTCTTTGTAGGTCCAGGGTGATGACACCGGAAAAGGTCCATTTTCTCCGTATTCGCTTGTGCAGCCAGCTCCGTAGCCGTACAGGTAATACATATACCTTTGGTCGAGGTCGTTGAAGATGAAATAGCCATTGGGGCTGACGCAGGTTCTACCCTTAATTTCCCATTGTTTTTCGTTCTCGTTGTAATATTCAATTCTACACATCCTCTGGAGGTTTATCTTCCACCGAACAAGGAGTGAGGAATCCGTATATATATTCGCTTGAGAAGACTCATTTTACCCTTCTGCTTTTATTATATCGATTTCTCGCAAAAAATCCAGTTGACAATTAAGTTTTGCAAAATATATTTTCTCAAACTCAAGATTGCTTTTCGAGGAGATACGATGGCGTTTGGTAAGGAGTTTGCCAAGGGAATCCTGAAGGAGAACCCTATTCTTGTTATAGCCCTCGGTATGTGCCCGACACTCGCCGTTACCACATCTGTCGAGAACGGGCTCGGTATGGGGATTGCCGCGTCCTTTGTGCTTCTCGGCTCGAATATCATCATATCGCTTATAAGAAAGTTTGTCCCAGACGCCATAAGGATACCGATCTTCATCACTGTCATTGCGACATTTGTCACGATAGTCAAGCTCGTTATGGCGGCATATACACCGGCACTATCCAAGGCTCTCGGGATATTCATCCCGCTTATCGTCGTCAACTGCATAATCCTCGGTCGAGCGGAGGCTTTCGCAAGCAAGCACAATGTCGTTGATTCCATAGCTGATGCTATCGGTATGGGGGTCGGGTTCACCATTGTTCTGGTTATAATTGGTGCGTTCCGCGAGCTGCTCGGCTCAGGAACGATCCTGGGACGGAGCATCTTTGGTGCATCCTATCAGCCAGCTCTCTTGATGATTCTTCCACCGGGAGGGTTCCTGTCGCTCGGGCTCCTTTTGATGTTTATACAGTGGTGTAAGAAGGAGAAGTAATGGATTTCGGGCATATAGTCATCATCGCCATAAGTGCTATCCTCATCAACAACTTCATTCTGTCCAGGTTTCTGGGGATATGCCCGTTTCTGGGTGTTTCCAAGCAGACGGATACCGCCGTTGGAATGGGGATGGCTGTTATATTTGTTATGACAATGGCATCCGCTGTTACCTGGGTTATCTACAACTTCTTCCTCCTGCCGACGGAGCATAATGTCTTTTACCTTGTT
The DNA here is from genome assembly GCA_021158465.1 of bacterium. Classification (GTDB taxonomy): domain Bacteria; phylum UBP14; class UBA6098; order 4484-93; family 4484-93; genus 4484-93. The sequence goes on from JAGGUN010000028.1 coordinate 148,022, forward strand.
TCCCGCGCATTCGGCGGCGATTTCAAGCCCGAGAATTTCGACCTTGCCTATCTCGAGACAATTGCCTATATCCTCGTGATAGCGACGCTTGTGCAGATAGTCGAGATAGTGATACGGAAAAGCTCCCCCACACTATATAGTGCCCTGGGAATATTCCTGCCGCTCATCACGACGAACTGTGCAATACTCGGTGTGGCGGAGTTGAACACGATAACCTACAATTATAACTTCATCGAGAGCCTTGTTCACGGTATATCGGCTGGCATCGGATTCACGCTCGCTCTTGTCCTCATGGCAGGCATAAGGGAAAGGCTTGAGTACGCCAAGATCCCGAAGGCGATGCAGGGGTTGCCGATTGTTTTCTTTGTATCTGCTCTTATGTCAATGGCTTTTTTGGGCTTCTCCGGACTGAGGTTTTAAGGGGGGTAAATGGATCCGCTTTTCATATCGGCGATTGTGCTGCTGGGGGTTATGGGTTTTGTCTTCGGTGCAATAATTGCCGTCGTTGCGCGCAGGTTTGCCGTGAAGACAGACCCGAGGGTCAAACATATTATGGATGCTCTTCCCGGTGCCAACTGTGGAGCCTGCGGATATCCCGGTTGCTTGGGGCTTGCCGAGGCGATAGCGAAGGGTGAGGCACCTGTGGACGCCTGTATCCCCGGTGGAAAGGAAGTGGCAGATAAAATAGCCGAGATTATGGGGACGGAGGCGAGTGAGCGCATTCGTATGGTTGCTGTTGCAAAATGCTCTGGTGGATGTGAGAACGCTTACGACAAAATGGAATACCACGGTGAGATGGATTGCAGAATAGCGTATCTTACCTCCGGTGGTCCTAAGAGTTGTCAGTATGGATGTCTTGGTTTTGGAACCTGTGCAGAGGAGTGCCCGTTCGGTGCGATAACTATGGTCGACGGATTGCCTGTGGTCGATGATGAGACCTGCACAGGCTGCGGCGTATGCGTCAATGTTTGTCCCGTCGGTGTTATGGAGCTTATACCTTACAACAGCAAGGTTTATGTTGCTTGCAACAGTAGAGACAAGGGAGTCGCGGTAAGGAAGTTCTGCAAAACAGGCTGCATCGCCTGCCGACTCTGCGAGAAGTCATGCCCGTATGATGCGATTCATATAACAGATAATCTTGCGAAGGTCGACTACTCGAGATGCACGAACTGTGGGATATGTGTGGCGAAATGCCCCACAAAATGTATCCTCGATAAGATCGAGACACGCCCAAAGGTGTATATAACAGGTGACTGCACAGGCTGCGGTGAGTGCAAGAAGGTCTGTCCGGTGAAGGCGATAACGGGTGAGGAGGGTGAGCAGCATAAGGTTGATATGGACAGATGCATCGGCTGCGGCGAGTGCATAAAGGTGTGCCCTGCATCGGCTATAAGGATTATCGGCTCCCCGGCAGAGGTTGCATCTTGATATTCGAGGCATCGCTTCGGTGAAATGCAAAAAGGGAAGACCAAAGAGAGCGAATAGCAACTGGCAGGTAACTCTGCATTTCCCTGACACTGCTTCCACCAAAAAAGTTGACGAACGCTGTAATACTGTTTATATTGCAAAAGTAGAGAACATATTTTTATCTGAGACTGAAAACCCTTAGGAGGTGTCAAAATGTTCAAGGGGTTTTCTGTTTGTGTGGCTTTGCTTCTGCTTTTTGCAGGAGCGCTTTTCTCTGAGGAGGGAGCGATTCTTTCTTCCTCGGTAGATACTACCGATTCGGCATCTATCCGCAGTCCGGAGACGGTTGGTCTGACAATAGGCAAAGCCGGAGAGGATGTTAACTTCGCAGCCGACCATGTCGGCATCGGGACGACAAGCCCAGGGGCAAAGCTGGATGTTG
>JAGGUN010000044.1 GCA_021158465.1 bacterium
AAGCCCTCCGTCCGTGGGAAGATTATCTCCCAGAAAGAATACTATATTCCGATCCTCGAGGCTCTCGTCGAGCTCGGTGGAAGTGGAAAGGTTCGAGAGGTGCTGGATATCATTCATAGGAAGATGAAAGATAGATTTTCTCCGCTCGACCTCGAGCCGGTTCCAAGCGGGAAAGATATAAGATGGGAAAGCACCGTCAAGTGGGCTCGTAATTGGCTGAGGGAGCAAGGCTATATCTCTTCAGATTCCCCTTGGGGTGTCTGGGAGATAACGGATAAAGGTCGTGAATATCTGAAAAGCAAGAATAGGTGAGGCGAGGTATAAACACTATATATAAAGGAAGCGGTAGGACTGCTCGAATAAATCCTTTGGAGTTAACCTGAGTCTCTCTCGCTTGGTAATGTTGTTAGTGAAGGTCAGCCTGAAGAAGCATTGTTGGGCGGAGAGAAAAAAGAAAGGGAGGTTGAAGTGCAAGGCAGTAAGCTTTATGTGGGGAATCTCAATTATTCCGCGACCAGTGGGGATTTGAGAGAGCTGTTTTCCAAGTATGGTGAGGTTAGGAGTGTCAATGTGATCCAAGGGAGAGGCTTTGGATTCATTGAGATGTCCAGTCCATCGGAGGCTGAGAAAGCAAAGGAGGCACTGGACGGTTCCGAATTTCAAGGACGCTCTCTGAGGGTCGATGAAGCTCGCCCACCAAGAGGCAGACCGAGAAGGGATTATCGAGGATATTAGAATAATCACAGGATAATCCAGATTTAGCAGTAAGTTCAGCAAGATTGTCTTTTACCGTCTCCCTCAGCACCACTGAGTTGAGATTAGTATCAATACAAGGAGGATAAATGAGGGTTACGATAATCTATGACAACACGGCTTACAGAAGAGACCTTCTGGCTGACTGGGGGTTCTCCTGCCTGGTTGAGGTGGAGAATACACCGAGGATTCTTTTCGACACCGGGACAAACGGCTCAATCCTGCTTTCCAATATGGAGAAACTCAAGATTGACCCTGCCACGATTTCTGAGGTCTTCATCTCTCACCCCCATTTCGACCATATAGGCGGACTCTCGGCGTTTCTCAATGTGAATAGCGATGTTAAGATCTATGTTCCTGCTTCGCTCCGAGGGGTTCGTGGTGCAAAGGAAGTAATCTCTGTGAAGGGGGCTGTGAAGCTCCACGAGAAGGTTTTCTCCACTGGCGAGCTTGACCATATAGAGCAATCGATGGCAGTTAAAACAGACAAGGGGATAGTCTTAATTGTGGGATGCTCGCATCCGAGGATGGCACATATTCTCAAGGCAGCTTCAGAGTTTGGCAAGGTTTACGCAATTATTGGCGGTCTACACGGGTTTAGAGAATACCATCTGTTTGAGGACTTGGAGCTGATTTGCCCTACCCATTGCACCCAACATAAGCGGGAGATAAACTCTTTGTATCCGGATAAGTGCATCGAGGGTGGAGCAGGAAAAGTAATCGAGATTTAGCCGTTTAATATGTTAAGCAAAAGGTCAAAAGAGGAAGCGTATTTTTAGCATCGTCTGGTGATTGCCAAATGCTACTTTGTTTCGCGGACAAGTTCCCAGTCGTTATTATCGCATTTTGAACAGGGAGCAAACGGCTTTCCCTTCACATGTGTCTCCTCGTTTCCGCATTTTGTGCATCTATAGATGCCGGATGGCGCATTTCTATCCATTTTGACCTCCTTCTGATTTGAGTTCTGCTTGTTTTCGGTGTTGTTACAATCTATTATCTCCCCTACACCGTCAGTTTTCGGCTTTATTATTTCCGTTGCTTGCTGGTTTGAATGTCTTCGAGGTTATCACCGAGAATAAGCTGGTTCATAAATGTCCGTTAATTGGGCATGAAAAGCTCTCTTTATCTATAATAACAAAATAAACGGCAAATGAGGAGAAGTCAAGACAATTTTCAAGACTGCTCTATCTAAATTTTATTTGCTGAAATTAGTTTTCCGCTTATATTTTATCAAGTGAAACAGACAAATCAGGAGGTTGCAATGCCAGAGCATATCATTCATGCACCGCGGGGGAATAAACTTTCCTGCAAGGGTTGGCATCAGGAGGCTGCAATGCGTATGCTTATGAACAATCTCGACCCTGATGTCGCCGAGGACACCGATAACCTCATCGTCTATGGTGGCACGGGCAAGGCTGTCCGAAATTGGGACTGCTACGAGGCTATCATCCGCACATTGAAAGAGCTCGAGAACGATGAAACACTGCTCGTTCAATCGGGCAAGCCGGTCGGTGTGTTCAAGACGAGCGAATGGGTGCCGAGAGTTATTATTGCCAACTCGAACCTTGTTCCACACTGGGCAAGCTGGGACTATTTCAACGAGCTCGACCGCAAGGGCTTGATTATGTATGGTCAGATGACCGCCGGTAGCTGGATTTATATCGGCACGCAGGGAATTCTTCAGGGGACTTATGAGACATTCGCCGCCGCTGGACGCAAGAGGTTCGGCACGGATGACCTTAGAGGGCATCTCATCGTTTCCGGTGGTTGCGGTGCAATGTCAGGTGCGCAGCCGCTCGCCGCTACGATGAACAATGCAACATATCTCGCCGCCGAGGTGCAGAGACCCCGAATCGAGAAGCGCATCAGGTCCAGATACCTCGATGAGATAGAAGAAAGTCTGGATGCGGCAATCAATCGAGCGTTAGACTATGCCAAGAGGGGAATAGCCAAGAGCATCGTCTGGCACGGTAATGTCGTTGACCTTCTGCAGGCTCTTGTTGATAGGAATATCACCCCTTCGCTTCTCACCGACCAGACATCGGCACACGACCCGCTCAACGGTTATGTCCCACAGGGGTTGAGCTATGAGGAGGCAGTTGAGCTCCGTAAGAGAGACCCCGTGGAGTACAAGAAGCGCTCTTTCAAGACGATGGCAAAGCATATCCGCCTGATGATGACGCTTCAGGAGCGTGGTGCAGAGACGTTTGACTACGGCAATAATCTTCGTGGGAATGCCGTTGCTGGTGGCTACATAAAGGAGGAAGAGGTTAGGAATCCTGACGGCAGCTGGCGGTATCCTGGTTTCGTGCCGGCATACATAAGACCGCTATTCTGCGAGGGGCAGGGACCCTTCCGTTGGGCGGCGCTGTCTGGCGACCCAGATGACATTTACCTAATCGATGAGGAACTTATGAAGCTCTTCCCCGAGAAAACTCATCTTCGCCGCTGGCTGACGCTTGCTCGTGAGCGTGTTGCGTTCCAAGGGTTACCGACAAGAATATGCTGGCTTGGATACGGTGAGCGGGATAAAGCTGGCTTGATGTTCAATCGTCTGGTGCGTGAGGGCAAGCTCAAGGCTCCGATTGTCATTGGTCGTGACCATCTCGATGGTGGTAGTGTGGCATCGCCGAACCGTGAGACCGAGGGTATGAAGGATGGCAGCGACGCTATCGCCGATTGGCCACTGCTGAATTTTGCCCTCAATGCAATATCCGGTGCTTCTTGGGTGTCGTTCCATCACGGCGGAGGAGTGGGTATCGGCTATTCGCTCCACGCCGGGCAGGTAATTGTTGCCGACGGAACGGAGATGATGGATGTTCGCTTGAAGCGGGTATTGACCAACGACCCAGGCACAGGAATTATGCGCCACGCCGACGCCGGATATGAAAAGGCAATCGAGTTCGCAAAAAAGTATGGTGTGAAGATACCGATGATATGACAGAAAAATCTGTTGTAATTTTGCGTCTAAGGAGTATATTTGATGGTGTGCAATATGAGAGGTATTTATAACTACGAGAGAAATTGCCCTTGATGAGAAGGCTATGGACGAGCTAAAACAACCTATCCGCCGGACGATACGGGTAATCTTGTGAGGAGGCGAAGTGCGAGATACTATTCAGTGCATTATCTACAAGGGAGAGGAGTATTATGTTGCCGAATGCCTCGATTTCCCGGTTGTGACGCAGGGTAAGACCCTCGATGAGGCTGTTGCAAATCTTGAAGAAGCTATTGCACTTCATCTTGAGGGAAAAAACCTGAACGAACTGGGGTTTGTTTCCTCGCCGAGGCTGGAGATAAGAATCGAGGCGGAAAAAATTCCTGATGTCTCATAGGCTGCGCAGGTTATCGGGTTGGGAGATTGTCCAGATACTGAAGAAATTCGGTTTCAGTGTTGTTAGGCAGCATGGGAGTCATATCAAGCTAAGGAGAATTGGCGAAGGCTCACAGCAGACCATTACAATACCTCTTCATAAGGAGCTCGATACTGGCACGCTCCGCGCAATCATCCGGCAAGCGAGCAGGTTCATTCCGTTTGAAGAGCTCAGAAAAGTATTCTGGATAGATTAATCGCTTGCCACGCCGACGCGGGATATGAAAAGGCGATTAGGTTCGCAATAAGGTATGGCGTGAAGATACCGAGGATATGATAGAGAAATCCGGAGCCTCGATAACAAATAGCTGGTTTTTTCCTTGTATTATGAGATTTTTCGGGTAATATAATCATGTGCATGAGGTTGCTAAGGATGAAAGTTGTTAAACCCAAAACCTTATTTTTAAGGAGGACACTAATGAAAAGGGCGATTCTATCCTTTCTGGTTCTGTTTCTGTTTGTCGGTTCACTTTTTGCCATTCAGATTAACATCCGCCGCCTGCCAGGTGGACCGCCTGTTTGCTATGAGATTGAGGTTATCCACGATGGCGAGCCGCCAGACCCCATTACCGATTTTCATTTTGATGTCTCGATGCCCTGTCAGATTGTTGAGGCAGGAGGTCCCGAGGGATGGGAGCTTCGATACGCTTTGCCCAACTCGTTCGTCGAGATGGATGCTGCAGGAGAAGGCTCTGAGATACCAGCTGGTGAAACCGGGACATTTATTGTCTGTGTCGATGGCGAGTGCGAAGATGCCACATACAGGCTCTATCTGACGAGTGGAGGAGCTGTCATACCTGGCACGGAGCGAAGCGGACCACTGGGAGGTCTGAGTGTGGACAGCAGAGAGTCCACTGAATATTTTTCCCTCAATATTTCCCCCAATCCTTTCAATTCTGCTTGCTGGATTATTGCTCCAGCGGATGCAACAATAGAGATATTCGATTTGCAGGGTAGGATGGTTGCTCGGTTGCCAGAGGGGAAAAGTATGTGGCAGCCTGATGGGCGGCTTGGCGGCGGGATATACCTCGTGAGGGCGACGAAAGAGGGATGCACGAAAATAAAGAGAGTTATATATCTGAAATAGCCGCAATCCCTGGGAGTGCCTTCTATTACGATTGAGCCATCGAAGTTCAATAAGAAAAGAGGCGAGAAGTGACAAGGGATGAACTGTTGGTTGAGGTTAAAAATTCAGAGGTTGAGGTTGTCAGGCTCTGGTTCACGGATGTATTGGGTATGCTAAAGGGGTTTTCGCTTCGAGTCGAGGATTTGCCTAAGGCTCTGGATGAGGGTATCGGTTTCGATGGCTCGTCGGTTGAGGGGTTTGTGAGGATTGAGGAGAGCGACCTTCTCCTTCTTCCCGATCCATCGACTTTTACGCTTTTGCCTGCGGAATTTGGCGGGGTCAGAACCGCGGTGATGATTTGCGATATCGTTTATCCCGACGGAACAGCTTTCGAGTCCGACCCTCGTTTCGTTCTGAGAAATACTCTCGAGCGTGCAATGTCCTTTAAATTCGAGCAGTTCTATGTTGGTCCGGAGTTGGAGTATTTTTACTTTCCGTCGGAGTCGGAACCGGTGCCATTGGACTCTGGAGGGTATTTCGATATCCTGCCCCTGGATAGGGTTGCCTGTGCACGGAAGCAGACCTTTATCGCTCTGAGGAGACTGGGAATTGATGTTGAGGCAAGCCATCATGAGGTCGCCAAGAGCCAGCACGAACTCGATTTCCGCTACACCGACGCACTCACTATGGCTGACAGGCTCCAGATGACGAAGTTGATTGTCAAGGAGATTGCGCGGAAGAACGGTTTATTCGCATCGTTTATGCCGAAGCCCATATTTGGTCAGAATGGCAGCGGGCTTCATATTCACCAATCCCTGTTTTCTGACTCCAAAAATGAATTCTATAGCCCGAGCGACCCATATAACCTCTCCGAGACGGCGAAGCATTATGTCGCTGGATTGCTGAAGCACTCGAAAGAGATAACAGCTGTGACGAACCAATGGGTGAACTCGTATAAGCGTTTGGTGCCAGGATATGAGGCTCCTACATATATATCCTGGGGACGGCGGAACCGTTCGGCTCTCGTAAGGGTGCCATCGTTCAAACCATCTCATCCGCTTTCATGCCGCGTTGAATACCGCGCTCCTGACCCAGCCTGCAATCCGTATCTGACTTTCGCCGTTATGCTTGCCGCAGGTCTCGAGGGTATCCAAAAGAAATATCCACTGAGTGAGCCCATCGAACTCGACATCTATACTATGCCCCAGAAAGAGCGGAATGAAAGGGGGATTGAATCTCTTCCGGATTCGCTTTATGCGGCAGTGCTTGAAATGGAACGCAGCGAGCTTGTTAAAAAGACTTTCGGGGAGAAACTGTTCGCAAAATATGTTATGAACAAGCATAAGGAGTGGGAGCGATATCGTGTGCAGGTGACCGACTACGAACTTCGAGAATACCTTCCAACGCTGTGAGGCAGATTCCTTTGTTGAGAGACTTATCTGTCTAAAGTAGGGCTTATGCATCCTGTTCGCAGGGTAGCGCTATCTGGGATATTTGTTGCGCTCGGTGTAGCAGTTGGTTTTCTGCTTGCTTCTGTTCCGAACATCGAGCTTGTAACATTTATTATCTTTATTGGCGGAGTTTGTCTCGGAGCTTTCTCCGGTGCCGTTGTGGGTGGCACGACATTCTTCCTCTTTTCTCTGTTCAATCCGTATGGCATAGCGCCTCTTCCGCTTCTCGTTCTGCAGATACTGTCAGGTATAATAATCGGTGTATCGGGTGGAATGCTCGGTCGGCTCGGCGTCCGACGGCTTCCTGTGCCGATGAGGTTTGTTATCGGTGCTGCGTTCGGCTTCCTCCTCACACTTGTGTATGATATTTTAACCAATATCGGTGCCTACATTGCAGCAGGCACGCCCGATACATTCTGGGCGTTTATCATAAGTGGTTTATCATTCTCTGTGATACACATAGTATCGAATGCGCTCATATTTGCTGTGCTGTTTCCTGCTCTGGTTTCCCGCCTTCCCGATGCCCTGTGGAAAGATAGATGAGTTTCCACTTGACATTTATTTTGAAGCTAAGTTAAATTAAAACCTGAAAACAGGGGGTTTCAATGGGCAAGTATAAATATACCATAGTGATAGAACAGGATGAGGATGGAATGTATATCGCTTCCTGTCCTGCCTTGCAGGGGTGCTATACTCAGGGAGAAACATTTGAGGAAGCTGTGAACAATATTAAAGATGCGATGAGGCTTCATATAGAGGCGAGGAACTCCCTCGGTGAGCGAATCCCTGTTGAGAGGGTGGTCGAAGAGGTGGAAATAGATGTCTAAGCTAATGCCTGTGAAGCCACGGGAGATAACTGCTGTTCTTGAGAAGCTGGGTTTTATTCTTATCAGGCAGAGTGGAAGCCACGCCGTGTATCGCCACCCGGATGGAAGATGGTCTTCACTGGTATCCTTACCCATTCCGGAGAATTTGGACGGAAGATTGCGAAGATATATATTTAACTCCATAAGGAGCAAATAGAATGAAAGGGTTAATTATTCTTCTGTTCATCCTCTCACTGCTGTTTATTTCTTGTTCTTCTATGTTTTCTTCACCCCCTGATTCTGTGCGATTCTGTATTGTCGTTAAGGAGTTGCCAGATACTATCACCTATGCCAGAAGCGGTGTTCATTTAGGAGATGTGGAATATGCCTGGTCGATCCTTCTGGATGCGGATGGGAAACAGATGACGGGAATGAGAAATGCAAAGAAGGGTTTCGACGCCCAGCCGATGCTCTGGGTGGTTGCAAGGGATACAATCGAAAGAAACAAAAAGCTGGCACTACATGACAGGAGGGCAAAAAGAACTCATCTGCCATACTTTGACAGGGAAAATATGAGGTTCGAGCGGGAGGTCACCGATACCTTGTCAGGGGGGGCTGGTTTGCTTCGTTGGCGGTGCCGATATAAAATTCACCGGGCTTGCATTCTCTGCGATCTCAGGTGATACAATAATAATTACCGTGCCGGGGAACTCTAACCTTTTGAAGAATAATCTTGGCTTTTCATCCGAAACAAGATTCTACGCCCTAACTTTTATGCTTGACGATTCTCTCAGGGCAATATTCGACTCAACCGATGTAGGAACGGGAGTTGTATTAGATACAACCGGAGATGCTCCCCCTATGATTGACATTATTTCAGCCTGGTTCGAGATATTTCCAAAAGAATAAAAGCCACCAACATGGAACAAATCAGCAGAGTGGTCGAAGACCTCAATGCTCAGAAAAGAGAAGCAGGATGTCCGGGGGTGTAAAAAAGTATTCTGCTGGGGAACTCTTAAAAATTCCTGCTTGGAGTTGGTATCTTGCGGTTTCCTTGTTAGGGATTGCGTCTGTTATTTCAGAGCTATATATATTTTGCTCTAAAACGCCCCTGGGGATTATCGAGAACTGGAAGCTCCTTGGAGACCTCGCACTATACTATGGACCAAGTTTCTTCAGAACTAACACCTTCTCGGTTTCTCCCTTCTTTCTTCTGCTTTTACTTGCAATGCACTCAGTCCTGCATAGATTTCTGCATTCCTTGCAAATCCCGCATTTATTCGACATATACCTTTTCTCGCTAAAACCTCGATGGAGGGAATGGACGCTAACCTTCTTGAGCATCGGCGGAGGTGCTCTGATTGTTTTTCATCGCTTTTCTCCCTCCACACTTACCGAGCTTGGGATGTATTATGGGAACCTGTTCATCATCTGGGGGATAACCCTCTATGCGTTCTTGGCACTTGAAGATTTTGCGATAAGAACAATGAGGAAACCTGAAGGATATCGTGCTCTGAATGTGGGAAAGCTAAAGGGAATAGGAACAGTTTTTAATAAAAAATCAGTTTTCGTGCTGGGGCTGGGTGCGTTCATTATCATCTCGCTCCTATCGCTGGGGAATCCTGCGTTCGTATTTTATTCTCTTGTCTTCCTTGCTATTTTTTGGCTCATAACCTATGTTAGCATGACAGAGACCCTAAACATATTCGCACCAATGAAGAAAAAATAGAGTTATTTGTCGCTTATGAGATACTGGGCAGAATGGTAGGAGTGAAAACAAAGGACAAGAACGAGAGTCTGGTATATAATGCCGATAAGATTCTCTGGGAGGAGGATAAGGCGGTCGGGAAGAAAACACTATATCTCAATTCGCCATCTGGTGCACTTGTGGGATACAAATATGACACCGATAGGCGGAATGTGATAACAGATTTGATTGGCAGTGTGAGAAGAATATATGACTTCAGCGATGGATTGAATAACTACCTCAACTTTGACGCTTTCGGGAATACATTGGAACAGGGTTCATCTCCGGAAGAAGATATTTTATGGAATGGTAGTTATCTTCTTCAAGACGACGAGGCTTACAAGCTCGCGAGGTGGTATTCCCCCGAATTTGCAATTAGCAACCAAGGGAATTGCCCACACGAGAGAAAGCCGTCAGAAGTAGAACCGGATTTTATTATTCTTGTTGCTGACCTCAAAAACCATCGTAGACTGGCAATCCTTCCTGTGCCCTTTACCAAAGTCTGGTTCTCACCTTCTCTTGAAGGAGGGTCTTACCTCCAATCTCGCCCCGGCAGCGGTTTGCCAGAGTGTCAATGGATACACAGCGGGGCACGGATGAGACCTCTGTTGTAAATGGCCCGGTGATCGCCGCTGGACCTGCGGATATTGGATAGATGCAACAAAGGTGGTCGGGTAGGCGTGTCAAAGCTGAGTTACCAAACTTAATACAAACAAACCATCGCTCACTTGATGAGATAAAGGATTGTAAGAAGTATTTTGTAGGGGGTATTAGAGAGTATGAAGGAGGGAGTTAAAAATACAAAAGCTTTATTAGGGCGATTGTGGCAGGCTTCGGCATTGCGCGGGATAATTAGCTTATTCTTTGGAGTGGGCACCTTAGTTCGCTGGTCCGGTATCTCCTATGTGGATCTAATAGTTCTGTTTGGCTTATATGCGTTGATGGATGGCGTAATTTCCTTTGTTGGTTCGGTTGCGAACCGCAAGGAGAATAGGGACTGGTGGCTTATGGCACTCTCTGGTCTGTCCAGCTTTATAATCGGGTATATCGTTTTTGTCTTGCCTGATGCTGGTGCTACCGGTGAGGCCCTATGGCTTCCAATGGGGGTTCGTGCGCTTCTTATGGGCTGCTTGGATATTATTATAGCAATACGACTATGGAAAACAATCAAAGAAGAGAGATTTCTCATCTTAACCGGTTCCCTCTCGGTGCTCTTAGGTGCAATACTCTTATTCTTCCCGCTTTATCTGTTCCCATTCTATACGACTATCTTCGACTTTTTGAAGAGGTTTTTTATCTTTTTTACCATAGCCTTGGGCTTGTTACAGTGTGGTTTTGCTTATAGGGTGTGGAGGGGGCGACCACGATGGCAACCCTGAGGGATCGGTTTTCTGCGGACAGTGGAGAAATTTCGTGCGTTACTAGACGACAGAGGTAGAAAGCTACCTATAACGGCTATGCTGATTTTACGGTTGTCATATATCGCCAGCGAGACAGCGAGTTTTCTTGACCTCTTCTCCACTCAACGGGTTTCTTCTATTCTGTGCTCTTCATCGGGATGAGTTCGCTCGACTGTAGCCGTTGTAAATCGTGTTTGGAGACAGTCTTGCCCGTTTAAAGACCTTCACACTATGTGACAGGTCAGTCATTTCTTGACTTTTTTCCTATCTTGCTTATAATGATATAAAAATTTATGCTTCTCTGGTTAGGAGGGAGAATGAAGATTCTATTGGTGTATCCGGAGTATCCAAGCGATACATTTTGGGGATACAAGTATGCTTTGCGCTTCATATCGAAGAAGACTGGGTTACCTCCACTTGGTCTTCTGACGGTTGCAGCGCTTCTGCCGAGCGACTGGGAGCTGCGCCTTGTCGATATGAATGTTTCAGCACTCCACGAGAAGGATATCTTATGGGCTGACTATGTCTTCATCAGTGCTATGGTGGTTCAAAGGCAGTCTGTGAAGAAGGTTGTTTCGGCTTGTAGGAGGCTTGGTAGAAGGACGGTGGCAGGTGGTCCACTCTTCACCGAGGAGCCTGAGAAGTTCGACGAGATAGATTACCTCGTTCTCAATGAGGGTGAGGTAACGTTACCTCTTTTCCTTGATGATCTGGAGAAGGGTTGCCCGAAGCATATCTACACCACTGACAAGAAGCCAGAGCTTTCATCCTCGCCTGTTCCACTCTGGCGGCTGGTCAATACAAGGTATTACGAGGCGGCATGTGTTCAGTATTCGAGGGGATGTCCGTATGACTGTGAGTTTTGCGACATAACGCACCTGTATGGTCGGCGAGTGAGGGTGAAGAAGAAGGAACAGATAATAGCCGAGCTCAATGCCCTATACGATATTGGCTGGCGTAGGAATGTGTTCTTTGTTGATGACAACTTCATTGGCAACAAGGTAGCACTCAAGAACGATGTTCTCCCTGCTATAATTGAGTGGATGGAGGAAAGGAAGTATCCTTTCCGCCTGTTTACAGAGGTGTCGATCAATCTCTGTGATGATGAGGAGTTAATGAACCTTATGGCTGAAGCAGGGTTCTACAAGGTCTTTGTTGGGATAGAGACCCCCAATGAGGACAGCCTTGCTGAGTGCAACAAGTTCCAGAACAAAAACCGCGACCTTGTTGCGTCAGTCAGGGTTCTGCAGAGGCATGGGTTTGAGGTTCAGGGTGGGTTTATTGTGGGGTTTGACAGTGATCCGCCAACGATATTCGATAGTCAGATAAAATTTATCCAGAAGAGCGGAATAGTTGAGGCGATGGTCGGACTCCTTAACGCTCCACGAGGGACGAGACTGTATAAACGGCTCAAGAAGCAAAACCGCCTGCTATCCGATATATCGGGCAACAACACTGACTTGTCCACAAATTTTATCCCGCTGATGGGGATGAAAAGGCTAATTGAGGGATACAAGCGTGTCGTTAATACAATCTACTCACCCAGATACTACTACGAACGCGCCAGGATAGCACTTCGGGAACTCGCTACGCCGAAGAAGGGGAAGTTCAGGGTAGGACTTGCGGAGATCAAAGCGTTTTTAAGGTCTATATGGCATATCGGGATAAGGGGACGGGAGCGGTTCTATTACTGGCGGCTGTTCTTCTGGACAATTTTCAGACGTCCGGCACTGCTGCCGCTTGCCATTACATACTCGATTTATGGCTATCACTTTAGGCGGATATTCCAGGAGAAGGAACCTCTCTCGAGATCAGATTAGTTTTATTCCTTGTTTTCTGGTTTCTCTTCCTTTTCTTTTTCCTCTCTTTCCTTTGCCTTTTTCTGCTCCGCCTTTTCTGCTGCTTTCTCTTTTATCGAGATAACACCGAATATAAAGGAGAAAACGCCTCCAAGGAGCAGCACTATCGGTATTGCCCCGAGGATAAACTGTCCCACATACTTTCCCCAAGGGGCAACTATTAGCCATATCCCGATGATGAAGAGAATTATCGCCAATATTATCCCTAACATGCTCTGCCCTCCTTTGGATTTGATTTTCTATCTTTTGGTCGGACAATGTAAAATGATTATTGCCGTTTGTCAATCAAAAATTTTCTCATTTGGATAATTTTATTGAAATTCTCACCTGTCTTGTGTAAATTTAAACATATGAAATGGGCAACATTCTTTTCTCTGTTTGTTTTTTCTCCTGTTCTGCTTTTTGGGCAGTTTTATTTTGGTAAGAACAAGATACAGTATTCCGACTACCGCTGGAAGGTGCTTTCTACCAAGCATTTTGATGTCTTTTTCTACGAGGGGGAGAGGGAGCTTGCATCGTTTGCTGCCGCTGTTGCTGAGAGTTCGTACCGCGAGCATTCCATCCGGTTCAGGTTTTATCCCTCTTCTCGGATACCGCTCATCGTCTATCACACCCCGAACCTGTTTCAGGAGACAAATACCATCCCGTACATTCTGCCCGAGGGTGTTGGTGGTTTTACCGAGTATCTGAAGGGGCGGATTGTTGTGCCGTATAACGGTTCCTGGGCAGATATGGAGCACACGATCCGTCATGAACTTGTCCACATCTTCCAGCTCTATTATGCAGAGAGGATGCTTGACAAGAATAATGTCTTCTATTTTTCCTGGTTTCCTCTGTGGTTTGTTGAGGGGCAGGCGGAGCATCTTTCGGAGGCTAACCGTTTTGAGATGGAGATGTTTCTTCGCTCGGGTATCCTCGAGGGTGGTTTTGTCCCGATGACCTCTCTTGAGGAACACTCTGGTAGCTTTCTTATGTACAAGGAAGGGGAAGGTTTTCTACAGTATCTTGGGGAGCGCTTCGGTGAGGATCCTGTGATTGAGCTTCTTGCATCCTGTTGGGAGGGGAAATCGTTCTATGAGCGGTTCGAGGAGGTGTTTGGTATGCCGTTTGAGAAGGTGGCTGGCGATTGGGAGCTTTATCTCAAGCACCGATATTTTCCACTTATACCATCCGGGCTTTTGCCGAAGGAATGGGGAAAAGCGCTCTTCACAAAAGGCTTGGTCTCCTCGCCAAGGGTTATCCGCTCGGATTCTGCTTACTCTGTTTTCTTCAAGAGCAATCATATGGGATACACTGGGATATACCGTCTCGATTTTCCTTCTGGTAAACTTGATGTGGTGTTCAAGGGTGAGCATACGGGAAAGGCTGAACTGCTCCATCTCCTTGAGAACAACTTCTCACTCTTTGGGGATTCGCTTCTTGTTTTTTCTGCCAAATCTCAGGGAGGGGATAAGCTCAATATTCTTGATATAAGAAAGGATGAGCTTATTCTTTCCACTCGGTTTGCTGGTATTGCCTCTATACGGGACCCTGCATTTTCTCACGATGGTGGGTGTATCGTTTTCTCTGGTGTCGATTTCTCTGGGTTTCCTAACCTGTATGTTTACGACATAGAGAGTGATAAGCTTCTTCCCGTTACCGATGATATTTACAACGAGGAAGCGCCTGTGTTCCTTCCTGGAGATACCTCTATTCTTTTCATTGGGGACAATCTTGTTGGTGGAGCGGATGGCTTAACATCCCTTTTTCGTCTCAACCTATCCGATAGCACGGTGTTGCGTCTGGCTGGAACGGAGCGGGTGACGGGTTTTGATGTATCATCAGACGGTTCTATCCTCTTCTCTGCGGTGAGAGATAGCGTTCCCAATCTATTTTTTGTGAGTTCTGATTCGATATTCTCACTTCCGCGGATACTAACAGGTGCATTTTCGCCTGCTTTTTTGGGGAGGGATTCGCTTCTCTGTGTTGTTTTCTCAGAGCTGAACTACTCGCTTTACAAGCGTGATATTCCTGATTCCCTTGAATTTCTCGGTATGGTCAGATATCTTCCCTCTGACACTGCTTTTTGGGAGCCGGCTTCTGTGATCGACAGTTCGCTTGCGCTGTCGCCGGTGGGTTATAAGCCGAAGTTTTCGCTCGACATTGCGCAAGGAACGATGATGACCGATGCGGCGATGCAATCGGGAGGTGGTCTGGAGGGTATGTTCTCGGATATGCTCGGTGACCATCAGCTATTCTTTCTCGTCTATGACCAGGCACAGCAGTGGAGTGATGTGCTTAGACAGTTTAATATAATGGTTCAGTATGCGAACCAGAAGAAGCGTCCGAATTGGGCTGTTGGAGCATATCGTCTGTTTGACTACTATTACAACCGGATAGAGGGTGGGTTCGAGGAGGAGGATGTCGGTCTCTCCTTTTCTATCAGCTATCCGTTCACGAGGTTCTTTCGCATATCAGGGAATGCGTTTGTTCGATATTCGGCGAGAGATTACTACGGAAAGAAGAAGGAGGGCTACCTTATCAGTCAGAACACATCGTTGGTCTATGACAATTCGCTCTGGTGGACGACAGGACCGATAGATGGTAGTCGAACCAATCTAACTGTTGGCACGGCTGTGGACATAAGAACAGGCGCTCTGAGCTCTGTTCTCCTTTCCCTCGATACAAGGAGGTATTTCAGGCTTACTCGCCATAGCTGTTTTGCTACCAGGTTTGTTGGGAGGACATCTTTTGGAGATGAGCCAGAGAGGTTTTATATGGGAGGCACCTGGAGCTTTCGAGGCTATCCGATGTATTATTTTTACGGTAGAAATTCTGTTCTTCTGAATACAGAGCTCCGTTTTCCGCTTTTCAGGCGGATTATTCTTGGTCTGCCGTTCGGTGATATGAGGCTTGGGGGGATAAATTCCGCGATATTCTTTGACACAGGTAACGCTTGGGAGGATAAGTTTGATGGGCTTCTCTGCACCGCTGGCTTCGGTTTTAGAACTAACCTTGGTGGATACACGGTATTAAGGATGGATTTTGCTTGGCGTTCCGACTACCATAAGATCGAGCCGTGGACATACTTCGATATATTCTTCGGTTGGGATTTCTAATGCGAAGATATTCAGAAAATCCTTGCTAATCGCCAATAATTTATTAGTATGATAAATTTAGTTTTTGAGATTAAGGAGGTAGGATGGATTTGCTGAATAGTCGGGAGGTATATTCAGAGGTTGACCAGAGCGGTATGTTAAGACTTCTTATGGAGTTTTACCAACAGTTTGATACGGGTGTTAAGCTTGCCCGGGAGGTTGATCTAACATCTTTTGCTGGATATGAGATTTACAATATAGTTCTCTGTGGGATGGGTGGTTCTGCGATAGGGGGTGACCTTCTGCGTGCATATCTGTTTGACGAACTTCCCGTCCCGATGTATATCAACCGTGACTACGATATCCCTGGCTTTGTGGACGAGCACACACTTCTCATCGGTTCGAGCTATTCTGGCAACACGGAAGAGACCATCTCAGCATTTGTGGAGGCAAAGAATAGGGGTGCGCTTCTTTTTGCCATATCGACTGGTGGAGAGCTTATCAGGCTTGCAAACTCTTTTGGCGTTCCGTATATTGAGATACCGTCAGGTCTTCCGCCGAGGACAGCGCTTGGCTATTCGTTTGTTCCTTTGCTTGGTCTGTTCATCAGGCTTGGGTATGCTCGCGACCACTGGGCGGATATAAAGTCAACAGCAAGACTTCTGAGGAAAGGAGCGGAGAAGTTTTCCCCGTCTGTTCCTGATAACCCGGCAAAGAAGCTTGCCAGCCGTATCTTTGGAAAGCTACCGTTGATATATAGCTCGACGAGGTATTTTGATGTTGTTGGAACGCGTTTCCGTGGTCAGATAAACGAGAATGCGAAGATGCTTGCGTACTCGTCGCTTCTGCCGGAGATGAACCACAACGAGCTTGTCGGGTGGAGGCATCTTTTCGAGTTTGGCAAACATCTTGCTCCTGTGTTTTTGACCGACAGAGATGACAATCCTCGTGTTCGTTATCGAATGAAGCTAACATCCGGAGTTATGGAGGAGCTTGGTATTGAGCCGATATTTCTTGAGAGTGAAGGTAAAAGCCTTCTTGAACGGATATTTTCCCTGGTTCAGCTTGGGGACTTTACAAGCTACTATCTTGCGATCTTAGCTCGTGAGGACCCTGGACCAGTGAAGGTAATAGACTATTTAAAGTCAAGGTTAAAGGAATTTAAGGGATGATAAAGGTAATAATTCCGGCGGCAGGGCTTGGAACTCGGCTTAAGCCATTTACTCACACGACGCCGAAAGCGCTTTTGCCTGTTGCTGGTAAGCCGATTATATCGCATATAGTTGACCAGCTCGCTGGACAGGGGTTGAGCGATTTTGTCTTCGTCGTTGGCTATATGGGTGAGAAGATAGAGGAATATATAAGGGCTAATTATGCTATCTCTGCGAGCTTTGCCTATCAGGAGGAGTTGCTCGGGCTTGGTTACGCTATTCACCTCGGACTATCCTTTGTCTCTGATGATGATACGGTTGTTATCCTTCTCGGTGATACGATAACCGAGGTGGACCTTTCCAAGATATTTGATATAGGTGGGAATGTAATTGGTGTTCACTTGGTTTCGGACCCGAGGCGGTTCGGGGTTGTGACTGTGAAGGCAGGGAAGATAATCGAGTTTGTGGAGAAACCCGAGCATCCCAAGAGTAACCTTGGCATTGTTGGTCTTTATCTTGTTCGGGATACATCTCTTTTGCGCCGCAGTTTAAGAGAGATTATAGAGACGAATAAGAAGACAAGGGGTGAGTTTCAGCTGACCGATGCTCTTTCTCTGATGTTGTCTTCCGGTGCAGAATTTTTTCCGTATGAGATATCTGGCTGGTTTGACTGTGGCAGTCCGGAGACGCTCCTTGAGACGAACAGGCACATCCTTACGACACTTGATAGCTCGCCGGCTATCGAAGGCTCGGTTGTCATACCGCCCTGTTTTATTTCCCCTGATGCGGTTGTGAAAAGCTCGATAATTGGTCCATATGTTTCCGTTGCTGCTGGCTCTTCTGTGGAGGAAAGTATCGTTAGGAATAGCATCTTGGCTGAAGCTGTTCATCTTAAGCATTGTCTGCTGGAATCATCTATTCTGGGGACAGGTGCCGAGTTTGTCGGCAGATTTTATAGGCTGAATATGGGCGATTCCTCTCAGGTAATCCTCGACTGGGGGAAAGAGAGATGAACCTGCTCGTGCATTCCGATAATATCGAGGCAAAGAGGAAAAATAATAATTGAGGGATGATTCGTGCTTAACTCGAGTTACATTCATGGATTAAACATAGAGAAAAAGAAAAGCAAGCCCGGTTATCCTAAGATATTGGACGAAATTGAGACCAAGTATAAGAATTGGAGGGAAAAGACAGAGAAACTAAATTCTGAAATCGAGGAGGAACTGAAGAGAAAGGTATCTTTGCTAAATGAGTATAAGGATTATCTCGATTCGGTATCGAGATATTTCAAGCCTCTAAGAGTTTAGCGGATTTTGTCACGAATCCGGGTGTTTATATAAACCGAAAGAGGCAAGATTTTACAATTTCTAAAAAGGTAAGATGTGTTTTTAGAACAGATAAAAAGGAGGAAAAAGTAGAGTTAATTGTGCCAGCAGTCGCAATTGAGTGTAAAACATATATTCCCAAGACAATGTTTGACCAGGCAGCTTATGAGGCTGAGCGATTGAAGGAAGGTAACCCATATGCCCTTTATATCATTGTAGCTGAGCAAAATGCCCTAAGCAATGGGGTAAATTTGAAGAATACAAAGATAGATGAGATATTTATTTTGAGAAAGCAAAAAAGAAGTAAACGAAAGAAACCCATCGATTCTGGGGTTGTATCTGATTTGTATGGATTTGTAAAGGACTATCTTAGAGCAGATTGGTTTGATAATGAAAAAGCTACGGAATTGGGGAGGTTGATAGGTATTTAAGGAATAAGGGACATCCACCCTGTTTTAATCTGGGATTATGAGAAAGGAGATATAGAATGAACGGTAGGTTTTTCTTCTCATCGGAGTCTGTTACCGAGGGTCATCCGGATAAGATAGCTGACCGTATATCCGATGCAATTCTCGATGCTACCCTCGAGCAGGACCCGGACAGCAGGGTAGCGGTCGAGTCTTTCGTGACCACAGGGCTTGCTTTCATAGGGGGTGAGATAACGACTGAGGCGGTGGTGGAGTTTCCTGCAATAATCAGGGACACGATAAGGGATATAGGTTATACCGACCCGCACTGCGGCTTCCACTGGGAAAACTGCTCTGTGGTAACATCGATTCACAAGCAATCCCCGGATATTGCTCTCGGTGTCGACCGTGACGGTGCAGGTGACCAGGGGATAATGTTCGGCTATGCCTGTCGTGAGACGGATGTTTATATGCCGCTCCCGATAATACTTGCTCACAGGCTTGCTGAGAGGCTTGCGTTTGTTAGGAAGGAAAGGATACTCGATTTCCTGCGCCCTGATGGGAAGACCCAGGTTACAGTGGAGTATAACGACTCGACGCCGGTCAGGGTCGATGCTGTTGTCCTTTCAGCCCAGCATGCCCCTGGTATCTCGTATGAAATGCTCTGTGATGAGTTGGAGCGTGAGGTCATCTTCAAGGTTATCCCCGAGGAGATGATGGATGAGAATACAAAATTCTACATCAATCCGACAGGTCGGTTTGTGATAGGCGGTCCTATGGCAGACACTGGGTTAACCGGTCGGAAGACGATAGTTGATACATACGGTGGTTTTGCCCGCCATGGAGGTGGCTGTTTTTCTGGCAAGGACCCCACGAAGGTTGACCGCTCCGCCAGCTATATGGCTCGATACATCGCCAAGAACCTTGTCGCAGCTGGAATGGTTGATAGGGTTGAGCTGCAGCTCGCTTATGCGATAGGGGTCTCAGAACCTGTCTCTGTGGCTGTCGAGACATTT
Source organism: bacterium (assembly GCA_021158465.1). Lineage (GTDB taxonomy): Bacteria > UBP14 > UBA6098 > 4484-93 > 4484-93 > 4484-93. The sequence goes on from JAGGUN010000044.1 coordinate 19,432, forward strand.
GGAACAGGGAAACTCCCCGATGAAGAGATAACCAGAATTGTTCGGAAGGAGTTCCCGTTAACACCTAAGGGTATGATAGAGTATCTTAAGCTCAAGCGCCCAATATACACAAAGACCTCGTGTTATGGTCATTTCGGCAGAGAATTGCTGGAGTTCACCTGGGAAAACACGGATAGGGTAGGGGATTTGAAGAAATATCTATGAAAAAGTTTAAGGGGAGGAAAATGCAGTACGAGATTCACGACATCTCACTTGCTGAGGCAGGTAAGAAGCGTATCGAATGGGCAGGTCGGGATATGCCTGTTCTTAGGAGTATCAAGGCACGTTTCAAAAGGGAGAAGCCGCTTGATGGTGTGAATATTGGCGCCTGTCTCCATGTGACGGCTGAAACAGCCAATCTTGTGATAACGCTCGCATCTGGCGGTGCGAATGTCAGGCTTTGCGCCTCGAATCCGCTCTCCACGCAGGACGATATTGCGGCGTCACTTGTCAGGGATTTTGGAATAGGGGTCTTTGCTGTCAGGGGTGAGGACAGGGATACATATTATAAGCATATTCACTCGGTTCTGGAGATATCGCCGACCATCACCCACGACGATGGCGCTGATCTCGTCTCAACGCTGCATAAAGAGTATTCGGACACGCTCGCGAAGAATATCTGGGGTTCAATGGAGGAGACGACGACAGGTGTTATAAGGCTTAAGTCTCTTGAAAGGGATGGAGATCTCCTTTTCCCTGTTTTTGCTGTGAACGATGCCGATACCAAGCACCTGTTCGACAACCGCTACGGGACTGGTCAGTCAACGCTTGATGGGATAATGCGGGCAACGAATTATCTTGTTGCTGGTAGAACGGTCGTTGTGGCAGGGTACGGATGGTGTGGCAGAGGTTTTGCTATGCGCGCGAGGGGGCTTGGAGCGAATGTTATTGTGACCGAGGTAGACCCCATCAAGGCGATAGAAGCTGTAATGGATGGCTTCCGTGTGATGAGGATGGATGAAGCCGCTGCGATAGGTGATATTTTCTGCACACTGACAGGCAATATAGATGTGATTGTTCCGCGCCATTTCGAGATGATGAAGGATGGTGCGATAGTTGCGAACTCTGGTCATTTCGATGTTGAGATAGATGTTGCAGGGCTTGAGAAGATGGCAAAGAGTATTCGGCGGGATGTGCGCCCGCTGGTGGACGAGTACACCCTTCCGTCGGGCAAGAGGATATACCTTCTTGCTCGGGGCAGGCTTGTGAACCTTGCATGCGGGGAGGGACATCCTCCCGATGTTATGGATATGAGCTTCGCCGTTCAGGCTCTCACCGCTGAGTATGTGGCAAAGAATCATGAAAAGCTTGCCGTGAAGGTTCACTCTGTTCCAAGGGAGATTGATGAGACAGTTGCAAGCCTTAAGCTTGCATCAATGGGTGTGGAAATAGATAGGTTGACTCAAAAACAAGAGAACTACCTTAGCTCCTGGGAGATAGGAACATGAGAAAAATTGCCTTGATTGTCCCGTTTTTGCTTCTTTCCTTTGGTGTTGGAGATGCTCTTACTGTCTATGACATCCAGTTCACCGATGACCCCTCCGGCGATTCGCCTTACAACGGGCAGACAGTGACTGTTTCTGGGATAGTTTTTGCAACAGGGTATTCTGGTGATAAGTATTTCATCTGTGACCCTGGTGGTGGTCCTTGGCATGGTGTATATGTTTATGACTACTCGCATTCCGTTTCACCTGGGGATTTCATCACCATAACAGGCACCGTTCAGGAGTTTTACAATATGACGGAGATAACGGATCTGACGGACTTTTCTGTGGATTCGACTGTCTCTGTCCCTGAGCCTTGTGATACAACAACAGGAGCGCTCTCTTCCTCTGAGGCTTTTGAGGGTGTTCTTGTCCGAGTTGACAGTGTTGTTGTTACGGAGGAACAGGGTGCGTATGGGCTCTGGCGTGTTGATGATGGTACCGGTGAGCTCGTAGTGGATGATACCTGGGACTATTCTTATACTCCGACTCTCGGCGACACAATAGCGTCCCTTGTTGGTGTTGTAGTGTACTCCCATGGTGAATATCGCCTCGAGCCTCGTGGGGATTCTGATTTTGGCATTCCCGAAACAACCGATACAAGCCTCACTCCTATTGCTGATATCCAGGCTGACCCGTCTGCGTTCACCACTGTTACGGTTGAGGGGGTTGTTACTATAGGTGCAGGCATCCTTGATACATCTATGACCAAGGCGTACATTCAGGATTCATCGGGCAGGGGCATCCAGCTTTTCGACTACGATGTTACCGCTGCTTACAGGCGGGATATCCGCCGTGGCAACCTGCTCCGCGTCACAGGTGATGTTGAGGATTATCAAGGGACAACCGAGATAAAGGATTTCAGCTATGAGCTGCTCGACACGAATCAGGCGCTTCCCGAGGCTTATCCTGTTTCTTGTGCTGAGGCAGCATCGGCAGACTGGGACGGAACGCTCATATCGCTCACAGGCAAGATAGCCGAGATTTACGAGGTGGGAGGTGGAACGAATGTGACCGTTCAGGATGCGACAGGTGATATCAAACTCCGCATCTGGGGGACAACAGGCATTGAGCTGGATACATTTGCGGTCGGCGATTCGGTAACGGTTATGGGTATCGGCAATTTCTACTTCACTGGAGAGGAATATCAAGTTCTGGTGGCTTATGAGGAGGATATCGTAAAGCACATCGTTTCTGCTGATGTGCCACCCGAGGAGGTTTTTCTCACCATACCCGATGCTGTGTTTGTCCCTTCTGTTGACGGGGCGATGCCCATTCAGTTCGGTGCGCCGGCTGGCTGGAGGATAACCCTGAAGCTCTTCGATATGGAGGGGTATGCTGTCAAGCTCTTCTACTCTGGCATAAGCACAGGCTCATATTCGCTTAATTGGACAGGTCTCGGCGATGGAGGGAATGTCCTTCCTGTTGGAACATATATCCTGCTTTTGACCGCAGAGAACACAACGGCGGGGACGCTCAAGTCGGAGCGGAAACCTCTGGTCATCGGAACGAGGTTTTAGGCTATTTTATGAAAAGGTTTCTTGTAATACCCCTCCTTCTTTTGACAACAGTTCTGCTCGCCTATCAGTTCCCCAGACCATCGGGTTATGTGAATGATTTTGCAGGCGTCATCTCACCGGAGTATGAAGCGAAGATAGAGTCATTCTGCCGTGAGCTTGAGCAGAAAACCGGCGCCGAGCTTGCTATTGTGACAATAAACGACATCGATGATTACACCTATCAGGAGTATGCAAACGAGCTTTTCACACGCTGGGGGATAGGCAAGCGTGGCAAGGATAACGGTGTTCTGGTGCTCGATGTTCCCAGCCAGCGCAAGCTCTGGATTGAGGTAGGATACGGTCTTGAGGGGATACTGCCCGATGGTCTTGTCGGAGAGGTCCGTGATAGATACTACCGCCCGTATCTAAAAGATAATGACTACGACCACGCCCACTATTATGGTGCCCTTGCAATAGCCAGAATCATTGCGAAGGATGCAGGTGTTACCCTTTCCGGTGGGCAGGATGTCTCTCTGCCGACTGGAACAGGAGGAAAGCGGAGTATCTGCTCGACCATATTCGGGATAATATTTCTGGTGTTCCTGATAATGTTCTGCATTCGCCATCCCGAGCTTGGCTGTCTGATGCTGATGCTCGGCTCACGAGGCTTTGGCGGTGGGATGATGACGGGTGGCGGATTTGGTGGAGGTGGTTTTGGTGGTTTTGGCGGCGGAATGTCTGGCGGTGGTGGTGCCGGTGGCGGATACTGAGATTAGAAAATCCTACTGGCTATTTCAGATATATTATCCGCTTAGTCGCTGACCTGTTGCCAGCTGTTGCACGGACAATATAGACGCCGCTTGGCAATCTCTCATCGGGTTGCCAGACCAGCTTCGCTTGAGCTGACCGGGGGACAACTTCACTCCATACACGGTTGCCAAGTAAATCATATATCTCTATTTCCGCTCCCGACGGCGC
>JAGGUN010000051.1 GCA_021158465.1 bacterium
CGAGTTTTTCTGCGGCGACGACGGCTGTCCCGCAACCGCAGAACGGGTCTAAAACGACATCGCCAGGATTTGACGATGCCTTGATTATGCGCTCCAAAAGGGCAAGGGGCTTTTGGGTGGGATAACCAAGCATTTCACTTCTCACTCTATCAACTGTATATATATCAGTCCACCAATCTTCAACTGGCTTTCCTCTTTTTTCAAATTCTTCGGCTTTACTTTCTACAAATGTATCTTTATATGCTAATACCTTCCCTTTTTTGGATACATGTATCCCAGATTTATATGGAACATATTGTTGATTGAAATTATAATTATCTGCCTTTACATATCTAAGAATAACATCATGCTTTCTTTGAAAGTCTTTTTTCGAATGTCCTGGCCCAGTATAGCACCACACGATTTCATTTCTAAAATTCTTCATTCCGAAAATCTGGTCCATAATAATCTTCAAATAATGGCTCGCTGTCGGGTCGCAATGTAAATAAATGCTTCCCGTATCTTTTAAGACCCTGTGCAGTTCCACGAGGCGAATCGCCATCATCACGAGGTATGCCATCATATCGGATCTTCCGAGTGCGACACGGAAAGCATCAAGTGTTTGATAAAGTTTCGCAGGATAAGGCGGTTTAGATAATTCCCACATTGTTTCTTCCGTTTCATCGCTCCAATGCCAAGTGTCATCGAACGCCTTTATTTGCGATGGCGGATATTTGCCATCCTTGTCCTTGAAAATAATATTATACGCCCGCTTCGAGTTGAACGGCGGGTCAAGATAAATCAAATCAATCGATTCATCGGGAATGTATTTCCGAAGAATCTTCAGGTTATCGCCATAGTAGAGTGTGTTCATTTTTTCTCCTTATAAACCAAAAATCTCTCCAATCTTCTCACTAAAATAGCATTCCCCTGCAACCAAGCAAGAAATATTTGAATCTTGGCATCTTCCCACCTAATAACCTACTATATCCTTTTCAGTGCATCTTCAAAGGAGTTACCTTAATAACCCTTTTACCTGAATTTATCCTTTCGATGAAGACATCTATCCTCTTGTCTGGCAAGAGGTTAGGGAATTTATCCCCCCATTCGACAAAGACAATCCCATCGGAGAAGAGGTATTCGAATACGCCAGCCTCCACCAGCTCATTTTGGGAACTGATGCGGTATAAGTCGATATGATATATCGGGATATTATGTGCATATTCATTTATGATGGTAAATGATGGGCTAAACACCCTGTCTTTGCACCCAGTTCCCTTGACTGCTCCCCGGATGAAAGTTGTCTTTCCCACTCCGAGTGCTCCCCTCACTACCACAATATCTCCAGCCTCGAGCCGGGCACCGAGTTTTTCACCGACAGCCTCCGTCATATCGGCGCTCTCTGTTATGAAGCGTTCCATTTGCGCAGTTTCCTGTATATCTTCGATGCTGGCACGACCCTCACTCCCCATTTCTTGAACAGTGGCAGAACATTTTTGAGGGCGGAAAGCGTTTCCTGCCTTGTGTGTCCGGTGATTATCTTATCGCCACCTTTTTCCCTAATATCGAGGATGAGTTTGATAAGCCTCGTCTCTGTGGCAAGGCTCGTGGATTCTGGGTAATCGATGTAATGATACAATCTCAGTATTGGGAATCCGAGCGAGTCTGCTACCTCCTGCGCAACAGAGTATATTGTCGTTCTTGAGTCGACGAAGAAGCGACCGCTGGTATGGACAGTCTCAAGCAGTGGCACCATAACCGATTTTTTCTGGGTTGCGAGTGAGCCCATATGGTTGTTCATCCCGACGGCAGCTGGCATAAGAGCAAATGCCGAATCTACCATACCAGCGACCTCATCCGGCTTCATATCGGCAGTTATAATGAACTCCCCTTCGTATTTTGCAGGTGGCTCCGGCTCCATCGGCATATGCACGAGGAACTCCCTCCCTCGAATGAGCGAGAACGATTCTTCCCAGTGTTCGGAGTGCGGGATGACTGTCGGTGTTATATCGATTGGCAGGGCAAGGAACTGCTTCTCGACATCCAGCTCGCCTACGCCAAAATCGTCTATCAGAATGGCTACCTCGACGGTATCGAGTGGAATCGATGAGAGCCGTCTGACATATATCCTGTGGAAGATCTTCCCGCTGTAGCCTATATCAAGCACAAGCGAGTTTCCTGAGGGCGTTTCTTTTGCGTCGATCAACTCGTAGTTTGCGTCGGTTATAAGCTCCACGAGCTTCTGGTTCACAAGCGGCAGCGGAAAGGCAGAAGGTATGTCCAGCTTGGTGTAGAAATATTCACTCCCGAATTCCGACTTGGTGTTACATCTCTTGTAGGAGCTTACCTTAGCAGAGAAGATATTCCTCATCCTGTCGAATATATCCTTGAGTGTAGGGTCGGTGAGCTGTATAATGTATCTTTCCTCAAAGCCAGATGTATCTTCGCTAACAGGAGATGTTTCCTTCTCTCTTCCGCGGGATATGAAGAAAACGAGGACAAGGAGGGCAAGCATTCCGATGAGAACAGCAGGCAGGAGTACGTCCCGCCGTGAGGAGGTAGGTAGCTTTCTCATCTTATTGAGTTATCCTCCCAGAGAACAATTCTGTAAATCCCCTCTTCCTCTTTGAACTTGAATATTGCGTATCCTCTTGCCTCAGCATTGGAATAGACCCCGTCGTAATCAAACACCATAATGAGGAAATTGACATACCTAACCTCGAGGGTATCCCCATCTGATGGTTCGGCGAACGAGTCAGTAATGACCCAGCTTGAATCCTCAATTATTATCTCCTCGTATGCATCGAACAGTAGTCTCGTTCTCGTGAGTTCGCCTGGTTCTCCGCCCTCGTCGTAGAGCCCGTAGGACTCGTACCGGTTCGTTCTGTCATCGAAATAGCGGAAGCGGAAGTCCTCATCGAGGCAATCCCTGAAATGAGCGAGGTTCTTCTGGGTGTAGGCGAGCCGGAAATTTGCGATAACATTCTCAGGTGAGGTCTGCTCGAGGTAATTTAGACCTCCACTGCCGCTTTTGTCCATCGGTGGAGCAAACGGGTTCATACAACTCACAAGAGAGAGGATCAACAGCAGGGAAGCAAGCCGCCTCATTTAACTATCTTCTCTTCGAATAGCTCAACGGCATCCACGGGGCAGGTCTTTTTACATTCTCCGCAGCCTATGCATTTCGTAGTATCCACTTTTATACTGCCGTCCCTATCGACATATATGGCGCCCGTCGGGCAGACAGGGATACAGCGTCGGCACCGGATGCATTTCTTCTGGTCTATCCGGGCAAAAACCTTTCCCTTTGCCTTTGTTGGCTCCGCCGCAACCTCCGTTGTGTCCGATGGTTCAGATTGTTCCACATAGATAGCATGCATCGGGCAGGCAGGGACGCATTTACCACATTTTATGCATTTTGCTGTGTCGATTACTGCTTTTCCTGTCGATGGGTCGATGCTGATGGCACCGACAGGGCATAATTCCTTGCAGATTCGACAGCCGATGCACCGCTTTGATTCAACCTTGTATATCTCCTGAGCTAAGGCGGGCAAGGATATGAGTATAGCAATCAGCGCTAATATCTCACAGGGGAAGCGTAACAACGACATCCGTTCCGACTCCCTTTTCGCTTGAGATTTGGAGGCTTCCGCCGTGCGCCTTGATGATGTTATCGGCGATTGTGAGCCCCAGTCCTGTCCCTTCGCCGATGTCCTTCGTAGTAAAGAACGGCTCTGTAGCACGCTGGCATATCTCGCTCAGCATACCGACACCTGTATCGGATACCTCAATGGAAACAGACCTTCTTCCAAGGAAAAATCTTATATTGATTTCTCCTTCTTTTCTTGTTGCCCAGACTGCATTGTCGAGGATGTTCTTCAACGCTACACTGGTAAGCTCCTCATCAACAAATACATCAGGCAGCTCCACTGAGTTATCGATGTGGATACGGGATAGCTCATCTGGGAAATTTTCTGTTACCACACTCTGCACAAGTTTCTGCAGATTCAGATGGGTTCTGGTTAGTGTGATCGGCTTGGAGAAAAGCATAAGGTCATCGATTATCTTTCTTGCCCGTCTTGCGTTCTGTAAAGCCACTTCGAGATTGTTTCTGGTCTCATCGGAAAGCTTCTCCCTACTGATGGCAAGGTCAATATACCCCGTTATGACCCCAAGAGGCTTGTCCAACTCCCTCACTATACCAGATGCAAATCCACCGAGGGTTGCCAACCTCTCTGCTTGGGAAAGCTTCTGCTTTAGATGCTTTATTTCCGTTCTCTCTTTGGCATACACAACTATCCCGTAGAACCTCTCGTTGGCGTCATACAACGGGTAAGCCGTTAGCTCATATGCCCCCTTGAAATGTGGGAATGTTACCTCTTCGGTGAAGCTGGTCTTAAAGTTTCTACACCTGACAATTGCACTCGATTCTGGCGGTCTTGTTTTTCCCATAACCACTGAGAAAAAGTTTCTTCCGATAAGTTCCCTCGGGTGTGTCCCTACAAGTGCAGCAAGTCTTTTGTTGACCTTGCGGAAGTTGAAATTTTCATCGAGTATGCAGATGATATCGGATATATTGTCGAATGTTTGTTGCCACTCCTGTTTACTCTGGAAAACTATCTGGCTCAGGTTCTTCAGCTCGTTGAACCGGTCCTGCAGAGCCTTGTTGTAAAGCGATATCCTGTTGGTCATCTTGTTGAAGTTGCTGGCGAGTAGCCCAAACTCATCATCACTACTCTCATCAAGACGGAAATTGAACTCCCCGTTAGCTACACGCTGAACCCCCTCGAGAAACTTACGCAGAGATGAGGTCAGCTCGGTAGAAACGGCTAATCCAAGAAGAACTGCTACAATTATCACAAACGCCAGAAAAACTCCTCCAATCAATGCCAAATACTTTCTCTCAACCCTTAGGAGACTGCTTGGGATAAGTCCAATGATTACATACTTACCACACTGGCAGTATGCAGCAAGCGGTGTTCCCCAGGTTCTCTTTGCCTTGTCTCTCGGTATAATTCCCACTGGGGCAAGTTTATCTGTTCTCATAACGAAACTGGCAGGAAGCTCCGGTTCCTCGGCAGACATAGTTCCCGTCTTGCTGTAAAAAACCATCTTACAAACATCTTCTTCTGGCTTTGCCACCAGAAACAGCTCCCGCGTGAAACCCGTCGAGAAGAGACGGACTGCCGGTATGACATCGGACTCGGAGGGAGAACTGCCCAGCTGCTCATGTATTATCCTCATTACCGAGAGAAGGGTTGAGAGTTGCTGGTTCTCGCTTGATATTCTGGAGCTCCGCTCAATGAATACCAGAAACAATGCCACCGTTACAACGACCGTCAACACGAAATGGAACGCTACCTTCCGAGAAAACCTATACCGCATAACTTCCCTTATGTCTCTGCTTACTTTAGTAAAATCTATTATAGAATGGTGGATTTGTCAAGAGTTAAAAATAGGTTTGACAAGGCAAGGAGAAAGGTATATATTCGATAGTTCCACAGGAGGGAAAAATGCGAGTAAGCATTGTCCTGATACTCTTCTTGGCACCAACTGTGGCGCTTTTCTCCGCCGAATACAGCAGTTCGAAGTTCATTGTGGCAATAGAGAGGGAGTTCCTACCTCGACTAAACATTGAAAAGGATGCGGTTGCTACAACCGGAATCCCCGAGATTGACTCCTTGAACCGTCGGTTTGCTGTCATCGACATAAGGTTGCTTATCAAGCGTTCTGCTACATCTCCGAGGTGGAGAAAGTATGACAACATATTTGTTTTCGTTTATGAGGATTCAACCGATGCACAGGTGGTCTGCACTGAATACGAGAGATTGCCCTCGGTTGAATTTTCTCATCCGAGCTGGTTTGACAGGTACTGTTTGACGCCGAATGACCCGTTCTTTTCGTCTCAGTGGATGCATCAGAGCATTCAGAGTGAGTTTGCGTGGGGAATGACAAGGGGTTCGAGAAGCGTCATACTTGCTGCTCTCGATTCCGGGGTAGACTGGGATCACCCTGACATAATAGAGAACATCTGGGTAAACCCGGGCGAGGATCTGGACGGCGATGGTGAACCGTTTGATATTGACGATGTGGACGGTCTCGACAACGATCTAAACGGATATATCGATGATCTCATAGGATATGACTTCATCGACGATTGCCATGACGCCTACCCTGGCGAGGACGGTGACGACCCGGACAACGACCCATCTGATTTCGTGCTTGATGGTCATGGAACCCATATATACGGAATAATGGGCGCTGTGGGGAACAATGCCCTCGGAGTTGTCGGCGTCAACTGGAGTGTATCTCTTATGGCTCTTCGCTCAGGCTACCTTCGGGACGACGGTGAGGGGTTCCAGGACTATGAGGCGAAGGCAAATGCGATAGTTTATGCTGTTGAAAACGGCGCAGATGTAATAAATATGAGCTTTGGAAGCTACCGTCCAGATGACACCTTCAACGAGCTTATCCAAGATGCCTGGGAAGCAGGAGTAGTTCTTGTTGCCGCAGCAGGAAATGAAGCTACATCAGCGAGGTCATATCCTGCTTGCTATAACCATGTCGTATCCGTTGGTGCAACCGACAGATTTGACCGCAAGACCTATTTTTCCAACTACGGCTACTGGGTCGACATCTCCGCACCTGGGGAAAACATTATGAGCACATTCCCCGATGATACATACCAAATGCTCAGTGGTACATCGATGTCATCACCTATCGTTGCGGGTGCAGCTGGGCTTCTCTTCTCTTACTTCCCAGATTCATCGAACGAGTGGATTGTCTCACGCTTGCTCAACTCCGCCGACCCGATCGATTCCCTCAACCCAGACTCCCTCAGAGGGAAACTGGGAACAGGCAGACTAAACCTCTTCAATGCGATAGGACAGGTAGTGTTCCCATCGATTCATCTTTCTTCTTATCGGATGGATGACATCGGCGGAAATGAGGACGGTATCATCGACCCGGGCGAGACAGGGGAGATTGTATTCTCATTCTATAACCACCCTGGCTGGCACACTGCAACCGATGTCTCACTGACAGTTTCAGCCTCTGACCCAGCAGTAACCGTTCTCGACGATACCGTCTATACGCCTGCAATTGCCCCCGGTGACACCCAGGAGATCTCTGTGAGGGTTTCATTCGCCTCAGACACGACGGCTCACAGGGTTAGGTTGCGCTGGGAGGTATGCTCCGCTGAGGGAAGAAGGTTTTTAGGAAACATAAACCCCATATTCGGGCGCCCTGAGATACTCCTTGTCGATGCGAGTGGTGACTCAGCGTACAGAGAGGCTTACACCACATACACACTCGAACCACTTCACATTGTGTGGCATACCTGGGACAAATATTCACAGGGTCCTCCCTCTCTATCGGATATTGCGCCGTATCGGACGCTCATCTGGTTCACAGGGGATTCTGTACCGACCATGGAGGAGGCGGAGCTATTATGCAACTATATGGATACCGGCGGTAAGAGCCTAATACTGACGGGACAATATATAGGGAACGCCATTGGTGAGACAGCCCTCTTCTCCGACTATCTTGGTGCCAGGCATACATCGGACAATGTGGGTCCGAGATTCTTCATCTCCGGAGTTAACAGCATACCTCATACCGATAGCATAAGGTTACCTGATAGCATAATAGTCACCGGAGGGATAGTCCGCAATCAGGTGAATATGTCCGGAGCAGAGCCAGTGGGAACAGGTATTGGAGTTCTGCGATACGAGGGTGACCCCGAAGGGAATTACGCAGGGATCTTCAACGAGAATTCGACAGTCTATCTTGGCTTTGGATTTGAGGCGATAAATGACGCTCCTGTTGGCTTCTCGTCCAAATACCAACTGGGCAAGCGGATACTCGAATACCTCGGATACGACTTCAGCGATGTAAGAGAAAGAAAGGAAACAGGGAAGAAGTCGTCATTACACATCTTCCCAACGCCTTGTAACGCCACAGCCTACATTGAGTTCTGCCTACCAGAAGACGGCAGAATTAGCATATGCTTATATAACATAAGGGGTGAAACGGTACTTACTCCGATACCGTGGAGATTCTTCACCGAGGGCAGACACAAGATCCAGGTTAACCTAACCGGGCTTCCGACTGGACTCTACATCGTTTCACTGGAAGGGAAACATTACGACTGCAACGCTAAGCTGCTGTATCTAAAGTAGATATTGCCTCAGCCATTCCTTCGCTTCCTCAGGGGTGTTCAGTTCACCTGTATAGTAAGCATACTTCAATAATCTTATTAGTCTCCCGATAGCTCTCCCGGAAACGGTGGCGTTTTCCTTGATGAAATCGCCGCAAATCCAATCAGGGAAATCTGTTCTGTCAAAATTGATCCGCACCGGCTCCTTCCCGCTCAGGCAGCGGATTATGCCGGAAAGTATGCTGGCAGGTTTAATGTAGGTAGAAACGACAGCAGGCAAAACATCCCCTGATTTCTCGGATTCCGTGAGTATATAGCAGCAGTCCAACACTCCGAGTATGTCCGTTCTCCGTTTCCTGTCAAAGTTGAAATCCTTGCTGATGACATCTGAAACCGCCTGTCTCCCTTTCCTGACAAAGAGTTGGTATAGAAGCGCAGAGAAGTGTAACAAAACCGAGTGCCTTGGAGATAGCTTCGATATGGTCTTAAGCGTCATCGAATATGCCTTCGCATCTTGTCGGAACAGCTCATCAAGCGGCGGGGAAACGAACTTGAGCAGCCCAAGCCGGAACATCATCTCAACGCTACGCCTTCTCCCCGGGGCGCGAAGAAGGAGAATACACTCCTCCCTCTTCCTATCAGCAGAGAGCAGAGATACTCTATCTGCCATCTCTACCAGAGCGTGACGCGTACTCTCTTCAAGCTTAAAATTCAGCTTTCCTGCGTATCTTATCGCCCTCAACATTCTCAGATGGTCTTCCTCAAAGCGCAACCGAGGCTCTCCAATGGTCCGAACAACCCTTCTACTTATGTCTTCTACACCATCGAAGATGTCGATAATTTCAACTGTCGGGAAGCTGAGCGCAAGAGCGTTTATAGTGAAATCACGCCTCTTAAGGTCATCCTCAATCCTGTCAATAAAGCGGAACTCCGCTTGCCTACCGTCACACCTCAAATCTTCTCTCATTCTCGAAATCTCAACAAGGTAACCTGTTCTCTTGAAACGAAAAAAATGGTATCTCCCAGTGCCACCACAGGTCGCATAGGGGAATAATCTCATAATAACATGGTCAGGAGCGTTGGTGGAAATATCGATGTCGTACGGGGTCTTCCCGAGCAGAATGTCCCTAACGAACCCACCAACAGGGTATGCATCATATCCAGCCCCGCTGATAGCATCACAAACCTGCTCGGCAAACTGCAGGACCTTTTCCTGGGAGGGTTTCAGCTCCTCTCTTACTATCCTCATTTCACCAGCGAACCCTTTATCCCAAACCTCTGATAGCTGTAGCCTTTTTTATCATCCATCTCACAGATAAGAGGTGAGTTAGCAATTGTCCTGTAATAGGTATATTCAAGAGATAGACCTATCCTCCTAGAAATATGGTAAGTTATGCCAGCACTGATACGGTGAGCCTTGTTCCTCCTGAAGCGATGCAGAGGGTCAACAGATGGGTGCTTTTCCGATGTGTAAAACCTCTCAAAATATCTGTAATCCGCAGAGATGGAAACGCCCCTTAAGGGAGTAGTTAGATCGAGACTAAGCGCATATTGGTCTTCCTCGAATGAATTATCTGGGTCGTTGGAGTCCGTCTCACCCATTTCGGCGACGGTATCATACCCTCTCGCATCCGAGAGCTTGAAGCCGTAACCTACTTCAACCGTCATATTATCCATAGAGTATGTCAATCTGACAAACGGAACATATTCAATGCAATCATATTCGAGGAATTGTTTATTGTAATACCTTAGGTAGCCTTTGCAACCTGCTTTAATATCAAAAGATTTTGTAACGGGGTGCCTGACAGATGCCTCGAACTTGTTTAAGGCGTACGAGAACCATACCCTCTCTTCAGAGAGTTCACAGCTGTGGTATCTCTTTACCTTCACCTCTGGCGAGTAAGAGTATATAAGATAAAGGGAAAGTTTCCTGATGTGAATTCTTTGTTCAAAAGAAAATAGGACATCATTCTTAACGGTATTTATCAAGAAAGCCCTGTACCTTATTGTAAATCTTGATGATAATCTGGAGTTTCCTATCCGATAGTAATATTTCGGCGTAATTGAAAACCTTGTAACTATATCATCGTATGTTTTGATTCCGAATGTGGTATCGCCGTTCAGGAAGTCTTCCTTTTCTTCTTTGGAAAGCAGGCAGATATTGGAATTGTATCTAATATTTAGGTAAGCTGAGTATGATAAACTGCCTGAGGTGTTGTGAGGAAGAATGATAAAAACTGATAACAAGATAAGGTGTATTCTACTTCCTTTCAAGTTCTTTTAGTCTCTTTAGCAGTTTGGTGCGTTCAGCCTCGCAGTTTGCCAGGTCTCGTTCCAGCTTTTCGAAGCGCCCCTCCTTGGTCTTTTTGTAAACCCTATAGACTATAGCGAGCGCAACCAAGAGAACAAGCAGTGGAAAGATGGAGAGGAGATCGATTGCCCAATGTTGTACAAGCCCATAGAGAAAGATTGAGTTGAGTAAGATCACGACTATCATCCAGATAATCATTAAGTTTCTACCTCCTTTCGTTGGCTTCTACGATAGCTGCGAGTGCGATGGAATTGAGTTTTGTTTCAGCAGAATCAGAACGGGAGAGAAGCACAATCGGTGATTGTGCTCCAAGTATCAGGCCGCCCGTCTTAATATTTGAGAGATAGATAAGCGCCTTAACACAGGCGTTTACAACAACTATATCGTGAGCAAGGAATATATCGACATCGCCGGCAACAGGAGATTTTACGCCTTTTATCTCTGCTGCCCTCTTCGAGAGAGCGATGTCCATCGCTAATGGACCGTCAAAGATGACATTTCCAAGCTGTCCCCTTTCCGCCATACGGGAGATGAGAGCAGCATCCATAGTCTCTTCCATCTTAGGATTTACCGTCTCCACCACGGCAAGTCCACAGACCTTTGGTGTTTCAATTCCGAGACATCTGGCGTAGGATACTGCATTCTTGAGGATATTTATCTTCTCATCGAGGGTTGGGCGTATGTTCACCCCACCATCTGTGAAGAGCATAAGCTTGTGATATGCCGGCGATTCCACCACGGCGATGTGCGATAGCAGTTTCCCAGTGCGGATACCGTTTTCCTTGTCGAGCACCGCCTTCATAAGGACACCTGTGGGGATTTTGCCCTTCATCAAAAGCCCTGCTTCCCTACGACGGACAAGAGAGACAGAGAGAGCTGCTATTTTGCTGGGTTCTTTTTCATCCACCAGTTCGTATCGAGAGAGTCCTGTTTCCTCGATAATGGGTAGTATTTTCTCCTTATCGCCGACAAGTACTGGAGAGACAATATCTTCTGCTTGGGCAAGCGCTCTCAGGGTTTCTGTGCTTGCAGCATCCGCTACAGCGATCTTCTTTGGGTGGTCGGCTTCTCTCGCCTTATTTAGCACCTGCTCAAAACTTGTAAGCATCGGTTTCCTCCTCGATGGCTACGCGTTCAGTGCAGCTAAGGTGATCGACAGGAATTTTGACTCATCGGTGTCCGCTCGTGAGGTAAGAACGCATGGTGCAGTAGCCCCTGTGACCACAGCAGCGAGACGCCCCCCAGCAAGGTGAACCAGTGTCTTATACACCGCATTTGCACTCTCTATGCAAGGGAAAACGAGCACATCCGCATCCCCGGCGACCTCACTTTTCACCCCCTTTATCTTGACACTTTCCATAGAAACAGCGAGGTCAAGAGCGAGCGGACCATCGATTATTGCCCCCTTTATCTGTCCGCGCTGGTTCATCTTAGCAATCAGTGCGCAATCAAGGGTCGACGGCATCTTGGGGTTTACCTTCTCCACCGCAGAAAGCATTGCAATCTTTGGAAGCTCAATTCCGAGCGAGTGCGCGACATCGATGCAATATTGGACCATCTTTATCTTCTGCTCGAGTGTGGGCTTGATTATAACAGCAACATCGGATAAGAGAAGTAGCTTGTGATATGTTGGCACCTCGACAACCGTAACATGTGAGAGCACCTCTTTTGGAGGGAGCAGCCCCCTTTCCTTGTCGAGGATGCCCTTCATATAGTTTGCGGATGAGCACAGCCCTTTCATCAGGATGTCCGCCTCACCTGAGCGCACCATACGGACGGACTCGGCTATCGCTTCCTTTTCGTTTGGTATGTTGATAATACTCAATATCGACGGGTCGACATTATGCTCAACCGCAACCTTCTTTATGCTCTCCTTGTCCCCCGTAAGGTATGCATCGACTATCCCTTCCTTCACTGCCCTTCCGACCGCCTCGATAGTATGAGGGTCCTGTCCATATGCCACAGCAAGCCTCTTTTTTCCCTTAGATTTTGCTGCGTCAATTAACTGGTCAAGGTGTCTTACAGGTTTCATCTCCCTCCCTCTCGATTTGGGTTATTATTCTATCGAGGATCTCCCCAAATTCCTCGAGCTTACGCTCGACTGTTTCGAGTCTACCAGCAATTTCTGCTACCTGACTCTGCTGTCGTTCGAGTATAATTCCAACCATCTCCTGCGGTGTGATGCCTCGATTTCCGCCGTCATCGCGAATCTTATATTCACCGCTTGCCGTACAGTATGGCTTGTTTTCTCCCTCGGGAACCTCCACACGAAATATAGGCTTATCAGATAGATTTTCAATAAAAATTTCTATTTTCACCCCTGGTCGGCAGGAAGATGCCATACTGACAAGTCTCAGCTTGTTCTTATCTGTGGGCTCGACGCCGCATATCCTTCCGTACTGCATACCGTTTTCATGCTTCGCCTCCTCCACTCCGACAAGTATTGTCCCCCCAGAGGCGTTAGCAAAGGCAACAAAGGTTGCAGGATGAACTCCATCAATCTCTCGCTTGAAGTCGACGAACAGATCCTCCGCGCCGTTCAAAAGCCTTCGGGTCCGCTCCGTCAACCCATCGTACACGCTTTTCTTCATCCAAGTAGCTCCCTGAAACGGTCTGCCGTTGATGCTGGGTCGTCGGATAAGATTATTGCTCCTGCCACTGCAACACGCCTAAAGCCAGCGCGTATCAGTTCAACGACATTGTCAGTCGTTATCCCCCCTATCGGAAAAACTGGGATGTACTCTATCATTGCAGCCTTTTTTATCTCCTCTTCCCGAACTTGCACTGCATCATCTTTGGTCTCTGTCGGGAAGAGCGCTCCAAAACCAACATAATCAGCACCAGCCTTTTTTGCTTCCTCTATCTCCTGGACATTGTCGCAAGATACACCTATCAGCATCTTCCGAGAACCTCTATCGAAAAACTTCCTCGCTTCACGGATACTGGCGTCCTCCCTGCCCAGGTGAACGCCGTCCGAATCGGCAAAGAGTGCTATGCGATAGTCATCGTTTATTATGAGCGGAACCTCTTCTGGCAAGATTGCCTTTGTATGCAGAGCGAGGTTAAGCAGTTCCGGAAAATCCGCGTTTTTCCATCTCAGTTGCACCATCTGGACTCCGCCCTCGACAGCTTCTCGAACGATCCGCAAAAACTCCTTACCTGTGCTCTTAATCAACCGATAATCTGCTATAAAGTAAAGTTTTATATCATCCAGGTTGGGCATCTGACAGTTCCATTCTGTGGAAGTCCGCTTTTTTTATAGCGAATATCAATTCGGCAACCTCTCTGACAGCTCCTCTACCTGCAGGAGAGCGAGTTACATAGTGTGCCACCTCTTTTACCTGAAGCACGGCGTCCCTTGGAGCAACGGCAAATCCAACCCTCTGCATCACAGGAATATCGATTATGTCGTCTCCTATGAATGCGACCTCATTATCGGTTAAGCCGTGCTTTTCGAGTATCTTCTCGTATGCCACTATCTTATCCGAATAACCTGTGTAGATCTCGGATGCTCCGAGCTCCTTCCCTCTCTTCTTGATAATTTCTCCGTCCTTGCCAGTGATGATGGCAAGTTGAAGCATTCTCGAGGTTGTGAGAAGGTACAGTCCGAGCCCATCCTTAACACAAAAATTCTTTAGTTCGAGCTCGCCTGTGCCGTAGATTATCTTCCCATCAGAGAGCACACCATCGATATCGACTATCAGCATTCTTAGGGGAAGAACCATTGGCGCTATATTGTATTCTTCCATTTCTCAGTTGACCTTAAAAACGGGTCTGTTGTGCTTCGCATAGACCGAGACAGCGTTCAGGAACTCCCTGTACATTTGGTAGTCTTCGACTGGGACAAAGCGTGTTTTCAGGCGGAAGGAATCGACAAACATAATCTTGTTACCTTTCACCGTCCAGGAAGCGGAGAAATCTGCGTACTCGTTTGAGAGCTCGAGATCCTCTGGAAGCTGTTCGATCTTCCAACCATCTGGAATACTAATTGTAACCCTGTGTCCTTTCTTTCGTGGTGAGCTGTACTCTATATCGAACTTCCTCTCTGATGTTGCAGCCTCTGGGAAGTTATACGAATTCTCATAGAACGGTATCGGGAAGATGAGAAGCCCATTGGCGAGTGTTCCATAATCATCTGCAGTAAATGAAAAGACCTGTCGGAGTGGCTTGTTCAGGTCGGTGACATTTTCTATTTCCCAGCTGGCGAGTTTTGCACCAGGAGCAGCATAGTTAACCCATCCCTGAAGGATGTATTCCCTTTTCTTCTTGTCGACATATTCCCAGAAGCCCCTCCAGTCTGCCTCCTCGTCGCCGACGAGTGAGTCGGTTTCCACAACAAGAATTGAGCGATCGGGATGAACCGTTATATCCATTATAGTAACATCAGAGTTATCCTCGGGGAGTGGGATGCTCGTGAAGCCTATTTCTCGTTTCATCGGGTTAAGATAGCTAACACCGACATCATCATCTCTGTAATACGGGAAGCGATGCGTTGTGGATGTTGCATCGAGAAAGATGTTCTCGCCATCCAACTGTATCTGGGTTATACAGTGGTTACCATCTATACTCGGTATCGATCGGTCAATCTCCTCATCGCTGTTCGTCATAACAATAATCGGCCAGGCAGGAACGCCAAGCACTCGGAGCATCGTTGCAAGCAGGATAGATTTATCCGTGCAATCGCCGTACTTATTCTCCAAGGTGAGTTGTGCAGGATGACCGGTCTGCCCTGATGAGATACTCCCTTTGATTGAAATGTATCTTATCTCTCGCTGGACAAAGTAGTATATTTGGGCAACCTTGTCCCAAAGTCTCGGGAATGTGTCCGTGAGTGAGTGAACGAGCGAATCTATCTGTGGAGTAATGACGACTCGATTCTTCTGGAAGCCACCGAGCCAGTCGAAGATATATTCATAATCCTTGAATATCGATCCCTCCAGATGCATAACTACATCTCCGTAGTCGGGCATATTCTTCTCGGGTGTTATCGGCGGAATATCCGTTATCTCCCAGACATATAACCTCGATGTATCGGTTTCGGATATTTCCGGTGAGTCGAACTCTGGCGGGATGTTCTTGCTCTTATAGATTATCTCTTTCCCTTTCGGTATCTCGACGGTATAGCGTGAAAGATACACAGGTTCATATCCCTGGAAGTACCATCCGGGGAAGAACATATTCTTATCGTATGGGTTGAATGTTTCCCGCTCGAACATATACTCGACGATGCATCCCTCAGAAACCATCGGAAGGTTTGCCGTTATTATCTTGCCGTAGCTGAAGAAGGATTCTCCTCTCGCCTGCTCGGATATCTTTACATCCCTTGGGTCAAGGTAGAATATCTTTCCTTCAGGTGTGATTGTCCGGGCGAAGATAAAGTTTGCCCTGCTTCTCTCCGGCTCGATCCAGATAGAACGGGTTCCCCAAGAGAGTTTTGAACTTTTGATTATCTTGCCTGCGAAATGGTATATATAGCTTCTCGTCCCATCACTGCGAAGGATATACTTTCCGTCGTCTATAATCAGAATTCCGGCAGCATCCGGGTACCTATTCTGCATCGAGTCGGCAGCGGATGTAAGCATCGACACATCAGCCGCAAGCTCCTCCGCTTCCTCAGGGGGCTCTTCACCTGGTTTCACGAACGATATAGACCGAACATTGTCCCGGCTGAGTCCAAGACTATCTGGTAGGAAACAACCATCACGATAAAGGATCTGAGGGAATTGCTTTATTGTGCCATCGCGGAACTGGACAAAATCCCCAAAGACAACGCCCGGAGACAAAACGAGGAAAAAGAATGGAATTATCCTCTTTACCACTCCTACCCCTATCTATCAAAGCTAACTAAAAAATATATACTATCCATAGAGGTAGGTCAAGGAAATTATTTTCCTTGAGCGAGGTAGCCTATCTTAAAAGAACAAGTTTCTGAGTTTTGCTAAGCCTTCCAGCCTGAATCCTCACAAAATATACACCCGATGGTAGCGAGGGGTTCCATATAACCGTATGCCTACCCTCTACTCCGTTAAGAGGTAATTTTACAATCTTTTTTCCGCAGATATCAAAGATTTCCAGGTGAGGCTGCTCGCTCAGGTCCGGAGGTAGGGTGTATAATATCTTAACTGATGAATTGAACGGATTAGGGAAAGCAGAAAGCTCAAATTGTCTTGGATGTTGCTTCTCTTCTATTTTTATGCTCCCGCTACTGACTATCGCTCTTATCATGATGTCGCCCTGTGTGCCTATCTCATACTCCGGGTCCCAGAGCAGAATCCAATACCAGCTTCCGAGTATCTCACAATGATAGATAGCCCGATTGGAGTGCGGTGGGGAACTATCGAACCCGTTGCCATAAGAGGAAAGGGTATCCGAATTTGTCTGTGTCCAGCCGATGAAAAACTCTCCATCGTTGAAAACAACAGGCGTTGGAAGTTCCACGATAAGCCATTCTCCTGCTGCCGCTGGATAAGCGACGCCGCTTGATAGGACCGTTCCAGGGTCTATACCACCTGTAAGAGGGTCAACGCCATCGTCATCCCAGACCTTCCAGTGGAGCGGATATGTATTCATCGGGTAGAACTTCACAGCAAAGAGTGTGCAGGGATAAGCTGTCGGAGTGAACCATTCTGCGGCTTCCCAGTTTGTCATACCCGGCCAGAAGGTATCCTCGGCGCTACCGTCATCGTAGAATATCTCCTCCCCCATCAGTGGAGCAGAAAATAGCAGAATTGCAAATATCAAAAACACCCGCATCTCATCTTCTCCCCTTTTCGACAACTTGTGTCCTCCTGAAATTCTTAACATAAAATACGCACCAGACACACCAAAAAGTCAAGGCTTTTTATAATGTTTTAGAGCGAATTGAACACTTGCCGTTGATTTCCCTCTGCTGAAGAAAATGACCTTATCAGCTTGATTATATCGTCCCCATACTTTTCCGCTCGCCTTATTCGGAGCAAACCTTCTTTGGTGCTGACACGCATTTTCACCATCTGCTTCAACCAAAGATTGTGAGCTATCGTGTACGCTGGGATATTTTCTCTCGTGGCCCGGTCGTTTCTCCATACCCTAAGAGCCTCATACAGACTGTTTTCGAGGGATGTGAGAGTGATATCTTCTTCTTGAACGGAGGGGTGTTTTGTCTTGGTGGATTTATCCTCATAAAAGATAAGGAGAGACCAAAATTGCTGTTTTTTCTCATTAATCACCGCGGAATATATTCGAGAAACTTTCTCGAGGAAATTATTCAAATCGGATTCATCACTTCTGACACCCTCCCCCTTCAGACGGAGGTTGAAAACTTTGCACTTCATATCACTATTTTTCCATTTGCTCGCGCAAAAGGCACCCGCCAACCTTTAGAAGCAGCCTATCTTATCAAAAGCACAGTGCCGTTGCAGACGACCTCATCATCCATACTTATCGTATAGAGATAAACCCCTCTCGGGAGTGGGTTACCAGAGGCATCGGTCCCATCCCAGAACCGCTCACCGACCGGCAGGTCACGGATATGCCTGTTTTCGATTGTATATATCGAGACCTGCCCACGACCCAGATACTGCCTCGGATAGGTGAATTCAACCACATCGTTGTAGCCATCACCGTTCGGCGTAAACGGGTTCGGGAGTGCATTACAGAAAGAGAGCGGCGGCACAAACGGTATAAAGAACCAGCAATAGGGTTCCTCTATGTCGTTCGGCTCACCATAGTCGGGCTCGCTGTCGGTTATGTGGTTTAGGCAGACCCAGACAGTATCTCCGTTCTCATATGTTACCTCCGGGCTTGCCATCTCGGGAACGAATGTCAATATATGAGTCGACTGGTCCCAGAGAATACCCGGAGATGTGTATATGTAGTCGGTGCCATAAATGTTTATAACAAGCGAGCTTATGTCCACATCACGGAGGGCATCCTGAATCCTCAGCATCACATCCTGCTGATGGTCAGAGACGGTGTCGCCGTTCTCGGGGAGATTGTCAGACCCGAACGGTCCCTCAAGGTCAACCCAGAAGCTCCAGTAGAGTGAATCCTCCATCGGGTTGCCGATAGAGTCTTCCGCTGCAATGAGCGAGACATAAACCTCTTCACCTGTTGTCCAATATTCTCCTGGCTGCGGATAGTAGGTCAGGAGAGAGTCTGCAAAGTCATACACAAGGCGTGTCCCGTCCACAGAGTATACCGTCCCACGGACACGCAGACGGATTGTTGTATCATCAACACCGTTCTCATCGTCATAAAGCCTTATCACTATCGACTCATCCTCGTTTGTCGTCCAGGTTCCGGGCAAAGGTTTAACTATCTCAGCGGTAGGTCCAATGATATTTCCGAAGTCAATCGTTGCATCAGCACAGGACTGCGTTCTATCGGCAGGGTCGCCGTTATCGGTATCGTTGTCGTATGCGCAGACACGATAGACAAAGTTTGCATCCTGTGGTTGTCCGGGGAGGAGATCGTCCGTGCGAAAGACCGTTGAATCTGATGGGTCGGGCGACATTTGAGCAATACTGTATGAACCATCGTCTACGCTTCCATCCGAGTCGTAGACAAGATACACACCGTATCCCGTTGTGTCGGTATTATCGTCGAAGATGCCCGATGTATCGTTGATATGACAGGTAATCCTGAACGGAACTGTCGCTGGCACATTGGAGGGTGAGAAATCTGATATGAGAGGACCTGTTGTGTCGTCGTCGGGGATGACAAAGCAGAAGCGGTAAGGAGCATCCTCAAGCGGGTTCGGGTCACCATAATCCGGCGAATCACCTGCCCGAACAACATTCACGCAGACCGTGTCTCTGTCACCAAAGGCTGCACCATATTCTGCCGGGTCAAAGCTGAAACGGGTTCCGTCCCAGTCGACTCCGTCGCTTAAAATGGATAGTTCGATGAAATCCGCCATCCAGGTATCCTCGATGAAGACGACAATCGATGTAGAGTCGACACCGGAGAGGTTGTCGGTTATGTCAAATGCAATCTCCGGATAGTATTGCGGGTCAACAGTTGGCGGCTGTGGTGTCAGATATTCACCGTTTGCTGGCTCCTCACCGGAGACATGAGGTCCTTCGAGGTCAACCCAGAAGTGCCAGGCAACAGGACCATGTATGGCAGGGTTACCTTGATTGTCATACATCCTTGTCAAGCCGCACTCGACATACTGCTCATTGACAAACGGAATGGAGGGAGTGAACATCAATGTTTCTCCTCCGCCAGCCAGCTCGAGCTGTGGCATAACAGTGTTGTATTCCACTCCTTCAACCACAAAGCGGACGCTCGATTCATCTATATCCCTCTCGAAATCACCGAGGTCCATAATTATCTGCTGATATCTGCGGGATGTAATCTTCTCCGGCAGCGGGACAACAATATGCGCTTCTGGACTGCAGGGCGCAGCATAAGGCATCTCATCCTCGTCAGAGAGCGTGAGATACCTTACCTCTATCTCCACATCACGGTCGGTGCAATCAGCGATAGGATGATGCGTGGTATAGGAGACATAATATCCTCCCCTGATAGACTCGACGAGCGATGCGAGTATCTCACTGAACGGTGTCCCGAGAAGATACCAGCTTCCACCCGAGCAGTCGGAAACACTGCCAGGACCGTGAAACTCAGGCAGATCGGGTGTAACCGTGAAGCATAGCGTGTTGGTTGCAACCAAAAGGTCACAGACAGATTCCACCGTCTCATCGGAGAACGATGTTCCATCTCCTGCTGTATGCGGGCGGTAGTCCGTTATCATTATTATTACACGCTGTGCACCCATACGCCAGTGCAGAGAGTCAATTGCATCGGCAATCCCGTCGAGCGACACCTCGGGTCCATCACCACCACCAACCATCGGAACATGTTCGAGCCAATCCTCATACTCACTGACATCGGAGGTAAGGTCTGTTCCAAACGGGAAATATACGGTATCACCGAATGTGACAAGTCCCAGCCTGAAGTTTATCGCAACATGGGCAAGACTATCAGCAAAATCTGCTATCTGGTCGAGGATGTCGTGAATCCTGCCACTCATACTACCCGTTACATCGAGAACAAAGACAATATCGGCGTTGCCTCCTCCACCGAGCGACTGAACGATTATCGGATACTCGAACAGACCATCCTCGTGAACGGTGAAATTGCTTTCATCGAGATACATTATCGTGCGCCCTTCATCATCGAAGACATAGCAGAGGGCAGTTATCACAGGGAAGTTCGCCGGGTTTATCTGATGAATAACGATGTTTATGTCCTCTGGGGGCGGAACATAAATCCTGAAGAACCAACAGATAGAATCTTCTATTGCATTCGGCTCGCAGAAATCAGGGTCATCCTGTGCATAAATCACACACACGGAAACGGTGTCACCATCAGAGAAGAGAACACCCGCACGCAGAGCCTCCCAGTAAAGTGTATCTCCTCTCCAGCGGATAGAAGCATCACTGCTCGGATAATGAACACCGTTCACGCTTATAACGACAGAGGATGTATCGACCCCGGAGAGCTCATCCTCCAGAGCAAATGAAATGATAGGTGCGAGGTCGTCCGTTGTTCCACCAGCAGGCGGAGTATGCCCGGTCACATAGGGCGGAGAGAGGTCAACGATAAACTGACAAGTCAAAGGAGAGGATATCCCATTGTGAAGAAGATCCTCGCAAACAGTGAGTGACCAGACGACCATATCGCCATCCGACCAGGGTGAAGATGGGCGGAAGATTATCAGCGTGTCAGAGCCTTCAAATTCGACCGAAAGCTCAGGGTCATCTATGTGGTAGGGAGTTCCGTCCACCACAAGCTCGAGCGTCGTCGTGTCCAGGCCATGCTCATCCGATAAGGAGATATATATCCCACTGTCGGGGCAAGAAACAGTCGGTGTGTCAACACAGGTAGGGAAAAGAACGGTTATATCAGGTGGATACATATCATCCTCAAGCACCTCAAGACCATCGAAGAGCGTATCCGCGAGACCATCAAAGTTCGTCAGTATAACATCGTGGAATCCAAGCGGCGCATCAAAGGCAACATCTACATCGACGGATACGAAATTCACATTTATATAAGTTACACTGGTGATTGTGATACCAGCTCCCATATCAACGGTTGGACCCGGCTGAAAGTAGTTGCCTGATATGACAATACTTTCTGTCGCTGTTTGATGAACTATACTCGGAGAGATATCGTATATCACAGGAGCTTGTGCCAGCAGCCAAGCAGGCAAGAAAACAACAAATAGGAAACTTAATACCCATTTCTTCATTTTCGCTCCTTTTGCTTTTATATTTTATAATTAATATAGATTTCATTATCATTTTATCTTTTTTCAGCGAAAAGTCAAACAAAAACTTTGTTTAGAAGGTTAGGGTGTATATCAATTGGAAGAAGCCAGGGTTAAGGGTTCTGCCCGAGATGGCAAACCTTTCCAGTTGATACTCGCCTGAAGCGGAAATGCTCCAGTTTCTATCTCCCTTTAGCTCTATGTTCGAGAAGATTGCCTTTTTCGTTCGTTCTTCCTTTTTTTCTTTACCAGTTCCCCAATCCCATTCATCCTCACGATGCCACAAGCATCCTATCGTTGGACGGAACGATGAGAAATTCCATTGCAACTCAACGCGGACACTCCAGCCTCTTCTCTCCCAAGAGAGAGCCTCAACCCACTGTTCCCGCCATATAAGCCCGCCATAGTCCTCGTATATATTCGAAAGTTCGAGATGATATAAAAAATTCCCTCTCGTGTATTCCGTTCGAAGTTCATATGAGCGTCTACGGAATATCTTGTTTCTCGATTCAGTGTCCCTCCTTCCATAGTCGTAGATTATATGATTAGCCCGTATCGGCGCCGACGCACAAAAATTTAAGCAGTCCTTAACTCTAAGTTCCACTGATGGAACAAGCAGATACGAGTTGTTCCAATTGCTCTCACCAGAGAGTGTAAGGAGATAAACGGAATGTGTTTTCCTAACGATATAGTCGATCCCAGAGACAAGGAACGGCAGAAGCAATCGATGATAGCTTGCCTTGAGGATCTGGCTTTGAATGTCTCGAGAAAGTGAGCGAGAGGAGTCCAAATTATCATCGGTCCGCTCAAGCGACAGGCTCGCCTCAAGCACCAATGTATCGCTCGGAAAGTGTATAACAGCTCCTCCATAAACTGCACCCCACTCCTTGTTCATATCTCTGGTATCATCGGTATAATCCTCACTTATACTATATGTCCCATAACCCGTCTTCAGGTCAAGGAAATTGAGGAAAGATCTTGAAACCCCTGTTCCCAATCTTATCATCTTGTAACAGTTGGAATTACCTTCCAGCGCAACCAGGCGAGCAGAATCAGCGTCGGATGAGGAATAGCGTTTCCTGTTCAAACCCATCGAGAGTGAACAGGTAAGCATACAGGAAAGAGGTAGTCTGACCTTGTTGATAGAAAAGATGTTACCGCTCCACTCTTCTCTTCTGTCCACCTCGTATCCGGAGGGCAATTCGTTAAAGTATCCGACCTGTCTGCCCTCTCCTTTCATATCAAACGAGATATCCCAGAATGCAAAAGGTGAATGCGATCCTTTAAGATGCACAAGAAGGAAGCTTTCTGGTGTCTTCGGAGAGAAGTCATACTGTCCTTCAAGGCTTGCCCGATCAAAGATGAAAAACGGCTTGACCGAGGAGATTTTTTCACCAACGATGCAGGCAGGCTCGAAGCTGCTGTCAGCGAAGTTCACACGGAGGTTGCCTCGCAGAGCAACACTCGAATTTGTATGCAGAACGCCCCAGAGTGTCCTCTCATAAAACGGACCAAAAGCAAACTTACGAACACCGCTCCCAGCCTCGAGATTGTTATCTATCTCAAACAAGACCCCAAAACCTCTGTGGGAAAAT
This sequence comes from bacterium, assembly GCA_021158465.1. Taxonomy (GTDB): domain Bacteria; phylum UBP14; class UBA6098; order 4484-93; family 4484-93; genus 4484-93. The sequence continues at coordinate 23,304 of JAGGUN010000051.1, forward strand.
TCAAGCGAACCGATACCCCTCTCCCTATTAACAGAACCAGACCCCACAAGCGAGGGGCGCTGGGAAAGAAGCTGGTTGAAACTCACCCGCAGGTTCTTCCCAGACAAAAAAAGTGTATGCCTCAAGGAAAAGCTCGTGTTGTCATAACTGTATCCGACAGAATACCCTCCACAAACATCAGAAATCCAGAGGAAAGGGAGCAGAATGATTAAAATTTTATACACTAATCTTTTCATATACAACATTTGCCAGCCTGCCAAAGTCCTCGGGAGAGATGGTCTCTGCCCGGATATCCTCAGGGAAAGAAAGCTCTCTCATCGCCAGAGAAACAGCCTCAGACGGAATATCGCTTGAAAGCGCCACTGAGTTTATCAATTTTTTCCTCCTCTTTGCGAAGGACAGCTTGACAAATTTTATGAAGAATTCCTCATTTGTCAGCTGGGCTACAGGGGGCTTTTTCTCAAAGAGCAGAACCGTTGATGTTACTTTCGGTCGGGGGATAAAACACTCTGGCGGGAGGTTCATAATCCGGGAAATCTTAAAGAAAAACTGAAGAAGCACCGAAAGGAAGCCATAGTTTTTTGTCCTTGGTAAAGCGAGGAGCCGGTCTGCTACCTCTTTTTGCACCATAAGAGCAGTTCTGCGGATAAATCTCCTCTCAGAGATAATCTTGAAGAGTATGGACGATGTGATATTGTACGGTATATTGCCGACGACGACGAGCCTTTCGCCAAGATCCGACAGGGAGATGTTCAGGAAATCCTCGTTTATAATCTCGAGGTTCGGAATATTCTTTTCAGAAAGCAGGATTGCCAGGTTCTTGTCTATCTCAACAGCTATTACCCTGCCTGCTTTCTCGCACAGGAAACGGGTAAGCATTCCCCTTCCCGAGCCTACCTCCACGACGGTATCGTTCCGGTTTATCTGAACAGCTCTTGCTATCTTCCTTGCGACATTCTCATCGACGAGGAAGTTCTGCCCGAGCGATCTTCTCGGGCGAACGGGGGATACAACCGTCGGCTTCTCGATTCCGAAGAATCTACACCCGTTGTTCGTGGTTAACTTCTCCACATAAGAGAGAGGCTCCTTCCAGATAGCTGCAAGCCGACAAGCAACATTCCTCAAAAGTGCAGGTCTATTGAGAGCCCCTCTGAACGGGTGCGGAGTAAGATACGGCGAATCTGTTTCAAGCAGGATCTTTTTACGGTCTGCAAGGCGGGCAATCTCTGCCCTATCCGTCCCGGGGTATGTAAGTGTCCCGTTGAACGAGACAAAGAACCCCATATCCATCGCCAAGGCAAGAGCTTTCTTGTCCCCAGAGAATGAGTGAAGAAGAACTGGAAGCTCCAATGCGAACGGCTTGAGTATTGAAAAGGCATCAGAAAAGGCATCTCTTATATGTACAATTACAGGCAGCCCGAGCCGTTTAGCTATCTCAAGCTGACTACGGAAAACCTCCCTTTGAACATTCTGCGGAGAAACATTCCGATAGTAGTCGAGCCCTATTTCCCCTATCGCAACGACCTTGTCAAGCGATGCAAGACGCTCTATCTCGGCAAAGGATTCATCCGTTGCCTCTTTTGCCTCATGTGGGTGGATGCCAACAGCTGCATATATCTGGGGATAGAGAGTTGCGAGCTTGTAGGCTCTCCTGCTCGACGCGACATCTATCCCTGGGTTCACGATAAGATGAACGCCAGAGGAGATTGCCTCATCGATTACATCCTTTCTTACCCCGTCAAACTGGGGAAAATCAAGATGCGCGTGTGTGTCGAAAAGCATCGGTTAAATCTAACAACCTGCCTATCAAATGTCAACATTTTGTATTGACAAATCGGATTTTACTTCTATAATATTTGGGAAACGGAGGACTAGTCCTAACTGGTAAGGCAGCGGACTTGAAATCCGCCGGGCTTTAAGCCCTTGGGGGTTCGAATCCCTCGTCCTCCGGTAAATTAGTAATTAGCGAATAGCGGGTTCAGGAGAGGTGGCCGAGCTGGCTGAAGGCAGCCGCCTGCTAAGCGGCTGAAGGGTCAAAAAACTCTTCCCGGGGTTCGAATCCCCGCCTCTCCGAATTCTATTTAAGGTATATTACCTTCTTTACCACTGTCCCTTTCTCAACGCTTGCCTTAATTAGATATACTCCACTTGGAATGTCCTTGTCTGGTGCCCAGATGACCATCGTAGGGTCAGGACGCACACTTTCATCCTTTGCGGGGATGTTTTCAACCAACCTACCGTTTATATCATATATCTCAATATCTGCACCAGCAAGCGCCTCTATCCTGAGCGAGGAATTAAACGGGTTGGGACAAGCAGAAATAGCGATTCCAAGGGGCGATCTTGATCTTCCTTCTGCAATCTTTGTTGTATCTGCGAAATCGAGGATGATAATGTCATAGTATTCAAGCACTGGGATTACAAGACTGATAATACCATCCTCATAATCGAATTCGGGGTAGACCGTATCTGGGAAATCGGGCGAGACAAGCATCACAACCCTGCAAGTATCGCTGACGGGAACTGTAACCGGGACGCTCTCCTGTGGGAGCATCACGCGCCCGGCGCTGTCCCAGTTGTGGTTTATAATGTGCAGATACGCGCGCGAGCTGTCCGCCGCGTATGTATAGGCTATCGTAACATTCGATTCATTCACCGGTGAGTCGAATCGCAAGCCACCCGATTCCCAGTCGATATTCCACTCACCGTTGAACGGCACAATACCGTTGACAGTAACCAGTGTTTCGTTATCACTCACAGTAGCATTCTTATAAATATCAAAGTATGCATTCAGGAAATCCGCCTGCTGCTTGATGATTTCGATAAGCGGTGTGCCATCAGAAAGTGTGTCAGTCCACGAGTCCTCATCCGATACCTGAACAGGGAAGCAGAAATTGACACCTGCGGCACGCATTTCCATTCCATAGGTCCGAATGTAAATTGCCCGCTCATCGGCAGGTTCGTCTATTCCGCCGAGATGTGCGAACGGCATACCGAGCTGCCAGAAATCGCAGAATGCAACAAGCGGAACATCCTCGCCCAGATAATCCACTGCTCTTCTTTTTATCAGTCGCCAGATATTTATCTGCGCCTGATTACCAATAAGACATACTCCATCGGTATCTGTCGCGGTGGGGCAATGATACGCAGGAAAATTAAGCCCATCGAACATCGGTGCAAGTGAATAATCAACGAAGTGTGGATTGCAGTAAGCTGAGCCGTTATATGTGATGAAAACTTCCCGCCCGAGAGATGCTGCATAAGCCCTTACGCTGTCGGCAATTGTCCGCCACCAATTTAGATATATCAATTCATACATAAATGACCTCTCAAACAAATCATTCACAAGATTTACCGTAAAATCGTCGTCGTAGAAAAGCAAAGTAAGTAGCAGGTGGTAATCTCTTGGGAACCAGTCGAGGAATAGCTTGTTCGGTGGGTCGAGCATAGTTTCCCAGGTTAGCTCGCCGCCGAATGGGTTAAGTGTCCACTCGTGCGCCTGAAGATATCTACGATAATTGAAGCTGTTCATCGTGCCGTCGGGGCAGACAAGTGTGTCGGATAGCTCTATGAGCTTTTGCGTCTCCCAGCGTGCGTCGGTTGGCGTCCAGCCCGAATCAACACAATAGCGCTGGAGCAAAAATTGACGGAATCCTTGCCCAAACAGTTGCATCTCGGATAGCCATATTTCGCTCTCGGTAGAGGACAGCAGGACTTTCTCAGCGCGAGCTGGCTCAACGAGGAAGGAGCGTATTGAATCGGCGTTCGATATGTCGAACAGGGGCGGTTCAAAATCCCGCCATATAGCGCCATCCCAGTAGACGACATAAAAATTGCCAGGTATGTGCTCGGCAGGGAACCTCAAATACACTTGCCGAATTGTCCGAATTCTACCGAAGTCTATCATAACCCAATGGGTGTCGCATGTATCTGAACGCCAGGATGTTGAAAAATTGTCGTCGAAAGCGAGAAAAGCGGAGTCCTCATTCGAGCTCGCCGATGCGGTAGGAACGAACCATTCCACAGGTGTATCATATCCATGCCCGAAAACAACTGAAAGCCTCGTCGCAAAATTCGCTGCACCGATTGTGTAATCGTCATAGCCGATATTCTTATTGTTTGTGGAATCAGCATCGAAATCAAGCTCATAAGCGCCCTCCACCTGGTCAAACTCAAGCGCATTGACACCGGCATCGAGCTGTTCAAAAGCCCAGTACAGGCAATAATCGAGGTAGTTCTCGTTGGCAATAGTGCCGTTGGTGATAGTAAACCCGAATGGTCCCGTTGGCTGATAATATATCTCACCATCGGCGTTAAGTGTAACAAAATCATAATAGACGGGATCGGGTATCTCAAACGGATAAACATGGTCGTCATCGTATGGGTTATCGCAGTGCCATCCGCCTTCTCGAGTGAGCTGAGGCACCTGCACACCGCCCTCGAACAGTGCACCATTTCCATTCACTGCCGGCGGAAGCGAAGGAAAGCCATAAAGAGGGTTGGTGAACGGATTTCCCGGCATACTGGAATACTTGAACCAGGCGCGTTTTATAAACTGTGGTTCAATATATGTTGCCACATCAGCAACGGAGTCGCACCACACGGTAGGACCGAATGACCAGACAGCGACATTGGAGAGGTCATCGACGATCTGGGCACTGCACACCCCCGCACCAATCATCATTGCCACCACAAGGATCATCGCATTTCGCATTTTACCCATTAATAATATAATACAGAAGGGACAGAAATCAAAGGGGAATTATCAGGAGGATTGGGATGGTAAAAGGGGGGTGAAAAGATTTCCACCCCCCAAAGACTGCTTACCTCAGGAGCATAACCTTCGTGGCTCTCAACTCGCCTTTTGCCTTGACCGTTATGAAATAGACGCCCGATGGCACATCGCTCGCATCCCAGGCAACGATGTAGCTTCCTCTACGCTGCTTGCCGCTGAATATCTCTGCCACCTGCTCACCAAGCACATTCCTGACAGATATCTCAACATCCGCATCACCGAACAGCTCATACGGCAGATGGACATAAGAGTTGAACGGATTAGGATAGGCAGGGTAGATGGCAAATCCGAGCGGCTTTACATCCGTCTCAGCGATGCCCGTTCCTCCACGGCGGAGGACGAAGTGCACTGTCTCGGTATCGGCGTATGCAATCTCCATCTCTGGGAACGAGGTTGTCGGCTCATACAATACCTTGTCGAACTCCACACGATACACTCCAGGCAGGATATCATCGAAGCGGAAGTAGCCATCCGGATAGGTGTATGTGGCATACATATACTCGCCGTTCTCCGGGTTGACGAGATACACCCTCGAGCCGACAAGCGGTATTTCATCGTCCTTATAGAAGGATGATGTATCCTCCTCGACATAGCCATCGAGGTATGCTCCACCGCCTCTGCCGTGTGCATATAGCAGATGGACATCATACCCTGAAGCGTCAGCCGTATCCACAGGAATAGGTGTCGCATCGTGCCAGTTGGTTACATCGTTGTAGAACATCGGGATAAACCCGGGATGGTACGCAAGCAGGTAATACGAGCCGGGCGGCACACGGAGCTCGTACTCACCCTCAGAGTTGGTGACACCTGCTGTTGCCCACTCCTCTTCATCCTCAGTGGATATAGCAACCGTCAGCACATGAGGAAGCGGTGTCGTCGTATCCTCATCGAATATCGCACCAGAGAGGTAGAATAGTCGAATCATCGGTATCAGGTCGAAGTTGAACCCAAACAATGTATCTGGCGTATCGGGCGTGATAAATATCACATCCGCATCCATCGGGTTAGCCTTGTGGTCAAAGAACTGTGGATTGTAGTTGCCCGTCGAGTCAAACGCACCAAGTATGAACTCACCCATCGTTACATCGAGGGAGAATTCACCACTATCATTTGTAACGGTGCAGTGGTCAAAGATAGGCTCACCGTAGTGCCTGAATGCACAGACCAGTATCCCCTCAAGCGGCTCATCCGTTTCATCATTACGGACGGTTCCAACAAGTGTATGCAGACGCTCGCCGCAGGGAACGGTGAGGAATCGCCAGTCGAAGACACCAGCATTGCC
>JAGGUN010000014.1 GCA_021158465.1 bacterium
CGGTTGCCTCCATTGCTGTTGGTGGATGGTTTTTTGTTCAGGGTGCACGCGGGCTTATCTATCTGTATTGCCTCTGACAGGAGGTTTCCCCCGGCGATGTCTATATTGCCTGTGCGAAAATGAGAAATTTGACTACCAAAAAAGACTTGACTACAACAAAAAGAATTGTATATTTAATAACAGAGTGAAATATAAGAGGTGTGAAATGAGAAGGGGAATGTTTGTTGTCTTTGTGCTGTTCCTTGTGGAGAGATACGGAGTTAATAAAAGTAACACAGCTAAAAGATATAAACCAGAACCAGAATCAAGGCTGGAACGTGCGTGGAATAGAATTATAAAACCAGTTACAACATTAGCGTTATGTTTTGCGATAGGTGTCTGTTCTGCAAAGACAGCTAAAGCAGACGAATATCTATGGAAGAAAATGTATATAGGAGATACTGGATACGGCACTTTTGATTCTACTCGTGTTATCTATTTCAAAGTAATAGATGGTGATACATTACTGTGCACAGAAGAAACCACTGACAGTGTAGATACTCATTGGGTGTTTCAGACGATTGCCGATACATCCGGTAATGTTTATTACATTAATAAGAGAGATAGCATAGATGCTGAAGGTGCATTTTGGGATTGGGCAATAGTGCAGTTTGTAGGCGAGAGAGGCACAAAATCAGAATTAGAAGCAAGATATAGACCTATTGCAAACCGTTTTGAATTCGTTGATGCTGGTTCTATTGATGATACAACATCAACATTGTGGATCCATGTGGATGAGATGTACTACAATATTCGTCCACCACCGACTGAACGAAACATCTATTTTTACGCATTCAACGATACAAGCTATCACGGGAGACCTGTCTTTTATAGAGGTAATCCTGATGAGTATTGGTGTGCAATTATCGGCGGACCGGTTTACAGTTTACCGTTTGAAGCAATAGAGTTGAGTGTTGATGAGATGTCGCGGTTGCCAGCGGGTTCGAAATTGTATGTATATCCGTCACCTGCTAACAGCATAGTAAATTTAGTGTTAGGTAAAGAATCTGATTACGGTAAGGTTCGAATATACGATGAGACAGGTCGTTTAGTCGGCGATATACACGTGTCCGGTGGTTACGGTAGAGGTGTACGTATAGATGTAAGTGGTCTGTCGAGCGGTGTATACAGTGTAGTTTTTGATGGTGCAGACGTTCACAGTAACAAAATAACTGCAAAAGGAAAATTTGTAGTAGTGAAATAGACAAAATAAACAGAACAGGATAAATAGGACGATCCAAAACAATTCATTACATAAGGCGAATCCACCCGAATAGAAGAGAGCAACTCGAAGGCGAGCTCGACAGGATTATCTCCATACTCAAGGATATGGGGGCGCTCAGGATTATCCTTTTCGGCTCACTGGCGGACGGCTCCGTCGGCAGCTTCAGCGATATAGACTCATTGTCGTGATGGATACGGACGAGCCGTTTGTAAAGAGGCTGGATAAGGTATATAAGGCGGTCTGTCCGAGGCTGAGGAGTTTGTCAGGTGATAGTTGAGCTATCAGAAGCTATACCTCGCCGATAGGTTACCGAAATGCTCCGGCTTGTTCCCTTTTCTTGCCTTGCCCCAGTATCTGCCGACAAGCGATAACCCCTCGACTACACCCGAGCGAATGGACACCTCCCAGCGTAGATTCTCACCGGGAGAATTGCCCTCCAGCATACCGTAAGGCAAAAGCCCATCATAATCCGTCTTGACATAGGAAAAAGTCATTTCTCCATGAGCAGATATACCACCTATCCTGACACCAGCACCGGCACTTCCCTTTTCTGTTATTGCCCTGGCGCCAAGTTCAAGCTCGCGGGAGGATGTTATACCGATGGAGAGTTTCGGCTCGACTATGCCAAGCTCCTTTGTGGCGGAAAGCTCGCTGGCATAGCGTGAGATGTCGTGCTCGGAGTAGCTGTTTTCGACATAATCTACCCGGTCACGCTCATAGTAGATTTCGCATTCGACATTGAGAGATCTCCTCCTGTATAAGATTTTAATCAGTCGTTTGGTGTAGTAGTCAAAATGTTTTCCTGTGATGTTTGCTGCATCCATTCGGCGGCTGAGCCTGTATCCAAGCTCGAGTGAGGCAGGCTGAAGGTGAAACAGATATATATTCGTGATGCAGTTGTAGTAGGCAAGTGAGTTTTTGCTATCGCTGAGGTCGCTGGGTAATAGTATAAATTTCTTTGAGCTCTCGTCCGATGTTCCCTTTTTGCTGATGAGGTTCACCCTGTATCCGAGCCGTTTTGTGTCGCCTCGCAAAAATATCTTCCCCTCGAATGTTGAGCCGGGGATGAAATCGCCTGTATATTTAATCTGCCGGATGTAGTTACCGTAGGCGTCCGGGACGAACTCGTTCCGCTCGGGATCGAATATATAGTTGCCTTCACCGTAAGGCACCTCGATATACTCATAGGTATAACATGCTGTCTGGGTGTTGGAAAAGTTATATCTCAGCCGTGCGCTATGGTGTGAGCCGAGCTTCTGTGAAAGCTCGATGTATGCAAGGTCAAAGCTGTTATCTGGAAGCGATGCTTCCTTCGCATACTTGTTCTTCCGGTGCAGGATGTTGCTGTTTGCCGAGAAGCTTTTGTATTTCCCTTTTACAGAGTATGAGACCTCGTCGAAGATGAGGTAGTTTGTAATACCGTCTCTGTCCTGGCGGCGGTGGGTAAATCCCAGGCTCTGGTTTATTCCGGAAAGGTTTAATGAAATCTCGGGGGAATACTCGATAAGGCGGGAGCTTTTTCCCGTTTCCTCGCGGCGGAGGGAGAAACCTGTGCTGATTGCTCCGAGCCTTATCTGTGAGGCTGAGTTAAATAACGAGTAAGAGGCTTTTACCCTGCCGATATTGAGGTTGTTTCTCGATGAGAACCTCTCCGTGGATATGTTAAGTTCGCCGTTTGACCTCTTCGACTTCATTGTATCCGACAGGGATAATTCCCCGTATCCGAGGGTGAGTTTTACCCATTGAAAGGGTTGCCAGCTGGCGTTTGTACTGAACATTTCAACATCGTCGTCTGGTAGGGTAGATATTCCCCAGTTTCTTGCTTCATCGGCATCGTCGAGTCGTGATAGCGGATGGAACCGTCTGTTCCGCCTGATTGCCTCGCCTGCAAGTGTAAAGCCGCTATGGGCAAGTTCCCCTTTTATCCTGAACCCGTCCGATGTGTTGTCGCCATCATCTATCTTCGACGCGCTGTTCATATCGTAGGTGCTTATGCCGTATTCGGCTTTCGCGCTGATCACCTCCTTGTGCGAGAATTCTGCTCCGAGTGTAACCATCTGAGCTGACTCTGGGAGAGGAATCAGCTTCCTCGGCGAGTATCTGCCACCCTCTCCGATGTAGCTGTAATGCTCTCCCTCCTTAATGTATTCCCCGTTTCCCTCGCCCATATCGTAGAATGTGACAACATAGCTTCCTGTGTCGCCGCCGACATAGACGAAGTGCGAGTCGACAAGTATATAATCTCCGGAGTCACTCTCCGTGTATGAGAGTATGTATGCGCTATCGGGGTTATCCCCTGCTGATGATAGGGATGATTGTTCCTCGTGTGAAAGTTCTGTTTCATCCGTTTCTCTGGCAAACCCACCGATGAATCGGAGTCCGCCGGTTGGTTCAAGCTCGAATGAGGTTAGGTAAAGCGTCTTCTGGTAATCTTCCCTTATATACTGGAAGTCGACCACTATCCGCGAGTCGTATCGCACGGGACAGCGGGATGTAAATGTTATCTGTGCGGATGAGTAGTCTATTATATAATCGTTGTTCTCACCTCGTTTGATGAGCCTTCCATCGAACCAGACACGCTCGCTCCCGGCGACGACAACAACATCTGTTGCTCCTTGTGGGGTTATCTCGTATGGTCCCTGAACCCCGTCCTCGGGCGTTATCCTGACACTGGCGAACTCACCTCTCTGGACACTCAACGCTCCTTCGCCATCGAATCCGCTGAACTTCGCATTCCCCATAACACCTTTCAGGCGCCTGTCAAGGGAGAGAAAATACCCTCGTTCTGTTTTCAAGTCAAAGTCGCCGAATGTCGAGACGAAGTGTGGTGAGAGGAATTTGATAAACAGCTTGTCTATTTCTTCTAACTCCTCCGTTGTTCCCTCCGGCTGGATGGGCGATGTTCTGTCGGATATGGAGGCGACGATGTGGACATCCCGAGAGAGCTTTCCCCTTGCGAAGAGCGACAGCTCACCATCGACCTCGGGGGAGCGGTTTGTGCCGACCGTTATTGCACGAGATATCTGCCCAGAAGATGCCACATCGGGAGAGCTAAAGTCAAAGGTAGGTGGTTTATACGCCGCCCTGACACCGGATACCGAATCGATACTCCTGTGGGCAAACTCACGGGACGACACCGGAAGGTAGTTGTAGGAGATGCAGACCGTATCGCAGATACAGGAAGAATCAATGACAATTATGCTGGAATCAAGAATAAAGGCAAAAGGGCAGAAGGAGCTATCGGGTTTGCATAAAATTTTAATCGATGATGGTTCGATCACAGGGTCGGGAAGGGCGACCCGTTCGCATCCGGTGATGCAGAATTCCCTCGTTTTCCCCCATAGAGATATGGAGGTCATCAGTAAAACGAGAGAGAGAAATCTACTTAATCTGCGAGGTTTCAATTCTGTCTTTCAGGAGAAAAAAGACTGTTCCCGCCGATATATCCACATCCTTTGTCCCCTCGGGCAGGGTGATGGTTTTCCAGTCAGGGCTGTTGTATCTTTTTAGGCAGAGCTTATCCCCGATAATGATGATCCATGGGGGGTGATACTTTATTCGCTCGGGGGCGCAACTCTCAGGAATATGGATTTTGCCGGTTATCATCTCGAGCTCGTCGAAGGTAATTATCTGGTTTTCCGAGGGGATAAGGAGCATATTCCCGTCCATATCTTCTGTCTCCCTTGGAATGAGTGAGCTGAGCTGTGAGGCAGATAGTTTCCCGGAGGAGAGCTTGTAGATGCTTTTTCGGTTGCCAGTTAGAAGGAATATCCCGAAGTATGTGATGGAGAAGCTGATAGGGTCGATCTCCGATATGTCCATGCTGGATATCTTGGCGAGCTCTCGGTCTGTTCTTACGAGGATTCCGTCTGCGTTGAGGAAATAGAATATAGCGTCATCCTGTGAGACAAACTTTACCAACGGGGCATCTCCCAGCTGTGATGTAACGGTTCTTTCTGTTAGTGTATCGAGATATACGGCGCTATTTCCTCCCTCATATATTGTGTATATTCTCCCGAAACCGCTCACATAAAGCATCTTCGGCTCACCGAGAGATGTATCCACGGGGAATGCAGAGCAGGCAAGAGGAAGCAAGAGAAGAAGAATGTTTGTTACTGCCTGTATCTTCCGTTTCCACGCCATAACTCCTCTGAATCAAATTATAGATTTACCTACTGGATTTTCCAAGAAAATTTTGTTTGCTATGGAAAAAGTTTTATTTATAATTAATAGCGATGGGGCACATCTTAAGGAGGGGGTTATGGTGGCAATTTTGGTATTACTTCTTCTGGTTTCCCCTGTGTTTGCTAGCACTGGTGGACCTGATGATTATGGTTACCAGTGGATAGATTCGAGGGAGGCGGGAGGTCCTGTTTTCAACTGGATCGACATAACGGAAACAGGAACGCGTCTTTCGCTGACTGATGACTCTCACCAGAATATCCCCTTGGGAGGCACATTCTTCTTTTACGGGAACGGATATACGAATGTCAATGTCTGCTCGAACGGATGGCTGAGCTTCACATACGGAGGGAGCAACATCTCGCTCCCTGCCATACCGAACACTGGGAACCCCAATGCGCTGCTTGCTGTTTATAACTGTGATCTGAATCCGTCGTATTCTGTGGCGCCAGGGGTGTTCTATGAGAGGCGTGGGAACCTGTTTATCATTGAATATGCCATCTGTGAGTATGGGCATTCTTCCGGTCCTGTTCAGTATTTTGAGGTTATTCTCGATATGGGTGGTGGAACGATTCTCTATCAATATCGTTCTACAAGTGTCAGTTCGAGGACCGTTACGATAGGGATTGAGAATGAAACAGGCACGACAGGGCTTCAGTATTATCGTTCTTCGGGTGCTGTTTTTAGTAACCTTGCTGTTCTGTTTTATGCGTATCCGACTGCTCCGCTTCCGTATTCCTGCGATTTTGATACCTCAACAGGGGATTTTGTTCTTGTGGACAGTTCGGCAACCAACTGGGAGCTTGGTTCACCGGTTGGGTTTTCTGCCCATTCGACGCCAAACTGTTGGGGGACTGTCCTCTCGGGGAGTTACACAGGGCTTGCCGATTGGTGGCTATGGAGCCCGTCGTTTATACTTCAGGCTGTGGATGCGGCGAAGCTTCGCTTTTGGCACTGGTATGAGACGGAGGAGGGAGCTGATGGTGGGAATGTTTCTCTCTCTGTCGATGGTGGTTTGACCTGGAACCTGATAACACCCATCGGCGGGTATCCTGTTGAGTCAATGGAGGGGGCATCGGCAATATTTGGTGAGCCTGCGTTCTCCGGTGTAAGCGATGGCTGGGAACAGGTTACATTCGACATATCGGCATACTGTGGATACAATGTTGTGATCGGGTTCCATTTTGCGTCTGATGCAACGGAGAGTGATCATTCTGGCTGGTATATAGATGATGTCGAGGTGTATGAACCATCTGGGACGGTTGTTGGCACTGTGGACCTTTCCCGTACAGAGCCGGATGATGGTGTTCTTGTGGAGATCCCCGATGTAGACAGGAGCACCTATACGGACTCGCTGGGGGGGTATGTTTTGAGCTATGTTCCTGCTGGTGTGTGGAATGTGGTCTTTTCGAAGCCTGGCTTTGCTCCGGTGACTGTTCCGGGTGTTGAGGTTGTTGAGGATGATACGGTGAGGGTCGATGTTACTTTGTATCACTCGCTCTTCAACTCCGATTTCGAGGATTCGGCTGGAACATTTCTTGCTTCTCCGGACACGGTTGGTTGGGAATGGGGGACGCCGGATTCGTCGCTTGTTATCCCTTTTTCTGGCAGCCGTTGCTGGGGGACAAACCTGTCTGGGAGGTATTCTCCCTATGCCAACTGGACGCTTGATGTGCCGCTTCACCTTGAGGACACGGAGCATCCGGTTCTGCGGTTCTATCATTGGTATCAGACAGAGGGAGCGGAAGGATACATATTCGATGGGGGGAATATAAAGGCTATTGTTGATACGGTGACGATGGCGGCGGAGATCCTTTATCCTGTTCCGGGCTTCTCGGAGTATGATGGGGTGTGTGCGTCCATAAATCCGTTTTTGGGAGGAGAGCCTGTTTATGGTGGCTTCGACAGCACAAGATGCTGGGAGGAGGCGAGGTTTGACCTTGTTGACTATGCTGGGGGATTTATATACTTGCGGTTTCACTTTGCGTCCGATGCTGCGTCGAACTACTCCGGGTGGTTCTTCGATGATCTGGCTGTAATCGACGGGTTGTCTGTCCGTGAGCTGGATGTTACGCCGGGGCGATTTTTCCTCTCGAACGGGTATCCGAACCCGTTTAACTCATCTGTGTCGCTTGGATTCTTTTTGCCTCGCCCGGGAGAGATAACATTTGAGATATACAGCATAGGTGGCGAGCTGGTTGCGAGGAGATTTGTTACGGCTGGCTCTGGCTATGGTGAGGTTGTATTTGACAAGGAGTTCCTCTCTGCTCCGAGTGGGTTGTATCTTGTGAGGGCTGAGTCTTGCGGTGTGCAACAGACGAGGAAACTGCTCCTCTTGAAATAGATGAGACTTCTCTTTTTGACCCAATTTTTCCCACCCGAGATAGGTGCATCCCCAAGGAGGATGTGGGAGTTTGTGAGCATCCTCAAGAGTAGGGGGCATGAGGTTATTGTCGTTGCTGAGGTTCCGAACTACCCCAAGGGGGCTGTATTCCCCGGGTATAAGAACCTTTTCCCGTTTCAGAGGGAGATCTACGACGGTGTGCGTGTCTACCGGACCTACATTGCTGGTATGAAGCGTAGGAACCTCATTGAGAGGGTTGCGTCTTACTTCTCGTATATGTTTTGTGCGGTATTTACATCGCTTTTCATCCGGGAGATCGATCTTATCTTTGCAACAACGCCCTCGCCTTTTAATGGGCTTGTGGGAAAGATTGTCGGGGTTCTGAAGCGGAAGAGGTATATTCTCGATGTCAGAGACCTCTGGCCTGAAGCAGCTGCACTTGTCGGCAAGCTGGAATCGGGAATGCTCCTCACGACAGCGCTCTTCCTCTCCAGAACAATATATCAGGATGCAGAGAGGATATCCGTTGCCATCCCGTACTTCGCGGACATCATATCCTCCTTTTATGGGGTCGAGCGGGAGAGAATATACGACATACCAAATTTCGTCTATCCAGAGGCTTTGGGTAGCAGAGCTATCCCCGAAGAAGAGATAAGGGAGCGATACGGGATAAAAAAAGAGGATTTCAACATACTTTACCTTGGCAATATCGGGATAATGCAGGGGGTTGACATTCTTGTCGATGTGGCTGAAACGATTAAGCAGGAGAAGGATATCACGATAACTGTCATCGGTGAAGGGGTGGAAAAGGAAAGGGTCTGCTCGCTTGCTCGCAAGCGTTCTCTGGATAATATCCGTTTCTTTGATGGCGTGCCACAGGGAGAGGTAATGAGTATTCTCAGGGTGTTCGACCTTTATCTTGTTATACTTGCCAAGAACCCTGTAAATGAATATGCCTTTCCTGCCAAGCTTGTTGACGCGATGTTCGTGGGAATACCTATTGTCTGTGCCATAGATGGTTATGGTAGAGCCCTTCTGCAGGAGCACAGGGCAGCCTATTGTGTTCCGGCGGGGGACGCGGAGGCTATGGTAGAGGCTATACTTTTCTTGAAAGGTTCTCCGTCTGTTCGAGGAGAGTTAGCCTGTTCGGGGCAAAGGTTTATCCGCGAGCACCGCTCTCGGGATGTGCTGTCAGGTAGGATAATCCGCTTTTTCGAGGGGGGAAGCTGATGCGTGTTGCCCCTCCGAAAGAGTCTGTTCTGCTTGCGATAGCAGATGCCTTTTTTGAGCTTCTGGCTATCCTTGTGGCGTTTGTCGTTAGATTTCGCTTAGGTGTCGGTGGAGAGACGCTGTATAAGCCGTCTCCTACCTCCTACATCGCTCCTTGGCTTGTGCTCGCTGTTTTCTGGTTTGTTATTTTCTATGCCCACAATCTTTATGTGAAGACGCGCTTTACAACCGTTCTCACCGATATTTCCTCGCTTTTCAAGGCAGTCTTTGTTGGGATACTCATTCTTGCAGCCGTTACAGCGGACCCTGAACAACCGTTCCGGATACCGAGGCTTATCATATTCACCTATTGGGGGGCGCTTTTTGTTCTGCTTGCTGTGGAGAGAATTATCTTCAGGCGGACGGTCAGATCCCTCTGGAGGAGAGGGATAGATAAATCCCGTGTGCTTGTTGTCGGTGAGCCTGGATACATGAAGCTCGTAACCGGATATATAAATTCGCATCCGGAACTGGGAGCAACCGTTGTTACCTCCGGGCAACAGACAGATTTTGATGAGGTGGTCATTGTGCTTGAGAACCCGAAAGATAGCGAGATTATCGAAATCCTTGCAGGAATACCGCAGAAAGGAAAGCTGTTCCGTGTTATGTCCGGTATAACCGATGTCCTCAAGGGGAAGAGAGTGTCTAATCTCTATGGCGTTCCAACGGTTATCGTGAAGTTTGGTATATTAAGCGAATGGGGGAAAATCGGCAAGAGTATGTTTGAAATCACTTTTGTTTCTCTTCTGCTCGCCGCTTTTTCGCCGCTCTTTCTCCTGTGGGGATTACTCCTGCACGCAAAGGGTGAAAGATTTGAGAGGAGAGTGGTGGTTTCTGTCTCATCTGAGAGGTTCTGTTTCCCTGTTTTGAAGGACCATTTCTTCCCTTTTTTCGAGCTGTTCCTGCTCTTGCCTGAGGTTCTCAAGGGAAGGATAACCCTTGTTGGTCCGCTGCTTTTCTCGCCGGAGGCTTACGAGAGGCTATCTGGTGAGCCAGCTATGAGCTTTTTTGCGAAGCAGAATGTCCGTTCGGGGCTTGTTTCGCTTTCCAGGTTTTATCTCTTGTCGCATCCGCAGGATATCAAGACCGCGATAGAATATGATATATTCTACATCGAGGGGTGGAGAATATTTCTGGACTTAGAGATAGTTATAAAGGCAATTTTCACTCCTCAGATATGGAGGTTATACAGGTATGAGGACGGAAGATAGGTTTATGCGGCTCGTTCGGATACTGAAGCGGCTCAGGGGTAAGGATGGTTGTCCCTGGGACAGGAAGCAGACTTATACAACCCTTCGACCGCTTATGCTCGAGGAGCTGTATGAGATATTCGAGGCGATTGATGAGAGCTCCTTCGATAAGTTGAAAGAAGAGCTGGGCGACCTGCTGATGCACATACTCTTTCAGGCAGAGCTTGCTGAGGAGGAGGGTAAGTTTACGCTCGACGATGTGATCGATGGTATATCGGATAAGCTTGTTCGGAGGCATCCGCATGTATTTGGGGATGTGGAGGTTTCGTCTACGGATGAGATACTTGCCAACTGGGCGAAGATAAAGATGCTCGAGCGAGCAAGGGAGGGTAGTAAGGTTTCTGCACTCGATGGGGTGCCGAAGGAACTTCCCGCCCTTTTGCGTGCCCAGAGGGTTCAGCAGAAGGCAAGCAGGGTCGGATTTGACTGGCAGAAAAAGGAGGATGTTGTCGATAAGGTGAATGAGGAACTGGAGGAGCTCAAGCAGGCTATTAGAGCCGGGGATAAAGATGGTGTAGAGGAGGAGCTGGGGGACTTGCTCTTTGCTATAACCAATCTTGCGAGGTTTCTCGATATATCTGCCGAGATGGCGCTTCTGAAAAGTGTGAAGAAGTTCGAGGAACGGTTCAGGTACATTGAGGAGAAGCTTGATAAGCCTCTGTCTGATGCGACGCTCGAGGAGATGGATGAACTCTGGAATAAATCGAAGGAGGAATGATGGAAGGTATAATCCCTGCGATTATCAAGAGAAGAAGCATTCGAGGCTACAAGGATATTCCCATCGAGGAGGAGAAGATTTTGCGTCTTCTTGAGGCGGCGCGGCTCGCACCGTCTGCAAAGAACTTCCAGGAATGGCGTTTCGTTGTTGTCAGGGACAGGAATACCAGGGAGGAGCTTGCCCGTGCAGCGAGAGACCAGATGTTCATTGCGGGGGCTCCTGTTGTTATTGTTCTCTGCGCTGTGAATCGCGGATATAAGATGGCTTGCGGACATCCAGCTTTCTTGATTGACCTTGCGATTGCTGGAGAGCATATCTGTTTGCAGGCAGCGGAGGAAGGGCTTGGAACCTGCTGGATTGGGGCTTTCTATCAGGATAGGGTAAAGAAGATTCTCGGTATCCCCGATGATGTTTCCGTCGTTGCACTCATTCCAGTTGGATATCCCGATGCCCCTCCGCGGGAGTTCAGCAGAAAGCCGCTGGAGGAGATTGTTTCCTACGAGAGATGGAGCTTTTGAATTTGGTGCTTCGGAGGGATGTAAATCGGAAAAAGTCAAAGGGTCCAAGAGGCGATTAACCTTGCATTTCTCTCCCGATGAAGTAACCGGAAGAATTGACAAACTTCGCAAAATATTTATAATATTTGTAACCTATAATTGTGGCTGTGAGAGATTGTGGGAGACCTTAGGAGGTGTCAAAATGTTCAAGGGGTTTTCTGTTTGTGTGGCTTTGCTTCTGCTTTTTGCAGGAGCGCTTTTCTCTGAGGAAGCAACTATTCTCTCTTCCTCGGTAGATACTACCGATTCGGCATCTATCCGCAGCC
>JAGGUN010000006.1 GCA_021158465.1 bacterium
AGAGTGGCGTGCCCAAAAAGTTCAATTTATTTATTTCGATATAAGTAGGATATATTTTCTTGCTCCACCTCTTTTAAAGATTGTTAGGTTTTTGAAGAAAAATGATATTAACTATACAATTATAAAGGAAAGCGACTTACCTTCTTATTCTGAAGATTATCTCATAGAGAGATACAAAAGGAGGATAAGATACTATGTTGAAGGGTGAGAAAATGGATTATAATAAATTTTGTGGGATTCTAAATAAGCATATATTTGAAGGAGAGAAAAGAGATCTATTAAAAAAGTTGGCAGAAAGACCAGAACGATTTATAGGGCTGTTTAGACCCACTAAACCAGGAGCAAAGATACTCCAACATTTACTTCAGTCCCATGAAATAAGATTTGGGGATGCTATCGAAGAACTCATAACAGAAATTATAGCAGATTTAGGATATAGGAATCTTCCAAAGACTATCAGAGATAGCAACGATGAAATTTTATCCCTTGATCAGTATTTTACGAACGACAGTAGATATTATTTTATTGAACAAAAGGTACGGGATGACCACGACTCAACAAAGAAGAGGGGGCAAATAAACAATTTTAAGAAAAAATTAGAAGTTCTACATAACCTTCATAGAAATAATCTGGTTGGAATTATGTACTTTATTGATCCAGATTTGACTAAAAATAAGAATTTTTATGTTGAGAAATTGGGAGATTTTTCTGAATTTTACGGTGTAGAACTCCGTCTGTTTTATGGAAAAGAATTGTTTGAATATTTTGACAAACCCCAAGTGTGGGACAATATAATTCAGTGGCTAACTAGATGGAAAAATGAATTACCAGATTTACCCGAGATAAACTTTGATGAAGACCCAGAAGAAAGTTTTGAAGAAATTAGAGAGTTGGAAATCAGACACTGGAGAAAAATCTTAGAAAATGACACCCTGTGGTCGGAAGAAATAATGCAGGTTTTGTTTAGAACGGGAGAAACCCTAAGATTAGTATCAAATTACTTTAGAGAACAGCATTCCACTCCTTATAGAAGTCTTGAAAAATTGTTAAGAGAAAAGTTAAGCAAATATTATGAAAACAGGTAGTGTGACGGTGGGTGCTTTATTGCTTTGCTTCTTACACTCGCTTCCTCCGTCCAAATTTGCTAATGCAAACTTCGTATAGCCCGAAAACGATACCCTTCCTCGGGAGCGACCGTAATTTTCCGCAACAGGCTTGACCTACCCCTGTTTTGTGTGTAAATTGAGAGCAGGTAATCAAAGGAAAGAGGAGTATATGAGACTGACTATTGCCCAGCTCGACACGACCGTTGGCGATTTCTCGGGTAATATCAAAAAGGCAACGGATGTGCTTTCCCGCTTTGCCAGAAACTCTGATATAGTCGTTTTCCCGGAGATGTTTATAACAGGCTATCCGCTCGGGGAGCTTCCCGAAAGGCAGTGGTTCATAGAAAAGTCTCAGGCTGCGATTGAAGAGCTAAAGTCCATATCGAGGAGCTGTCCGGATACAGGGATACTTGTCGGAGCACCTCTGCCGAGCGAGAATGGAGAAAATAGACTCTACAATGCAGCTCTGCTTATCCAGAACGGCAGGATTATCTTTTGGCAGGCAAAGTCCGCTCTCTCCTGCGGTGGTCTGCTCGACGAGGCAAGGCAGTTCGACCCTGCCGATAGCGTATCTGCCTTCCCGTTCAAGGGTGAAATGCTCGGTGTTTCTATCGGTGAGCATCCTCCGGTTGAACAGCTCGCAAAAAAGGGTGCCACACTGTTTATCAATCTTTGTGCGTCGCCATTCTCGGTAGGTAGAGAAGGTATTCGGTTTGAGGCTATAACCAGGTGGGCAAAGAGGTATTCTGTGCCGTTTGTCTATGTCAATTCCATCGGTGGGAACGACGAGCTTATATTCGATGGCAGAAGCCTTTTTGTGGATAAAAACGGTAGCCCTGTCCACATCTTCCCTGCGTTTGAGGAGTTCGTAGAGACAATCGATACAGATCTTTCAGGAGCGCAGGAGGAGTATATACCACAGGATGAGATAGAGTCTGTTCATAACGCTCTGGTTCTCGGTCTGCGGGATTATGTGAGGAAATGCGGGTTCGAGAAGGTGGTTGTAGGTCTCTCCGGCGGAGTTGATTCATCCGTTGTCGCAGCACTCGCTGCAGAGGCTATCGGAGCAGAGAATGTCCTGGGTCTCGCTATGCCATCTTGCTACTCATCACCCGAGAGTGAGAAGTATGCGAGGCATCTTGCAGGCAACCTTGGAGTGAACTTTGCTGTTATCCCGATATCCGATATATACGAATCTTACAAGATTTCGTTGAAGGAGGAGCTTTCTCTTGGGGATGAGGTTAGCCTGACGCTTGAGAACATCCAGGCGAGGATACGAGGAAATATCCTTATGGCTTTCTCCAACAGGTTCGGTTACCTTGTTTTATCCAGTGGAAACAGGAGCGAGGCTGCCGTTGGCTACTGCACGCTATACGGTGATATGGTCGGCGGGCTTGCTGTCATATCCGATGTGCCGAAAACGATGGTGTATAAACTTGCGCATTATATAAATAGGAAGAGGGAAGTTATTCCCTCTGAGATAATATCCCGTGTTCCATCTGCCGAGCTTAGACCAGGTCAGATTGACCAGGATACGCTCCCGCCGTATGATATACTCGATAGGATTTTGTCTTACTATCTTGATGAGAAGAAGTCTGTCGATGAGATAGTGCGTCTCGGCTTCGACAGGGAGACCGTTTTGTGGGTTGCAAAAGCGGTCAAAAGGAGCGAGTTCAAGCGTCGGCAGGCGCCACCGGGGTTGAGGATAAGATTGCCAGGGCTTGAGAGAGTGCCGATTGCATCAAAATGGGAATGTTGATTCCGCTATTTCCCAGGGCATTCTCGTCGGATTTCCTCCGGAATGTTCTTTTCCCTATATGCCTTGTCAAAGTGCCGTGAGAAATCGTTGGCAAGCTGGTGTGCTCTCTTGTCGAACGCCTCCTTATCTTCCCAGGTATTCTTCGGGAACAGTAGTTCATTTGGAACATCGGGGCAAGATGTTGGGATGTTTATGTGGAATAGCTTGTCCTCAACATATTCGACATCTTCGAGTCTCCCTTCGAGTGCTGCGTTGACTATTGCCCTCGTTAGGTTTATATCCATCCGCTCGCCGATGCCGTAAGGACCGCCTGACCATCCTGTATTGACAAGGTACACGCGGGTATTATACCTTGTAATCTTTTCGCCGAGAAGCGTTGCATAAGTATCAGGGGTTCTCGGCATAAAAGGTTCACCGAAGAACCTTGAGAATGTTGAAACCGGCTCCACTATCCCTGTCTCTGTTCCAGCCAGCTTGCTCGTATATCCCATAAGGAACCAGAGCATTGCCTGATTCTTGTTGAGATAAGCTACAGGGGGCAGTACCCCGTTTGCGTCCGCTGTTAGGAAGAGTATTGTCTTCGGATGTGTTGATCTCGATGACTCCTTGATGTTCGTGAGAAATGTCAGAGGGTAGGAGCCCCTCGAGTTGGGAGTCAGTCTGTCGTCGTCGAGGTCGAATGTTCCGTCTGGATATATCATAGCATTTTCAACTATTGCTCCATGTTCAAGATACGGTGCCTTGTGCATTATGGCGTTGTATATCTCAGGCTCCTTTTCCTTCTTCAGGTGTATCAGCTTCGCATAGCATCCGTTCTCAAAGTTTGCAATTCCGTTATCGCTCCAGCCATGCTCGTCGTCACCAAGTAATTTTCTCCTCGGGTCAGCGGAGAGGGTAGTTTTTCCGGTGCCTGATAGACCCAAAAGTAATGCGCAGTCCCCCTTTTCACCCTCGTTTGCCGAACAGTGGAGAGGAAGTATCCCGTATTCAGGCAAAAGGTAGTTCATCACGGTGAACATAAGCTTTTTTACACTCCCACCATACGCTGAGCCGTAGACAACGCCAAGGTATCTGTCGTAATCCATAGCAATTGCCATATTGGATGTTTTTCCATTTGGTAGGCGGCGAAGTCGCCCTTCGTAGCGGGACGGGTCGAGCTTGTCGTATGGTAAGGCTATGAGGATAAACTCCTTCTTGGCAAAAATGCTTTTGCCGATATCCTTTGGCACAGGTCTGAACATATTGTCGGTGAAAAGCGCAGATAACGCCTTGTCTGTCACTGTCCTGACAGGTAAAGCGTAGGATGGGTCTGCTCCGAGGGTTCTATCGGTTACATATATCCTGCGTTTCTTGGAGAGGGTTTCCAGTGCATCCTCCAGTATCATATCGAATGTCTCGGCTGTGATGGGGATATTGTTCGGCGAGTCCCAGTCGATGTTTCCTTCACTCTCGGCTCTTCTCACAGTCACCGTGTCCTTTGGGCTTCTGCCGGTTGACTCTGGAGGTGTCCAGGTGGCGAGTGCACCGTTTTTAGAGATGATAGCTTCCTTCAGGCGGACAGCATCCTGTATCATTATCCTTCTTTTGGGGTTCCGTATCACATTCCTATGACCGCTCAGAAGTCTGGTGAGCTTTTCCCTGAATTCCATTCCTCTTCCCTTCCTTGCTGATTGGGAAACAAAAAACTATGAACTTATTCCGGAAAGTCAACTCAAATCGATTGACTTGTGGCTAATTTAGGATTATTTTTTAACCCATCAAGAGGAGGTAAAGAGGTAATATGCGAGCGCTTGTTACCGGTGGGGCGGGTTTTGTCGGGTCGAATCTTGCCCTTGCACTTCAGGATAGGGGCTGGGATGTTGTGATAGTCGATAACTTCAGCTCTGGGGATTCGCGGAACCTGAAAGGTTTCAAAGGGGAGGTATACACAGGAGACATTCTCGAGTTTGACATATGGAGATTGATGGGGATTGATGTAATTTTTCATCAGGCGGCGATTACGGATACTACCCTGCTCGACCGGGATCTTATGACAAGGGTAAATGTCGATGGGACGAAACGGCTTCTGGAATACGCGGTAAGGGAGAGAATCCCGTTTATATACGCCTCATCTGCCAGCGTTTATGGGAATGCACCATCTCCGCAGAAGGAGAAGGACGCAGGGAATCCTGTTAATCTCTATGGCTTGTCCAAGTGGATGGCTGATTGCCTTGCCACGAGATATATGAAGAAAGCAGATTCTCTTATCGTCGGACTTCGATATTTCAATGTGTTCGGTCCAGGAGAATCCTACAAGGGTAAAATGGCATCGATGGTCTGGAAGCTCGCAAACCAGATAAAGAGCGGCAACTCCCCCCGGATATTCAAATGGGGGGAGCAGGCTCGCGACCAGGTGTATATTAAGGATGTTGTTAGAGCGAATATACTCGCTCTCGGGGCAAGGGAAAGCGGTATCGTCAATGTCGGTTCTGGTAACGCAACGACCTTTAACCATATTGTAGAAACCCTGAATAAGCTTCTGGGCGGAAGGAAAGAAACGGATTATTTTGATAACCCTTATGCTGGATGTTATCAGGAACATACGCAGGCGGACCTCGGACTTGCAAGGAAACTTATCGGTTATGAGCCTGCCTGGAGCTTCGAGGATGCAGTCGAGGATTATTTGAAGGAGGTAAGGTTTATCCGTTAACACCATAGGCATCTGGTGGCGTTTTTAGGCTATCGCCTGTTTATCCTTGATTTTTCCCGTAGTGATGATAAATTTCTCTACATTCAAAGGGTGTTTATTAGGGGGTAATAATGGATAATGGAATCAGTGAATTCGTAGGGAGGATGCGGCAGTTTATAGAGGAGCAGAATATCAGGTTTGTCGATGTGAAATATACAGACCTCTTTGGCAGGCTGTATCATGTAACCTTGCCGGTTTCCCGGTTCGGAGAGAGGCTATTTTTTCAGGGTGTAGGTTTTGATAGCTCGAACATTCCGGGCTTTCTCGATGCAGCCTCTGGGGATATGGTACTCGTTCCCGACCCGGAGACATTTTTTCTCGACCCGTTCTTTGACCCGCCAGCTCTTTCCTGTTTTGCCACTGTTATGGATGCAAGGACGCACAAACCTTTTGCTGATTATCCCAGGGAGATACTTTCGCGTGCTGTTGAATATTTGAAAAGGTCTGGCATCGCAGACAGGGCGCTTTTCCTGCCGGAGTTTGAGTTCTATCTTTTTAGCGATGTGGTCTTTCGCACGACAAAGCGGAGTAGTGCATATTTCTTCGATTCTATCGAGGCTTCCTGGTCGGATGCGGAAGAGAGGAATCACGGCTACGCCATACTGGATGGGAAAGGGTATCATATCGCTCCGCCAGCAGATATTTACTTCAAATTCCGTAGCAAACTCGTTGAGTTGATTGAATCTGCCGATATTCTGGTGAGGTATCATCATCACGAGGTAGGTGAGGCTGCACAGGAGGAGATTGAGATTCTGCCCTTAGATGCTCTCTCTGCAGCCGATGCCGTTATTCTTGTGAAGTACTTTGCTCGAATGCTTGCGAAAGATTATGGGATCTTTGCCTGTTTTATGCCGAAACCGCTTTACGGAGCCGCTGGCAACGGTATGCACTACCACCAGCTCCTATTCAAGGGTGATGAACCGGTATTTTATGACGATAGCGTAGAGTATCCGAATTTGTCGAGGATAGCGATCAACTATATCTGTGGTCTGCTAACGCATGGTAGGGCACTGGCGGCTCTAACCAATCCAACAACCAACTCGTTTAAGAGGTTGGTCGAGGGGTACGAAGCTCCGGTGAAGCTTTTCTTTGGGCTCGCAAATCGGTGTGCCGCTGTTCGGGTTCCCCTGTATGCAAGTTTACCGAATGAAAAGAGGTTCGAGTACAGACCGCCGGATGCAACTGCCAACCCCTATCTTGCAATTGCTGGTATGATAATGGCAGGAATGGATGGGATAGAGAAGGATATCCTGCCGACGGAGGAGAATATGTTTGGTCCGATAAACGGACCTGTGGATGCGCTCCCGGAGGAAAAGAGAGCAAGGATTGCCTCACTTCCAAGAGACCTACTCGAAGCGGCGGAGGCTCTTGCCTCTGACCACAGTTTCCTCACAGCAGGGGGGGTCTTCTCCGAGTCCGTTATAGAAGAGATAGTAGAAAAGGAGAAAAGGGAACATAAGGAGCTTCTGCTGTATCCACACCCGAGGGAAATGGAGCTCTATTTCGGTATATAGGAGGTATGATGAGGCGAATCCTTCTTGTGGCAGTTTTCTTTATCCTGTTTCCTGTTCTTGTGGAGGGGAAGTATTCCTACACGAAGGTTGTTCCAGGTTCACATAATGTAGACAGATCGCTTCTCAAGAAGATCAGGGAAGCAGGAGGGGTAGAGGAATATCCCAACGCCCATTCGATTATTATAGAGGATGTGGACAGCACCGAGTTTGATGCAACGGGCAGAGCGCATTTTTGGTGGTACGGGATAGTGAAGGTCATCTCATCGCTCGGTGTGAAGGATTATGGGACGGTGAAGATACCTTACGATACACTCTTTATGAGTGTAAAGATACATTTTGCCCGCATTATCAAGCCGGACGGAACTGTTGTCTGGGTGGGAGAGGATGACATAACCGACGAGACGATGGAGGGGTTCGAGTATATGGACATATATGAACCGAACCTCCGGAACAAGGTCATAACATTCCCCGACCTCGAGAAGGGCGATGCCGTTGAGTATTTTGTGGAATATAATATGTTCGAGACGCGGTTTGAGGGAATATTTGATGGGTCCCACTATTTTCAATCGACTGATCCGGTATTGCATTCTCGTTGTGTGGTCATAGGTCCGGAGAGTAAGCCGCTGAACTGGAAAGTCTTCAACGACGAGGAGGAAAAGGTCAGATTCAAACGGAAGAAGAAGTCCGGTAAGATAATCTATAAGTGGTGGGCAGATGAAATGGAGCAGGTGATTAAAGAGGATGTTATGCCGCCCTTCGAGAATGTAACGACTGTTCTACTCTTCTCCACAACGGACTGGAGGGGGTTTTCCCGTAAGGTGTACGAGCTTTCTGAGCCGATGATCTCTCTTGAATCCGAAGCAAATATGTCCGTTATGCCAGCAGAAGGGGACACAACTCCTCTGGTGGACGCTATCCGAGAGACGGTCAAAGAGCTGATAAAGGGCAAGAAAACAGACGAAGAGAAGCTCCGCGCAATCTACTACTATGTTGCTCAGAAGATAAGGTATCTCGGACTTCCGTTGTCTGGCAAGGAGGCTGTCGAGCCGCACCCTGTTGCCCAGACATTCAGAAACAAAGCAGGTGTTTGTAAGGATAAATCCGCTCTGCTTGCAACGATGCTCCGCCTTGCAGGGTTTGATGCTTATGTCGCTCTCACCAATCCGATGAGGAAGGTCCATGCCGAGATAGCCGCTACTCAGTTCAACCATATGATTACCGCAATTCGCCTACCTGACGGAAATTACCGCTTCTTCGATTCAACGGATGATCTGTGTATGGATATGCTTCCTACATACGAGGCAGGGAAGGGAGTCCTTGTTGCCACACCGGAGGGGGAGGAGCTTATGTATATCCCTGACATCCCGGCATCGGAGAATACAGGGAAGATACGGGCTGTATCTCGTGTGGATGAAACAGGCAAACTCACAAGCAAGGTTACGATATCTGGTGCGGGAATCTATGATGAGGTCCTGCGTATGATAGTTCGCCAGAACAAACCAGAGGAACGCAAACGCTTTGTTATCAGGCTTCTGAAGCGGATAAGCCCAGATGCGAAACTCAGATCTCTGTGCATCTCCCCAAGACCTATCACAAACCTTTATGAGCCTGTGAGGCTCGAGATAGAATACGAGGTCCCAGATTATGCAACCGTCGCGGGGAAATATCTTCTCTTGAGGTTGCCGATGGCTACCGACGCACTGGATGTTATGTCTAATACACTCTCGTATATTACCCAGCTCGAAACGCGAGACTACCCGGTGTATCTCGGCTATACAGTAGGAGCGGAGACCAACGAGACGCTCGAGATACCCTCAGGGTATATGTTCCGAGTTTCACCTGATAATTTCAAGGTGGAGGATGCGAACTTTCTGTTCATGGTTAACCAGAGGCTCGAGGGGAAGAAGATTCTTTACCACAAGCGGTATGAGCTCAAGCGCTGTGAGATACCTGCTTCCGATTATCCCAACCTGCGCGAGATGGTTGGACAGTTCACTGACTACCGGAAGAGCCAACTTGTTCTGAAAAAGGCACAATAAATTAAGGAGAACAAGATGAAGAACCCCTTTCTCTCACTAATATTCGTCATTATTGTGGTGGGAAACTTGAGGGCAGATGTCGATGTTGATTCGCTCATCCAGAATTCACCTCCGCCTTCCCGGTATCCTGAGGCAGGAGCCTGTATACTCCTTTATGAGGAGACCGATTCCATCCTGGAGGATGGCGGGTATGTAAAGGAGATCCACAGGGTTATAAAGATATTCGACTATCGGGGGAAGAAAGAGTATTCAAATGTCAAGGTGCGGTATAACAGGGAGAAAGAGAGGGTCGATTTGCTCTTTGCTCGCACCTACCGAACGGATGGAACGGTAGTGGAGATTGATAGCGGAGCGATAAACGAGATAACCCCTGCTGGTTTCGGTGAGGCAGGAATTTGTGCCAATATTAAGACGCTCGTCTTCTCTCTTCCCTCTGTCGAGGACTCGAACTCGATTATCGAATACTCATACCGTATCTCGAGCCTCAAGCCACCAGAAGAAGGATATTTTTCCACCATATTCTTCTTTCGCTCACACGATCCGATCCTCCACCTACGATATAGGGTTTCCACACTCCCTGATAGAACTCTTTTGATTTCGCTTCATAACGGAGCAAAAGAGCCGGTCAGACTGGGAAACGGCTACCTCTGGGAGATAGATTCTATTCCTGGATACATTCCCGAGGAAGATTCTCCCCCACAGAGTCGTTTTCTTCCAAATGTATATGTAACGACCGCTGACGACTGGGGGACACTCGGCAAGATGCTGCTTGAGAAATTCGATGAAGCCTCAGTGAGTTCTCCTGAGATCACCTCGAAGGTGGTTGAACTTGCCGAGGGCAAGTCACGGGAGGAAGCAGTAAAGTCGATATACTTCTTTGTCACATCACTCCGCAGTGTAAAGGTGCTCGATTATGGCGATGGCTCTTACTTCCCGAACCCTGCTGCAGATGTCCTGAAGAACGGCTATGGGGATACCAAGGATAAGTCTGTCCTCTTGTATGCTATGCTGAAAGAGCTGGGAGTCCCTGTGCAGATTGCCCTTGTCAACAGCCGAGGTGAACTGATTGACACGACCGTGCCGTCACTTAAGCAGTTCAACCGCGTGACAGTGGGTGTGGAGGATAACCTCTTCCTCGACCCGCTTGCTGAGTATAGCCCCTATCCTTATCTCGGTTATCTCGGTGGAAGCACACTGTTTCTTCTGGGCAGTGAAAGGAGGGGTTTTATCTGTATCCCTGAGTTTGCACCCGATATGAACAGGGTGTCTGTAGATATAAAGGTTATGCTCGACACATTGGGAGATGCGGAAGTCTCCTTCAACACCTTCCCGAGAGGTTACTTCGACAGATGTATAAGAGAAGAGCTCTTCGGTCAGAAGAGGCGCAAAAAGAAGATGCTTATATCTAAGAGCCTCTCATCGTTCGGAGGTGGAGCGAAGCTTCTGGATTATTCTATTTCTCCCGTTGAGAGCCTCGATACCCCGGTATCTCTTGTTGTGAATTTCCACAAACCGGGTTTTGTTCGTTGGGAAAAGGATGTTGGAATACTCACACTTCCTGGTGAGCTTCCGTTCCTCCGCCGCCCCTGGTCACTGTCGCTCGATACAAGGAAGTTCCCAATGATGCTACCATCAAACCTCTCCTGGAATATCCGTTGGGAGGTTGAATTCCCTGAGACATTCTCTCTTGAATATTTCCCTGATTCTTCCCTTGTATCCAATGAGCTTGGCAGCTTTACTGTGTCCGGGAAGAATGTTGGGAACAAGGTCATCTTGGAATACACGCTTACTGTGTTCAAGCGGTATATAGAGCCAGATGAATATCATAGCTTGCGAGAACTTAACTCAAGGTTCAGCCTCCCGAAGAACAATCTCATCCTGTTTGAGAAGAGATGATGCAGAGAGTGCTGGAAGCAAATACCACCTCATTCATTGTGCCCCTTCTGATATTGGATGCTGCTGTGCTTATAGCTGGAATAGGGGTTCACTTCATCGTTCCGGTTCTTTTCGTGGTTGTTCCTCTTGTTTTGCTCGTTGTTGTCCTTTATCCTGAGTTTGGTTTGGCTTCTGTGGTATTCAGCGCATTTTTGACGAACCCGATTTTCTTCTGGCTGACCGGTGAGTACAGAGCCCCAGGCTGGACATATCTTCTAAAGGTCATCTTTCCGCTCGCTGCCATCCTTGGCTTTTACCTTTCTGGTAAAAGGTTCGAAATAAGGTTTGGCTCTGTTGAGTTTTTTATCTTCCTCCTTATAGGGATATATATTCTCGCCCTTTTGTATTCCCCGGACATAACGGGAGGTATAGGCAAGCTTGCGAAGGTGATGGTTGCGGTTCTAACCGGGTTGTTGCTTGTTCCGTTTATGCGCGCAGACAGCGAGAGCTTCCGCAGGCTTTTTTCTTCCATCCTATTGTTTGGCGTTTTGATGCTCATCTATTCCGCCTTTGCCTTATCGACAGGAGCCTTTTCCTCGGCAGGCAGGTTCTATGCTGGCATCGGTACAATCGTCTATCCAAGGCTTCTTGGGCTCGTTAACCTTGTGAATGTGTTCTTCTTTTCCACTGCGAAGACCAAAGGTAAGAAGGTGTTCTTTCTCGCTCTCATTGCCGTGACGCTTTTCTTCCAGATAGTCGCTGCTACACGAGGACCTCTGGCTGCATTTATCGTCTGTAGCATAATCTATGTATTCACCTTTTGGAAGGCGAAATCAATCTACAGGCTTTTATTGACAGTTTTGCTTATTGTTGGGCTTGTCGGACTGTTTGCGCTTGCGCCCGGAATGCAGAAAACCCGTATGACGGAGAGTATATCGATTGACCAGTCAGCTCTAACTAGGGTCTTTCTCTACTCTCTTTCCTTCAGGCTTTTCCTCCAGCATCCGATCCTTGGAGTCGGTTTCAACGGGTTCTCACAGGCTCTTCCATCTTGGGCAAAGGCTATTGGTGTGGTCTATCCGCACAATATCTTTCTCGAACATGCAAGCGAGATGGGGATAATAGGAGTTCTTGCCTTTGTGCTCTTTTTGCTTGCCGTCTTCTCGCGCCTTTACTCGAACCTGTGGGGCAAGAATAAACTCTCCGGCGAGCTGCGAACCTGCTTCATCTGGGTCGCAATTGTGTTCCTTTACTTTTTGGCAAATGCCCAGGTTTCGGGAAGTTTCGCTGGGAATTATGCGGTGTATCTCTTTGCAATAATGCTCTCACAGATGGTCTAAGGAGGTAGAAAAAGGTGGCACTTAAGTTTTACAACACTCTCACCAAGCGTCTTGAGGAGTTTTACACGATAAACCCGGGTGAGGTGAGGATGTATACCTGTGGTCCGACGGTTTATGATTATGCTCATATCGGCAATTTCAGGACCTATATCTTTGAGGACCTGCTCCGTAGGTATCTGAAATACAAGGGGTTCCGCGTTGTACAGGTTATGAATATAACGGATGTCGATGACAAGACGATTCGCCGCTCAAGGGAGGAGGGTGTCTCGCTTAAAGATTACACAAGCCGCTATACCGAAGCTTTCTTCGAGGATATAGATACGCTTCGGATTGAGCGTGCGGAGTTCTATCCTCATGCCACAGAACACATCGGTGATATGGTTGCACTGATTCAGAAGCTGATTAAAAACGGTTATGCTTATGAGGTTCAGGGGTCCTGGTACTATGATGTTTCGAAGTTCAAGGGGTATGGCAAGCTTTCTGGGGTAAAACTTGATGAGCTCAAGCCTGGTGCCAGGGTGTCTGCTGATGAATATACGAAGGAAGAGGTTCACGATTTTGCCCTGTGGAAGGCTTATACCCCCGACGACGGAGGGGTCTTCTGGGAAACCCCCTTGGGCAAGGGGCGTCCTGGTTGGCATATTGAATGCTCCGCTATGTCGATGAGATATCTCGGCAACCATTTCGATATTCACACAGGAGGGGTCGACAATATCTTCCCTCACCATGAGAACGAGATAGCCCAGTCGGAGGCGGCAACAGGTGAAAAATTCGTGAACTTTTGGCTGCATTCGGCATACCTTATTGTTGAGGGAGAGAAGATGTCCAAGTCGAAGGGTAACTTCTATACCCTTCGGGATATACTCAAGCGTGGGTATGACCCTGTTGTTGTTCGGTATCTGCTCCTTTCGAGCCATTATCGGCAACAGCTGAACTTTACATTTTCCGGGCTTGATGCAGCAAAATCATCACTCTTCCGCATCTGGGATTTTATCGATAATCTGGGGAGGATCGAGTTGGACCTCCCTCATAATCCAGAGGTCGACACAATAATCGAGACCGCTTCATCCGGGTTTACCACCTCGCTCGACGATGACCTGAATATATCCGGTGCACTCGGCGCTCTGTTCAACCTTGTCCGCAGGATAAATAGGCTTATCTCGTCCGGTAGTCTGGGCAGGGATGATGCTCGTCTGGTCCTCGAGAAGCTGTCCGATTTCAACCGTGTTCTTGATATATTTCCGCGGGAGAACGCACCCATCGAGGATTGGATTCTTGAGATGATAAAGAAGCGGGATAAGGCACGGAAGAATCGGGATTGGGAGACTGCCGATAGGATACGGGATGAGCTACAAAAAAAGGGTATAATGCTTCAGGATACTCCGAAAGGAACGGTTTGGAAGAAGAGGTGAGATAGATGGAGGTAATCTTTGCACCCTGGCGGATGGAATATATAACTCGGGGTGACCTCGAGGAAGGATGCCTTTTCTGCCGTGTCCTGTCCGAGGAGGATGACAGAAAGAACCTGCTCCTTTTCCGTGGTGGGTTGGTTTCTGTTGTAATGAACCGCTATCCATACACCAACGGACATCTTATGGTATTCCCCAACAGGCATATAGGCGATGTAAAGGAGGTAACATCGAAAGAGGCATCAGACATTTTCAGGTTTGTATCCCATTGTGTCAAGATACTGAATGAGACGGTTTCCCCAAGCGGGTTCAACATCGGAATGAATATTGGCAGGAGTGCGGGTGCAGGTGTTGTGGACCATCTCCATATACATATTGTTCCCCGCTGGGACGGTGACACGAACTTTATGCCTGTTGTGTCCAGCACGAAGATAATAAGTGAAGCGCTCGAGGCGACATACAACAAGCTACTGCCTAAGTTCAAGAAGCTATGAGGGTGCTTTTTAATCTCCTCGGTGATCTCTACCTCTTTACTACCACCTCGCTTTTTGTTTTTATCCCGATGGTTGCTCTCATCTTTCCCTTGAGAAGTTTCTCCTCTCGCTTTATGCATCTGTGGAGCCAGGTGCTTCTCCGTTCGTTCGGTATCAAACTGGATGTCTCCGGCGTTGAGAATCTCGAGAAGACGAAAGGGGTTCTATTTGTTGCCAACCATTCGAGTTATCTCGATGTACCCGTGCTTTTTGCTTCCCTGCCCTGTCAGTTTGGCTTTGTGGCGAAGATTTCCCTTCTATGGTTTCTCCCCATTTCGCTCTGGGTATACGCTACAGGAGGGCTTTTCTTCGAGAGGAGACGGACAAAAGGGGAGTTCTCCCGGATGATGAAACTCATTCGCTTTGTGAAGGCAGGAAGGAATTTTCTCCTTTTCCCTGAGGGAACACGGACACGAACAGGCAAACTCGGCAGGTTTTCTCCCGCAGCGTTTAAGATAGCTACCCTCTCCGGTGCAACGGTTTACCCCATTTATATCAAGGGAAGTTTCGCTCTTTTGCCGCCAGGGAGTTTCTTTGTCAGGCAGGGGGTCGTTAATGTAACTATTGGAGATGAGATATGTGCTACCGGTTCTCTTGTGCTTCTTGAGAAAACCTCACGGTGGTTTGCCTCATTTCAAAAGGATGAGCTTCCTCGATAGGCTTTTTCCGCCTGACTTAAGAACGACGAAATAAAGCCCCGTTGGATAGCCTCTGGCATCCCAGACGACATCGTGGTTTCCGGCTGGGAAACTGCCTTTTGCAACTGTTTCTACCTTCTGACCGTTTATGTTGTAAATCTCGAGCAAAATTGTCCTCTCCCTTGCCAGATTAAACCGTATGGATGCGCTTGCATTGAACGGGTTGGGTATCGGTTCAAGCAGGGAGAGGTTCTGATGGATGGATGCTTCTTCTACCTCTGTCGGGATTGAGCCGTAGATAGCCATATCATTTATATACCAGCCAGGCTCCGTGTTCACCTGCGAGCTGCTGAACAGGAAGTAAATCTGCACGGTATGCTCTCTGTACGGTCTTAAGTCGAATATCTCCTTGTGCCAGAAATTGCCCCTGTCATCATCTGCAAATGCGAACTGGCGCTTTACCTCACTCGATGTGACATACCGTGAGAGTGCTACATCGTAGCCATAGTATGGACATATCTTGAACCTGTCGCCCCCATCGACGGAGATAGCAACAATTCCCCCATCGTGGTAGCCATAGTAGTTCGGTGGCTGGAAGCAGTACCAGTGATAATAGATGAGGAACGGGTCGGCTGAGCTCGACAGGTCTATCTCCGGGGAGACAAGCTCGGATACGCTCTGATTTCTGTAGTCGCCATCCAGATTCGTTGCCCAGCAGTTTGTGCCAACAGGAACATCTCCCGGACCAGATGTTGGAATGCCATACTCCCAATCGTTTAGTGCTCCAGCTGTCGAGAAACCCGATGCAGATGTTCCTATGTCAAAGTGAACTAAATACTCCTGGACGAATGGTCCCTCATTGAACTCTGTTGTCCTGGGATACCGATATTCCTGTCCTCCTGAGAAGAAGCAGAAAGAATAGTTGTATGCGCCTGTGCGAAGCGTCGTTGTGTATGAGAAGACTGCTCCATCTGTCGGGTCGGTGTCGGTTGTCGATAGCGGATACTTAGCACCCAGTATGGACACGAAGGCTGAATCGGGGAAGAGGTTCGATGTGTAAATTATCGAGAATGTATATTCATCCTCTGGTCCACCCGCTATCGGATAGACTTCTCCTCTTTCTATTGCAACATCCCGAGCCGCTCCAATGTATATGTCGTCGATGTATATCCCCTCCCCGTGGACATAGTTGTCGCTCTTAAAATACAGCCCGAGCGTTGCCTCATCTCCTGCCGGGAAGCCGGAGATCTCGAATGCCGCCTTGCTCCAGTTGTGCTCTATGAAGTTGAGTATTCCGAGCAGATGCCAGCTTCCATCGTGATGCAACAGAACGGCACAACTGTCATACCCAGGTTCTGTCTCAGCCAGATACCAGAGTTCGACCACACCGTCTGCCGGAATGAAGAAGATTGGGCTCTCAAGTAGGTTCGTTGTCGTGTCACGATAGTAGAAGTAGTAGTCAACGCCGCAGTAGTATGAATGTGTTCCGGAGAGGCTTCTATGAGTGGTTAGGTTCCACATCCCGGATGTGCTCCAATCTGCCACTGTTCCTTCAAACTCATCGGACAATCCAAGTGTCCCGACGGTTATATACAAAGTATCTGTGCTTGTATATCCCCAATCGGCGCTTATACTTACCTGCATAGGCAGGGTCAGAGGTGAAGGACAATCTCCTGCGATCTGAATTTCGTAGTTTGAGAGCGCTGATTTCTGCTCGCTCGAACCTATATTACCATAAGATGCGGACCCTGTTGTTATGGTAAGATGCGATGAAAGTGAGGTAAGGGTTGCATGAACTGTGTAGGCAGTTTTTGAGCCGGAGTTAAGAAGGCTCACATTTATTGTTGCATCCTCCCCAGGTTCGATAAATCCATCGTGGTCCGTCTCGTCGTTGAGTATGTAGTTCACAGCGGATATTGAAGGCGAATGCAGTGTTATATCGAAGTTCGATCTCCACAAGGAATCCTCCGCATCCGTTGCGATTACCGTAAAGCTCGCTATGTGTTCGTCGGGAGCGTTAGAAGAGACCTCAAACAGATAATTCCCGGTGCTTGTTCTTGTAGCACCTGCTGGAATGCTCCCGAAGGATTTGACTGAGTCCCTTATTATCACATAAGGATCGGATGTTCTGATTGTTGCTTCGACGGATGTCGCCTCCTCTGTTCCGGAGTTCTTGAGAGTGAGCGCCAGCTCAACAGTCTCTCCAATGCTCGCATCGCCCTCGCCGTCTCCGTTGCTCGGGAGCACCCTGTCGTCGTCGAGTGTATGTGACTGGTAGACAATATGGGGTACATCGCCGCCTAATACAGTGATTTCGCCTGTGTATGGTATCTTGTTGTATGCAGTGACGGTTATATAAAGCGTATCCACCACCGTGCAGTTGACGGATAGGGTCACCTGCCCCGAGGAGTTTGTGTACGCTGCTGTGTGGATGTCGTCGTCGTTTGTTATGCAGACGAGAGCATCCTCGACCGGCAGTCCTGATGATGTGACGGTAACACTAACATCGTTTGGTCCAAGATAGATGTTTTCCGGGTGTGCCACAGTCAGAGGGTGCGGCACCCGAAACCACAGAGCTGTTGATGGGTCACCAAGGAGGTTGTACTCCTCGAAATAGTATTTTGCCTCCCCCTCACCTGTTCCAGGGTACTCCGCATACACCCCATAAAGCCCTTTCTGTGTCATGCCATCGAGGAAGTAGTATCCGGCAACGAATGTCGAATCGTACATCCTGCGTTCCATTTCATCATCCTGGTCCCAGTAAGAGTAGTCAGCGGCACCCAGCGAGGCGAGGGCTCCCTTGTTCGTCTGTCGTATCCAGGTCTCCATAAAGCACTCACTGACAGAAAACTTCCCGGTTAAACAGGCGTTGCTGATTACGAAAGGATACATATCCTGATTAGTCAACGCTCTCACATTACTCTGGCTGAAGCTGGGACCGCCCCAGGAATCCTCCGAGCCATGCCCAGAATAGTTAACTATCATCCTACCGTTGTTTATTGCGTTCGTTATATCCCCTGTGCTACCACCATAGTAACCCTTTATGTGGTCACAGGAGAAACCAGCGGGGTCAAAATATGTATCTATGGCGTACTGGTGGGTCCCCTCTGCAACGCCGTGGTATGAATAGTCATTCGACGCTATGAAGCAAGCTTTGTCAGCCCAGGCAGTGACAGTATAGTTGAACTGCTCGTAGTCGAGGTATCTGTTGATTAGGTTTGTCAACTGAGATGAGCTGGCAACCGACCACCTTCCGATAAATATGTCGGGTAGATAATCACCTCCCGAAAGAAGCGCGTATTTGAGATCGGTGACCTCACCTGTGACATCGCCCGTGAACGCTGGTATGTCGCCGTTATCTCCGATAATAAGCACAAAATCCGGCACAACGGGACCAGAATCGTACTGGCTCTGAATATAACTCTTAATAGAGCTGGCACTTGTTCCTATCTCCGATGTCGTGGCAACAACAACCTTGTATCCCTTCCTCGATTTCCAGTGGGCATAGGATGCGATCTCATCAGCATACTCATCAGGGGTTATGATGTAAAACCCGATATCCGTTGGCACTACCCAGTTTGGCTCAAAATCATCCGGGTTTAAGAGAACTGATTCCGCTATCTTCCTGAAATGCCAGGAACAGTATCTGGATTTTATCCTGTAAGTTTTGTCAACCTTCGAGCCCAAAAGGCGAAGCGTAAGTTTCCCTCTCTTAATGACAGTGAGTTTGCCCGAGACCGGGTTATAATTTACCGGTTGGATCCGGATATTTGCGATTCTGTATGAGCGTGCAACAGCGATATCCTGCACCTCGACGGGGGACTGGAGTAGGAACTTGTCCTGATAATACGAGTTCCAGTTTATAGTGAAATGCTCGTCTGGATCGTATCCTGGTATCTTTGGGGCAGGTGGTTGCCTTGGATAGATGAGCTCGTCGACTGATATCGTCTCTGACTCCGTTACATCAAATTCTGCCATCACCGTTGCATCAAACGGCACCTGAACAAGCCTGATAACAACAGGAAGCTCTGGCTCACCTATAAACGGGCATCTACCCTCTCCGGGAAGGGACAATCTGATAAACTTCCCCTCCGGAGTCTCTACAGCCGATGAAGAAGGTATGCCACCACGATACTCAAGCTCTATTCTATCCCAGTTAGACTTGAGGACACAGACTTGTGACGCCGTTATTCGCAATGGCAAAAGAGAGACGGTGATTAAAATGAGAAACCGCTTCATCTTTCCCCCACGATCCTATTTTTAGCATTGTAGACATAGATGACTGTGTATTATATAACCATTTTGATTTGGATGTGCAACCTTTTTACTCATATTGGAGGCGATATAGGTCATAGTATAGTCCTCTTTTTGATAGGAGCTCCCGGTGATCCCCCGATTCTTGTATCCTCCCATGATGGATGACGAAGATTTTGTTCACTCTCTGGATGGTTGAGAGCCTGTGGGCGATGATGAGGGATGTTCTGTTCTGCATAAGTTTCCCGAGCGCATCCTGGATTAGAAGTTCCGTGTCTGTATCGATGTTGCTTGTTGCCTCGTCAAGGACGAGTATTTTCGGGTCAAACGCGAGCGCCCTTGCGAACGCGAGTAGTTGCCTTTCGCCAGCAGAGAACGTTGCTCCCCGCTCCATCACAGGCGCATCAAGCCTACCAGGCAACGAGCGGACAAAATCTGCCGCGTTGACATACTCCAGAATCTCCCAAAGTTGCTTGTCTGGTATCTCCTTGTCGAGGCAGATGTTGCGACGGATTGTCGAGGAGAAGAGAAATACATCCTGCAGAACAACTGCAATCTGCCCTCTCAAAAATGTCTTGTCGAATGCCTTAATATTAATATCATCTATGAGGATCTCCCCGTTCTGCACATCGTAAAACCGCGACAGAAGGCTTATTATCGTTGTTTTGCCGGCACCAGTTGCACCAACGAAGGCTATCGATTCCCCAGGTTCGACAACGAACGAGACATCCTTCAGCACAATCTCAGTATCGTAGGCGAACGATACATTCCTGAACTCAATTTTCCCCCTGATCTCGTCCAGAACGATAGCCCTTTCCGGATTTTTTATATCCGGTTCTTCCTTAAATACGAGCTGTACCCTCTCTGCTGCCGCCATCGCCGACTGGATTATGTTAAATTTCTCTGCCAGCTCCCTTATCGGCTGGTAGAACATCCCGATATAGCTCAGGAAGGCAACGAGAGAACCGAGCGAGGTCAGATTGTGCATAACATTCCCACCGCCATACCAGAGGACAAGAGCCACTCCGAGGTAGCGTAGCACAGTTATGATAGGAGAGAAGGTTGCGTGTGAGACCAGCAGCTTCATATTTGCTTCATAATACTTCTGATTGATCCTGTTGAACTCCGACTGTTTTGCCTTCTCCTTTGCAAAGAGCTTTGTTACCCTGATGCCTGATACATCCTCGGAGAGGCGTGCGTTCAAACTGGCGAGCCTCTGCCTGACAAGCCGATATGCTTTACGGAACAGTTTCCGAAAGAAGTATGTTACGCCTACTATGGCGGGCAGGAGTGTAAAGCTCACCAGCGCAAGCCTCCAGTTTAGGATAAGCATCGCTACGGCGAGTCCCACTATTATAAATATGTCCTTGAAGATGGATGTGATAACCGATGTGAACATCTCATTCAGTGCATTCACATCGTTGGTGCACCGTGTGACAAGCCTACCGAGTGGGTTCTTGTCGAAGAACTTGAGCGATAGAGAAAGCATATGTTCAAATAGGGACTGTCGTATGTGATGCATGACCTTCTGCCCGACATAGGTAATCGAATAGATCTGGGCGAATTGGAATATGAATACGAGGAATGCCACTATAGAAAATATGATGGTCAGCCTGAGAATCCCCTTGAGATCCTCTATTCGCAGGGTTTTTAGTTCATCCTTAGATAGCTTTTCCACTGCTTGGAGCTTGGCTGCGAAATGCTTCCCGTCAAAGACAAAAATCTCCCTATGCTT
Organism: bacterium; assembly: GCA_021158465.1. Lineage (GTDB taxonomy): Bacteria > UBP14 > UBA6098 > 4484-93 > 4484-93 > 4484-93. The sequence continues at coordinate 20,931 of JAGGUN010000006.1, forward strand.
TTTGAGGATATTCAGTTTTTCCTGATTGTCCGCTATATCACCGAGGATATATCCTGCATCGGATATTATCCCCTTTCGCTCGAGAGTAGCTCTCTCCGGGTGTGATAGCTTGTTGAAGTTGATGAAGTAGATCGTATCTTGTATAACCGTTATCTGTTTTTCGTATTCTTTCAGGAGCGAATCCTCTGGCGATATATTCCTAAGCAGTCTGTAGTTTTTTACGATATATGTGTCTATAGTGAACTTCGCGAGATACGGGAATAGCAGTTGTCCGGCACTTGTAAGAAGCAAGAGCAGTGTTGCCAGTATGATAAGCCATCGATAACCTCTGGCAAACCGCATAAGCCAGCCGGCAAGCTCACGGTCGTAGAACTTTCTGCCTGTCAGGTCATCATCAAAAAACGGTCCGCCTGGATGTGAGTGTGGCATTAGTCGTCCCGCTCCTCGATTTCTGTTTCAAGCTGCTGCTTCTCGTATATTGTCTTGTATATCCCTTCTTCTCTTATCAACTCTTCATGTCTCCCCTCCTGGACAAGTTTCCCTCTGTCAAGTACGAATATCCTGTCCACATCCTTCACGGAGGATATCCTATGGGAGATTATTATTGTCGTTCGGTCTCTTCTGAACTTGCGGAGATTGGCGAGAATTTCTGTTTCCTTCTGCATGTCGACGGAGGAAAGTGCGTCATCGAGTATGAGTATCCTCGGGTTGATGAGCATCGCACGAGCAATGGTTATCCGTTGTTTCTGCCCACCGGAAAGTGTTACCCCTCGCTCACCGACGGCAGTGTAGTACCCATCAGGGAAACCCATTATCTCTTGGTGTATCCCGGCAAGCTTTGCAAAGTGGATGACATCCTCGAGCGTCGCATCCTCAACACCGAATGCTATGTTGCGAAGTATTGTATCAGAAAACAGGAACGGGTCCTGTGGGACAAACCCGATGCTCTTTCGTAGAAGCTTTAGTGGTATGCGGTTTATGTCCACATCGTCGATGAAGAGTACCCCATCGGGTATGTCGAAGATGTGGGGTATCTGGGACACGAGGGTTGTCTTTCCGGAGGATGTTCTCCCTACGACGGCAACAGAGCTATTTTCGGGTATAACAAGCGAAATATCCGACAAAGCATATTCACTCTTCCCTGGGTATTGGAAAGAGAAGTTCTTAAACTCTATCTTTCCCCTAATCTCTTTCAAAGGAATAGGGTTCTCTGGTTCCAGTGGCTCAACCTCCTCATCGAACAGCTTGTTTATCCTCTTCATCGAAGCCTTTCCTCGCTGATACAGGTTTGTCACCCATCCGATGGCTATCATAGGCCAGGCAAGCATTTCGAGATATGTAGTGAAGGCGACAAGCGAGCCCATAGAGAGTGTTCCTGCTATTACCTTCCTCCCGCCAACAAATATCGCTATAACAAACGCTGTCATAATGATGAGCCCGATGAGTGGGTCGAATACCCCCCATACCCTTGTGAGCGATAGGTTCCGTTTCACATACTGTTCGCTTATCCGCTTAAACTCTTCTGCGTTGGCTTCCTCCTGGACATATGCCTTGACAACCCGAATACCTGAGAATATCTCCCGAACCTTGTCCGTGAGCGTGGCGAATGTCTCCTGCACCAGTCGAAACCGTTCCTGCAGAACCTTTCCGAAGACAGGTATGAGGACAGAAAGAGCTGGCAACGGGATGAGGGCGTAAAGTGTCAGTGTAGGACTTATGGAAAGAAGCATTGCAAGAGAAGCAACGGAAAGAACAAGGCTGTCGGTGGCAGCAATTGTTGCCATACCGAGCATCATCCTTACAGCCTCAAGGTCATTGGTAGCAAGAGCCATAATGTCGCCAGTCTTGGTCCGATTGAAAAACTTCGTCGGAAGAGACTGTGTGTGCTGGTAGAATTCGTTCCTTAACTCTCTTTCAATCCGCCTGGAGTTTCCGATGATGAAATAGCGCCACCCAAAGCGAGCAACCCCCATTCCTATGGCAATGACAAGAATGGCGGAGATATAAGTCAATATCCCCTTAGGGGTTGCCCTGAAATAGGTCAGGTCATCAATTGCCCTTCTTATGATCTGCGGGATGAGGAGCTGAAGCCCGTCCACAACAAGAAGGAAAAGAATTCCAAGTATATAATACCACTTGTAGCGTATTATGTATTTCTTTAGCCTATAGAAGGTCCCCATATATACCCTTATCTCAAGAAGAGAACCCTTCTTCGAGCGGTTCTGCCTGATGTTTTCAATCGCACGAGGTACAACCCTGATGGGAGAGATTTTGGCTCCCAAGAGACAGTCTTACCATTCACCTCGGTATGGAACACTATCTCGCCGTTGATGTTGAATATCTCGATCCGCTCGATTTCTCCATTTGAGGCAGAGAAGTGAACTGTTGAATTGAACGGATTTGGGTAAATAAGGACCTTATCTGTGTAAGTAGTGTCCTCCCGTGTAATAAAGGGCGGTAACGCACCGAACATCTTGAGATAAGATGGGTCATCCGGTATGGGGAGGAGGTATCTTGTCACTTCGGCTGGTATATCGAGCATCCCTTCTCCTCGTGATAGCACCCAGTACCCGTTTCCCGGGTAGAGCTCCGTTTCCGGGAGGTACAGCGGCGGGGATGTGCTGAAGCGATAGGCGGGTGGTATGACGAGTCCACCAGGTAGGGAAGCGGTCTCGCTCGTTGCGGAGATGAGGTTCCAGCCAGGGAAGAGTTTCGTTCTTATCTTCTCTATTGGGATGCCGACAATAAGGGTCGTTTCCGGCAGGCTCGAGTGGACAAAATATCCCAAGCCTGTTATGTGCTGTCCGGGTGCAAAGAAACGTCCGCTCTGATTGTCATAGGCGAATGCTAACGATGGGAAAAGTTCGTCTGTTCTGTAAGACGATGGATACACGGGGAGTGAGATGAGGTTCCATCCATCGGCAAGTTGGATGGGGAACTCTATCTGCGGCTTGAAGAAGAAATGTATTGTCAGTGTCTCTCCAAGGGTGAACTGGAAGCTGTTATACGACTTCATATCCAACCAGTTGTTCAGGAGAAATACACCTTCTCCAAGCATCTCTGGGTTCCAGGATACTGTCGCTTCTCCTTCTCCGCTGGTTTCTATGCGCCAGACGGTGGTATCGCTGTCTGTTCCACGGTAGTCGTTTGCAAGATGGTGCAATGCAGGGTATCTTTCGTCCTCGATGTAAAACTTCGCGTCAACAGCGGCTCCCACGGGTGGGAGCATAATTCTGTCGACGAGGAAGTCGAACCCATCTGTTGCTCCCCTTGCCAGTCCGAAGTAGAGCCGACGCGGATTGAGCGGGAAAGAAGAAACAACAAGCTCACAGGTGAAAACAAGATTGACCTCAAATTCCGTGCAAACAGCCCCGTCAAGCCTGTTCGGGGAGCAGATATCAGGAGAATCCATAACATCCCTCAGGCAGATAGAAAGCGTCTCCCCATCATCGAGCACGATTCCAGCCCTTACTGTCGATATGACGAGCGTTTCCCCGGTAAATGTCAGAGCCGAATCCGGTACGGAGACGATACTGTCGTTTATGACGAGTGTAATCGAGTCGTAGTTGACACCGCTTATGTTATCCCAGAGCGTGAACACAATCTCCGGCTGACGGGTTCTCAGAACATCCCAGGGGCTTGGTGAGATTACCCCTGCTGTTGGTGGTTCCGTGTCGACAACGAAATATCCTGATACAGGCTCGCCTAAGGAAGCGCCCTCGGTGTCGGACAAGTTTACAAGGGAGAATCTAACCGTGTCACCGTTTGTGAAGGGATTGCTTGGATGGAATTCGAGCAGGCTGTCCAAGAACGACAGCTCAGAGGAATCCGTTGTATACTCCACTCCGTTCACCAGCAGATGAATGCTCTCTGTGTCTATATCGCTGTCGTCTGTTATCAGGAAGGTTATCCTCTGATCAGGGCAGGAACTAACTGCTCCTATGGGTGGGAATAGTAACTCTGCCTCGGGTGGTCTGTTCGATGCATATCCAAGATAGATGTAAGCCTTGCCATCGTCCTCCCGATAGCAGTCAGCTAAAGGCGCTGTTATGACTATGTCCTCGTATCCGTCGCCGTTTATGTCGCCAATGCGGCTTATATCCCAGCCGAAACGGTCGCCGGGGTTCTCGGCGAACATCACTATGTCCGGAATGGTATCGAGAATCTCGCCACCGAAGTATATGCTCACCATACCGCCGTGTGCGCCTGTTACGGGATCATAGCTTGAGGCAACTGCAAGGTCAAAAAAACCGTCTCCGTTTATGTCGCCGACAGAGGATATGTTTGTGCCAAGGTTCTGCTCCTCACCGTGCCCCTCGATGACAAGGTCAGGAATGCTGTCTGGCTCCTCACCACCAAGATACACATAAACCTTCCCAGAGGACTCTGCGTCCCCGTGATGATGGTATGCCCCTGACGCAAAATCATCGTATCCATCCCCATTCATATCTCCTATCCCTGTTACAACTCCGCCGAAGAAGTCCATCGGCTCCTCACCACTGACGATTACATCTGGAACCGTATCAAGTGGCTCGCCACCAAAGAAAATCTCGGCAAGCCCAGGAGCCTCCCAGTATCTACCAGCCTGAACAGAACCAACAATCAGGTCGGGGGCACCATCTCCGTTTATGTCGTATCCTCCGTCAAGGTCGCACCCGAAGTCGTTCAGTGAGTCAAGCCCTGTCAGCTCAATGTCTGCTTCGCCATCTCCTGCTACCCCGCCAAGGTAGATATAAACCTGACCAGTTCGGTCTCCAAGTGCATCGTTGTAAAGTGCACCAACCGCTACATCATCGAACCCATCCCCGTTTATATCTCCAAGCCCGGTTACAGCGTAGCCGTAGTTGTCGACGAACTCGCGTCCTGACATCTCAACATCGGGGACACCATCAAACGACGGTCCACCGAAGAAGATGTAAGCTTTGCCTATGCCGAGTGAGACATTTGCACCGACAAGCAGATCGGAGAAGCCATCTCCATTGAAGTCGCCTGCCGGGGATACCGATATGCCGAACTGGTCGCGCTCTTCTTCACCCTCTATGATGAAATCTGGCAGACTGTCCATATCCGGTCCACCGCGATAGATGAATACCGCTCCACGGGATGAGTTCCTCATAGGTGCTCCAATGATGAGATCAGGATGTTCATCTCCTATCAGATTTACGCCGCAGGCTGACCAACCATAATATGCACCTGACTCATCACCTGCAAAACTCTTAAAGAGGGATAATGTATCCTGTGCGTCCGCGGACCCAAAGGCAGCGGCGATCAGAATGAGTGTGAGAACGAAGGTTCTCATTTTCCCTCCTGCTCTAACTGATAAAAATCTATCAAAGTTTGTCAAAAAATCAAATCCTTTGTTTGGAGAAGCGTCCTGCCTCGGTGAAGATGGAGTCCTTCCGCGAGATGATATGCCCGACGAGGCTTGCTACCATAGTGGGGAGGACAAGTGGTATTCCTGCTGCCTCCGCGGAGAATATTGTCATAGCGAGAGGGGTGTTCGTTGACGATGCGAAGAATGATAATGCACCGGCAACAGAGGCTATCTCCGGGGGGATGCCAAGAGGGAGTTGTCCGAAGAACGCACCGACAGCAGCCCCTATGAAAAATGTCGGAAGTACCAGCCCACCAGCAGCCCCAGAACCAACTGTCAGCCCTGTAGCAACTATTTTCCCAGCAAGAAGAAAGATAATGACAAGGGGCGCAATCTCGCCAGGGTTCTCAAAGAGTGCGTTTATCGTTTCATATCCCAGCCCCCAGATGTGTAGCTCTTTCCCTATGAAGATGTAGTTTATCGCATACAGTATCGAAAGGATCACACCTGCAAATGCGGTCTTCAGATAGAGCTTCTTCTTCCACCTGCTGAAGGAAAGCTGCACGGTCCGGAAAAACCTTGTCCAGAAACTTGATACAACACCAGATAGGATTCCAAGAAGAATGTAGGTAACAATATTCTTCGGTGGGAGGTTGTAATTATGGATGCTTGAAGGGATTGAGAAGTACAATGCATTTGGCAAAAGCTGAATATAGACGAGGTGAGCCGAGATGCTTGCGAACCCAGAGAGAGCGATAGAACGGTACTCTATGTTGTTTAGGAAGAAAAGCTCGGCGCCGAAGACAGCCCCTGCAATGGGAGCGTTAAATAGAGCCGAGAACGAAGCTGCAACCCCTGCGATGACAACGTACCGAAGTGAAATCCGCCTAAGGATGGGTAGTCTTCCAAGGTTGGATGCCCAAGCGGCAGATACCATAATTGCCGGTCCCTCTCTCCCACCACTTCCACCGAAGGCAACCGTCGCCGTGTAAGCGAGTATCTCCACGGGAATGCTGAGTATCCCCATAGTCCCCTTTTCCCTGTGAACAGCCGCAAACACCCTGACAAGCCCGTGTCGGGTCCTCCGAGAACTCTTGGAGATTATAAGCCCCGAAAGAAATAGACCAACAGGAGGCAAAAGAATAACACCCCAGAGGCGCGATAGGGCGGGAGAAATTGCCTCTATACCAAGAAACAAGAACAGCTGGAAGATATAGATGAGACCGCCTGTCGTGGTACCGATGAATACCCCTGCAACAATCCATCGGAAGCACTCAACAAGCTGCCCATTGAGGCTCTTCCAATATCCGTTCCTATACATACCTCTAATCTAAGAATTTTTCTACAAAATCAAGCGTTTTAATCCGTTGCGTTGAGGATGTTTTTTTGTATATTTGCATCAAAGATAAAATGACCATCGACGAACTAAATCAGCAGATAAGAGGATGCAGCAGGTGTAGGCTATCGGAGACGAGGAGGAACGCTATCTGCGGTCAGGGGAAACGAAACGCCAGATTGATGCTGATAGCGCAAGCACCCGGAGAAAATGAGGATAGAGAAGGAAAGATGTTTATTGGTCCCTCTGGGAAGGTGTTGGATGAACTGTTGGAAGCCTCCGGGGTCAAACGGGAAGAGATTTATATGACAAATCTGATTAAATGTATGCTCCCAAAGTATAGAAGACCAAAGCAAGACGAGATCGATATTTGCGGTGAGTATCTTCTCAAGGAGATAGAAATAGTAGATCCCGATATACTAATTCCACTGGGTTATTATGCAACCAGATATATCTTTGAGAGATATGCTATTCCGGTGCCGCCTAAGCCAGAGTTCCGTGAAGTTTATGGCAAGCTTATTCTCACCGACGATAGGAAGATATTCCCTTTGAGACACCCTGTAGCTCCTCTCTATCAGCCGTCTGTCAAGGAAGAAATGCTGAAAAACTACTGCAGGATGCGTTTTCTTCTCACGGATTGTAAATGGTATCCTGTGTGTCCAATGAAGAGGTTCTACGAAGAGGGTAGATTGGATAGGAGATGGATAGAGCTTTACTGCAAGGGGGATTGGGGAAACTGCGTTCGATATCAGATGGAGGAGAAAGGAGAACCACATCCGGATTGGATGCTTCCCGATGGTTCTGTTGACGAAAGATTGCGCGAAGGGGGCTTATGAAAAGGATATTTATTCTTATCACTATTCTTTTGCCAGATGTTGTTTTCGCATTGCCCCTGCCGAGATACGGTGTTTGGGCTGATCTCTCGCGGGATAAATATCTCCTTGTCGATACCCGCTTCTCCTACCGTGATTATACCCGTTTCTATTCGCCAGGGCACGCTGGGTTTGTCGAGCTCAAGGATTCCATGCTCGTCGAGCGAATGCTCGAAGCAGATGTAACATTTTCACCGACCAGAGAAATATTCATTCAGGCTCGTATCCCTTATAAAGAGCGTTTCTTCCTCTTTGATACAAGGGAAAAGGTAAGTGGGATGGGTGACATAGTTACAATTTTGGGCTACCGGAACCGCGTATCGGATGAGGTCCCTTGCCTTTTTGTCGGGGCAAGCTTCCCCACTGGTGATACGACCTCGGTCTCTCCACTTGGAACAGGTAGCTTTGATGTAACAGTTGGCGTGTCAAGCATCACTCGGGACTATCAGGACAATGAGGCGCTCGACTTCTCTGGACATCTTGCGATATGGCTTCGTAATCTGACAGGAGATAAGAACAAGGGGCTTTCCAATGAGGCGGAGATAGACTACTGGATTAGATACCCTGTCTATATCGCTGACAAGCCAAGGTTGGGATTAACTGGGGAGGTATACATCCTTCTCGGAGAGGATATAAAGGGACACTACTTAGTCGATTTGACGCTCGGTATGTTTTTTACGCCTGTCGGCTGGGCGACGGTTGAGCTTTTCTGCAGCTATCCTGCTTTATCGAAGGAGAGGGAAAATTATCGGTTTTCGCCCTCGTTGAGGCTGTCCCTTTCCGTTCCGAGAGGGGGCAAATAGGAGAAAAGCTCATTCAATGATCTTTTTATAGAGTTTGTGACAGCCCGTGATGTGATGGTTGCTCCCGTGATCGCCTTTACCTTGCCTCCATCCTTGTCCACCAGAAGCTCATTTGTGGTAAGTCCTATGAACTGCTTCTGGAACCAATCATCCTGTGAGTGTGTTCCGAGCCCTGGAGTCTCCTGCTGGTAGACAACCTTAACACCTCTTATCCTGCCGGTCTTATCCATTCCAACAATTGTCCTGACAGTCGATGAGAAGCCGCTTCCATACGCCGTTGTAACATACCCCAGAGATACTGTGGTGTCCGGGTTTTTGTATGCCTCGTAGTATTCCTTACCGTTTTTTGTCTCCCTCCGGATAAATACCGCTGCATCGGGCATAACGGACCTTATCGCCTGCTGTTTCTCGAGCCTTTCCTGCTCCTCTATCTTTGGGCGAGTAATCGAGTTAATCTTGCCAAGAGCCACCGCCGCAACGATCGTCACAATGAAAAGTGTTCCTCCGAGCTTCAGTATTCCATCGGGTTTCACTTCTTCTTGACCTCCCCGAATATTCTCGGCTTCGTCCACCGGTCGATGAGCGGCACAGTGATATTCATAAGCAGGATAGAGTATGATACCCCCTCAGGATATCCACCGAACCGCCTTATCAAAACCGTCAAGACACCCGCGCCAAGTCCGAATATCCATCTTCCTTTTGGTGTTATCGGGCTTGTAACCATATCGGTTGCCATAAAGAATGCACCCAACATAAGCCCGCCTGTGAACAGTTGGAAGGGAACATTTCCATGGAAAAATCCGCTTTCTCCTCCAAGTATCCAGCCAAGTAGAGCCACCGTTCCGATGTATGAGACGGGTATCCTCCAATCAACTATCTTGACTATTATGAGGATAATCCCTGTCAATATTATAAGAGCGGCTGATGTCTCACCGATGCATCCGCCTATCTTTCCCCAGAACATATTTTGCCAACCAGAATACAGCCCCTTGATGGTTTGGTTAGCCTGTGAGACTTTCTCCGCTCCCGATGCCGGGTCTCGGACTATCTTTGCCGCCAGTTTGAAGGCGTTAAGCGGTGTAGCTGTGGTCACCGCAGCGATGCCCGAAAGTGTTCCACCCTTTGGCGGTATCCAGAGTGTTGTCATCTGCACCGGCCAAGACGCCATCAAGAATGCCCTTCCAATGAGTGCCGGATTGAGCGGATTATACCCCAGTCCTCCAAACGCATGTTTGCCTATTGCAATCCCGACAAACGCCCCAACAACAGGCATCCAGTAGGGCACCCCCGGTGGTAGATTGAAAGCGAGGAGCATCCCCGTTATAATTGCACTACCATCAAGCGCGGTTATGGGAATTTTCCTTATTGCCTGGATTGCCGCTTCTGTTCCGACTGCCGATGCCACGGCGATAAGTGTTAGAATGAGCGCCCTCGGACCGAACAGATATGTGGCAAACACGAGCTCAGGTATGAGCGCTAAGACCACTGCATACATAATCTTTGGAACGCTGTATCGCCCCTTGAGATGGGGTGCTGGTGTAACAATGAGTTTTGCGCTGTTAGCCATCTTGTTTCCTGCTTCTTATAATGTTTGTCACCTCGGACTTTCCATACTTTATGAGCTGGACAAGGTTGCGCTCCGAAGGGCAGATAAAGGAGCAGGAGCCGCACTCGATACAATCCAATATATGGTTATCCTCTGCCTGCTCCCAGTTTGAGTTCTCTACGAAATCTGCAAGCTCAGTCGGGACCAGATTCATTGGGCAAACATCTACACATTTTGCGCATCGGATGCAAGGTTTCGGCTCATTGACTGTGGCTTCTTTTTGCCCCAAAATGAGTATCCCACTTGTCCCTTTGATGATGGGGAACTCGTCGGTATACTGTGCAATTCCCATCATAGGACCGCCTACAATGATCTTTGCTGGTGGTTGGCTTGTGCCGTCGCAGGCGGATATGAGCTCCTTTGCCTGTGTCCCGATCCTGACAAGGAGGTTCGCCGGTGTGTTCACGATCGAGCCAGTGACAGTTACCACTCGCTCGATGAGCGGAGTTCCAAGCACTACAGCATCAAATAAAGCTTTCGCTGTTCCAACATTCTGGACATAGGCTCCAACATCGAAAGGCAAGCCGCCCGAGGGAACCTCCCTACCCGTCAGAGCCTTTATTAATTGCTTCTCAGCGCCCTGCGGATACTTCGTCCTGAGCGATACAACCGTTATATTGTCCCCTGAAAGCCTTTGTGATAATACCTTCACAGCCTCGGGCTTGTTATCTTCTATGGCGATGAATCCGTTTTCCGCGCCGAGGGTATACATTATCATCTTCATCCCCTCGATGATCTCGTCGGGGAATTCGAGCATGAGCCTGTAATCCGCGGTGAGATACGGTTCACACTCCGCACCGTTTAGAATGACTGTGTCTATCTTTTTGCCCTCCGGAGGTGAGAGCTTAACATGCGTCGGGAATGTTGCTCCACCCATACCAGCAAGACCAGCATTTCTCGCAATCTCGATAATATCCTTTGGAGAAAGAGATTGCCAATCCTCAACAGTTCTTAGCTCAGAGGAGAAATGCTCCTCGCCATCATTCTCGATTATGATTGTATCAACCTTTCTGCCGAGTGGATGGTGGAAAGGTTCAATCGATTTGACAACCCCAGAGACGGATGAATGCACAGGAACAGAGACAAACCCTGCAGGCTCAGTTAGCCTCTGCCCTTTATCAACTTTATCTCCCCTTGCAACAATCGGTTTCCCTGGTGCTCCAATATGCTGGGAGACAGGGATGTATAAAATCTTTGGCGGGGCAACCTTCCTTATCGGCTTTTCCTCAGTAAGCTCCTTGTGTTCCGGTGGATGAACTCCTCCTTTGAATTGCATCATAGTATCCCTTTCCTGAAATTGGAGATTAAATTTATTGCGCAAAGGTTGGATGTCAAGAAAAACTGACTGTTATATCTCGGAATATCGTTTTCTCACCTCGTCAAACTTCCCACAACTCCTTTTCCCCTCAGGGCAGTATCCGAGGCGGATACATCTTGGACCAGCCTTCTTGAAAATGATAGGCGCAACCTCTTTCACAAGTGTAAGCATCTTCTCGGCAACAACTTTTATCTCCCACTGGGCTCGGTTACAGGTGCGAAGCCCGAAGAAATGATATAGTTCCCTCGCATTCATAGTCGTTATGATCTCTGTTGTATTCCCTGAAAGGTATGTATAAACAGCTGTCTCTTTTGGCACACCAGATGCAAGGAATTTCTCATACAAGCCCTCTGAGCGTCGGAACGCTTCCTTGTAAAGGCGTAGAAGCTCTTTTCTCCTTTTTATCGTTTCCGGAATAACGAAGTTCCTACTCTTGCCGATATCGGTAAGGCTGGGTATAACGGGTGAGTGCATCCTGTGGCGTGTTATATGTGTCAGGGCAGGGAGTGAAATGCCTCTTATCCTAAAGCAGAAGCTTGCCTGCTCAAGAGCCCTCTCTCGCAGGGAACAAAGAACGGAATCCAAAACGCTCTCGAAAAGCTCCTTTGTGTATAGATTCCTTATTGTCTCTGTGTCTCCCAGGCTTTTCTCCATAACTGCAGCAGTGAATACAACCCTTTCCGGGTCAGGTGTATAGGAGAGGAGTTCAACGGTTGGCTCCCTCTCCTCGGAACGAGTAAGGTTCCGTTCCCTCGATAGCTTGTGGATGAAGTCGCCCTCTGCTGGTTTTTCCACAAGGTTCCCGAGATTAGAGAATATACCAGGAAGAACTCTTTGCATCTCCTCGAGCAATCTTTCTCCCACCCATCTTATCTCGGGGAAGTTCTTTCCCCTGCCGTGGATCGCCTGGGATATAATATTCATCATCTCCCGCGCATTCGCCGTGAAGAATAGGTTGGTCTTGAAGCTATATGGCAGGACAAACCTCGCATCCTCCTGTGGGATGCCAGCTTTGGTGAGTCTGCGATATGTCTCGAAGAGGAACTGCATAACCGAGATGTATCGTCGGTAAAGCCCTTTTTCCCCTATCTCAGGAATAATGTATGGGTAAGATGTAGTAAGCCCTGGGAAGAGCGGTAGCTCTGGCTCTGGCAATATCCTCGGGACGATGAACCCTGCCTCCGAGTAGTCGACATACCGCCTCGATTGGACGGTGAAGGAGGCGAGCCTGAACTCTATCAAGAACTGCTCGACAAGGGCGGAAACATTCTCAATAGCAAATGTAAAGCCGGAATGCTCGATGACCGATAGATGCCCCATACTCGCCACACGGAAAAGGGAATCTGCCTGCCCGCCTGGTGGCGTCGAATTGAATATATCTGTCGCACTTCCCTCTTTGTAGGAGAGTCTTGTTGCCGCGGTCAATACCCTCTGCGGGTCAGGTGTGGAAGCTATAAGTGATACACGGGGAGAACTCTTCCTCATTATCCCCTTCCCCTAAGCCATTCCCCCAGTTCACGCTGTTTTTCACGTTCTTTCTCCCTTTCCACAAGCTGTGCCTTTCTGCCGAATTTCTTTCTTCCCCTCACCAGGGCTATCTCCAGCTTTACAAGCCCGCGCCTTGTAATATATATCCGCAAAGGGACGATGGTGTATCCCTTCTGGCTCGTTTTCGAACTAAGTTTCCTTATCTCTTTCTTGTGGACAAGCAACCTTCTTGTTCTTCTGGGGTTCGGTTTGAAGACTGCCGCTTTTTCGTAGGGTGAGATATGCATATTGTAGATGAAAAGCTCGTCTCTCTTCACCATTGCAAATGCGTCTGAGATGTTTACTCTCCCAGAGCGGACAGACTTTACCTCGCTGCCCACAAGTTCGATCCCTGCCTCGAGCCGCTCGACAATGTCATACAGAAGTAAAGCCTTTTTGTTGGTGCTGATAACCTTGGCAATGTTTTCTTCAGATGTTTTCATCCCTGCGTATCCCGTATTTCTTCATAATATACTGGAGGCTTTGCCTTTTCATTCCGGCAAGTTTCGCTGCTTTTGATATGTTCCAGCCTGTCCTCGCGAGAACGGAACGGATGTAGCTTTTGTCGAACTCTTCTCGTGCCTGTTTGTATGTTATATTCCCGCTGAATTCTGTCTCGTTGGGTAGGGTCGTTTCGGAGTAGCTTCCCCTGAGAGTATCCGAATCGGAGAGGGCAACTTCCATAGCGATAAGGTTTTCCAGTTCTCTTATATTCCCCTCCCATCTACGGCTGATGAGGCTTCTCATAAAGGAGTCTGATATCTTCGTAACATTCTTCCCGAGCTTCTGTGAGTATATCTTAAGGAAATAGTATGCCAGCTGGGGGATATCCTCTCTTCTTTCCCTGAGCGGTGGGATTTTTATCTTGACTACATTCAGTCTGTAGTAAAGGTCTTCCCTGAATTGCCCCGATTGGGCGAGCGAAAGGAGGTTCTTCTTTGTTGCGGCGATAATCCTTGTATCGACGAATCTCGGCTTATCGGAGCCGATTGCTCTTATCTCCCCCATCTCTATTGCTCTCAAGAGCTTTCCCTGGGATTCTTTTGGAACAGAGTCCACCTCGTCTAAGAAGAGCGTTCCCGAGTCTGCTTCCTCAAACAGCCCTTTCCTTTCGCTCACTGCTCCCGTGAATGAGCCTCTCCTGTGCCCAAATAGCTCCGATTCGAATAGCCCCTCCGGGATTGCAGCGCAGTTAACGGCAACAAACGATGAACTCCTCCTCGGAGATAACAGATGTATCCTTCTTGCCACAAGCTCCTTACCTGTTCCAGATTCCCCCTCGATTAGCACAGAGACCGGTTGTGGAGCAACTTTCTCTACCAGCTGCTTTACGGTCTGGATCGCCTTGCTTGTTCCGATTATCTCGAACCTTCTCCCCTGAACAATTTGCGAAAGGTTCTCCCGTTCTCGTAGGAGTTGCGCTCGCTCGAGTGCTTTGTTCACCTTGATGACTAAAGCATCGTTGTTTATCGGCTTTTCCACATAGTCGTAAGCCCCCTCCTTCATTGCGGTAACGCTGGTTTCAATGGATGGGTATCCTGTTAGAACGATGATGGTTGCATTCGGCTTTGCTTCCTTCGCTTTTCGGAGGAGTTCAAGACCGTCCATCTCCGGCATCATAAGGTCAGTTATGATGAGGTCAAAATCCTTCCTCAGTAGGTCATTGAGTGCATCTTTCGCCTTCCGGTAGGTGGCTACCTCGATATTGCCAATCCGGGAGGTGAGGATCTTCTTGAAGAGATCTAAGAACCTCTCCTCATCATCGATCACCGCTATCTTTCTTTGCATATCTTATTCCCAGCTTGAAGTTTCTCCCTAACGGGCAGCCTCTTGTGCATTTTAAGCAGCCATAACAGTTAACCGATCTTATCACATTTGCCCTGTAAAGGTCGATTTCGCCAGGGCATACACTCGCAAGTGTGCAATTCTGTTCCAAGCAAGGTTTGTCGAAGCAGGTGGACCTGAGTGTGAATATCGAGAACAGCCCGAATACGCCCAATATCACACCGAACGGGCAGACAAACTTGCAGAAGAACCGCTCGATTACAAGGGAACCTGCAACAAACAGAACAAGAAGAACAATAGACACCGTTCCAAGAAGCTTCGTGTGGTAGAAGAGAGGGCAGATGCTCTGGCAGCAGATAACACCAGACTTTATGCTAAGGAACGACACTGTAAGAAGAACCAGGAGAGGTGCAAAAAAATAAACATAGGAAAAATTCCCGGGGAGTCTACAGGAAATTCCCAGCTTTTTGCCTGCTGCAAAGAGTAGCCTCTCTACTGTTCCGATGGGGCATATCCAGCCGCAGAAGAACCGTGGTATGACAAGCGAGGACAAAACGGCTGTTGCTCCTATTGTTACTCCCGTCGGGAAGAAGACCCCTGCCTCGAATCTGGTTGATATATTGATGAGCAGAAGGTTTACCAGCGAGAACGGGCATATACTATGCACAGCGGCATACGGTTTCAGGAAAAACACCATAAGCAGAACGGTCACTCCAAGAAATATACCCTCGGTGATTCCTCTTATTGTTTGGATCTTCCTCATTTGAGGAAAAGGGCTTTCGATGTGACAAACTCATCGCCGCTTCTCGCTCTTATTAAGTAGACACCAGACGAAAGTTTTCTGGGACGCCAGATGGCTTCGCCGTCTGCGGTGAAACTGCAGACCCTATCACCTTTGATGTCGAATATCTCGACAGTTGCTTCCCTATTCGTCCAGATGACAACTGACAGGTTGAACGGATTAGGGGAAACGGTCAGAGATAGTTCCTTTGGTGGTGAGGAGCTCGTATCTTTAATACCAACTCCAGCAAAGCGGTATGTGCAAAGAGCGTGGTTGTGATAGTTGAAGTCGTTGACGACGGCTATCTCAGGAAAGTCATATTCAAAGCGGTTCCATCTTCTTGCTTCTATCATCACAGTGTCCACGACAAACTCTCCTCCCACCCGCAGTCTCATAACCAAGGGAACACGGAAAAGCGGAGCATCCTCCTGTACCTGCTCTACCTGTATAATGGTATGGTATGTTCCCGAATCCGTCGGGTATGAGTTCCAGTAATAGTCGAACTCTGGATACCCTGCCTCATAGATCCACTGATTGAAGAACCAGTCAAGCTCTTCGCCTGATCTCTCCTCTGCTATCCTCTGGAAATCGGATATTGTTGCATATGAATATCTAAAGCTATCGGCATAGTCAGAGAGGAGATCGAAGAAGGTATCGTCCCCAAGCAGGAAGCGCAGCATATCCAAAACCGCTCCCCCTTTTTCGTAGACAGTTACACCCCACATATAATCCGGGTCGTATATCGGGAAGCGCCCTTCTCTACTCTCTCCCTCGATGTACTGCGAGTGCATCCCACCGATGTATCCCCTTGCATCCTCCTCACCCCAGGCGTTCTCGACATAAAGAGCCTCGGAAAATACGGCGAACCCCTCGTTAATCCAGATGTCCTTCCAGCTACCACAGGTGACCATATCACCCCACCAGTGATGTGAAAGCTCATGTGCCACGACGGTTATGTAGCTCCTGTCACCTGTAACAAGATTATCCCCGAAGGTTGTTATGGTCTGATGCTCCATCGCACCCCAGCCCCACATAATCGGAGCTTCACACATACCATACTTCTCGAACGGGTAACTACCGTAGAACCGGCTGTATATGTTTATTGCCTCCGTCACAGGATACCAGTCGTAGACAGCATTCTCCGAGTCATCAGGATAGTAATATAACCAAACAGGTAGCGTATCTGCTACCCAGAGTGTATCGAGCATGTAAGGGAATATCGAAACGGCGATAAGGTACGGTGCGATTGGGAAGCGTTCTCGCCAGTTGAATTTGACCATGTCGTCGAGCGTATCAACAGATGTAAGCTCTCCATTTGACGCCACAAGATACCCCTCGGGCACCGTCGCTGATAGAAAGAGAAGCGCTTTGTCCGAGGGGTCATCCTTACAGGGAAACCAGAACCGAGAATCCGATGGCTCGGTGAATGTGAAAAAGACATCATCGCCAAACTTGTTCGGTGCCCGATAATATCCAGCAGTTGGTGTCCCATGGTAGAAGATTGAGATAAGGTATAGTGGAAAGCTGGTGTCTGCTGGTTCAGGTAGGTTCACGGTTAGAAGGTTGCCCGAGCGTGTAAAACACTCTGTTCGGGTAGTATCAACGAGGAGCGAGTCGATAATAAGAGAACTTCCCATATCAAGCGTTATACTGTCTCCCTCGAGAAGGTGAACGAGTATCTGACAACTCCCTTTGATTCCTCTCGTTGGTATGAGGAACTCGAGGTCTATATTGTAGCATTCTACATCGTAGTTGCTCGAATCAGGAAAGGAGCTCGGTAGATCTTTCCCCATGCAGAGTCTGTGTCGCAGTTGGCTTGTTCTCACTGCTGCGTCAAATCCGTCCTGGTAATCGGCGAAGAGTGGTCCGAGAAAAAGCGTTGCCAGAAAGAGAAGAGAAAAGCAGCTTCTCATCTTTCCATCTGATAATAGAAGAAAGCGGCGAATGAGCCGCTTCCTGTCTTTGCAAAGATGTAGGAAAAACATTTTACTTTAAGGTGAACTTTATGGGTATCTGCATCTTTACCCTGACTGGTCTGTCTCTCTGCATAGCAGGTGAGAATTTCCACTGCTTGACGGCAGCGATTGCGACATCCTCGAATACTCCCTTGGGGCGTGCCTGGATAACCTTGGCTGACTCGACGGAGCCGTCTTTCCCAATAACGATCTCCAAGAGGACGGCGCCTTCGGTTCCTGACTGTCTTGCGAGCTCTGGATACACAGGTTCAACCCTTTTTATTATCTCGGGCTTTTTCTCGACGGCGAAGAAATCTATCGCCTCCTCTTCCTTTGGTGGAGGAGGCACATAGCCTGTGTCAATGAGTTCGGTATTGTCAATTGTCACCGTATCCGGGACCTCCTCCTTCTCTGCAGCAATCGGTATGGCAATTTTTGGCGCCTTCCTCTGCTTCTTTATCTCCTGCTTGGTGATAGGAATGTCTTCCACCTGTATGGTCACCTGAGCCTCTGGCGCAGCGAGTTTCTTGACCCTGGTCTGAACAAAGGCAAGGCTTGCCAAAAGAAGAAACTCAAGTGTAATGATAAGAGCCTTCCTCGTAAAAAGAGGCATCTGCGCTCTGAGGTCTGCTCTCTTGTTTGCATACTTCATATCTACCCTTCCCCTCGCCTGAGGCTGAGCGTAGCGAAGTTAACCCTCAAAGCGTTAGCTTTCTTGAGCTCCTCCATCACATGGGCAACATACCCGTATTCTGCTTCTTTATCTACCTGAAGTGAAACGATAGTGGCTGGGTTCTCCTGGAGCTTCTGATACATTACAGGGTATACCTCTCCCATCGATACTATTACATCGTCTATATTTATCCTGTTTGAGCGGTCTATCCAGAGGTGAACTATGTTACGCTTTACCTCGAGCTTCTGCGTGGACTTTGCAGCAGGGAGCTGAACCCTCAGCCCCTGATATTGCTTGAAAACCGTTACAACCATAAAAAATATGAGCAACAGAAACACAATGTCGGCAACAGATGCCGTTGGTATCCTTGCCTCAGCTTTAGCTTTCTCTTTAAACTTCATAGAGGTTCTCCTGTCAGAATTCGGGTACCGCTAAGGATATCTTCTTTGCTCCAGAAAGCTTTATCCTGTCGAGGGTGCGTATCATGTATTCGTATTTCGCTTTCTCATCCGTCTTGAGTGATATTATGAGCCTCGGGTTCCGGGATATATGCTCTCTTATGATCTGCTCGAGGTTGTCCAGCTCGACGATCTCTCCTTTGACAAGTATCTTTCCCGCGGCGTTCACATATACATTCAGGATGTTCTTAGAACTGACCTCGACTTCCTCCCCCGGGGGTGGAAGAGTGAGCCCTATCCCCTTCTCGGCACTGAGACTCGTGGTGACAAGAAAGAATATGAGCAGAAGAAATACGATGTCACCGAGGCTTGCCGTAGGTATCTCAAGGGTGGGTTTGATATGCCGTTTTACATTCCTAAATTCCATGCCTTACTCCGCTGTCTTCTTTAACAGCTCCATCTCGAGTAGGCTCTCTACAAGGTTATTAGCGGAGTCTTCCGTATCAACCACCATCTTGTCTATCCGCTGGACAAAGTAGTTGTAAATTATCTGGAGCGGGATCGCAACGGTTAGTCCGCCAAATGTTGTTAGAAGAGCTGTTGAAATACCACCTGCCACCTCCGATGGGATGATATCGTTTGACCTAGCAATCTGCTCAAAGGCGATAATCATACCCTGAACCGTCCCCAAGAAGCCTATCATCGGTGCCACAGAGACGATGGTAGAAAGCCATATCAAACCGCTCTCTAAAAAGGCTACCTCTATTGCTGCTGTATTCTCCATTGCGCGCTCCACCGCTTCCAACCCCTTGTCAAGCCTGGAGATACCAGCGTGGAAAACCGCTGAGATAGGTCCTCGCGTTTTCTCGCAGGTCTTCAAAGCCTCCTCAACCTTGTTTGCCTTTAAAAGGGAAAGAATCTTGTTTAAGAACTTCTCTGAGTTTATCGACGCCAGCATAAGGATAATGAACTTTACAATCGCAATGACGATGCCGACTACCAAAAGCCCAAGAAGAACCCACATAAGCGGTCCACCCTTATTGAAGTAGTAAACCATTTATAGCTCTCCTTTCTGTTTGTTTCCGAATTTCTAACTACATAATCTAAACATCTCAGTTTCCTTGTCAATAAAAAAAAGCCACCCACAATATGTGAGTGGCTCTTACCTCCTTCCGGATGCAGTAACTTATTTCAGGAGTATCATCCTCTTCTTTGCCTTGAAATCCCCAGCCTTGATGGTGTAAAAGTATACACCCGATGCAACAGGCTTCCCTTCACTGTCGGTTCCATCCCAGATGACTTCCTTGTAGCCTGCCTTTTCACGCCTATTGACAAGCACCTTTACCCTCTCTCCGAGGATATTGGTTACCTCAAGCTTCACATCCGTATCCTTTGGCAGGGCATACCTTATGACCGTTGTTGGGTTGAACGGGTTCGGGTAGTTCTGTGAGAGCGAGAACTCCTTTGGCAGGTCGGTCTTCTCTTCTATCCCTGTGGCTATAAGGTTCACAATTATTGTAACATACGGCGGGAGTTCGTACAACACGGTATCGACACAGCAGGAATCACCGATAATAGCTGGGTTATCGTGTGCCCTGACCCAGGTGCAAACATGTAAGGTGTCGCCTGGCTCGGTTCCAGAGGTGTTGCGGATAGGAGTCCCGTTTCTGTAGAAGTTCCCAAGCGGGATATACACACAAACATAACCCTCTACATTCACCACATCGAACCCTTCCCCATACCAGGGGTTCATTGTGTCGGTGACAAACCAGGTGCCAGAGGAGTCATATGAGAGCCACGCCTCAAAATAGATACCCAGCTGATGACAGTCATCGGGGGGATACCTTTCCTCACCAGGGGGTGGGTCGACACTCTCGGAGAATGGTGTGAGATAACCTCCCAGATGGTCATAGTAATAGAAGTGAATGGGCTCAACCCATCCGCTTGTTCCGCCAGGCGCGGCAGGTGCGGCAAAAGCTCCTACCGCCACGGAGATAAGCAGTGCCAGCGCAACCAATCCAATTCTCATCATCTTAATCTTCATTTTTTCTCCCTCCCAATATTTGTTTTACCTTGTTGGCCAGAGTTCAACTGTTGTCCCCATCTTCACGAGGTATGGATATCCTGCCTCTACATTCTCATGGTTTGTCCATTCATAGTGCGGTGTTGGGAACGGGATGAACAGCCATTCGGCAACGGTCACATACCCCTGAGAAAGGGCGTTCCATCTCATAAGCGAGGGGGCTACATCACCCTCGGTTTCTGGGTCGTGTCCACCAGCAACTATGATATCCTGAAGTAGCTCAACCCCCGTTGTAATACCAGCGAGGTAGTGCTCGAAAAACGGGAGTGATATCCAGTTGTAGCTCGGCCTGTCGGTATGATGATACAGCTGCCAGTGTGGCTCGTTCCCCTCATGGTTCGGCAGATAGCATATCTTGTTAAAGGATAGCACTGTTTCGGGGAAATTCTGCCCGGAAAACATATATGGATATCCGACATGAACATAACCGGTACCTATCCACTCCCAATGCGGAGTGGGAAACGGTACAAATGTTGATTCTGCAAGGGTAGTCCAGGTCTGTGTAGCTGCGTTGAACTCCATCACAAGATAGATTCCACCACCCAAAGCCTCACTCAATTTCTTCCCGAAGTTGACAGAACTGGTGTCCGTGCCAAGACCGAGTCCATCCACCACATAGGTAATCCAGTTGTAAGAGCTCCTGTCAGGGTAGTTGTCATAGACTTTGAAATCAAATTCACCTACACAATTGGATGGAGCATAGCTCTCGATGGTGTCCCCCGATACAATATCAACCTTGTAGGAGGTTATCACATAGAACCAGTTAACGGCGGTATCGGCAATACCAGGTCCCAACGCTTCTGCCACCGGATCATCCAGATTGTCAGTGAAGTCCAGAGCACCGGAGAATGCAGCAATCCTGTTACTTGGTGTACATTGCTCTATGCTGAATATCGGCACTGTGTCCCTGTAGACGAAGTATCCATCAGCCTCCATAACATAGCTGGACATCTTAAGTGCTATGTAGTCATCAGGCTCAAGCCTCGCATCGTTGATCCATATGTTCTCAGGAGGACGAGGACGCTCCGACGGTAGCATCGTGACATAGATGTAAATGTCTTCCGAATAGTCCAGCGGAGAGAGTGTCTCTCTCGGAACCCTCCTCGGTGCTACCGACCTTGCAAGCCTCGCACTCCTCTCCTCCTTTCGAGGAGGGGTCCTCCTCTCATGTGGTAGACTTGTAGCTCTGGCACCCTCGGGTTTAAGCTCTGTAGCACCTCGAGTCTCTCCTGCTCCTTTGACAGGAACGAGTTGGTTCAACGCGGGTAACTCGTCTACCTTTTTCTCCTCCTCAAGGTTTAAAGAACCCTTGAGCGACTTTTCTTGGGCAAGTGCGGGCGAAACTGCCAAAAGAGTCACCAGCAGTAAAACCCAAACCCAGCCTAATCTTTTCATCACAACCTCCTTATCGGTTAAAAATCAACTACTATGCGAACGAACCTCCTCTTTTCCCCTGCTTCCACAAATAGAATCTTCTCATAACACCCTTTTCTCCTTTCCCGCTGAGGAAGACTTAATTTCCCCCTTACAAGCCTCCTCTCACCAGGGGAAAGGGGGTAAACATCCTCTTCCAGTTCCAGATTCCATCCATCTGGAAACAGCTGACATCCAGGAGTTCGTTTTACCTCCTGTGCATCCATAGGATAATCTACATCTAACTTATATATTATAGTGTCTTTGGTCGAATTTTCAAGTAGAAATTGAAAGATTCGTGCATTTTTCAGGATAACCTTGTTTGGGAGAGGAAGAAGCAATGAAGATTCGGTCTCGACAAAGAGCTTCACCACTCCCACAAGTTTGAACATTCTACTTGAATCTGAGACCTCAACAGCTATCCCCCCTAAGAAGCTTCTGTTGAAAAGCTGCTTCTCCTCTGGAATCTTGAGAGCAAAATTTATTTTCTCTTCACTTTCTCCCTTCAGGATGGTTGTCTTCTGCTTTACAATTATCCAGGAGCTATCAGGGAGTGGTTCATAGTATCTTGTTCCTACGAGGGAGACAGGGTATGCTCGAATGTATGTATCATTTCTGGTAAGGTTTCGGACAATTATGCCCTCCTTTGACCGGGTTTTTTTGCCCAAACGAACATCCTGAAGGATAATGACCGATGGGAAAAGCTCAACCTCAAAGCATATTATTTCCCTTGCAAAGAGGAGAAGCAGAAAAGCTATTGTCAAAGAACCGAGCTTTCTCATCTCTCCGTTTCCAAAAACAAGATATATGAGATCCAGGGATATGTCAAGTTTTTTATAACCAGACTGGAAGCGCAGTGATCTCAACCATAATGGTCTGTCTTATGTCCCAGGCGGTTGTTCTTGTTGGTGCATGGAACCTCAGCCAGATTTTTACCTTGTTTGTCCCAGCAGTAGAGGATGAAGGGGGTCTTGCCATGAGGTGAAGACCAGTTGGTCTTATGCCAGGTACTGTGCTCCAGGATGGGTTGTAGTATCTGTTGGAGGTTATCTCTGTATCCGTCATTGTTAGGAATGTCAGGACGCCTACCAGAAAATCATCATCTGTTGGTCTGGTGGAGGTTATATCGCCCACGAGTGCGTTAAGCACAAATATATCCTCATCTGCTTCATCGGAGAACTCGTTTGGCATCCAATGCAATGAAGGGTATACTACAAGGGCAAAGTCGAGGGTAATTCCTCCTGTGTTCTCCAGTATTATCGCCTCTGAATCCGCCATAATGCAAACCGTGTCCGATGGTGTAACCCCTGTCCACTCGCCGGCAACCTCTCTTACATACCCCGGATACCAGACGGTGTTCGATACGGAAAAGCTCGGTCCTTTCATCCTGGTAAAAACATACACCCTGCCCGATTCGGTGTACGAACTTTGGGAAAGAGCAACTCCCCAGGAAAGGGGAAGGATAACCAGCAACGCAAGCAAAACAAACTTTAGCCTCTTGTTCATAACTTATTCTCTCTCCTTCATCACTGTGATAAAACTTGAACTACTTCTGCTACTGATAACAAGATACCCTTTCTCCGCAGGGAGAAACTGATCTTCTATAACAAGGTAAAGTTCCTTTCTTTCTAGTTTCTCTAAAAATATATTATCGACAGGAATCTGCCAGAACATTATATTACTACAGACATATACTCCTTCCGGCATGGACGAGGTTTGGGGGTTGGAGATATCGGTAGTCCAAGAGAAATTTATCTTTACCGACTGCCTTGGGTCGTTGTTCATAACCACGAACCTCTTTTTCGTTTCACCGGGAGCAAACAGTATTTCTCCCGGGGAGCAGCAAAGCCTCTTTGGGCAGGACACTACCGTCTCGTTTGACGCCGTAGAGACAGTGACAATTGTACCAAAGCCGGCTGATACAGTTCCTCTTCCCCCTGTCCGTATCATAAAGCGATAATGCTGATTAAAGTATTCTTCCTCGGGTGGTATGGAAAGGTATATATTGATAGACCTGGTGGACTTTGCTGGCACTACAAATGTTGTCTCGTCGAAGCTGACCCAGCTCTCATCCGGTATATAGTCGAAAAAGAAATCCCCTGGCGCCTTTTTTACCCTGAGAGAAAAACTGGCTGAGGTTGGATTCTTGTTGATGACAGAGAGAGGCGGTTCAAGCCGTATCCTATCGCCTGGATATACGCTATCCACCTCATAGCTCAAGGGAACCACTCCTATCTCGAAAGGAAATCCTCTCCCTGACATAACAAAAAATATAGAAACAAAGACGATTATTCTTTTCATTCTTCCGGGGTAATGATCACTCGAACGAATCTTCTCAAGCGTGCCTCCCCTTTTGGAACGAGGAACAGAAGAACCTCCCAGTTGTTGCTCAGTAGCTCCTTATTATCAGGTAGGCGAACCTTTACAGGATAGGAGACTGATTCCCCGGGAGCGAGTGTAATCTTGGGCGGTTTCTTGAATATCAAAAGGAATCTTCTCTTCTTTGGGACCACCCAGGAAGCGTCCTCTGGATAGAAGTTTCTTGGTTCTGATGGTTCGATCCTGAAACTGTATGATAATGTGTCGGCTGGTGGAGGGACGAAGCTAACAAGCGTAAACTCCCTCGGGATGGTATCGTTATTGAATATGGTAATCTCCTTTTCAACTTCCCCGCCGAGCTTGCAGGTTGTGTATAGCTTGCTCGGTGCCACAGCGATGATGCCAGCCGGCGGAACCTCGGGTTCTGGCTTCGGTGCAGTCTCGATTATATAGTATGACGAGACAGCAAGCCTTATGCCCATCCCTGTTCCTTTCAGAGCCGTCTCTTTCCCGAACCCACCAGGATACGCCTTTGCAGTTACCTTGAATATCCATGCCTGATTGTAGTACTTCTCACTGTCAGGGATGCTTATGATCATATTGAGTTTCCCAGTATCCTGCGGCATAACGGTTATTGTGTCCAGAGGGAGCTTTATCCATTCGGAGTCGGGCAAAGGCAAAAACCCCTTATATACAGATCTTGGGCATGATATCTCAAGCTTATACCCAAGAACACTCGCCTTATCGCCGAGGAGGTTTATCGAGATGCCTGCGTCGGCTTCCAGATTGTAGCTCGTGCCAGGTGTTATACCGCCTATATCGATTATCAGAGGCTCCATACCGATCCCCAGCGAGAAAAGGCTCCGAGTAAGCACCCCCAGAAAAAATAGAATAGAGACAACTTTCCTCATTATATATCCCCCCTTTTTCCCATGTCTCTCCGAGGATAGCTTTATACTTTCCTTTAAATGGTAAAACGCTTCTCCTTAAAAGTCAAGGGATTTTTCAATTTTCTCACGCCTTGTCCATCATGGTGTTAACCTTGTGTCGGTATCCCAGATTTCTGCACCGAACCACAGGTGGAATCTGTGTGGTGTGAAGTCGGTTGAAGATGCTGGAGTAAGCATCAAAAGCCAGAGTAAGACCTCATCATCGTCACTGGGATCCCCGGAGCCGTTACGGTCACGATTGGTCTCTGCTACAAGCTTCAGCCCCTCGGTGTCGGCGTTCCAGTAGCCGTCGGTGCTGACCTTCGGATAATAGTAAGTAGTAGTTGCCTCTTTATAGTCTCCTGCAAGCTCTGTCTCAGGGACATTGTCGTTGGAGGACCCTGCCATTGAGCCGCTTATTTCATCATACTCGATGCCAAACTCCTCGCTTGTTGGCATCCCACCGAAATCCTCTGTAACATCGGTGAAGATACCCGCAAAGAGGATTTCATCCTCCCAAGGGGCATTTCCCGCAGTGGAAGTCAAGGGAACCCAGTCCATCTCGTCCGGTATGTGTTCATCCCAGGTTGAGGGGTCCTCTAACCAGAATCCGAAATCCATTGTAACGCCACCGGTGTTCTCAATCCTGAACTTGTTGTCGCTCTGCGTACCTGAACGGGAAGCTAAATTCTTGGTATAATAAAAACTGCTGGGGGAGACTATTATATCCCCACTCTCGTCCAGATCTCCAGGCATCCAGGCTGTGTGGTCGATCTCCCAGCGGATGCCGATCATCTTGGCATACACGACGATGCGCCCGCTCTCGTTGGTTCCATAGCCAAGCCCTTCCCCATAGTACCTATCTCGCCACCCATGCTCTGCCCAAACGGCTGAGGTGAGGAAGAAAATCAGTGCTGTAAATAGTAATCTCTTCATCTTTATGTCCATTGTAGTTATCTTCTTTAACCTATCATTCCTTAATTGCCTTTTAATAATAGGACCATTTCTCCTAGAAGTCAAGATTTTTTGTAGGCTGAGGGAGATGCCCCTGCAAAAAAGCCCCCCTTTTGAAGGGGGGCTTTCCTCACATAGGTAACCCATTTGTAAGGCTTACGGCGCGAGAAGATCTGAATCCCAGATCTCGGCAGAAAGCCACAGATGGAATGTGTGCAGATTGAAGTCACCTGCACTAACAGGTGTTAGCATCATTAGCCAGAGATAAGCCTCATCCTCATCGTCAATGTTACCGTTGCCTGTCTTGTCCTCGTTGTATTCCGCTACGAGCTTCAACCCCTCGTCATCGGCATTCCAATACGCATTGGCAGCAGTCACAGGGGTGTATGTTCCGCCGGTAGCCGTGACATTTGCCTCGCAGTTTGCAACAGAATCACGAACCACATTTTCTCCATCGGCTGAGGCGTCCCAGTGACCGTCAGTTTCGTTATAGATGATATCATACTCATCGGAGAACGGGTAGCCATCTCCATAACTTGTAGTTGTGTCGGTGAAGATTGCAGCAAAGAGAACCGTGTCCTGGTTAGGGATATAGTTTGCAACCGCTACAAGAGAGGAAGTGTAGGGCATCCAGTCTCTTGCATCAGGTGTGTGCTCATCCCAGACCGAAGGGTCCTCAAAGTATAAAGCCATATCGATGGTAGCACCGCCCGTGTTCTCAATATGGAACTTCAACTCGTCCGTCTCGCTACTTACACCCTTTGTGTAGTAGAACTCTCTCGGCATAACGACCTGCACGCTATCACCCTCTGTCACTTCGACCGTATCGCCGGGTGCCCAGGATGTGTGGTCGATCTCCCAACGGATACCCATCATCTTGGCGAATACAACGATACGACCGCTCTCGTTGGTGCCATATCCGAGCCCGTCACCATAATAGCCATTGCGCCAGCCGTTGTCTGCCCAAACAGCTGTCGCAAGGAGAAGAACTAACGCTACAAACAATAGCTTCTTCATCCTGCTTCCTCCTTCCTTTGGGTTTTAGGGTTACCTATTCCTTCTACTTTCACTATTAATCTTAAAGTAATTTTCCCTCTTGTCAAGAAATTTTTTCGTTTATTTTTAGAAGTTTATAGCAATTTAATTTTGCACTTGTCAACTGTTTTTTTCTGCCAATATCTTATGGAGCAATGAGTTAATGCCAATAAACACCTATTTCCATCTTCTATCTTTTTTCATCTGTTCGATCGCTTTCAGGATATTATCTTTGTCCGATGCTCCCGGTTTCAGTTCGAGATACTTTTCAAAGAACCTCTCGGCGGGTTCCCTCATACCCATCTGGTAGTAGCATATTCCGAGTTCTTTTGCCACTTTTGAGTTATCGGGATATTCTTGATAAAGTTTAGTGAGTATATCGATAGCTTCTTTTTCCCTGCTCGTATTGAATAGCAGGTTTGCCAGTTCTATCCTTGCCACCACGAGTTCTTTGCTATTTTCTTCCTTTGCCGATGCAATTCTCAGGAACCTTTCGGCGTTTTTTATGTCCCCGGTTTTTCTGTAGCACACGCCTATGCTGTAGCTATTGTAGTAGGCGATTTCCTCGGGGGGGAGCAGCTCTTCGAGCTTGTTTGCGTATTTTATCACCGAGTCGCATTCTTCTATTCCTGCATATGCGGCGACGAGGTTGCCAAGCAGATTCTCATCTGTCGTATCGATATCGTATGCGGTATAGAGCGGTGGAATAGCCTCCTTAAATTTGCCGTATGCGATGTAGGCGTTCCCCAGCTGGATGCTTATGAGATAGTCCCCTGGTATCTTTTTGTTTGCGTCTTCCCACACCGTTACCGCAGTTTGCCAGACATCGTTTCGTTGCACTGTCAGTATGGAATAGGAGGCGATGAGTGAGCCTGTCAGTATATAAACAGCTGATGGCTTTTTTATAAGTTTTGCGAGCCATCCGATAAGATAGGCGATGCACACCGCATAGCCAACGGATGAGACGAGTGCGTATCTGTCTGCTTTTTGTATGGCGATTTTAACAAACCCCATAGTCGGCAGCAGGTTGACATAGAACCATAATATAAAAAAGGAAACAATCTTATTCTTTTTATAGAAATATATTATAAGATAGACCATCACAGCAAGCAGGATGAATGCGAGGATGATTTTCCCTGCTGGAAGGCTGACCATCCTGGTTTCCTGATATCTTGCCACAAGCCTGACAGGGAGGAACATCTTGCCGATGTAGAATGCGAGGTTATAAACGATGATGAACGGGTGAAGCCCCTGGTAGCTCAGATTTCCCTTGAGAAAGGTGGTTCCGGCGAAGAAGAGGAAATATATCACCCCTGGGAATGTTATAATCCAGTAAGGGATGTGGGCGAGAAATATTCTTCGTTCCCTCTTGAAATAGAGCCAGTAGAACAGAAGCACAAGAGGGAGTGTTACTGCCTGGGGTTTCGACAGGACGGAGATGATATATGAGCCGTATGAGGCGATAAGAAACCATCTGTTTCCCTTCTCCACCCAGAGGATGAAAAGATACAGCGATAGGAGGAAGAATGTCCCGAATAGCACCTCTTTTCTTGCGGCGAGGTATGTAACGGATTCCACATGAAGCGGATGGACGGCAAATACTGCTGTTGCAAGGAGGGCGGGCTTCTCGGAATGCAGTATCCTGAAGAGGCACTTATACAGGAGGAAGATGATTACGAGGTACAGCAGCAGGTTATGCAGATGCAGACCGAATAGAAGATATCTTGCTCCGAATATGGTATGGTCGATAGAGTATGAGAAGTCTCGGATTGGCTGGTATGTCGAGCCAACCCTTATGCTGAATATCTTTGCAATTCTCTCTGCCGATAGCACTCCGACCTTGGAACTCTTCAGGATAAGATTGATGTCATCCCAGTTGGTGTAGTCGTTATCGAATGTGTTGATGTAGAGTGCCGCTGTTATACAGAGGATAAGAACGAGCCAGATGCCTTTACGGTTTTTCAGTTTCCCCTGCCTCGAGTTTTTGGACTGCCTTTCGTATCTTCTCCGCGTCGGATGCTCTCGGATAAAGGTTGAGGTACCTCTTGAGGTATTCCAGAGCCTTCTGTTTATCACCTGACTTGTAGTAGAGTGTTTCGAGGTTTCGCAGTGCTAATGTGTGTTTTGGGTCTATTTTGATGGCTCTTGTAAGCATCTTTTCAGAGAGTTCTGGTCTCCCTGTTCTGAAATACAGCACCCCGAGGTCGGACAGTGCGAGAAGGTCTCTTGGGTTGTGTTCAAGTGCCTTTTTCAGCCAGTATTCTCCCTTTTCGAATTTTCCCATCATAAGGAATGATGAGCCCATATCCCTCATAGCAGAGGGATGCAGTTTCTCGGGACCTGTTATCGCAAGCGCTTCCTCGAAGTATCTGACCGCCTTGTCGTACTGCTTTGTCCTTGAGTAAGCCTGCCCGATGTTGTAGAGTATCTTTGGCTCGCGTGGGTTTATCTTGTATGCCCAAAGCAGGGGGGGAAGAGCCTCCTTATATTCGTGATATTCGTTCCTTGCCCTACCGACGCCCCAGCAGACTATATAATTCTTAGGGTATTTCTTATAAGCATCCTCCCAGATGGTTTTTGTGTTCCGCCAGACAAAGTTTCTCTGAACGGTGAGGGATGAATAGAAGATCAGGAACGGTAGGGCGATGAGTATCGCAACCCTTTCACATCTTTTTTTCCTTATCCTCTTTGCTATGTAGAATATACCCATAGACAGAAGGGCTGCATAGGAGAGTGACGAGATAAAAACATATCTGTCAGCCCTTTGAATAGCGATTCTCAGAAGACCTGATGTCGGGATGAGGTTCACCAGGAACCAGGCAATGAAGAAAGATACCTTCTTCTGTTTTTTGTAGAGGAGTATGATTAGTGCAACTAAGAGCGAGACTACGGCGACCCCGATCAGCTTGTCAAAAAGGCTCATCGTTCTTATGAAATAATCGGGGTACCTTATGCACATCTTTACGGGTGCGATGAGCATTGCGATGTAATTGGTAACCTGCCTTGTGATGATGAGCGGATGTATCCCAGGGTAGAATGAGCCCTCCTTTGGAGTTATGGTTCTTGAGAAGAAGATGAAGTATCCGAGGATGACAAGCATCATCCCCCAGAAGGGGAGCTCGCTTGTGAAGCGGTTCTTTTTCTTCTTTGAGAAGTATGTGTCCCACATAAGGAGACATAGAGGTAAGCTCACAGCAGATGGCTTGGATAGGAGGGCTATGACAAATGAGATAAAGGATAGAATAAGGTTTTTTCCTTTTTTCTCCTTGTCAGCTGTGATGTACAGGTAAAATGATAGAAAGAAGAAGAAGTTGACCAACACCTCTTTTCTTGCGGCGAGGTATGTAACGGATTCCACATGAAGCGGATGGACAGCGAATATCGCTGTTGCGAGGAATGCGACATCCTCTTTCATGAACCTCTTCAACAGGAAATAGACCACGATGAGAGTTAGAAGATAGAAGATGAGATTAGTCAGATGGTAGCCTATGGGGTTTAGGTGCCAGATGGCATAGTCTATAGCATATGAGAACTCACGGATCGGCTGGTATGTGCTTCCCGCACTGGGTAGGAATATCTTTTTGAGGTTGTCGAGTGCCAGTGACCTGATTCTCGTGTTCTTGACGATGAGGTTGTTGTCGTCCCAGTTGGTGAACTCGTTCCAGAAGGAGTTGAGATATAAGAGGACTACCAGAAGGAGGATAATTCCAAGTTTCAGCGTGTCGCTTGCAAGGTTCATCAGCTGGTGTAAAGCATGATGTATCTTTTTGCTGATTTGTGCCAGGAGAAGTCTTTTTTCATTCCTCTTATCATAATCTTTCGCCAAGTCGGGTAATCTTCAAAGACTGTTAGGGCTCGGTTTATTGCCTTCAGAAGGGCTTTGGGATCGTATTCCTCGAACAGGAACCCTGTTCCTGACTTGGGGTTCTCTGTAAAATCTACTATCGTATCCTTGAGTCCTCCCGTTTTCCTTGCTACAGGCACTGTTCCGTAATGCATGGCGAACATCTGAGTCAGTCCGCAGGGCTCGTATCTCGAGGGTATGAGCAGTATGTCGCTTCCTGCGAATATCCTGTGCGAGAGTTTTATGTCAAAACGGATGTTCGCTGACACCTTTTTGGGGAATGAAAGAGCCATCTTCTCGAAGAACTCCTCATAGTCAGGCTCACCCGTTCCGAGGAGTGTGAATGTTACATCGCGCATCATAAGCTGTGGAAATATCTCCTTTAGTATGTCTATTCCCTTCTGTGGAGCGAGGCGGGTTATTATCCCGAGCATCGGGAGGTCAAGCGTCTCTTTTGGTAAGCCGAGTTCCTTTATAAGCTCTAACTTATTCATCCGCTTTCCTGATAGGTCATCGCTTGTGTAAGAGAACGGGAGGTTCGGATTATTCTCTGTTGTCCAGATGGTTTGATCGATGCCGTTTAGTATTCCAGATAGTTTATGCGAATATTTTGAGAGTAGTCCCTCGAGTCCGTATCCGTATTCTGGTGTTTTTATCTCCTCGGCGTATGTCGGTGATACTGTTGTTATCCTGTCGGCATACTCTATACCGAGCTTCATAAAGTTCACCTTGCCGTAGAACTCGAACGGAGACATAGGGTAGAACCTGTCTTTGCCAACCCCGATGAACGAAAGTATGGAGGGGTCATATTTCCCCTGATAGCCGATGTTGTGGATGCTGAATATTGTCCTGGTATCGGGGAGTATCGCTTGTTCTTTTATATACATAGGAACAAGAGCGGTCTGATAATCGTTGCAATGGATAACATCGGGAGAGAGCGACAGGGCTTTTATGGTTTCGATTATCCCCTTGGCAAAGAATGTCCATCTTTCGCCGTCATCGGGATATGCTTTACCGGTTTTTGGATCAGTGTAAACGCCTTCGCGGGAGAAATAGTTACCATTCTCTATGAAATAAATACTAACGCCTGTTTTATCCTTGCAAGAGAAAAGTCTCATCCGTTCTGTTCTCCCAGCCATATCGATGGGTATCGGTTTTACATCTTTTACAGGCTTTATCCCGAAGCGGTCGATGTCTATTGTTCTATACAGGGGAAGGAAGAGCGTTACCTTATGTCCCATTTTAGAGAACTCTTTTGGAAGTGCCCCCATAACATCCCCCAGACCGCCGACCTTTATGTATGGATAAGCCTCTGCTGAGCTGATGGCTATGGAAAGCGGCTTCATCTTGGCTCCTTGGACTGTTTTTTTATTGCCTTGGCGACGGGAATGACCGTCTCGGGTTTCTTTGATGTTACCTCGAAAACAGGCAGTTTCGGATTTATTCGTGAGAGGTGATCTCTAAACTTCTCGCTGCTGAAATCGATGTATGGGAGGAGGTCTATCTTTGTCAGGACGAGCATACTCCCGCTTACGAACATTGGCGGGTACTTAGCGGGTTTGTCCTCTCCTTCGGGGACGCTCGATATGATTATTCTCATATCCTCCCCAAGATCGAAGAATGTCGGGCAGATAAGGTTGCCGACATTCTCGATAAAGAGATATTTTGTTCCATTGAGGTCGAGTTTTTCTATTGCACGGGATATGAGGTGGGCGTTCAGGTGGCAAGCTCCCTTGGTGTTTATCTGGACTGTCCTGACTCCAAGCGATTCCATTCTATGACTGTCGATATCCCCCTCGAGGTCGCCCTCGATAACAGCGATATTATCCTTCCCGAGATGAGGGATAAGCATCTCGAGGAATGTGGTCTTGCCGGAGCCGGGTGAGCCTGTGATGTTCACGGCAAGTATCTCCTTTTCTCGAAAGAAGCTCCTGTTCTCCGCGGCGCGAGTGTCGTTATCCTTGAGAATATTTTCCTCTAATGTGATGATCTCATGCTTATGCTCATCACACATCTTCTACTACCTCCATTTCTACGATTTCCGACTCGTATCCTCCTGTTATATCGATGGATGTCTCTCCACAGAAAGGGCATCTCATCTCAAAGTTCTTTATGTCAAACTCACTTTGACAGGTGTTGCATTTACCTCTAACCGGTTTGATTTCTATCTCAAGGATTGTATCCTTAAACCTCTTATCCCCTCTTGTTAAGGTACTGAATGCGGTTTCGAGTAGGTCTTTCTGCACCATCTTTAGTTCGCCGAAACGGAGTTTTATTCTCGTTACCTGTTTCTTCCCATCGAGCATAGGGTATATAACCGATAGGAGCCGTCTTGCGATGCCTGTTTCATGCATATCCTATAGGTTCAGCCTTGATTTTACCTTTTCGAGGAACCTGAGTATTCCGACCTCTACATCAGGGGATAAATCCTCACCAAATCCTATATTCAGTGGTTGAATTCCCAGAAGTTTTACATCGATATCCTGGTAATTTTTCAGGAAATGCACAAGGAGCGAGAACCCTGGTCCGTGCGTGAGGGGGAAGGAGTTCATCATTTCCTCTGCGGCGAACAGCCTTGTTTCTCCTGGGGTTCCTCCGAAATCCACTGCATCCACGATAATCAATACTTCGGGAGCAAGCTGTGCAATCTTTTCGGCGTAGTTTTCGGGCGCGGTCCCGGATACCAGTGTCCTTTCAGGGAATATCTTTTTCATCTCCTCGGCAAGGACGACCCCTGCTGCATCGTCGCTCTTCAGTTTATTTCCCACACCGAGAATAACAAACTTCCTGCTGAGGTGTTGTATAAACTCATCAATCATCGAACGGTTCTGTGAATGGTTGCGAAGGCGGTTTTCCCAATGCCGTTTTCTTCCATAATTTTTATTACCGGTTCATATTGTTTCATAGGAAACCTCACATTGATGGTAAGACCTGGATGAGGACAGGTGCAGATTAGATACATTGGATTATCTTGTAAGGAAGATAAATCTCTTGCGTCACCAACGAGGATCTGGGGGTGAATTTCCTTGCCGAAGGGATTTGGTTGTTGAGACCCCATATTGAAGTCCGCGTCCTTTTTTGCCGGTTCGAGAGGCTTATCGTTGATGTCGTGGGCTATGCACCTTCTCCCTAATAGTTTTGCCTCAACTGCGGTTGTGCTCGCTCCGCAGAAATAGTCTAAGACCGGGTCTCCAGGTTTTGAGTATTTGAGGATTACATTCCGATTGGATGTTCTTAGAACGCCGAGGTTGGTACCACGCGGTTTTGTAACGGCTCGTTCGATATACTTGAGGCTGGCGCCGTCCTTCTTCCCGATTTCTGGGTTAGGATTGCTTCTCGCTTTTTCTTTTAATCTTGCTTTTTTGTTGGGCATTATAGGTTATCTTTGCGTTTAGTTTGTTATTATTATATCAAATTTTCGCTGCGGTTCAAGGTAAATTCTTGGTTGGACGCTGTTTTGTGGACAGATTGTTTAGCCCCAGTCTTCTTTGAGGAACATACTTGCCCGGCAGGCAGGGCAAAGCCTTCTGTAGAAGTCCTCTCTGAGGAAACGCTCTCTTGCCTCTTTGTCGGCTGGTTCCTCATCTATCAATCCGAGTTCAATTGCCCTCTGTATTATGATGGTCTGGTTTGCGAACGCCTTCTCGCCCAGTTTCTTCTCGAGCCAATCGAGATGCTTCTCTGTCGTTATCGGCTTGCCGCATATCTCGCAGAGGACGAGTTTGTCCTCGATTCTCTCGAAGAAGTCCTCCTTCGACAGTGATGCCATCTCGAACTCGTTCGTGAACTCGATGCCATCCTGCGTTGTGCAATGTGCGAGGCATTCGCCGCAGAAGATGCATTTTCCGTAATCCCGGATGAGCACACGATACATCTTGTCGTCCTTTTTGTATTCCTCGACCTTGATTGCGTCCGATGGGCAGACCTCGGCGCAAGCTCCACAGACTATACAGTTTTCCTCGATGAATATGGGTTTCCCTCTGAACTCTTTCTGCACCTCGGCAGGAGCGAACGGATATTTGGTTGTAAAGGGTGCGCTTGTAAGTGAACGCAGAGCCTCACCGAGCTCCCTTACCTTCGGTCTCTTCAACTTTATCCCCTCCTCACATATTGGTGTCTTCGTGGTATTTATCCACAACGGAGCCTTCCCAGAGTTTGATTCCTGCTTTGTGGCTGCCACGAGCAAGTGCATGAGCGCCGGTTGGTGAAGTGAGTAAGATGAATGCAGCGCATATCAGAGCCTTGATGCCCCCTGCTGTGATTCCGAAGTGAAAGCAGGCTCCAAAAAGTATGAAGCAGGTCCCAAGTGTCACACATTTTGTCGCTGCCTGCAGCCTGTTATAAACATCTGGGAGACGAACAAGCCCGATTGCTCCCAGAAGGTCGAATGCAACCCCTGTGACAAGCAGGATTTCTGCTATGATGTTACTCATCGAACCCCCTCCCCTCGAGGAATTTGGCAAGGGCAATGGTGCCGACGAAGGAGATGAGTGCCCAAGCGATAGCAATATTCAGGTAGTAGCCGCGCCCTGTTATGATTGACATAAAAGCACAGAAGCCGACGATGATCGTTCCAAGAATGTCGATGGATACTGTCCTGTCTGCTGGTGTGGGACCAAGTGCTATCCGATACAAACAGAGAAAACTTGCCAGCAAAAGGACGATGATATAGCCTGTCATTCGAAGATTCTCCTTATTATTTTTTCAAACCTATCCACTATTATCTTTGTCTGCTTTTCAGGGTCATCTGTTTTTACATTTATCCAGTGGACATAGAGGTAGTCGTCGATTATATCCACCGTCAGCGTCCCGGGTGTGAGTGTTATCGAATTTGCGAGGAATGTTTGTCCCATATCGGTTTTGAGTGTTGTTTTCACCTTGACAATTCCAGGGCGTATCGGCAGGGCAGGATGGAGCACGCGATATGCAACATCGAAGTTCGCCTTTATGATTTCCCACAGAAGGCATGGAATGTAGATAATAAACCAGAATATCCTGATAGGATTGACAAGCCTGGTCACCTTCTGCAAGAAGATGTCGGACAGGAGCAGGACCGTTATAAGCGAGAATATCAATCCGACGGCAATGTCCTGCCAGTCCAAGCTCCAGGTTAGAAGGAGCCAGAGGATGAACAAAACAGCGAACTGGATTATCTTTCTCATTTCCTCCCTGCCTTCTAAAATCCTAAGACATTTGTTATATATCCCCAGCCGGTTGTATCCAGCAGAGAATTTGCCGCCGGGGACAGGATTGACGAGTTAAGCAGCGGATAGCCGAGCCCGAGTGCAAGGCAGAGAACCGCAAGTATTATCATAGCGGATGACATAGCGAATGGAGATTCCTTTACCTTTGCCAGTTTATCGGGTAGTTTTCCGAAGAGTGTGTATTTCTGCAACTTCACATAGTATGAAATCGTTATAAAGGCGACGCCAACGGCGATAATCCCAGGGACTATTTCTCCAGCCCTGAAACAGGCGATAATTATTATCAGCTTGCTCCAGAAGCCGGCAAACGGCGGTATCCCGGAGATTGAAAGGGCGCCGATGGATGTTGCAATGGATGTCACGGGCATCCTTTTGGATAATCCCCCGAATTCCCTCATATCTCTGGAGCCTGTTGCTTTCTCGATTGAGCCGGAGCAGAGGAACAGAAGTCCCTTGTAGGTTGAGTGGTTCAGGAGGTGGAAGATGGCTCCGACAAGACCGAGTGCGGTTCCAAGGGACAAGCCGAGGAAGATGTATCCTATCTGACTTATAGTCGAGTAGGCAAGCATCCTTTTTATGTCCCACTGACCTATTGCCAGCAGTCCGCCCACGAGCATAGAAATAACTCCGAGAACCATTATTACTTTGAGGAATATCGGGTCAACGGGGATAACATTGTAGAATACCCTTGCCATAGCATACACACCCAGAGCCTTGACGAGAACGCCTGACAGCATTGCGGATACAGGTGCAGGTGCAGATGGGTGTGCATCGGGCAACCAGGCGTGGAACGGAACAAGGGCAGCCTTCGTTGCAAAACCTGCAAGGAATAGAACGGCTGCAAAGAGAACCGCAGCGTTATTCCCAGTCCCCTTCAGGAAAACGGATATATCTGCCATATTGACGGAGCCTGTCACGGAATATATTATCGCCACCCCGAACAGTATGAGCGTGGATGCAATCGAGCCGAGTATGAGATACTTGAAGGATGCCTCCAGCTCCTCAGCCTCGACACCGAACCCGACGAGTCCGTAACTTGCCAGAGACGCTATCTCGAGGAAGACAAACAGGTTGAACATATCCCCTGTCAACACGACGCCGTTCATACCTGCCATCATAAGCAGAAATAGGGCAAAGAACTTCGGTTTGTTTGTGTACCATTCCATATACGATAGGGAATAAACTGTAACGAAGAATCCGAGCAGATTGATGACGAGGAGCATAAGCTCCGATAGCGGGTCGAGAACGAGGCAGATGCCCCAGGGAGGTGCCCATCCACCCATTCGGTAGACGATTGGCTCGGAGCCGATGAGAAGGATGGAGGCTACGAGGGTAAATCCACCGACAACGGTTGCCCATATATCTGCGAACCGCTTCCACCATTTCGTTACAATCAAGATCAGGATTGCTGAACCAAGCGGTGCTGCAATCGTTCCTAAGGCAAGGTTCTCCATATAATTATCTCCTTAAATTCTATCCACGCAACCTGTTTATCTCGGACATATCGAATGTATTGTATTTCTCGTAAAGCCTTATAGCGAGTGCCGCCATAAGAGCAAGAGTTCCCAGCCCGATGACAATCGATGTTAGGACGAGCGCCTGTGGGAGCGGGTCCACCCCCTTCGAGGCAAATTCTGCCACATCCTGTCCCTTGGCAAGTATTGGAGCTATTCCACCCGCTTTGTAGCCAACGAGTATCAAGAACAGGTTGACAGAGTATTCGATTATGACCATACCGATTATCTTCTTTACGATATGCCTCTTTGCTATGATGGAGTATATCCCGATGACGAAGAGGACGGTGCAGAGGATATACATTATTCTTCCTCCTTTTCAGTAAGGACACGCCCGTAGATGGAGAGGGCGACAAGTATCGCATACAGCGATGCGCCGACCTTGACCCCGATGGCAATATTGGAGAGTGGAATGGTTCCTGCACTCACGAGCCTGAAGGGTGTCCCATGATTGATGAAGTTGTAAAGGAAGTATCCGCTGAAGATTGACCCAAGGAGACCGATTATGAAGAATGAGAACGCTCCGAGGTTGTCGGACAGCGATGCAGCGAAGTTGGAGAGCTTTCTCATTGCGACCTTCTTGCTGAAGGCAAGCATTATAAGGACATACGCGATGGAGATAAAGACCCCTCCTGCAAATCCGCCTCCAGGGGTGATGTGTCCGTATATCACTATGGATGCCCCATAAAGGAGTATAAAGCCTATGACCAGTCGTGCGACGGTCTTTACTATTTTTGTCATTCCTTCCATACTTCATCTACTCCCTTTTATCTCTTTGTCCTCGATGATACCGAAGCTGCCTTTATCCTTCTCGCTGGTATGCTTTCTCCCCTTCGGGCGAAGGATGACAAATGCGCCGAGGATGGATGTGAACAGCACTATCGCCTCGCCGAGCGTATCGTATGCTCGATAATCGAGGATGACCGATGCGACTATATTTGCGGCGCCAGTCTCTCTTGTCCCCTCACGCAGGTAGGAGCTTGAAACCCTCATAAGCGGGTTGCCGAACTCGGGCAACCCTTTGTAAGCCCAGAAGGCGAATACGAGGAACAACCCTACGAACACGAGCCCAACGATATTAGCAAAGTTGTCCTGCCGCCGCTCGATTGCGTAGTTGTCCGCTCTGATTGTAACCCTTATCAGTATAATCAGCGATAGCACCTCCACGATTACCTGCGTGATGGCAATGTCCGGTGCCCTCAGGAAAAGGAATATCACGGATGCTCCAACTCCAACGGCACCGACTGCTATGACCGCCGAGAGCATATTCTTCGTCTCCACAGCAACGATCGCGCCGATTATCATAAAGACCATCAAAACATAGAAGACTGTCATAGTGCTCTCCTATGGTGTTAGAACGGTGATTAGTATCGCTACAACCCCTATTATACACCAGGAAAGATATGTCGAAAGCACACCTGTGTGCATAAGTTTCATCGGTCTGACGAAAAGCGACTGCCCGAGGAAACCAAGATAATTGTAGAGGTCGAACACGCCTCGCTTTGCGTCCCGGTAAACGCCCTTGAGTATCCCGAGTTTCTCAACTGTCTTGTAATATTCTGTTCCCGGGAAACGGACACTGTCCGGCTCCTTTGTCAACGGACTGTAAGAGTATGGGAACTTCTCGCCGTAGAAAAACGGCTCGACAACCTTCATCTTCCCTGTCCTGAGGATTGCGTAAATCAGAAGCCCGATGAATATCCCGACAATTATAAGCACCGTAGCAAGGGTCGAGGAGTAGAAGCCCATTCCAAGCATCAACGGGGCTGTTATACTTATGTTTGTGGAGTATCCAAGAGCTGGCAGGATGAGTTTGTAGACCGGATAGCTGGCAAACACTCCGAAGAAGATACATAGAACAGCAAGTAGCAAACTCGGTATCTTCATACTGATTGGAACATCTGTGATTTTTCCCGGGAGACCCTCCGGTTTCTTGCCTGTAAATATCGATGCGAGCACCTTTATAAAGGATGCAAGTGTGAGTGCACTTCCGAATACTGCAACGACGAGCCATACGGTCTGATGTGTCTCGACGAGCCCCTGATACACGAGCCATTTCGATGCGAACCCGTTGAACGGTGGAATCCCGGAGATTGAGAAGGCAAATATTGTCATTGTGATGAATGTGAACGGCATATACCTTGCCAGCCCACCTACCTGGTCGAGTTCGGTTGTCTCTGCTCTCTTTTCAACGGAGCCTGCCGAGAGGAAAAGCCCTGATTTGTATATTGCATGGTTTATCATATGAAACAGTCCGCCGACTATCCCGGCAGTGACACCTGTTCCGATGCCAAGGACCATATAGCCGACCTGGCTTATCGCGTGGAACGATAGCAGTTTCTTTAGCTCGTGCTGAACCATCGCCATACCGACAGCGGCAAGAACGGTAACGCCGCCTATCACGAGAAGAACGGTTCTTAGTCCACCGTTCAGCTGGAAGATATCGAGCGATATCCTCGCCAGAAGATATATACCGAGCAGTTTATCGAGTGAAGCTGGCAGAAGAGCCAGAACAGGTGTCGGTGCCCCCTCCGCTGCTGTCGGTATCCAGGAGTGAAGCGGCATCGCGCCGGCTTTTGCCATAGCGGCTGCAAGGAATAAAAGATACATAACGGTTGATGTGGTATCGGATACAGGTATCTTCAGAGTGGATAGCGAGAGATTTCCGTATTTCAGTGCGACGAGCACAACTCCCAGGAGCATACAGGCGTCGGTGAAGCCGAGTATGACAAATGCTTTCCCCATACCTGCTCTTGCCTTATTATTACCACCCAGTCCGATGAGGAAGAACAGAAGTGCAGTCAAAATCTCCCAGAAGATAAGGAGGAAGAACAGATTGTCCGAGAGCAGAACGCCGTTTGCCGCAGCAAGTGTCCAGAGGGAGAAGGCATAGTATATATGGAGCCCCCGCTTGCCTGCCATAAAGCTCCAAGAGTAGAGGACGATGATGGTGACAAAGAAGCTTGCGAATATCACAAGGAGCGAACTGAGCGGGTATCCTCTGAAGGCAAATGGAAGCTCGAACCCGCCGAGGTTGAGTGTGAAGAAACTTGCCCTTACCTCTCCGAGGGGGTATAGAGCAAATGAGAGATAGAATGTATAGGCAGCCGCCAGAAAGGCGATTATCTCTTTTATCCATTTGACCCGCGGGAGGATAAGGCACAAGGCTCCTGCTATCGCTGGAACAACGAGAATGTTCGAGAACATCTGATTTGCCATCATCGCTCCTTATTTCCCCAGTTTCTTCCTTATAAGTTCTGTTTTCTCCTGGCTGAGCTTGATGAGGTCTGCTTCCTTGAGAGTTGACCTGTTTCCAGATTTGTCCACAACACCCACCCTTTCGGTGCAGCAGTAGCAGGGGTCGATCGATGCCGTTATGAGTGCGACATCGGCTATCTCCTCACCGATGCAGCTTGCCTTGAAGGATGGCAGGTTCATAAATGTCGGTGCACGAACCTTGTGGCGGTAAGGCATATTGCTGCCATCGCTTCTGACATAGTGAAACACCTCACCTCTTGGCGCCTCATGAATTCCTATCCCTTCCCCCGGTGGAACCTCAGAGAGTTCTGCATCGATTGGTCCATCGGGAAGGTTCTCGAGGCACTGGCGGATTATCTTCACGCTCTCGAAGTTCTCCAGCAGTCTGACCACCGCCTTTGAGAAGACATCGCCGTCCGGCTGAACACACACATCCCATTTGACCTTGTCGTATGCTCCATATGGATGGTCACGCCTCACATCCCAGTCGAGATTGCTGCCTCTGGCAGTCGGTCCTACGACAGAGTATGCGATGGCGTCCTCGGTCGAGAGCACTCCAACGCCCTTTAGTCTCGCGTGCATCACAGGGTCGTCCAGTATCGCGTTGGTGATAAGTTCGTTCGGCTTCCAGACCTCCTCTATCCGCTTGAGTGCATATTCTATCTGCTCATCGTTGAAATCTCTTCTAACACCCCCCGGCTTGAACATAGCATAATGGTTCCTGTTCCCTGTTAGCTTCTCGCTTATGTCCAGTATTGTCTCCCTGCATTTCCAAGCCCACATAAACACCGTGTTGTAGCCGATGAAATGTCCGGCAAGACCGACCCATAGCAGGTGTGAGTGTATCCGTTCCAGCTCAGCTATGATGGTTCTTATATACTGCGCCCTCGGTGGAGCCTCTATTCCGGCTACATCCTCCACTGCCTGAACATAGGCGAACGGATGCGATGTCGAGCATATACCGCATATCCTCTCGACGACGAATGTATCCTGGTCCCAGGTCTTGCTCTCGACTATCTTCTCTATTGCCCTGTGGTTGTAGCCTATCCTGACATCCATATCGACGACCGTCTCGCCGTCGACATAGAGTATGAAAAACTCTGGCTCCTCCAAGAGCGGGTGGTATGGTCCTATCGGGATTACTGTTTTCTTTTTCATCTAAAAGTCCCTCCTGAAGTCCTTTCTCATTGGATATTTCCCATCGGGCCAGTCATCAGCCAGAAGCAGATGCCTCATATCGGGATGCCCGACAAATTCAACCCCGAAAAGCTCGTGTATCTCGCGCTCGATCCAGTCAAATGCGGGGATATCCTTCCCGATGGATTCTATCCTGAAATCTTCCCTTGGGACGAGCGTCTTGACATTGATAAAGATGTTTCTCTGATTGTCGAGAGCCATATGGTATAATATCTCCACACCGTCGGGTGTGTCGACGCCAGATGAGATTGAATGCCTCCCAGCATACTCGTAGAATATGTATTTTACCACTTCGGGAGCATCCTTCTTGTCGACCAGAATATATATCCTGCTGTGGCGAGGGTGTGCAGTATCCAGTATCTTGTCTCCGAATCTTTCCTTTATATCGTTTATGTAGAAATTAGGGTCCTTTTGTTCTTTGATTCTGTCTATCATCTTATTCCCTCTTTCTATATTGCCTTCAACGCCTTAACGATAGCGTCTATCATAGCCTCGGGTCTCGGTGGGCATCCTGGGACATAGACGATGACGCCCTCCGGGTCTACCTCGTGTATGACCTTGTCTACTGGTCCTTCCGTGTTGTATCCGCCTGCGAATATCCCGGTCGATATGCCGCAAGAACCGAATGCGAACACAACCCTCGGTCTCGGTGTCTGGAGATAGACCTCTATGAGTCTTGGCTTGCTAAGCCTGTTTACCATACCTGTTACGAGCAGTGCGTCGGCGTGCCGTGGTGAGCCGACCAGCAGTATCCCAAACCGCTCAACATCAAACCTTGGTGTCAGGAGGTCGAGTATCTCAATATCACAGTTGTTGCACGGTGAGCAGGCAACATGGTATACCCATATCGACTTCTTGAACGCCTTCATCTTAAGACTCATATATACTCTCCATCTTTGAGTGAGCGGTTTTCATAGTCC
This sequence comes from bacterium, assembly GCA_021158465.1. Taxonomy (GTDB): domain Bacteria; phylum UBP14; class UBA6098; order 4484-93; family 4484-93; genus 4484-93. The sequence continues at coordinate 63,969 of JAGGUN010000006.1, forward strand.
AACATAGCTTAATATTCCGGACAGAGTCGCAAGCGGTGTTAGAATCGCCCAGAAGAGGTTCATAGCCTGGTCTATCCTCAGCCTCGGGTTTGTATTCCGAATGATGCTTATGATGAACACGATCACAAGATATTCTATGATGAACCAGAGTATTCCAAGCCCCTGCAGGTTCATCCCGCCGAGGAAAATGGTTATAAGGAATAACGGCAAGGTATAGAGGAGTAGCGCCTTCATCAATTTGAGGATTGCAAGAAGCGAGCCTGAGTATTCGAGTATAATGCCGGATGCAATCTCGCCTTCTGCTTCGGGGATGTCGAACGGGACGAGTCCCAGCTTCGCCTGGGTTGAAATGAGTGCCACAATAAATCCGATGATACCTGATAAGCTCCAGAGGTTGGCTCCATTTACCCGTTGGTATTCGATAATCCCACCGATGGATAGGGTGTGTGCCTTTGCTGCTATGCTGAAAAGGATAATTACGAACGGAAGCTCATAGGACATAAACAGCTTCATCTCGCGGGATGAGCCGACCTGTGAGATGGGGTTCCCTGATGCTGAAGAGCCAAATATGATGGCGATGGAAGGTACCATCAGAAGATACCAGAGGACAATAATGTCCCCTGTGAAGCTCATCTTTGGATACAAGCCTGCTACGCCGAGCATAGCTGCCACAAGTAGTGCCGTGGAGAAGCCAACAAAGGGTGCCAGAACGAAGCCCGTTTTCTTTGCCGTGGATGGTATTAGTGTCTCCTTGGTGAACAGTTTCAAGATATCAACGAAACCCTGATACCACGGTGGTCCCACTCGCCACTGAACTCGTGCCGTTATCTTCCTGTCATACCAGACGGTCAAAAGCCCGATGATTATTGCAAACAGAAATCCAGGGAATACAAGGTAGTTGAAGATTATCATTTGTTCTCCCTGCTATCTCCTTATGAGTTTTCCAAGGCTCCGTGCTCCCAGAACCGTCTTTTCCTTGTAAGTCTCATCCAGTTTTCTGAACTCCAGTGCTCCTGTTGTGCAGGTTGCAACGCAGGCAGGAACTTCCCCTTCTTCGAGCCGTGTTATACATAGGTCACACTTGCTGATGGTATGCCGTATGAGCTCGGGGTTTATTGCCCCGAACGGGCAAGCGATAGCGCAGGACATACACCCCGTACACTGGAAGCTTTTTCTCCTCACGATGCCGTTCTCATCCCTGTACATCGCATCCTGAGGACAGGCTGCGACACAGGCGGCGTCCTTGCAGTGGCGACAATGCTGCGGGATTCCCGCTATCTCCTCTACATAACCACGGGAAAGGTTGTGCCAGACATTGTGGGAGTTGGCACAGGCAACCTCGCAGGATTTGCAGTCGATACAGTAGTCCAGGTTAACATAAACCCTATAATCTTTCTTCTGTTCCACCTCTTTCACTCCTTCCGGATGCTTACCGGCACAGGACCCACAGATTTGTTTAGCCCCCTGCCAAATATCATGGCTGTTTCCCTATAGTGTGCAGGAAGGGAAACAACATTCTTTGGCATGTCGGATACCGTCTTGATGGTAAAGCAGGCGGTTCCATAGTCGCTTGTAACCAGAGCGGTTTCACCATCTTTTACATCGAGCTCGTCTGCTTTCTGTTCGTTTATCTCGATCCACGGTACAGGGAAGTAGTTTTTGTTGTACGCTGTTCTTCTGGTCAGGAAGCCTGCTCCGAGATGGGTCGGAAAGGCTGTTGCTACAGCTGTCAGAATGGTATCCGGTCTCTTGCTCTCGGTGGAAAGTTCTGCCTTCTCCATCGGTTTGAAGCTATCCAGTGTCTCTTTTATCTTCTCCGCATCGGGGATGGATATCTCCTTACCTGTAAGCTTGCTGATGTCGAGCAGAAGCGAGTCGAGTGTCGGTATCCCGCTAACAGGTGCGAACTCATCGGGGAACGGAAGAATATCACCCGAGATGGTAAGATAGCTTCCGTTCGATTCGAAGATAAATCCTGCCGGCAGAACGAGGTTGTAGTTATCGTTCTTTGCCGGTCTTATCGGCGATATGAGTATTCTGCTTGCCAGCTTGTCTAATACAGTTGTTGCGGCTGGCAGCTGGCAGAATGCGCAACAGTTGATGCAGATTAGAGTGTCTATTTTGCCTTGCTCTATTGAGCTTATCATCTCGCTTATTGGGACAAGGTCTTTTATTACCCTGACGACTCCGAGGGAGTTCGAGTATGTTGTGAAGGGTAAGAACCCTTTGTTGAGCCTCTCTGTCAGCTTATACCCTGCTTCATACAGGAGAGGGATATTTTCCGTATGTCCTTCTGTATGTGAGATTATCAGGATGGAGCCTTCGGTATCCTTAAATCTTGCGAAGACACATTCGGCAACATCTGGTGTCACACCGCATCTCTCTGCGAGCAGTGAAATGTCGATGCTATTGTATTCCTCGGCTCCGGCTAATTTGGCGAGCATAGTAATAAATTCCGCTTCTCTGCCAGGTTTTAGATGGATATTCCCTGTTCTTGAGAACCGTCTTGTTCTCGATGGGACCGAGTCAACAACGCAGATATCCGCCCCTCTTGAACCGTATCTCGATTTGAGTATATGCCTCCCGATAGTCGGATGCTCGGAGAGGATATCACCGACCACCAGTAGAAAGCTTGTCTTCTCTATGTCCTCGAGGTGTGTTCCTCTGGTTCTGGCAAACATTCCAGCGAGCCAGTCCGATGTGTTGGAGAGGGAAAGTTTTGCACCTGTCGACTCTGCCAGTTCTCCGAGGATGTAAGCCTGTTCGAGCGTTATGCTGCCGTCGGTTATAATTCCTATCCGCTTGCTCGATGACAGTGTCTTCTGCAAGGTCTTCTTGGCTCTTTCCCAAGATACTTCCTCGGAGTTGAGTATCGGGAAGCGAACCCTTTCGTGGGAGCGTATGAGTTCCGTTATAAGGTTTCCTCTCGCACACAATCCTCTGCCGTCGGGGTCGTATTCAGTGCTTATCAGTTCATTTGCCGAGAAGTGAGCCGAGATCGCTCCCTTCCTGATAAAGAAGGTATCATTCATTGGGCAAAATGTGCAGATCCTCTTTGTTCTCTCTCGCATCACACTCCGTTCTTCTTCATATAGAGCCAAATGGGTCATAGTTCATAATGTCCGCATAACACATATCTGGTCCATCCTTGCAGAGATAGTACGGACCTATGTTGCAGCGATGGCACTTGCCGACGCCGCAAGACATCCGTCTGTTCATCGAAAGGTATATCTGCTCCGGCTTGAAGCCGAGGTCAAGTAGCTTGTATGTCACGAACTTTAGCATGATCTCAGGACCGCAGGAGACAGCATATGTATTTTCGATATCGACATCGAGGTTGTCTAAAAGCACCGTCACGAGCCCGACAGTCTGTGAAACACCCTCGAATTTGAACTCTCCCTTTTCCCATTCGGGGTGTGGTCTGTCGATACTGATGGACATATCGACCTTGCCCTTCTTTACCCATTCTTCATACTCATCCCTGAAGACAAGGTCGTACGGGGACCTGGCTCCATATTTTATGGAGATTCTGTTTACCTTTTCATACCGCTCGCCGAACAGTCCATACAAGCAGGCTCTAAGCGGTGCGAGCCCGACACCACCGCCGATAACGAGAGCCGTTTTGCCGTCGAAGAGATGCGTTGGATACCCATGCCCGAAAGGTCCCCGGAGTCCGAGTATCTCCCCTGGTTTTACCTTCTCGTGGAGGTAGTCTGTCACTCTTCCCGTCTTGAGGATGGTGATGACCAGCTCATCTACCTCCCCTGGCTTGGAAGATGGAGTGAATGGCGCCTCGCCGATTCCCGGGACGGAAAGTTGCATAAACTGCCCTTCCCTGAATGTAAGAGGCTGGGAAAGCTTGAAGAAGAAGGATTTTATATTGGGGGTTTCATCCTTTATCTTTATCAGTTCGGCTTCATACGGATAGTATATATTCTTCATTACGGCTACTCCTTCGATGTGGCAGTTTTGGCTGCCTCGTCGAGGTTCTTAAATGTTTGCCTCATATCTATCTTGCCGAGGCAGTTGACGATGCACCTTCCACAGCCGACGCAGGCATAGACGCCGTTGTACCGTATCGGATAGTGCAGGAACTTGTGGTTATATCTATGCTTGAACCTCTCAAGCAAACTTCTCCTCGGATTTGTTCCACCTGCCATACGGGCAAACCCTGAATACTGGCATGAATCCCAGACAGAGAACCGATAATTTGCATCCTTTCCCTTCAGGTCGTATAGGGTGAAACAGAAGCAGGTGGGGCATACATTTGTGCAAGCACCGCATCCGACACAATCTGCTGCTGTTTCCCATCCATCAGCCCCCTCGGATGCCTCGAGCAATTCCCTGTAGCTCTTTTCTGTCTTGAACTCTTTGTTTATCTCTTCAAGTTTCGCCAGTATAGTTTCCCTGTTTGTCTCCATCTGTGAGATAGCCTGCTGTTCTGCCTCCGAGAGCGAAAGCGAAGAAAGTATCTTGCTACCTCTCTCGCTTCCTGCGACAGCGACATACCCCCCATCGACGGGTGATAGGTTGATATCAAACCCCTCCTCGGCGTAGGGCTTATCCCCGAGCAGGTTGCAAAAACAGGTGTCCAGTGCATCTGTGCAGTCGATGCTCACCAGGAAAAGAGATTCCCTTGCCGATTTGTAGAACGGGTCAACATAGTCCGGGTCGTTCAGGAAGACCTCGTCGAATATCTTGATACCCCTTATGTCGCATCCCTTGACACCGATAACAGCCCTTCTGGGGAAATCTGGTGTTATATCCTTGTACTCATCTGATGGATACTTCGCTACCAGCTGTCGGAGTTTCAAGAGGAAAAGTCTCAGGCTCTCTGCAGTTCTGACAGGGGCGAACTCGAACTCCTCCGGTATATCATCGAGCCGAACGATACGGCCTGCCCCCTCCGACCTCGTGCAGGCAAAAAGCTCATATTCCTGTGAAATCTTTGAAAAAAACTGCTTGAGTTTCTTTTCTGGCAAGAAAACTCTCTTCATTCCTTCTCCCCCGTAGGAGCAAGTTATTTTCTTCACTTATGAGTGCATCAATATAAAAGATTTCTTTAACTCGTCAAGAGATTTTTTCAAAGATTTGAGAGATAGAAGGTCAGGGTTTCCAGGTCCTGGAAGAAGTTGACATTCTTGACAAGGGTATTTTCTTTTGGGAGGAGTCTAACCGGTGTAAAGTTCAAGACAGCGGGTATTCCAGCACCCACAACCTTCTCATAGACTCCAACTACCTCCTCCTTTGGTATGGTCAAAACAGCTATCTCTATCCTTTTGGTTTTGGCTATCTTGTTCAGGTTTTCGATGTTATAAATCTGTATCCCGTTGTACAGCTTGCCCACCAGAGATGGTTTCTTATCGAATATCGCGACGAACTCGAATGAGCTTGTTGTGAACCCCTTGTGGGTGATAAGTGCTTTTCCGAGGTTTCCGAGCCCGATGAGTGCGAGCCTCCAGGTTCGCTTGAGTCCAAGGATACCCCTTATCTTCTCGATGAGGAGGTCGATGTCGTATCCTGTTCCTTTTTTGCCGAATGTGCCGAAACAGGACAGGTCTTTCCTGACCTGTGCCGATGAGAACCCGTTTCTCTCCGCCAGCTCGAGGGAGGAGACGGAACCCTTCCCCTCGGATTTTATATCTAAAAGGGTCAAGAGATAGACCGACAGCCTCTCCACTATGGGTAGAGGCATTTTGCCAAGCTTCTCTCTCATATACCTTCCGGTTCGGGTGGGGCAGGGGGAATGAACTGCTTCTCCATAAGTAGCTGGGTTTCCTCTCTTGCTCTTTTGATCTTTGCTTCAGCGACCTTGAGCAGCTCTTCTTTTGTCATCTTTATTCTTGCTATTCCCTGCTCGATGGCTTTCATACCCACGGCAGCTGCTTCTCGCGGGAATACCTCCCACTCATCCATAGTTGGGATGATATAGTCTTCGCGCAGTCCTTTGTCTTCTGCCACCTTGGCAAGCTCGACTGCGGCAGCGACGCACATCTCGTCTGTGATCGTTTTTGCCTGGACATCGAGTGTCCCGCGGAAGATGCCGGGGAAACCGAGAGAGTTGTTCACCTGATTTGGAAAATCGCTTCTTCCTGTTGCGACGATTCTTGCCCCTGCCTCTTTTGCCTCCCAGGGCCAGATCTCTGGGATGGGGTTTGCACAGGTGAAGAGTATCGCATCCTTTGCCATAGTTGAGACCCATTCAGGCTCAATGACGCCTGGTCCGGATTTCGACAGTGCAATGCAGACATCTGCTCCCTTCATTGCTTCAGGTATGCCTCCTCTGACCCTGTTAGGATTGGTCATCTGCGCCAGTTCCCATTTCTCCTTATATCTCTCTGGAAGGTCATCCCTGTCGGTGTGGAGCGTTCCCTTGGAATCGACTAAGATGACATTCTTCGGGTCGATGCCGATATCGAAGAGGAGATGTGCAATTCTGACATTAGCAGCTCCTACTCCTATCATAGCGACCTTTATCTCTGGAAGTTTCTTCCCAACGATTTTAACAGCGTTTATGAGCCCCGCGACCGTGACCGCTGCTGTTCCCTGCTGGTCGTCGTGCCATACCGGTATCCTTGCGCGCTTCCTGAGCTGCTCAAGTATATAGAAGCACTTTGGCTGGGAGATGTCCTCGAGGTTTATTCCGCCGAATGAAGGCTGAA